>JAZQLI010000034.1:0-56236 GCA_045542595.1 Candidatus Scatosoma sp. | reverse complement strand
GATCCGCGTGACCCGTTGACGGGTAGCAAGTAAGACGTGCATGACTGGCAGGTCAACCAAAAAGCACATTTGTGCTACGCCAGTGAACAAGGGCTATGCCCGAAAAATAAAAACCACCCGATATTCGGGTGGATGATTATTTGTCTAAAAAAAGAAAAAGCAGTCAAAATGACTACTTCTTCGGATTGTCGCTGGTTATAGCGGTTTCAAGTAAGGCATTTGCAGTTGCTTTGATAACGTCGAGAGATCGTTCATCTAAACTGTAAAGCCGTCGGATAAGATTTTCAATCTCGGAGTCCGTGGAAAGTCTTTCGGGATAGAAAATCGAATCCGGCGATATGGACAGTTCTCGTATTAAACCGTATAAAACGTCAAAGCTTGGTTTCTTGCCTTCATTTTCGATACGATAAAGATACCGTGGTGTAACGTCTAATCGAAATGCAAGTTCTTCCATTGTAATGCCCGATTCTTGACGTGCTTTCTTGATAATATCACCCAGCGTTTCAGTGTGGATATGTACCATGAGTTCACCTCCACATATATTTTATCAAATTTAGTTCATATTGAAAATGGCATAGTGGTTCAATTATAGTGAACGGATAGTTCTCTGTAATATGAACCAAGCCTACATAAGTTCCGCCAAACAAAAAAAACGAGGTTTGACGGGACTGAATAGCCACGCCTAATCCCCGCTTCCCGTTTTTGGAAAGGAGGGGATATTTTTTATGCGATGGACAAATAACTTCGCTTTGTTGCTCATCACGAGCGACGATTATGATACAACTTAATAACTGAAGCCTGTGCTGTTGGGCATATCTATGAAGACGTATCTCCGCCTAGCAAGGTGCAAAACAGCCTTAATAGTGAACTGACAGTACATATTAAACCTGAACAGTATAATTGCGCGCTTATTTTGCAATGTGTATCATTGCAGAATGGGCGCGTTTTTCTTTTGCCTTGCGAAAAATGTAGAAATATATCGATACGTGCGCCTCCTGTTGAGATTTTGAAATTTTAAGATTTTCAAAATTCAAGACAGGAGGATAAAAACTTGAAAAAAATATTTTACATATTGGATGACAATGGCGAATTTTTATCGGAAGACGGTAAAAAACGGTATAGAGCATTAACGGGACAAGCTCTTTATCAATACTTACGAACCGAAGAAGGAAAGAAAAAATATTTTGACGTATGGCAAGATGATGACCGTGCCGTAATGGTCGGCGTGGAAGTTCCGCCTGAGCGCGCGAAAATTTATGCGGCAGAGCAACGGCGGAGGCGATATATAAAAGATGTGATGCAGGCTTTAGATATTAGTCATACATCATTGGATATTATTACGGATATGGAAACGAATGATATAAACGGGGAGCAAATCTTGTCGTTAGGCGTTTCAATTGAAGAAGACCTTATTGAAAAAATAGAGCGAGAAGAATTACATAGTGCGATAGCAAAATTATCCGCAAAAGAAAAAGAGCTGATTCAGGCATTGTTCTTTGACGGCTATACCGAACGACAATGGTCGGCTCTTACAGGTATTCCACAAAAGACAATAAATGATCGCAAGCATAAAATTTTAGAAAAAATAAAAAAATTTCTTAAAAATTAAAAAATAATTCCGCTCAACCCCTTCACTTTTTGCTCAATCCATAGTGAAGGGGTATTTTTATTGCCTCTGACAACGGAATAAACTGCGCACCTTTTACGTTCCTTCTGTTGTCCGCGAAATGGACAAGCCAAATGGTGAAACTTCGGTTAGAATCAAGCGTTACGGCAGCACCCGTAGCGTAGGCGACGAAAGGCAGAAGGTATAATGATACTTACGTCCAGTCACAGGTCGAGTGGTAATCAATCCACCGCAACCAATGAGGGCGTTCGGGTGAGAACCACGCGAAGGTGAGATTCCTATGAGGGGCAAATGCATGCCCGGAAGACTGCGTACCCACGTTCAGGGATGTGAAGGACAAATGTGAACGAAAAAAGAAAACGATTGATACAAAGAAAGCGGTCGTTTTTATAAGCGACCGCTTTTGCTACTTATGGAGCACATAAGGAAAAAAGAAGGAGGACAATAGAATGTCAACGAAAAATCAAACGAAACCAAAACAGCAAGAAAAAAAACCAGAACCCAAGAAAACGCAAACGCCGAAGATTAACGCAAGAATCGACTCGCTTGTCGATTATGAAGGCAGTAAGACGAAAGCGTTTGCAAGCGTGAATATCGGTGATGCGTTCGCCATTCACGGTATCAAAATCATCGAAGGAGAAAAGGGCTTGTTTGTATCCATGCCACAAAGGAAAGACGGGGAAGACTACAAAGACGTTTTCCATCCGATTACGGCGGAAGCGAGAGAAGAATTGAACAAGCAAATCATGGACGCTTACGAGCAGAAACTGGAAGAAGAACAGACTGAGCAGTTGGATGAAGGCGAGGCACAAGAGCCTGTTACGCAAACAATGTAATCAAATCAAAAAGGCGGTCGTTGTAAAACGGTCGCCTTTTTTACTTAACGGAGGCAATTATGAAAGATATAAAAAGAAGTGAAATATATTACGCAGATTTGAATCCCGTGAAAGGAAGTGAACAGGGCGGTGTCCGTCCTGTTTTAATTTTGCAAAACGATAAAGGGAATCAGCACTCGCCTACGACGATTGTGGCAGCGATTACGAGCCAATTGGCAAAAGCAAAATTACCGACACACGTACCTATTCAAACGGAAGGCTTGAAAAAAGATTCAATAATCTTGCTTGAACAAATACGGGTGATTGATAAAATCCGCATTTCTGAGTTTGTCGGCGTAGCGGACAAGCACACTATGGTCGAAGTGGATAGAGCAATTATTATTAGCTTGGGGGTGAAACGATGACGGACAAGAATAACGCCGCTTTTTATTATAGCGTGAATATGTTGCGAGCTTTGCTTGCAATGAAGTTAATCACGGAAGAAGAATGCAAAAAAATTATAGCGTTAAGCGCCGAGCATTACGGAGTGGAAATATAACCAGAACAGTGTGCTGAGTTTATGTCTACGTTCGCTATAATCCGCGACCTGTTTTTGTATAAAAGGTAGAATTTTAAAAACATCGAGATTTGGACGCGTATTGTCTGGACTGTCCCGAACTCTTGTGGTATTGTGTGTCGTACCAAAACAAAAAACGCAAGGAGATGCCTTGCAAAGGAGGAAAATATGAACATCATAGATATTACACCGATTATCCAAAAGAAAAATGAAAAAATCCGCTTGGCTCCATATTGTCGAGTGTCAAGAGATACGGAAGATCAGCTCAATTCGTTTGCTGCCCAAATTCGATATTATAGCGAATATACGAAAAATCATCCCGAATACGAAATCGTCGATATATACGCCGACGAAGGATTGACCGGAATGGAGATGGACAAGCGTGATGATTTTCTTCGACTGGTTCGAGATTGTAAAAAGGGTTTAATAGACCGAATCATCGTAAAGTCCGTTTCGAGATTTGCAAGAAACACAATAGAAATTCTTGAAACCTTACGCGAACTCAAAAAATGCGGTGTAAGCGTATATTTTGAAGAACAGGGTATCGACACCGAAAAACTGAATATGGAAATGATTATAACATTCCCCGGTATGGCAGCACAGCAAGAAAGTGAAGCTATATCGGGGAATGTTCGTTGGAGCTACCAAAAGCGTATGCAATCAGGCGAATTTAATTGTACTTGCCCTGCATACGGCTACAATCTTGTAAACGGCGAAATGGTAATCAACGAAGATGAAGCCAAGGTCGTGCGTAGAATATTTGAACTATATCTAAGCGGAAAAGGCTTACAGGCAATAGCGGGGATTTTTAACGAAGAACAGGTTCCCCGCCGATACGGAAGAACGCATTGGCATCATAACACGATTCGGTACATTTTAACCAACGAACGCTATAAAGGAGATGCATTATTGCAGAAAAAATACACGACGGATACCTTGCCGTACCGCTTAAAGCTGAATAAGGGCGAAAAAACGCAGTATTACGTTGAAAATAGCCACGCTCCTATCATCGACAAGAAAACCTTCGAGAAAGCGCAGGAGCTCTTAAAAACGCGCAAAAACGAAGAACACGCAAGGAAGTCGAATGTGTTATCGGGAAACGTCCGTTGTCCCGATTGTGGCGGAACTTTCCGCCGACATGAAAAGAATGGAAAGGTGTATTGGTTCTGCATGAATACGGCATCGTCCGCAACTCGTTGCAAAAGCCGTAGGGTACGGGAGAAAATGCTACACGAAGCCTTTATCAATATGCTATATAAGTTAAAGGAACATCGTCGGTCTATCCTTGAAACGCTTATCAACCAAATGGAAACCTTGCAAATGCAAACGGGGCAAACGCAAGAAAAAATTCAACGGATAGAGAAAAAACTTGCCGACCTTGCCGCAAAGAATGTAGTCGTATCGAAATTGCACACAAGCGGGATATTGAACTCTGCGGACTATTCGGTTCAAACGGCGGAGCTTGATCGGCAAATGGCGGAACTGCATACGGAAAAGAAAAAGATATTAAACGAAGAACAGGATGAACGGCTGGATGCATTAAGGGACCTTAATGAAATTCTTGAAGAATATAAGCCCAACGGACAGTTCGACGGCGCGTTGTTTGAACAAATCGTAGAGAAGATTATCGTCAATGATGTAGCACACATAACCTTTCGGTTGCTCGGTGGGTTAGAGCTAATGGAGGAAATAAGTGAAAAAGGAAGGTGTAAAGCGGCATGAAAATAAGGAACATACCATACGGCTACAATTACGCAGACGGGTGCGTTGCGGTGCATCCCGTAGAAAGCGTAATCGTATGCGAAATTTTCAATAATTACCGAGCAGGGAAATCCCTTCTTGCCATAGCGGAAGACTTAAATAAGAGAATGGTTGAATACATGGTAGGGGTTTGCGGTTGGAATAAGGCAAGATTAAAACGGCTTATTGAAGACGAACGGTACTTGGGAAAAAGTATTTATCCGAGTATAATCGATGAAGAAATCTATACGGAGATTCAACGCATAAAAGAAGCAAAGAACTCCCAAAAGCACGTGGATAGACAGGCGGATATCTTTCAAATACATTCGCCTGTAAAATGCCCGAAATGCCGACGGGAAATGCGCCGTCGATATGATAGCCGATACGCAGAGAAAGAACGGTGGAATTGCCAAAATGAAACCTGTCAAACGACGGTAATCAAGGAAGATGTGAGTTTAATTGAAGAAATAGTAGAACTGATGAATTATGCAATAGCCAACCCCGAATTGATAGCGACTGCGGAAACAAAAACGGGAGAAATGGAAATGCAGTTTTCACAGTTCGATACGGAAATATCATTATTACTCGGTTATGGAAATACGGGCAAAAACGATATGCAAGCCAAAATACTTGAATACGCATCAATGAAATATAAACTCTGCCAAGTTGAAAGCATAACAACGCAAAGGCTAAAAGACCTGTTAGCAAGTGCAACGCTGTCGCAGGAGTTTCCCGTGGAACTGTTTAATAAGGCGGTTAAGGAATTATGTTTTCATGAAGACGGTTCGATAGAAATTATTTTTATAAACGATAAAAAACTGAAAAAGGAGAAAGTAAATGGAAAAGAAATCTACATCACCCCCGAAAGTGATTCGGGAGATAACCCCAACAATTAGTCCCCAAGAAACGGTAAGACAAAAATACCATCGAATCCGCGTGGTTGCATACTGTCGTGTTTCTACCAAGCAAGAAGAACAGTTGAACAGCTACGAAACGCAATTAAATTACTATACCGATAGAATCAACAGAGAACCCGATTGGGAATTCGTAGGGATTTATGCGGATAAGGGAATTACGGGAACGAGCGTAAAAAACCGTGACGAATTCAAGAAAATGATACGGCTTTGCAAGCGCGGGAAAGTGGATATGATAATCTGTAAATCCATATCCCGATTTGCAAGAAATACGGTAGACTGCTTGAAATATACTCGTATGCTAAAAGCAATCGGCGTGGATGTGTACTTTGAAGAACAGGGCATACACAGTACGCAACCTGGCGCGGAATTTTATATCACGATATACGGCAGTATCGCTCAGAGCGAATCAGAGAACATAAGCGCAAACATAAAATGGGGAAAAGCGCAAAGAGCAAAAGAAGGGCAAGTAATTTTTCAATACAAAAAGTTTTTAGGTTATCGAAAGGGAAAAGACGGACAGCCTGAAATTGATGAAACTGAAGCAAAAACTATAAGGTTCATATATGAAAGATTTTTGGCTGGGGATGGGACACAGCAAATAGCAGAAAAATTGACGGCGATGCAAATACTTACGCCAACGGGGAAATCAATATGGAACAAAGACACGGTAATGTCTATCCTTACCAACGAAAAATATAAAGGCGATGCAATTCTTAATAAAACCTACGTAGTGGATTGCTTGACGAAAGAAGTTAGAAAGAACAACGGTGAACGCAAGAAATACTATGTAGAAAATAACCACCCTGCGATTATTGATGCGGGAACTTTTGCGAGAGTTCAAGAAGAATTGGCGAAGAGGTCACCTAAAAGACAAAAAGAAACCGCAAACGGCTTGAAGACTATGCAAGTGAGATATGCAAGCAAATATGCGTTAACTTCACTTTTAATTTGTGGAGAGTGTAAATCACCATACAATAGATATACATGGGTGCGAAACGGGGTGAAGAAAATCGTATGGCGATGCGCAAGTCGAGTAAGATTCGGCACGAAGTATTGTCAACATTCGTCCACTATAGCGGAAGAAGTTCTACACGAAGCGGTGATGAATGCCATAATGAAAATGGCCCAAGAAGATGTTGGTGTGTTATCAACACTGAAAAATCATATCGGAATGGTTTTAGGGCAAGGTGGAGTGAATGATGAAAGTGATAATATTAGAATAAGAATTGCTGAAATAGACACGGAATTTCAAGCAATGCTGAACGCAATCACCGCAGACATGGTTGGGGGGTTTGACGAAGAAAAGGCTCAAAGGTTATTAACCGAGAAGAATGAATTACAAGAACAACTTGCAAAATGTGCAAAAGAACAAGAAAAAAGGGAATCCATTAATTCCCGCATAAATGAAATTTGCTCCATAGTAGATATGCTGAAAAATCGTCCGCTGACTTTCGATGACGAGTTGGTTAGGAAGGTGGTACAATGCATAGTTGTAGAATCGAAAGAGAAAATAAAAGTTGTAATGGTGGGCGGAACAGAAAAGGTGGAAACTCTCCGTGATGTGACTGTTGCGTAAACTGCGAAAAATTGGGGTATTACTCGTTTGGGTGGTACCCTAACTTTTTTTATTTTTTTGATAAAAATGATTGCAAAAAGTAGAAAAATATGCTATAATATAAGTACGAAAACGGACAATGATTGCCAATGCACACATGAATCTCTGGAGAGTTCAGGTACAGTAAATGAAATCCGGGGAGTTCATATGTGGTGATACTGTTCAAGTCAGTATAATCCGAACTATATCGTAACAGGCGATTGGTTCGGATTATCTTTTTATATCGAGAAAGATTGACAGAGAAGTTTTTGCGTTCTTGTAAAAATTTAAGAAGGTAAAAAACAAAAAAGGCTTGGATATTTTTTCCAGGCCTTTCATGTGAATGAAAATAATGCGCTATAAACGTGAAAAAAGAAGGAAAATAGGGCTGAATTTTTGTGTCAATTTTACTACAGCAAAACGGCGTTTTTCCCAAACTGACAAGAAATGAACTCTCCACAAAACAAAATATAAAAATGAGTAAGCGCGTAGAAATAAAAATCTACGCGCTTTTTTATACAGCAACAACCGCGAGTTCCCACTCGCGGTTGTCAGAAACCATCAGCTGTGCTGGTGGCAAATAGCCTTAGCTTCAAACCTACCTTTTACTGTGTTTTGTATGCGCATTTTGCGCCAAAAATTTCGTTTATATACGTTTTATTTTGACGTTGCCGCAAAGCACGTCAGAATAGGAATACGCTGTTTTCCCAAGGAAATGCTCGTCGTCGGGTTTCACCGTAAAAAGCGCGGGATATACGCCTGAAAGCACTCCAGAGTAGTTGATAATTTTATTCCGTCCCAAATTGACGCGTACCGCCACGCGTGAAGCGGAACAGTTTTTTACCATTTGTTTAACGTCGGAGATATTTTTAGTTGGTTTAATCATAAAAAAAGTATGCGCTTTTTTTGGCAAAATTATACAATGCCGTTCTATCTTTTTCGTTTTAGGCATACGATAAAAAGGCAATATCACAAAAAGGGAGCGCGTCAATATGTCTATAAAACCGCAATATGAAACTTACCGTTATACGGGCGAAATTTGTCGCCTGCAAAGTCAATCCATCGTAGAATGCCGCCTGCCGGGCAGTGAAATCGGCAGCATTTTAGCCGTGCAAGCCAACGCTACGCCCACAGAAAATACTTGCGCCGACGGAGAAGTGCGCTACGCAGGAAAACTGCTGGTTTGTGTGGTGTATGAAGATTCTAACCGTAAAATTTGTCGTATGGAAAGGGGTGCGGAGTTTTTCCACAAGGCACAGCACGCCGACGTTTCGCCTGCTTGTTTTGCAAAAACCGATTTTTCTATCGTAAACGTCAGCCATAGACGGGAAGGTTCGGGAGTGTATATTTCCGTCGTTATCGGTGCGGACAGCAGTGTGTTCGGTGGCAAGCACGCCGAATATTTATCGGGCGGCGACGGGTTGATAGTTAAAAAACAACCCGAAACGTTGGTGCATACGCTTTGCGTTTCGGGAGAAACGGAAGGGGAAGACGAGTTTGAAACGGACTACGTAGGCGATATTCTATTGCACGGCGAAAGCGCGACGATAAACAGCGTGCGCGTGGGTGCAGGGCAAGTGGAAATCGACGGAGAAATGCAAATTAACGCCTGTGTTTTAAAGGCGGATAATCAGCTTTGCTCGTACGAACGTATCGTGCCGTTTAGTATGCAAATTCCTTGTGAGGAAGCGTTTGGAAACGTAACGGCAAGCGCGAGAGTGCGTGTAAAATCGGCACACTTATCGGTAGGTGCGGACGAAGAAAAGAACGTGAGTAAAATGGTGCTTTCCTATTGTCTTTCCGCCGACTGTTTCTTGCATACGCAAAAGGAAATTTCCGCCGTTTGCGATTTGTTTTCTCCGCAGGTAAAAACGCAGGCGAATACGGTAAACGGCGTGGGCAGGTATTTGACGAATTATGTAAAACGGGTACAAAGAGTAAGCGGTACGGCGCATCTTTCGGGTTCGTTCGACGGAGAATATACGCTTTCTGCCGCCGTATTGCCACGCGCGGAAATTACTTGTAAGCATACGGATAAAGGTATGGAAGCGGAAGGGGTAATAACGGCGGAAGTGTTGCTTTGCGGCGCGGAAGGCGGATACCGTTCGGCTACGCTTTCGTTGCCGTTCGTATTCCCGTTGAATGAAAATGCCGACGAAATAGAAGCGGAATGTGCCGTATGCGGCTTAAAAATTAAACGTAGCGGCGAAGAAACGCAAGCGGAAGCCACTTTAAAAATAGGGCTGTGCTGTTATGAAACGCGCCGTTGGCAATACGTAGGCGAAACGACGGAAGGCGAGCCGATACAGCAATCGAGTGCGGCAGTTTCGGTATATGTATTGCGCGAAGGGGAAGATTTATGGCAAGTGGCAAAACGGCTTTCGCGCGACCCTGACGAATTACAAAAGAGCAATCCTGATTTGGCTTTTCCCGTCAAAGAAGGGGAACGAATTTATGTTTATCGGCAAATTAAGTGATATTTTCGTAAAAAATTTACGCAAACGGATTGTATTTTCTTATAAAATATGGTACAATGAAAGCAACGGAAGTTGCGGCGGAGCAGTTCCGCCGCAACGTTCTTTTTTACGCAAAGGAAACGGCAATGAATACGGTTAAAGTAAAGGCGTATGCAAAACTCAATTTAACCTTGGAAATTACGGGAGAGAAAGCAGGATATCATTTGTTGGATTCGTTGGTTTGCAACGTGGATATCTTCGATTATATCGTACTTAAAAAACGCAAGGATGCACTCTCTTTTGTAAGAATGCACGGTATGGGCAGTGAAAGCATTCCGCCTGAAAAGAACAATGCGTTAAAGGCGGCGGAAGCCTTTTCGGCGCGTTTTCAAACGACGGGCGCGGATATAACGGTATATAAAAATATCCCTATGGGCGCAGGGCTTGGCGGTTCTTCCGCGGATATTAGCGGCGTAATAAACGGAATGGCGAAATTATACGGCGTTACCGACGAAAGAGCGTTGGAAGCGCTCGCGGACGAGCTGGGCAGCGATACGCGGTATATGCTAAAGGGCGGTTTTGCGCGTATGCAAGGACGCGGCGAGCAGGTTACGCCGCTTGGAAAAACGCCACTTTTACATTTTTTATTGCTTTGTCCAAACGACGGCGTATCTTCGGGGGCGTGTTATAAAAAGTATGACGAATTAGCGTTAAAAAGCGATAAAAAAGCGGAAAGCGTTACCGAAAAATGTATCGCGGCACTGCAAAACGGCGACGTAAACGAAGGGGGCAGGTATTTAATGAACGACTTATTTCCTGCGGCAAGCGCACTGTGCGGCGCGGTGGAAAAAGCGATGGAAGAAGCGTTGTCCTTTTCGCCGCTGGGGGCGGTAATGACGGGCTCGGGCAGTTGCGTGGCGGCGTTGTTTGAAACGAAAGAACTGTGCGAGTGGGCAAAGAGTCGTTATCGCGGTAAATTTTATGCTACCGTTGTAAAAACGGTGGATACGATACAAGAAAACAAAGGGTGGCGCAATCCGTTTGCGTTGCAAGAAGAATAATCAAGGGAGAAAGAGTATGGAAGAAAGAATTATCGACGACGAATACGGCAGGGGCGTACGTTTAAAAAAGACGAAAGACGGCTACGTAGACGTTACGGACGAATGGACGGAAAACACGGAAGATACGGACGAAACGGAAGCGGCGGAAGAAATCGCTTTCGAATTTCCTATGCTGAACGCGGATAAAGACGACGAAGACTTAGTAGGGCTGTCCCCCGAAGAAGCGGCGGCGCTTATCAAGCAAAAGGAAGAAGAAGCGGCGAAGCGAAAAGCGGAATACGAACGCGTTTGCAAGGAAGGGGACGAGTTGCTTGCAACAGGCAGTTTTAAAACGGCGGAGTTGAAATTTGAAAAGGCGTTATTACTCGACGACGAAGCTACCGAAGCTTCGGTGGGATACTGGCGTGCTAAAACGGAAAATTTCACAAATCCCGACGTGTTAATGGACGAATACGTAGACGCCGGCATTGAAAATTTGGAATACGACTTGGGATACGCCGCCGTGGATCGGATCCGCGAACAGTATCAACACGTATTTAAAAAACGGTATGCAGAGCTTAGCGAAGAAGAAGCGCCGCTTGCTGAAGCGGTAACGAAAAAGCAAGCTCGTCGGCGCGAAATTTTATCTTCGCGGTTAAAAAAATCGGCAATCGCTTTCGGTATTTGCACGGTATTCGCTGCGACGTTATTGATATTGACGGTGGTTTTCGGTTCGCAAATTCTCTCTACGAGAGAAAACGTGCATTTGATACCGACAATTATTTGCAGCGTATTATTTTTCTTTGCGTTGATTGCGTTTGTGGTTGCGACGAATAAGTTTTTAAACGATTTGCGTATGCGCGCGGCGAACGAAAAGCTTTCGTCTACGGAAGACGGGCAACGCTTGGAAGAGATACGGGAATATAAAGAGCTGTATAGCTGTTTCCTGCTTACGGAAAGTGCGGAAAAAGACGAATAAAACGTAAAAATGCGGAACGGAGTGAAAAAACTTCGTTCCTTTTTTATAAAAAAGGAAAATTTTGTTGCCTTTCCGCTGTTTTCGTGTTATAATATTGCACGGAAAGTATTGCAAAGCAATCCTTTATGCACGCTTTGCATTCCGCGCCTAGGCGGCGCGTCCGTGCTATTGAAACAGGGCACAAAAATGCCTGCAAATACTTCGTGCTTGCGCATTTTTGCTTGTGTTATAATATTGCACGGAAAGTATTGCAAAGCAATCCTTTATGCACGCTTTGCATTCCGCGCCTAAGCGGCGCACCGTGCTATTGAAACAGGGCGCAAAAATGCCTGCAAATACTTCGTGCTTGCGCATTTTTGCTTGTGTTATAATATTAAAAACGAAAATATAATTTTCGTTCAAAATTTTCGGGGTTTTTATGAAAACCTTACTCGGTTATTTCAAAAATTACAAAGGCAGGAGTGTTTTAGGTCCGCTGTTCAAACTGCTGGAAGCCACGTTCGAACTACTCGTTCCTATCGTAGTGGGTTTAATTGTGGACAAAGGCATTGCCCGCGGAGACACGGCGTACATCACTTGGATGTGCGCGCTTTTGGCGTTATTCGGTTTGGCGGGGTTGCTGTTTTCGGTAACGGCGCAATATTTTGCGGCGCGTACGGCAACGGGTGTTTCCGCTGATATCCGTAAAGATTTATTCCGTAAAATACAGTCCCTTTCCTATCGGGATATAGATAGGCTTGGCGCGTCCACTATGTTGACGCGTATGACCAGCGACGTGGACAGATTTCAATCGGGCGTGAATCTTGCCTTGCGGTTGTTTTTGCGTTCGCCGTTTATCGTATTCGGCGCGGCAATAACCGCGTGCTTTATCGACGCTTCGCTTGTTTGGGTGTTTTTCGTGGCAATAGCCGCGCTTGCGGCGGTGGTGTTTGCCGTAATGTTTATTTGTATGCCCCTGTATAAGTCGGCACAAGAAAAGCTGGATACAGTGTTGCTTTCCACGCGCGAGAACCTGACGGGCGCACGCGTGCTTCGGGCGTTTTGCCGTGAAGACGACGAACGGGAACTTTTCAATGCTCGCAATGAAAAATTGACAAAAAGCCGTAAATTCGTCGGCGCGATTGCCGCTATTACAAATCCTTTGACGTTCGTTTTGATAAACGCGGCAATTATTTTGCTGCTGTATACGGGCGCACTCCGTGTGGACGGGGGAATGCTGTCGCAAGGGAGTGTTTTGGCGTTATACAATTTGATGGGGCAAATATTAGTGGAGCTGATTAAGCTTGCCAACCTAATTGTAACCGTAACCAAGGCGGCGGCATGCGGTGGCAGAATTTCCGCTGTGCTTACTATGCAGCCTTCTTTACAATACGCGCAAGAACAATACGCGCAAGAAAACGAAGGGGTTAAAACGGACGAAACGGATAAAACGGACAAAACGGACGATAATTTCGTGGTGTTTAATAACGTTACGATGCGTTATACTTCGGCTGCGGACGACGCGCTTTCCAACCTTTCTTTTACGGTAAAGCGCGGTGAAACGGTGGGGGTTATCGGCGGTACGGGTAGCGGTAAAACGACGCTGGTACATTTAATTCCGCACTTCTACGACATTCAAAACGGCGCTATTTTCGTAGACGGCAAAGACGTGCGTTTGCAAAGCGAGCAGAAAGGGCTTAGAAACCGTATCGGTATCGTACCGCAAAAGGCAGTACTGTTTAAAGGTACGATTCGCGAAAATTTACTTTGGGGAAAACAAGACGCTACCGACGAAGAACTTATGCAAGCGGCTCGTATCGCGCAGGCGGCGGATTTTATCGAAGAAAAAGGCGGTTTGGACGCGCCCGTAATGCAGGGCGGTAAAAATTTCTCCGGTGGACAAAAACAACGGCTTACCATTGCGCGCGCGTTAGTTCGTAAACCTGATATACTCATTCTCGACGATTCGTCGTCCGCACTCGATTACGCAACGGACGCCGCTTTACGTAAACAAATCCGCGCGTTGGATACAACGACGTTTATCGTAGCGCAACGGGCTTCTTCGGTGCGGGACGCGGATAAAATTATCGTATTAGACGACGGGAAAGCGGTGGGCATAGGCACGCACGAAACGCTTTTGAAAACCTGCGAAGTATACCGCGAAATTTACCGTTCGCAATACGGAGACAAGGGGGAAGCGGTATGAAAAAGAATGTGCTTTCCCGTGTATTACAATACGTTTGGAGATATCCGCTGGCAATGTTGGGTGCGTTGGCGTTCGCGCTGTTATCGGTGGCGGCGAGTTTGCTTATCCCCGTATTCTTCGGCGAAGCGATTGACTGTATCGTAGAAAACGGAGTGCAGTTTACCGCGTTATTTACGGTGTTTTGGCAAATTGCGGCGTGTATCGCCGTTGCCGCGCTTTCGCAGTGGCTTATGAGTCTTTTTAACAACTACGTATCCTGTAACGTGGTACGCGATTTGCGTAAAGACGCGTTTAAAAAGTTGGGTGCGTTGCCCTTGCAATATTTGGACAGCCGTTCGCACGGGGATACCGTGAGCCGTATCGTCGCCGACGCCGACCAGTTTTCCGAAGGACTGTTGATGGGATTTTCACAGTTTTTAACGGGAATTACCACTATTTTGGGCACGGTAGGATTGATGCTTGCCACCAACTTTAAAATAGGGATAGCGGTAGTCGTTTTAACCCCGGCGAGTATTTTCGTGGCGAAATTCGTCGCTACGCACACACATAAATTTTTCGTGGAACAAACGACGGTACGCGGAGAGCAAACGGCGTTTATGGAAGAAGCGATTGCCGGATTGAAAACCACACAAGCGTTTTCGCACGAACGACAAAACGAAGAAAAATTCAACGAGATAAACACTCGGTTAGAAAAGGCGGCGATGAACGCGACGTTCTATTCTTCGCTCACTAACCCGTCTACGCGGTTTATCAATAATTTGGTATACGCGGCGGTGGCGCTTATCGGTGCGTTGGACGTAGTGGCTACGTCGTATGCGTTCACCGTAGGCGGTTTGACGAAATTTTTATCGTATGCAAATCAATATACCAAGCCCTTTAACGAAATTTCAGGCGTGGTTACCGAACTCAAGAGCGCGTTTGCTTGCGCGGCGCGCATTTTCGAGCTTATCGACGAAACGGAAGAAGAGAGTGATGCAAACAAATGCGTTTTAGACGAAACGGACGGCGTAGTTACGCTGCAAAACGTGGCGTTTTCTTACTCGCCTGATAAAGAATTGATAGAAAACTTAAGCTTACAGGTACGCGCAGGCGAGCGCGTAGCAATTGTAGGGCGTACGGGTAGTGGCAAAACGACTCTTATCAATTTATTGATGCGTTTTTACGACGTAAAAGGCGGCGCGGTGGAAGTGGACGGCGTGGATATACGAAGCGTTACGCGGAAATCCCTGAGAAAAAATTACGGTATGGTATTGCAGGAAACGTGGCTGAAAAGCGGTACGGTACGGGAAAATTTGAAAATGGGCAAGCCCACGGCAACGGACGAAGAAATGATAACGGCGGCAAAAGCAGCGCACGCACACGGATTTATCAAACGTATGGAAAACGGGTACGATACCGTGCTCTCCGAAGACGGCGGCAATTTATCCGAAGGACAAAAACAACTGCTTTGCATCACACGGATTATGTTAGCGCTGCCGCCTATGCTCATTTTAGACGAAGCGACGTCGTCTATCGATACGCGTACCGAACGGAAAATTAGTGATGCGTTTGAAAAATTAATGAAAGGCAGGACGACGTTTATCGTGGCACACAGACTTTCCACTATCGTGAATGCGGACTGTATTTTGGTAATGCAAAACGGTAAAGTGGTAGAACAGGGCACGCATCAACAGTTGTTGTCGCAATGCGGCGAATACGCTAAGCTGTACAACGGACAATTTGTTTAAGAACGCTGCATAAAAATAACGTACAAAGCAAAAAGCGAACGTTTATCGTGCTTGGCGGCTTATTATGGCGGCGGCATATCCTTGCGGATTTTTTCATATACTGAGTATAGCGAAAATTAGGGAGAGAAAGGATATGCGCTTGTACGACGAAATTTTTACGGGCGAGCAAAGCGCCCTGCCGCGCTGTGTATTGACGGTGGGCGGCGACGCGTATTTTGTGGGCGTAAAAGCCGTGGGGGATTTTTCTGAAGAAAAGCTGACGTTGCATTTTCCTAAGCAACGGGTGGAAATAGAAGGCGAAGCGCTTTCTATCGGTAAGTATTGCGATGGCGACTTATCGCTTTGCGGTAAAATCCGCGCCGTAACCTTTCTTTTTGAAAAGGAGAACGGCAAGTGAAAACGGTTTTGTTTAAGCAACGTTTTCTACTGGAAGGAACGATGCCCGAACGGGCACTGTTACGGCTAAAACGGGCAAATATCACCGTGTACGACGTAAAAAAACCGCAAAAAGGACGGTTACTGTTTAGCGTACGGGAAAAAGACGGTGAAAAAGTTTTTGCAATTTATCCAAAAACGTGCTATAATATAAACGGCTATCATCCCTATAAAATTACCTATTTGGGGTACGTAGGGCTTGGCAAAACGGTTAAAAAACTGCAAAACCGTATAGGGGCAATTATCGGAGCGTTACTCTTTGGCGGCGTTTGTCTGTATGCCAACACTATGGTATTCGGTGTGCAAGTGGTAGGCGCAACCGATTATAAACGGGAAGCGCTTATTGCGTTGAAACAAAACGGAGTAAATATATTCGCGCCCTATATAGCGGGCAAGGAAGATTTCATTTGTTCGGATATTTTATCGTGCGACGGCGTAGAGTTTTGCTCGGTGCAAAAAACGGGGTTATGGCTGCGCGTGGAAATACGCAAGGGCAATTTTTCCAAAACGCTAACGCAAACGGGAGATATGCAATCGCTAAAAACGGGGAAAATCCTCTCCATTGACGCATTATCGGGTACGCCGTTGAAAAAAGTGGGGGACGAAGTGCAAAAGGGAGAACCGCTTGTGGGCGCTTGGTTTTTGCGGATAAACGGTATGGGCGACGAAGTGAAAACGCCCACCGAAGTGATAGCCCGCGTGAAAACGGAATGCGTTTTTGAAACGACGGTGCAAGCGGAAGATGCCGAAAGCGCGTTTTGTAAAGCGTATTTGGCGGCAGGGCTTACGGGCGAAGAAGAATTGATAGAAAAAAGCGTGGGAGAAAATACGGAAAACGAAAACGGATTGTTTGCGGTACGTATTCGATATATCGCGATACAACGGTGGAATTTATAAAAGACGAATATGCGCCGCATTAGGCGGCGTACGGGAGGAAAAAGCGTTTGACAAACGGTGGAAAAACGACGAAAACGGTAGATTGCAATTCGATGGACAAACTTGTAAAAGTGTTGGGTACGTTTGATGAAAATCTCACCTTTATTAGCAAAGAAACGGGTGCGGTTTGTTACGTCGAAGGTGCGAAAATCCGTATCGAAGGGAAAGCGGAGTGCGTTGCTTTGGCGGAAAAAGCGTTACGCGCTATGGTTACGCTCGCTTCTACGGACGACGGAATAGACAAGGGTAGAACGGCGTATTGTATCGAGCTTGCCAAAGAAGACCGTCAAGAAGAAATAGAAAGTTTGTCTTCGGGAGTGGTAGCGGTTACCGCACGCGGAAAACAAATTAAATGTAAAACGGTAGGACAAAAATCGTACGTGGACGCGATAAAGAAGAATACGGTCATTTTCGGCGTAGGTCCTGCCGGTACGGGAAAAACGTATTTAGCCGTATGTATGGCGGTGGCGGCGTTTAAAAGTAAGCAAGTAGAGAAAATAGTGCTTACCCGTCCTGCGGTGGAAGCAGGGGAAAAACTTGGTTTTTTACCGGGGGATTTACAGGAAAAAGTAGACCCGTATTTACGCCCGTTATACGATGCGTTACAGGAAATGTTGGGCTTGGATACGTATGAAAAGCTGATGGAACGCGGCGCGATAGAAGTTGCGCCATTAGCATATATGCGCGGCAGAACGCTATCCAACGCGTTTATCATTTTAGACGAAGCGCAAAACACCACGCGCGAGCAGATGAAAATGTTTTTAACGCGTATGGGCGAAGGCAGTAAAACGGTAGTTACGGGGGATATCACGCAAATCGATTTAGACGGCAAGCAAAGCGGACTGGTACACGCCGCCGAAATTTTAGACGGAGTGGAAGGGATTGCCGTTTGTAAACTGACGGCAAAAGACGTTGTGCGACATCCGCTGGTAATGCGTATTATCCGTGCATACGAAGAGAGTGATGTGCAAACGCAAAACAATAAACCGCGTCGTGAAAAGAAAAGCACGCCGCAAAAAGCTTCCGCGGAACACGCGAAAGGAGAATAACGGAAGATGAGTGAAAAACAATTTGGCAAGGAGTGGACGAAATCGCATACGCTTAAAAGCATTATGTTGTTTTTATTGCATTTCGTCATATTTATAGGAATAGCAATTTTGGTGTTGTCAGCTGGCGGCGTAATCAGCTTTGGAGAGAAATTCAGTGCGCAAGGAGCAAACTATCTATATGCGGTATTTTGCATTTTCCTGCTGTTTCTCATTATGTATTTATATTTCTTTTTCGAAAGCAAGGAAATGTTGATAAGCGGCAAAAATATTGCGCTGGTGTTTACTATTTTAGATTTGTATTTGGTACTCTCCTGCCTTATCGGATATAACTTTTCCGTGTTTGCCCGTCCCGTAGCGTTGGTGGCGTTACTCACCTTTGTGCTTATCGGACGAAGAGAAGCGATTTTTTTGAATATTATCAGCGCGCTGCTCGTATTCGTTATCGATACGTTTGCCGTGGAAGAAGTGGCAAATCAAGAATGTTATTCGTCCTTGATTATCTCCTTTTCGGCAGGAATGCTGGCTATTTTCTTCGCGTCGTTTACAAAAACGCGACTCCGCGTGGTGGGGATAGGCCTTCTTATCGTAGTGCCTATTGATATCGTTATCGCGCTTTTGGAAACGCCCGAACTTTTAAACGGCGATACGGTGGGGCAAGCAACCGTCCTGCAAAATATCGTTACCGAAATGGGTTACGGCTTGTTTGGCGGCGTGATGTCTACCGTGTTATTTATCGCGATATTACCGCTGTTTGAAAGCGCGTTTAATTGCTTGACGGCGTTTAGACTTCGCGAACTCACTAGTTCGGATGCAAAAATTTTAAAAAGATTAAAAGAGCAAGCGCCGGGTACGTATAACCACTCTATGGTGGTGGCGCAACTTGCGGAAGCCAGCGCGGCGGCGATAGGCGAAAATGCGGACTACGCGCGTGCGGCGGCGATGTACCACGACGTAGGGAAATTGCATTATCCCGAACATTTCACCGAAAACCAAGGGGATTATAACCTGCACGACGAACTCACGCCCGAACTTTCGGCGGACATTATCCGTTCGCACGCAAAAGACGGGTATACGTTGATTCGTACCCACCACTTGCCCGAATTTTTAGCGGATATCGCCGTACAACACCACGGCACGTTGCCTATTCGGTACTTCTATGCAAAGGCGTTGAAACTTACGGACGGCGAACTCAACATTGAAGACTATTCCTATTTAGGACCGAAACCGCAAACGAAATTAGCGGCGATTATTATGATTTGCGACGCGTCGGAAGCGGCGGTGCGCGCAGTGGGTGCTCGTACGCCTGAAGCAGCGGAAAAAGCCATTCGCGCGGTCATTGAAGAGCGTATGGATTTAGAGCAATTTGCCGAGTGCGACATTACAATGGCAGACTTGACGAAAATCCGTTTGGCACTCGTCAATACGTTGACGGGGGTATACCATCACCGCATTCAGTACCCCGGTATTAAATACCGCCGTACGGAAAGCGGCACGAAAGGGGAGAATGCATAATGCCGAAATTTATCGTAGATTGCGACGACGAAGTGCGCGGTGAAGTGGACGTTTTGTCGCTAGAGAGTGCGATAGGCGCGTTCGTACAGGCGGACACGCCGCTTGCCGTTGAGTTTTTATTTGTTTCGGATACGGAAATACGTGCGCTGAACGCACAAACGCGCGGTGTGGACAAGGTAACCGACGTGTTAAGTTTTCCCACGCTGGACGGTATTTTTGAAAAAGAAATACGCGGCGAAGATTTTCCGTTTGAAAAAGACGACGACGGCAATTTGCTTATCGGCTCGGTAGTCGTTTGCCGTGAACGGGCAAAAGAGCAAGCGGAAGAGTACGGACATTCCTATCGGCGTGAACTCCATTATTTATTCGTACACGGCGTAATGCATTGTTTGGGTTACGACCATATGGAAGAAGCCGACAAGGTAAAAATGCGTGCGGCGGAAGAATGCGTCCTTGAAAAAATGGGGATAGCAAGGGTATAAAATAATAAAACAAGACGAAGGAAAAAGAGATATGAAAAGCGGATATATTGCAGTAATCGGTAAAGCGAACGCAGGTAAAAGTACGCTCATTAACGTAATGGTAGGGGAGAAGGTTTCTATCGTTTCGCCCAAACCCCAAACCACGCGCGACCGTATTTTGGGGGTATTGACGGAAGACGATTATCAAATTGTCTTCGTGGATACGCCCGGTATTTACAAGGCGAGAAACGCGCTCACCGATATGATGATGCGTACCACCGAAACTAGCGCGCGTTCGGTGGATTATATCCTTTACGTGGTAGACGGGCACGACGGCATCACGGAAGAAGATTTTACGCTGATGAAAAAATATAAAGCTTTGGATATCCCTATGGCAGTGGCTTACACCAAAATTGATATTATGCCCAAGGAAAATATTCCGCTGGATATGGCAAAATTTGCCGATTCTGGTTTAGACGTGGACGTATTCCCCGTGTCCGCGCGAAAGGGCAAAAATATCCAAGCGTTAAAAGCGTTTTTGGCGGAGCAAATGCCCGAAGGCAATAAGGTGTTTGAAGAAGATATCGTGTCGGATAAAAGCGAAAAATTTATGCTGGCGGAAATTATGCGCGAGAAAATATTGCTGAAATTCGACAAAGAAATTCCGCACGGTATTGCCGTCGTTATCAATACTTTTTCGCAAAACGACAGGGGCGTGTACGAAGTGAACTTAGATATCGTGTGCGAAAGAGCCAACCACAAAGCCATACTTATCGGCAAGCAAGGCAAGGCGATAAAAGAAGTGTCGTCGTTTGCTCGGCAAGATATGGAAAAGTTTTTAGGGGCAAAAGTATTTTTAACTACCTACGTCAAGGTAAAAGAAGACTGGCGCGAACGCCCTAATCTTTTACGGGAGTACGGATACGAAGATTTGAAAGACTAAAGAAGCTAAGAAAGAAACTAAGCGTTTTCGCGTGCACTGCTTGCCGCGTATAACTTATCCCCATTTTTAACAAACTGCTAAGGGGGGGGATAAAATATGCGCGACAAACGGGAAGAAAACGCGGCTGCAAAAGCGGCTTGGAAAATGTTCGAAAAAACGGGCGCGGTAAGCTATTATATGCTGTATTACGAATTATTACGAAAGTAAAAGGGAGAAGTAGGTGGAAGTTAAGACGGAAGCAGTGGTATTGCAAACAATCGATTATAAAGATAACGATAAAATACTGACGTTGTTTTCGCCTTCGCTTGGCAAAATCACCGCAGGGATACGCGGCGTGAAGAAGCCTACTGCAAAGCTTGCGTTTGCGGCGCAGCCCTTTTGCTTTGCGGAATATGTTTTGGCGGCAAAAGGGGATAGATATACCGTAACTTCGGCGTATTTACACGAAAGCTTTTTCGAACTCCGTACAAATTTTGACAAATTTTACGCAGCGTGCGCGGCGGCGGAAATTTGTAAACTGCTCACAATGGAAAACGAGCGTTACGAAGGACTGTTTATCGGGTTTATACAGTGCTTAAAATCGCTTTGTCAAGAAGACGAAAGCGCGGCGGAAGCACTGATAAGCTTTATGCTCATTGCCTTGCGTGAAAGCGGTTATCCACTCGATTTGAGTTATTTGGAAGAATGCGACGGGGATATCGGAGATAGACTCTGGTTCGATTTTTCCGACGGTAGATTTACTTCGTTCGAGCGTTGTAGCGCAGGGGAACGGGCGAGCGTATCTACCTATCACACTTTACGGAAATGTGAAGGACTTTCCCACGACGAAACTCTACTTGCAGGGGGAGAAAAACGTGCCCTGCGGCTTTTGAAGGCGTACCTTTTGGAAAAGACGGAAATCCGTTTTGACGCTGTAGGAGAATTTATCCGTATGTTGGGGGAATAGACGTACGTATCCGTAAAGGGCAAGGGAACAAAAAAGAAACGAAATAACGAAAAGGAAATAAGCGGCGTACGTTCCCACGCCGAAATAAAAATATGGCGAAAAACAAAACGGAAAACAAAACGGAAAATAAAACGGAAACGGCGGTAAAGCCCGTAGTTACGCGGGCGGAAAAGAAGGACGCCACTAAAAAACTTATTAAAGAATTATTGACGAAATCGTCAATGAAGAGCAACGATTTAATTGACGAAGCGGCAAAGACGTACGCCGCACTCTTTAGCGGCGAAGACACCGAAAACCCCAACGACGTAAAGGGGCGTATCGGTTCGGTACTCGACGTTATGAAAAAGGAAAACGAAGTACAATTCGACGGGGGCGTGTACGCGTTGAAAGTAGACGAACTCCCTAAAACGGAAGCGGTGGAACAGCCCAAAAAGGCAAAGAAAACCGCGAAAAAATCGGTAAAGGAAGAAAGCGCGAAAGAGAGCGAGATGCAGGAAGAAAAACCCAAAGCCAAACGCGCAACGAAGAAAAAGAGCGAAACGGCAAAAACAGAAGAAAAAACCGCGCCGCTTCCTGCCGCGCCTTTACAACCTATCGCGCCCGTAGCGCCGATAACTCCTGAAACCGCGCCTGAGCCCATTCCTGAAAAAGAGCCTAAAAAACGCGGTAGAAAAGCCAAGGCGAAAGCGGAAGACAAGACAGAAGAAATAACCGCAACGCCCGTAGAAATCACGGAAGAAAAGCCTGTAGAAAAGGCGGGGGAAGCATCGGAAAACGCGCCCGTGGGGCAAACGGTACAAGCCGAACAATCGCAACCCGTAGTAATGGATATGAGCTTTTTGTTCGGGGAAGTAAAAACGGCGAAAAAAGAAGAAAAAAGAGACGAAAAAAAGGACGAGCTGAAAGAAGAAAAGTCGGTTGCGCCCGTAAAAACGGAAGTAAAACAGGTGGAAAAAGCGCCCGTGAAACCGACGGAACAGTCGGCGCCGAAAACGGCGGTTAAAAAGCAGGAGAAACAGCCTGTGAAATCGCAATCGAGCGTAAAGCCGCGCACGGTAAACAAGCCCAAAACGGCGGACGAAAAATTACAGGAAGCCTTTTTGAAACGGTTGCATAAGTTGGGCGGCGATTATTTCGAATATTATTCGGTATATCTGCTGGAAAAATACTCCCGTAGAAACGGTAGACGGTTGGAGAGTTTGAAAATTTCGGGCGGCGACCACGACGGCGGTATCGACGGGGAAATAGAGCTTACGGATAGGTTAGGGTTTAGAGAAACCATCTACATACAAGCGAAGAACTGGGACCCCGATAAAGGGGACGAACGCTTGTGGACGGTGGGCGAAACGTTGTTGCAACAATTTATCGGCGCGTGCGTATACCGTCAAGCCAAGGAAGGGAAACAGCATTGTAGGGGTATTTTTATCACTACGTCGCGGTTTACCCCTGAAGCGAAGCGTATGCTGGAAGATACGTCGGATAAATTTATCGGTTACGACGGCGCGGATTTATACGAAACGGCAAAGGAATGCGAATTTGGCATTATCAAAAAGAACGGAGAGTGGGCTTTGGACGAAAACCTGCTTTCGAGCGAAAAAGCACTGTTTCATATTTTTTAAAAAGTAAGAAAAACCACTGCAAGCGTTGTCGCTTGCGGTGGCTTTTTTTGTCAAAATTTGAGATAAATATTTTTATGAGAGAAATATATCTTTTAACTAAAAAATTTGATAAAAAAGGCTTGACAAACGAGAAATATGCGTTTATAATAAAAATCACTTAATAGTTATACTATTAAAAAAGGAAAAATTTTTATTATGTAGGAGGTCATTTTTATGACGACGAAAACAAGACGCAGAGTAAAACTCGTTACCACCTTTGTTGCAATGATTGTAACGCTTTGCATGACCTGCTTCGGTATTATGGCGGCAACGTCTATCGCGTATTCTGGCGACGGTTATTTCGTATTGAAAGCCGGGCAAAGAATTGCTGCTACTATCACCGGGGAATACAGCTTGGACGGCGTAAGACAAAACGCAATCACTATACCCGACCAAAACAATGACGGGGATGCTACGGGTGAATTCGTTTTAGATGATGAAGCAGATCCTTATAGCGGTACTATTGATTTGCCTGATTTGACGGTTACCGATTTAGAATCTGTATATACGTTTACGTTTACAGTGCAAAACGATATGCCTTCGGCTTCGTTGAGAGTGCAATTTACCCCTGGGGTAGGCGACGCTACGCATTTGTTGATGGAAAATATTACGTATACGTTGTTCGATACCGAAACGGAAACGGCAGTAGCCGGCGTTGTTACTCCCGATGCGCAAGGCTGGGTTACTTTGCCTGCTCATCAAACGTTGACGATGTCGGTAGATTTTTCCGTAATTAGTTCGGAAGAAAACTTGGAAAACGGCTTTAGTGAAGCTTTGTATACCATCGGTTTGAACGTACAAAGATTGACATCGAGCACTGTATCCGAATAATAGACATCTTTTACATAATTGAACATAAAAACTATCGGGCAAAACGATTTTTTCGGTTTGCCCGATAGGTGTTTGAAAGGAAAAATATGATAGAAAGACTCAAAGGCGCATTTCATTGGCTTTTAGAGTTGTTTTTCTGGTTGATTATTTTCGTTTGTATGGCGGCTTCGCTGACGGTAATCACTTCGGACGGGCGGTTCGGTTCTACTTTTCGTACGTTTGGCGTAGTACAGTCGGGCAGTATGAAAGCCAGCGGATTAGAACGCGGCGATATCGTATTCGTGGACAAGACGAACGATTTTTATGACGTTGGCGACGTGATTTTGTTTTACCGTACACCGTATAATTACGGGAAACGGGCGAAAGACGTCGATTTAAAGCTTGTAGAAGTGTGGGTGCACGAAATTATCGAAGTAGGCGAAGACGAGCTTGGGCGTAGAACGTATCTTACCAAGGGGACAAGCAATCTTCGCGATGACGGATATTTCGTACCTGAAGATTTTGTTTTGGGGGAAGCGGTGCCTTTACCTGAAACGGCAAATATGCTGATAAAGTTTTTGTTGTCAGCATGGGGAATAGTCATTACCATCGTCGTACCCAGCTTTGTGCTATTTGTTCTATTTACCATTGAATTTATACGTTTGTTTATCGAAATGTATAAGGAGATAGGCGAAGAAGAAGCGGCGAAGGAAATTGCGGCAAAGGCAAGAATGGCAACAACCCCGTATCCTATGGTTGCCGCCACGTCTACTGCGTGTAGAGCGAACGGCGTTGTGGGCTTGGGGGATTGCAGAGTTTGCCCTTGTGCAACTTGCCCTATGAACCAAACTTGCGGATTTTGCGTGGCTTGTCGCGTGGGTAGAGCGGCTACGGCGTATGCGATACAACAACACGCTACCACGCAAGCGCACGTGATAGCGCAAAGGCAACAAACAAACGAAACGCTTAAAAGTGCGGACAAGCGTTCGCGCAAGAAGCACACGAAATAGAAATCAAAAAACAACGGAAAAGGTATGAAGAGAAAGGGCGCAAAACTCAAAATGATTTTTGCAGGCATAATGGCGTTCATTATGCTCCTTTTTGCTACCAGTTTTTCGGTGTTTGCGGCAACTGCCGTTGGATATACGGGCGACGGCTTTATTTCTTTTATCGGTACGGGTAATCAAAAACAAGAACTTACCTTACAACGCCAAACGTTGGTAAATTGCGGCTTAAATGCCACAGTTAGCGGCAATGATTTGGCTTTGGAAACGGATAGTGCAGATTTAAGCGCGATACGTGCTACCAACATAGAGAAATATCACAATAACTTGATAAAAGAAGGTATTTTGTCTTTTATCGTATACGACCATTCCGTTTGTAGCTTGAAGGTGAATTCCGATTCGTCTTCTTCGCTCAATCTTGTCGTTTGTTTAGATTTTTCGGCTTATAACGTCGTGCGTTTTGAATCGAGTTTTTTACAGGGGATTATCTATGCACTGATGGGCTCTGTGGAACTTGGCACGCTTGGGAACGGTGATATGACGGAGAGTACGCATGCAACGGATACGAAGCCTGCGGCGGTGCAATATATTGACGCGGCGCACGGCACGGTAATTACTGATAAAAAGGTGGATTTGTATTTGAAAGGTATCAGTAGTTACCAAAACTTGACGAGCTATATGACGATAGACGATACGGAAACGGTATATATTTACGATTATTCGTTACATATTATTTTGCCGGCGAACACTTGGTGGGGAGAAAATTCTACTATTGCTTTCGAAGAAAATAGTTTGTACGTGAACGGGGTATGGGGCGTTTCCGTTACCCCACCGTCTTGTATCGGTTTCGATATCAGTAAAGTAACGTTGGGCGAGCAAGATTATATAACCATTGACGAAAACGCCGCGCCCGATACGACGCACTTCCATTATATCGGTATGCAAAGTCAAATGGAATACTGTATGAAGAAAGCGTTTGACAACGTGCTTTCCCCGTCGCACACCGCACAAAATTACGTAGAAGAAATATTTGTAAAACCGTTTACGAACTTGCACTTTACGCGCGGTTATGCCGGAGTAGGGAAAGAAAACGGAAAACTGTACGCCAGCGTATACGACCAGCCTGCCACAGCGGAGTTGATGCCGACAACCCGTACGATAGGTATTTTGGTGCTGTATTATTGGCTGTGGTTCGAATACGGCGGCGGCACAAATACTTCATTTTGCAATTCTTCCTATATTACCTATCGACATTATCCGCGCGATTCGCAGTCGTATATCGTGCAATCGGATATAGTGGCAACGCTTACCTTTAACGGAGTGGCGGATAGCAACGGTTGGTACTACGTATACTGTATGCATAACGCGGACGCGACGGCGGTTACTTCTACCGCGCGGCTTGTAGGTTCGTTTAGGCGTGTGAATAATGGCGACGGAACGTACGTAGGGGAATTCCGCGACGGCTCGAATGTAGCGCTTGCAAGCGACTAATAGAGAATTGAAATAATATACTTGACAAAATCGTCGTGCTTTACTATAATATTATAGTAGACACGGCGGTTTCGCCGTTTTAAGGAGAAATATATGGGTAAACCCAGAGTAGTATTTCCGTTTGTAGAAGCAGGATTTGGGCATATTATGACCGAACGTTCCATTTGCGACGCATTCGAGAAAAAATACGGCGAATATTTTGAAATTATACGAAGCAATTTCTATACGGAAAGCGGTAGCGAACCGATGAAGCAATTTGAACAAATGCTTTGTCAACAAGTCCGTTGGTATAATAAATGCCATTTTTACGGGTATTTAAACATTGTGGCAATGAACGTATTCGGTACGAAAATTGCAAGCGATTTCGTTATGAAAAAGGTAATAAAGGGCGCATATCAACACTGTATGCAGCATATGGAAGAATTGCAGCCCGACGTAGTGGTAAGCACGCACTGGGCGACGAATTATTACGCGGAAAATTTAAAAAATAAACCGTACACGGTTACGTATATTCCCGACGCACACGCCAACGCCTTGTTTCGATATCCTTGCGATTTGAGTATGATTTCTATGCCCGAAGGGTACGCTGCTGCGTTAAAATATAAAAAGCGGTACAGCGAAGAGAATATGAAATTAGTACCGCTTGCCATTCGCCAAGCGGCGTTTGAAGTAGAACGGGATAAAAAGAAGTTGCGCCAAAAACTAGGGCACGACGATAAATTCACCGTTTATCTTACCGAAGGCGGCTATGGAGTAGGGCTTACCGAAAAGCTTTGTGAAATGCTTTTGGAAGAAGATTTGCCCATCACAATTATCGCCGTTTGCGGTAAAAATCCCGAAATGCACGCTCGGCTTACAAAACTCAAGCAAGAAAAGAGCAAAGGCAATACGTCCTTTTATCCGTACGGATTTTGCGAAAACGTGTTGGAAATGATTGCTTCTGCTGATTTGTACTTAGGTAAAAGCGGTAACGGACTGATGGAGCCGACGTTTTACGGCGTGCCCGTTATCGTTACCCATTCGGCGAATACCATTGAAAAATTACTTGCCGAGCATTACGTTAACTACGTAAAGAGTGCCATCCGTATTTTCGACGCAAAAAAATGCGTGAAATTTATCAAAGGTGCGCTGCAGGGTAGCGACGAATACCAAAAATTAAAAAATTTCAAAGTGGATTTGTCGCGCTACGGCGGCGAAGGGATCGCGGACGTTTTATTTGAAGAACTCAATAAAAAGTTTCACGTGAAATAATTAGGAAATTTCAGGAACGATTAAAAGATACAAAACCGCCTTTGGTACGGGCGGTTTTATTTTTTGCGTTAAATGGGTTACAATAAACCCTAAAGGGGTTTAAAATACAAAAAAATAGAAAAAAATTATAAAAATACCGAAAAAATAGCAAAAGAGCGCGTGAAAGACTTGCTATTTTTTGCAATTTATATTAAAATGGAACGTGCGGAAAAGATAAATATGCTTTCGCGCCTATATAAAAATGGCGACGAAAGGGCTTTTTGCGTTTAAAATACGGTTTCAATAGAACAAAGATAAATAAGAAAAAAATTTCAATTTGGAGGAAATAACATTATGGCAAAAAAATATTGCTATCTCTTCACGGAAGGCAATGCAAAGATGCGCGAGATTCTCGGCGGTAAAGGTGCAAACCTTGCGGAAATGACCAACATCGGTCTTCCCGTACCCCAAGGTTTTACCATTTCCACAGAAGCTTGTACACAGTACTATGAAGACGGCAGACAAATCAATCCCGACATTCAAGCGGAAATTATGCAATACGTTGAAAAGATGGAAAACATCTGCGGTATGAAATTCGGCGACAAGGAAAATCCTTTGCTCGTATCCGTTCGTTCGGGGGCGCGTGCGTCCATGCCCGGTATGATGGATACCATTTTGAACCTTGGTTTGAATGAAGAAGTTGTAAACACCATCGCGGCGAAATCGGGCAATCCCCGTTGGGCTTGGGACTGCTATCGTCGTTTCATTCAAATGTTCTCTGACGTCGTTATGGAAGTAGGTAAAAAATACTTCGAAAAACTTATCGACGAAATGAAAGAAAAGAAAGGCGTTACGCAAGACGTTGAGCTTGACGCGAACGACTTGAAAGAACTTGCAAATCAATTCAAAGCCGAATATAAAAAGCAACTCGGTAAAGAATTCCCTAACGACCCCAAAGAACAGCTTTTCGAAGCGGTTAAAGCGGTATTCCGTTCTTGGGACAACCCCCGTGCGAACATCTATCGTATGGACCACGATATCCCGTACAGCTGGGGTACTGCAGTAAACGTACAAATGATGGCGTTCGGTAATATGGGCGAAACGTCCGGTACGGGTGTTGCGTTTACGCGTAACCCTGCAACGGGTGAAAAGGGACTTATGGGTGAATTCCTTACCAACGCGCAAGGTGAAGACGTTGTTGCCGGCGTTCGTACGCCGATGCCTATCGCGCAAATGAAAGAAGTATTCCCTGAAGTTTACGAACAATTTTTGAAAGTTTGCGATATCTTGGAAAATCACTACCGTGATATGCAAGATATGGAATTCACCATTCAAGACAGAAAATTGTATATGTTACAAACGCGTAACGGTAAGAGAACGGCTGCGGCGGCTATTAAAATTGCTTGCGATTTAATCGACGAAGGTATGATTACCGAAGAACAAGCACTTATGCAAATCGACGCGAAGAGTTTGGATATGCTCCTGCACCCGCAATTCGACGCGAAAGCGCTTAAAGACGCGGATAAGAACAACGTAGTTGGTAAAGGTATCGCGGCGTCCCCCGGTGCGGCGGCAGGTAAAATTGTATTCACCGCAGAAGACGCGGTAGTGGAAGGCAAGAAAGGCGAAAACGTTATTCTCGTTCGTTTGGAAACTTCCCCTGAAGATATCGAAGGTATGAAGTATGCACAAGGTATCCTTACGGTACGCGGCGGTCAAACGTCGCACGCGGCGGTTGTTGCGCGTGGTATGGGTACGTGCTGTGTATCCGGTTGCGGCGATATTAAAATGCACGAAGAAGAAAAGTGGTTCGAACTCGCAGGAAAAATCTTCAAAGAAGGCGACGTGCTTTCCTTGGACGGCTCTACGGGTAACATCTACGATACGCTTATCAAAACCGTTCCTGCAGACCCCAACTCCGGTTACTTTGGAAGAATTATGGAACTTGCGGATAAGTATAAAGCACTCGGCGTAAGAACGAACGCGGATACTCCGGAAGATGCAAAACAAGCGGTGGCGTTCGGCGCGCAAGGTATCGGTCTTTGCCGTACGGAACATATGTTCTTCGACCCTGCAAGAATCGGCGCGTTCCGCGAAATGATTTGTTCGGATACGGTAGAAGAAAGAGAAGCAGCGCTTGCGAAAATCGAGCCTATGCAACAAGCGGACTTTGAAGGCTTGTTTGAAGCACTCGGCGGTTATCCTGTAACCATTCGTTTCCTTGACCCGCCCCTTCACGAATTCGTTCCTACTTCGGAAGAAGATATCGCGGCTTTGGCGAAAGCACAAAACAAGACGGTTGCTCAAATTAAGGATATTATCGCGTCCTTGCACGAATTCAACCCTATGATGGGACACCGTGGCTGCCGTTTGACCGTAACCTATCCCGAAATTGCGGTTATGCAAACGAAAGCGGTTATCAAAGCGGCTATCAACGTGAAAAAGAACCATCCCGACTGGGCTATTGTTCCCGAAATTATGATTCCTTTGACGGGCGAAACGAAAGAATTGAAGTTCGTTAAAGATATCGTTGTAAAGACGGCGAACGAAGTTATCGCGGCGGCAGGCGTTGAACTCAAATATGAAGTTGGTACTATGATTGAAATTCCCCGTGCTTGCTTGACGGCGGAAGAAATCGCAAAGGAAGCGGAATTCTTCTGCTTCGGTACGAACGACTTGACGCAAATGACGTTCGGCTTCTCGCGTGATGACGCTGGTAAGTTCTTACCTGCGTACTACGCAAACAAGATTTACGAATCCGATCCGTTCGCACGTTTGGATACGACGGGTGTTGGTCAATTAATGGAAATGGCGGTTGCTAACGGTAGAAAGGCGCGTCCTGAAATGCACTGCGGTATTTGCGGTGAACACGGCGGCGACCCTTCGTCCATCGAGTTCTGCCACGAAATTGGTCTTTCCTACGTTTCCTGCTCGCCTTACCGCGTGCCCATCGCAAGATTGTCCGCGGCACAAGCGAACATCCGCAATCCTAGGTCCTAAATCTTGGATTAAAATTCAATAAAAACACCATATATTGTGTTTATGAGCCTGTATCTTCTCGATGCAGGCTCAATTTTTACGTTTTTTAGGCAAAAAATAAGCCAAAAAATCGTCAAAAAAACTTTTATTCCACTTAAGTTGAACACTTTACTTTTAATTTTTTGTGTGGTATAATATACATATAAAACATTTCAAGCAAAAAAGGATTGAAAAAGGCAAAATGACCAATTACAGAGCTATTTTACAGTATCATTATAGGGGAAACACGACGACGCAAATCGCTAAGCTTTGCGAATGTTCGCGTACAACCGTTTTGAAAACGATTAAAAGAGCGAAAGAATGCGGTATTGACGAGCCTGCCTTTGAATTACTGTCGGATATTCAGTTGCTTGAAAAGCTTTATCCCAAGCGCGTGCATAGAAGCGGCTACGAAGAGCCCGATTTCATTGCGCTCGAAAAGGATAAAAAGAAGAGAGGACTTACGGTTTTCGTAATGTGGCGTAGATATTATAAAAGAACGTTAGCCGCAGGCAAAAAACCTTACGGAAAATCACAGTTTTTCAAGTTGTTTAAGCGGTACGACACGGGTTCTTATCGATTTGAGTTTCAATATACGGAAACGATGAAAAAAGCGAGCGCGTTAATTTCCGATTATGTTTGTATTCCCTCGAGACTTGGCGAGGGCGTTAAGCGTGCAGCGAAAGAGAAATTCCATTTATGGTGCAAAAAAATGAGCCTAGACCCGCAGAAGATATAGCGAAAGAATTGCTTGGCAACCTTTATTTGGTTGCTAAAAAGTGAAAAGGCATTAAAATTCTTTATTTGAAAATTAGGAAAAGCATGTTTGAGTTTTTAAAGAAGTTCTTAAATAAAAGACGAGCACAAAAATTAAATGCACATATCACTAAGTTAGAAACAGCGTTTACACTCTTTCAAATTATTGAAGCGGAAGATGTAAAAACAGAGAAGTTAGTACAACGCTTGTCCAAGGATGAGAATTATGCAGACTTAGTTTCTCGTTATAGAGTATGTGTGCAAAAAATTGGGCAACACAACGACGCAATAAAGTCGTTGATTTTTGCATACAACTCTTTATTGAAGCAATATCCGATTTCTGATATTTTGGAGAATATTGAATCGTGTTCAGAAGATAAGTTGCTTGATTTAATGTCAACAGTCAACCAAGTGTATGAATATGTAATTCCTAATCGCTTTGAATATAAGAAACAGTACGATGAATATAAAACTCGATTACAAGACATAGTCGATAATTATGCGCTTATCAAAGAGCAGAAAGGCTTACTCAAAGCTATCAATGAAGAGATTGAGAACTTGCCTGATTGCTACATTGATGATGAATCCGTGGAGACGGCACTTGCAAGCGCAAAGGCTCTATTAAGAAAATATACTTCCTATCCCAAAACGTATTATTCTACGCCTATTATCAATCAACAGGTAATTGAAAAACATAATGAGCAATTTATTGCACGCCATATAAAAGATGAAATCTTTGATGATGTAAACGGAAGAAACTTGGATGAAGAGCAAAGAAGAGCTGTTCTTTGCAATGCAAAATCAAATTTGACCATAGCAGGTGCGGGTTCAGGGAAAACTTTGACTATTTGTGGAAAGGTAAAATACTTATTAGAAAAAGGGCTTGCATCAAGAGATGATATTTTATTGCTTTCTTATTCAAGGGCTTCTGCCGATGATTTGGCAAAAAAAGTAGATGGTGTAGCAAAAGGTTTAAGAGTAGAGACCTTCCATGCTTTAGGTTTAAATATTTTAACCGAAGCAAACGGTAAGAAAAAAGCGATAGAAGAACAGTTAAAATCTTACATAGCGCAATTTTTTGACGAGGAGCTTGCTTCCAATCCTAAAATCGCCAATGAGATATTCCAGTTTATTTCGTTGTACTTTTATGCCCCTGAAACCAAAAAATCAAAGAAATATAAAAATGACGGGGAATTATTTCAAGATTTAAAGACGTCGGATTTTAGAACGTTAAAAGACCGTTTGGGGAAACTTTCAGCGGATAAGTATCATCATGAAACTCTGAAAAACGAATACGTAAAGAGTAATGAAGAACTAGTAATCGCTAACTTCTTGTTTACCAACGGCGTTGAGTATGAATACGAGAAACCGTATGAAGTGGAAACGAGTACGCCTGAAAAACGTCAATATACACCCGATTTCTACTTGCCTCAATACGGAATTTACTTGGAGCATTATGGCATAGATAGGACGGGGAAAGCGCCTCAGTATGAAAAGGAAGCGAGTGACGCCTACGTTCAATCAATGGAATGGAAACGTGCAACGCATCAAGCAAATCAAACTGTCTGTATTGAAACCTATTCCTACGAGTTTTCGGAGGGTACGATATTTGACAATTTAAAAACGCGGTTGCAGGAAAACGGCGTGGAATTAAAGCCGTTGCCACAAAAAGAAGTGGTCGATGCTTTGCATAATGCGTATTCAGGGAGAGATTTTAGTTCCTTATTCAACCTGATTATGACATTTATATCTTTGTATAAAGCGCAAATCAAGGACGATAGCGGATTTGAAAAGTTTAAGGAAGAGTTAAATGAGCCTCGGTATGGAGCAAGTCGTACACGCTTATTCTTGAATATTTGCCAAAACATTTATAATTACTACATGGAAAATCTTCGTGCTGCGGATAAAATCGACTTTGATGATATGATTTTGCAGGCGATTGATTTGTTAGATAAAACGCCTAACTTTAAATATAAGTACATTATTGTAGACGAATTTCAAGATATCTCGCAAAGCAGAACTCGTTTCTTGCAAAAATTGATAGAACATGGAAATGCAAAATTATTTGCAGTAGGTGATGACTGGCAAGCAATCTATCGTTTTGCAGGGTGTGATATCAATGTGTTTTTAGAGTTTGAAAAGATTTTTCCAAATGCAAAATTGAATTACATTACGTCCACCCATAGAAACTCGTCTGAATTGCAATCCATTGTTGAACCATTTATTACAGCGAATCCAAATCAATACAAAAAGCATATTCGTTCAGCAAAGCACCAAGAGAAGCCTGTGCGAATTATATATCATAAAGGCAATAAAGCGATGGCTTTAACAAAAGCGCTTGCCGATATTGAAAAATTAAACGCCACCGCAGAGGTGTTAATTTTGGGCAGAAACAGACGAGATATTGATTCGTTTATTTGCCGAGAAATACAGGTAGTGGATTATAAAAGAATATTGCATAAAGACTTTCCTAAGATGCAATTGAAATACAGCACGGTACATGGCTCGAAAGGCTTGGAGAGTGATTTCGTTGTGCTGATTAGCGGTGAAGACGCGGACAATGGGTTTCCTAATAAGACGGAAGATGATGCGGTCTTGGATTTGTTGTTGGGTAAGAAAAACTCGTATGAATATGCAGAAGAGCGTCGTTTGTTCTACGTTGCATTAACGAGAACAAAGTCGATTGTTTATTTGCTTTCAGACAAAGAAAAATCTTCTCAATTTATTCAAGAAATTAAAAACAAGTGTTTTGTAATGCACGACGAAACTGCACAAAAAGAAGAAAAAGAATATCTTTGTCCTTGGTGTAAGTCAGGACATTTGGTTGTTCGAGAATCGGAAGTCAATAAAAAATCATTCTATGGCTGTTCGAATTTCCCTTATTGTTCGTACACGAATGATGATATGAAATCGGTGTATTTCAATAATCGTTGTCCTGATTGTGGAGATTTTTTGGTGTTGAGAAAAGGGAAATACGGAACATTCTTCGGTTGTCATAACTATCCGCGTTGTAAACATACCCAGCAAACGATAGAAGAACAGCGTCGTCGTATTGGATTTTATGACAGTTGATAGTGAGTGCTTGTTGAAAGAGAATTATAAATAGATAAGAATTAAAAAGTGCAAAAATATTTTTACAAAAGAGGTCAGATGTCCCAAAACGTGGACGTTTGACCTTTGCTATTTTCTTTGAAATTTTATATAATATATGACGGAAACTGTCATATTTACTATGATATAATAAGGACGGACAATAGAGTTGCAATCTCGCGGTTAAGCGAAATAGAGTACGACCTATTTTTTTAAAAAATTTCAAAAATTTTTTTGACGAAATTCTATTGAATTTTTGTATTTTATCGCCTTATATGAAAAATTACGGCTAATGTCGGCTAAAAAACAGGGTTTAATATAGGGTGAAATTTTGTTATGGTTGGAAGGGAAAAATGGCGAAAAAAGGCTATGGATATTTTTATTTTTTAGACGAAAACGGTGCCCTTCAGATGCGGAAGTTGACGGGAAGAAAGCGCAAAGAAGTTCTTAAAAATTATTTGCGCCGTCGCAGTGGGCGTGAAATGAAGTTGGAGACCATCGCAAGCGCTTTTAATGTTTCTACTCGGTCAATGCAAAAGTTGTTGAAAGAGTTGGAGCAAGAAAAGGTAATTCGCCGTGAAGCTACGTACGACGAAAGCGGCAGGCAAAAGGTTAACCGCATCGTTTACATAGGGGACAAGCCAAGGCTTACGGGTAAAGAATTGCAAATTGAAAAAGTTTGTGCTGAAAACAACCCGTTAAAACTTCGTGATTTTCGTTGGGAAGGCTATTGGCGCTTAGATAACGACAAATTGTTTTTCAATTACGAAGACTGTTATGGTTGCGACGGGGCTATTCCAGAACTAAACGCTCGTGCGCGCCGAAACGGTTGTACTTCCGTATTTGAAGACCCAGAAGAGTTTTACGACGCTAGCGAATACGTTGACAAGAAAGCCGAAGCAATTAATAAAGAACTAATAAGTTTTGCAAAGAAAAAAAGGAAGAAAAGAAACAATCAAAACGGCAATTAAATAGAATGATTGACCATCATAGAGGCGCAAGTCTAAACACGGTTAAAGTCGGTGATAGTGATTATCAGCGACTTTTTTGCGCCCATTTTAAATCAAGGAGGTGATTCCAATGCAAAAATTTTAAGTCTTGCCGACAGACTTAAAACGTCGGATTTTAATAGGTGAAGTTATAGGGGGACTTTATTTTGACGTTATAGCGAGGAACGTATTTGTCTTGCCAAATACACGATTTTTCAAATCGCCTCGTTAGGGGCAGCCCCTAATACCCCAAAAGGTAGTTCACGAAAATTTGGCGCGCAAATTTTCCGTGAGGTTGCTGCGGTCGTAATTTTCTTAACGGGCGAAATGAATCCGCCCTTAAAAATTTCGGCGTAATTAAAAACAAAAAGGAGGGAAGATTATAGGAAACAGAACAAGACAATTTGCCTACAATTTTAGGGCAAGCGAGCAAGAGAAAAACTTAATAGATAGCGCAATCGCAAAGAGTGGGCTTACCATGACGGCGTTTGTAATTCGTGCGATAACCGATAAACCGATTACCGTGATAGAAAACGGCACGGAGATTTTAGCAGAACTCAAACGTCAAGGGAACAACCTAAACCAAGCAGTGAGAGGTATCTATAACGGCTTGGCTACGGAAGAAGAAATACGAAACTGCATTGCCGAATTAAAGAAGCTATACGCGAAAATATCCATTGCAATCGGAGGTGGGTGATGCCGCTTTTTAAGTGTAGCGCAAGCAAAGCAAAACCGAAAAACGGTATCACTTATATCACCGACGAGAAGAAAGCAAAGATAGTGTCGGTTAGAAATCTTTTTCAAGACGAGGACTACGCCAAGCAGTTTGAAGAAACGGCAAGTCGGTTCGGCAAGGGGGATAAGTTTGACGAAAGGAAATATTATCATTGTAAATTATCGTGCGCACGCAAAGATAACGTTTCGCCTGAAAAGGCACATGCTTACGCGGAAGAACTAACGGCAAAATTATTTCAAAATTACGAGTGCGTGATTGCCACGCATACGGACACGCAAACGGTACATAGCCATATCATTATAAATGCAGTAGACCCGATAACGGGGAAGAAACTACAATTCAGTAAGCAAGATTACGTGAATATGAAAGACGAGGCGAATAGGCTTGGCAAGAAGTACGGATTTAGCGAAACGGATTTTAGAAAGCGTGGTAAAAACAGTAGAACGGCAGTCGAGAAAAAGATAATGCTCAAAGGCGGTATTAGTTGGAAAGAAGAACTAAGAGAAGTAATTGCGGAAGCAACGAAAAAATCAAGAACGCTGGACAAGTTCAAGGAATACCTTGAAAAGTGTTACGGCGTGAAAATCACGAGAGACGGTAAGGATTTTTCTTACCTGCATCCCGAAAAACAAAAACCCATCCGAGGGGAAAAGCTCGGAACAAATTATAAAAAAATGGAGGTATTAAAACAAATTGTTGAACAAAATAACGGGCGAGCGTCCTCAGCCCGTAATCGAGGACGAACCGGTGGATTTATCAAACAACTCGTCGGCAATAGAACTGTGCGAAGAAGTAAAACGATTGACGGTGGAGGCACGAGAAGCAATGTTGTTGCAGTCCTTAGCGATATCGAACGAGAAATGCAACGCCTTAGTTTCGAGGCTGAATGCGCAAGTCGAGGAACTGACGCAGCAAGTGAGGAACGTAGAATGGTACAACGAAATTCTAGAGAGGAAGCTGAGAGAAGACGTAGAGAGACTCTCGAAAGAAGTCAAAGAGAACAACTACCGATTGTCAGAGAGGATAGATGCGACGTTGAAGAGAATAACGGAAACGGTAACGGGAATCGAGCACCTTGTAAGAGCGGCTATGGAAAAGGCGATTAATTCGGCTACTCAACTTCTAAACGATAGAGTAAAAGAAGCAACGGACATAGCGGTTATCAAGGTAAATCAGTGCGCGCAATCACTCAATAAGAAAATGCGAGAAACGGAAGAAGCGCTTGATGAAGTAAAACACGAAATCCGTTATGAAAGCGGTTTTAGAAAGTTTATGTTTTGGCTTTCGCCCGTGCTTGCCGTCGCGCAAACGGTACTTTTAATTATGTTGGCACTATAAAACCACCGAAAACGTCTTAAAAATTAAATACTTTTTTTCAAAAAACAAATAATTTTAGCTTGACTTAGAAAAAACAAATGAGTATAATGTATCTACAATGTATCGTATATATACGAACAGTATAAAAACGGAGGTGCAGTGATGAAAGTTAGTGAAGTGTTAGAAAAAGCAAACCACGGAGAGGGTTTGACTGTGGAAGAAATCAAAATTTATAATGCTAACGTAAAAGAAGAAAAGCACGTGTATGGCAAGTACGGAACGCTCGCAAAACAGTATATCGAAGAACATAACTTTGGTAAATTGTTGAGCATAGCAGGGCATTTGCCCGAATACCTGCACGGCGTAGATAAAGCTGCGGAAGCGCTCTACGACGTTTTGTGGGACAAGCTTTCTAAAAGCGAGAAGTATTGCCGTCTGGGGAATTACTTGGAGGACGTGAGGAGAATCAACGCGATGAAACAAGTAATTGAGGAAGAGATATTAAACGAAGTTGTTTACGTAGCCGCTCAAGACCGATGTAAATCAGGTTTTTGACGGCATATTTTGGCTAATACTTCGTTAAAATCCTCGCTCAACCGTTTGGTTGACCTGCGGTTTTGCCTTGTCTTATCTAAAAATCTGCTCGACAAAAACTGCAAGGCATCTAAAAGCAAGGATTTTTCGATAGATTTTGGTGAAAGTGGGCGCAGTTGTATCAACATACTACAAGAACACTTTCGCCGTAAGATACAAAAAAGACTGCTTTTAGACTGATTCAATTCGGTCTTGAGCGGCTAAGGAGCTAAGATTATGAAATTAGTAAAATGGTTGGAAGTAGCAGGCAGAGTTTTACTTGCGGGCGTATTGATAGTAGGAAACGTTATCATGAACGTGATAGGGCTTATTATCGGCGCGATTACGTCGCAAAAATAGTCCGCAAGTAAACGTTATTAAAATAATCGCTCAAACTCAGGGAACGCGAGTACGCTATTGAACAAATAGAGGGGAAAACTATGAGAAGTGATACAAAAAATCAATCCGTAATATTTTGTGAAATGGACAAAAGTAGCATGATAGTAGCGGAAATAAAAAGTGGAGGATTAAATGCTATTTATGGAAAGAGAATATTGTATCTATAAGGGGGAGAGAACATTGTACCCCGTAGCAAAAATAAATAATTATAGGAGTGAAAAAGGAACAAAAACAAGCAAACGAAATAATGGATGAAGAGTACGTGGCTTTCTTGCTACTGGAAAGTCTGTACAAATCGGGAAAAATCAACAAGCCAACGTATGAAAACGTGTTGAAAGAAAAAAGAAAATATATCGAAAAAAAGTATAAACAAAAGGATGTGACAGTATGAGCAAGGTGAGATTGTCCGATTTATCGGAAAACAGGGTGGTAATGCCGACCAACGTTTCAAGGTATGATAGGAACAGGCAACGAAGCGTAGTATTTTACGGTCGAGTTTCGACGGAACACGAAGCGCAACTTTCGGCGCTCGAAAACCAAATGCAATGGTATGAAGACCAAGCAAGATATCATCCCAACTGGACGGTGTTGAAGCAGTACATAGACAGGGGCATTACGGGCACGCAAGCCAAAAAACGCCCTGCGTTTATGGAAATGTTGGAAGATGCCAAGCATCATAAATTTGATTTAATCGTAACGCGTGAGGTGTGCCGTTTTGCAAGAAATACGGTAGATACGCTCGTCATTACAAGACAACTCAAAGAAATGGGCATCGAAGTCTATTTCGTCGAAGATAACATTTGGACGATGGATAACGACGGGGAACTCCGTTTGACGATTATGGCAACGCTCGCGCAGGAAGAGAGCCGAAAAACGTCCGAGCGCGTTCGCGCAGGGCAAAAGATTAGCAGGGATAACGGCGTATTGTACGGCAACGGGAATATTCTCGGCTACGATAGAGTGGGCGGTACGTACGTAATCAACGAAGAACAAGCGGAAACGGTGCGAATTATCTACGATTTATATCTAAAAGGGTTGGGATTTAATAGAATCGTCAACGAACTTATTCGGTTAAAGAGAAAAGATTCGTCGGGGCAGGTGCGCTGGGAAGCGACAAAGGTTTGCCGAATTTTGCACAATGCGACGTATAAGGGCTATCAAGGCTATTATAAGTCGTATAAGAACAACCATTTGGAGCAAAAGACGGTAATCAACCGCGACGAAGATACCTATCTCTACGTAAAAGGGAATTTTACGCCGATTATTCCCGAAGAAGTTTGGGATAAGTGCAAGGAGATTCGAGAGAGTAAGATAAGGCTTAGAAAAACGCGAGAGGGTAAATTTGAAAAGTCGGGAATGAGAACGTCGGAAGATATTTGGGCAAAGCGCTTGCGTTGCCGTTGCGGATATCATATGCGAAAGGACGTTTGGCATCCAACGAAACACGGCTTAACGTACGGTTATAAATGCTATAACGTGTTGAATAACGGTAGCAAGAAAGTGAGAATTGAAGTCGGGCTTGATGCCGAAAAATATTGCGATATGGGCGCGATTGCCGATTGGAAACTCGATTTGATGTTCCAAAAAATACTTGACGAGTTGAATTTGCACAATAACGAGTTGGTAGATAAGGCGTATCAAAAGTTTGAAGAATGTTATACGCGAGATATGAAAGATTTGAGACGGCTTAGGGATGCGGAAGCAAAACTTAGAAAAATTCAAATGAAGATAGAAAATTTAACGGAAATGCGTGTCAACGGGGAAATTACAAAACAGGAATTTTCTTCGATGAAAAACAAAATCAACGGCGAAATGCTTATGGCGGAAAAGGAAGTGGAAGAGGCGAAAACTCTTCTTCTAGAAGAAGACAAAATGGCGAATCCGCTTATCGACAAAGCCGATTTCAAAGATATGATAATGGAAAAATTAGACTTTTCAACGCCGATAAAGCAGTCGAATTTGGTAGAGGCAATCGTCAAGAAAATCGTGCCGAACACAACGCTAGATTTTACGTGGTATCTCAATTTGTTTCCAAGGCAAGAGGGGTGCGAGGATAGAGATTATAGAGAAATAAAGACTTTTATTATCGGTTATAAAACGGCAAAAGAGTTTAGAAAGACAAGGCACGCGTTGCTTCGAGAGAATCAATGGCAAGACCTAATGGTTCGAATTATGGCATAAAAGTTAAGGCATACGGCTTGTACGTATGCCTTTAATTTTTTAATTTATACCCTAACGGGTGTAGCTACGTCGAAATTTTATAAAAATAAACCCTATTGGGTATAATTAGCGCCAAACGCTTGACAAAAGCCCCGAAAGGGTATAAAATAGTAGTATCAAATATTATAAGTTTTTTGTGGCGGTGCTATGAAAGTTATAAGTGAGTTTATAAAACAAAATAGAAAAGCGTTGGGATTAACCCAAGAAGAGTTTGCTATGCGTGCAGGCTTAGGGCTTCGCTTTGTTCGAGAACTTGAACAAGGCAAGAAAACGTTGCGCCTTGATAAAGTCAATCAAGCATTGGCGGTGTTCGGCGCGCAAGTATCGGTGGGGAGATTGAATAGCGATGAGTGATACGTATAGAACTGCCTATATTTACGTGCGAAACGTTTTTGCGGGCGTGTTGGCGGAAACGGACTATGGGTATTCTTTTGCCTACGACGAAGAATATTTGCAAACTGAAAACGCAACCGCCGTCAGTTTGACGTTACCGCTTACGACAAATAAATATCGGGCAAAAACCTTATTTCCGTTTTTCGACGGACTGATTCCCGAGGGGTGGCTACTCGATATCGTAACGCATAATTGGAAGATTTCACCGAGCGATAGGTTCGGTGTGCTTTTGGTTGCTTGCAAAGACCCGGTAGGGAACGTGAGCGTAAGGGGTGAAAAACTATGAAATGTTTATGTTGCGGTAAAGAATTTACACCCAAAGCGTCCATAGAAGAAGTGGAGAACGGTTGGCATAAAAAGTGCGTGAAAGCGTTTTTCGGCGGTAGTAAGTTGCCGATATTAGACATATCGGAAGAAACGTTAAAGCGGCTTGCCGAAGAAAGTACGAATAAAGGGTTTACCGTTCCCGGCGTGCAAAAGAAATTGTCGTTGCATTTAACGGAGGGCGCGTCGCCAAGACTTACGCTTGTCAACTATCCTACGGGATATATTTTGAAACCCCAAACGGAAGAATACGAAACCTTGCCCGAAGCCGAATACTTGGTTATGCAAATGGCAAAGCAGGTGGGGATAAAAACCGTGCCGTTTGCGTTGATTAAAATGAACAGTAGGGGCGAACTTGCCTATATCACCAAGAGAATTGACAGAGCGAACGTGGACGGCAAAATGCAAATGCTTGCGATGGAAGATTTTTGTCAACTTGAAGAGCGTTTGACCGAAGATAAGTATAAAGGCTCGTACGAGCGTTGCGCAAAGGTTATCAAAAAATATTCGTCAATGGCGAAATTTGACTTAACGGAATTGTATTTGCGGTTAGTTTTCTCGTTTGTAATCGGCAATTCGGACATGCACTTGAAGAACTTTTCGATGATAGAAAAGGCAGAGGGAAGTAGCGAATACGTGCTCTCCGCGGCATACGATTTACTGCCTGTAAACGCGATTATGCCCGAAGACGAAGAGGAATTTGCCTTAACCATGTGCAAGAAGAAACGCAAAATTAGGAGAAAAGACTTCTTATCATTTGCAGAGCAAATCGGGATAGAAAAGATAACGGCAGAAAAATTGCTTTCCAAAGTTATCAAAGAAAAAGAAGCGTTCGTGACTATGACGGACGAATCGTATTTATCTGAAAGATTGAAAGCGCGATTGAAAGAAATAATTTCCGCGCGTATCGGTGTTTTAGAAGAATAAAATAAAAATTTTTATAAAAATTTTTGTAAACATGACGGAAGTTGTCATATTTACTGTGCTAAAATCAGATTGATTTTAGCAAGGAGTAATGCAATATTGGATAAAGTTATATTTGAAACTTTACAAAAGCGCTATTCGCCAATAATAAGGGATATTATAAATTCAAACATTAAGTTTTATCGAACAAATCAAACAATAAGGTGGCAATTTGGTTTCGATGAAAGAGTTGCAATATTTGCATGTTGCGATAGAAAAACTAACATTGTTACGGTAAATATTGCAGCAGTAGATTTTTCTTTTCAAAGAGAAGAACCTTTGCATATTGAATATTTTTTATTGCATGAAATAAGACATATTTATCAACATTTAGAGATTAAGGATTATAAAGAAAACCCTTCTAAATGTAATAATCAAACACTTGCTGAAAAGTGGGCTAATGAAGAGGCTCATTATATTGGCGCTGTAGATAAAAATGGGTTTGAAAACAAAGAATATTTTAAGCAAGACATGGAAATGGATGCATTTGCGTATGCTTATGCGGTAATGAAATATAAGTACGGTGAAGTCCCTTATTTATATGTGCCAAAAGCTTATGAAAATGATGAGTTTTATGGAATAGTAGATGAGTGGATAAACACTTTTGAAAGGGAAAGGTTATAAATCAAAGGATAAATTTATGAGTCGTTGTTTATATAATAGCAGCTTTAAACAATTTATGGTTGTTGATGAAAATTCAATATTTGGCGCGTTGTGTGATAATTATCACGGCGATGCGCTTACGACTACAAGAGAAGCGTGGAGGTCTGAAATATCTATCATAAAGGGCGTTTTATCAAATTATGCGAATAAAAACGGACAAGTTATATTTGAATATGATATTCCGCGTCTTGGCAAGAGAATTGACGTCGTTTTGCTTCTTGAAGGCATAGTTTTTTGCGTTGAATTTAAGGTTGGCGAATCAAAAATATTAGAGGCAGACATAGACCAGGTTCTTGACTATGCGCTTGATTTGAAAAACTTCCATAAATTCAGCCAGGACAACCTTATTGTTCCAATATTGGTTGCAACAAATTATCGTAATTCGTCTACCGATATTAGAATGTCTGTTTATGACGATAGGGTGGTTAATCCGCTCGTAACAGGCGAAGCAGGCATTTCAAATTTAATATCAAAAATTTTAGAAAAATATCCAAACGAACCTGAAGTCAATCCGGATTGGATAATTAGTCCGTATGCGCCAACGCCTACGATTATTGAGGCCGCGAAAACGCTTTATGAAAGCCATTCGGTAGAAGATATTACAAGACACGAGGCGGACAAGGTTTCTACTGATGCAACGATAGCATATATTCTTGACGTAATACAAAAGAGCAAATCAAATAGAGAAAAAAGTATTTGCTTTGTAACAGGTGTTCCTGGCGCGGGAAAAACGCTTGTTGGACTTGACGTTGCCGTAAGACAAACGTATCAAGGCCAAGAAAAACCTATTGAGGACGAAGGCGCGGTTTACCTTTCTGGTAACGGCCCGTTGGTTGCAGTTTTGACGGAAGCGCTTGCAAAAGACAATTATCAAAAATGTCGTGAGAGAAGCGAAAGCAAAAAACTCTCCGATTCACGTAGAGAAGTAGGCAAGTTTATCCAAATTATCCACCGTTATCGTGATAATATGCTTGCGAAAATCAAGAATCCCGTTGAAAACGGAGTTTTAGAAATTGACTCTGAAAAGGCAGTAAAACTTGCAGAATCTGGCTACGGTGAAGTGGAACACGTTGCCATTTTTGACGAGGCGCAACGCTCTTGGACACATAAAAGACTTGCAGATTATCTTAAAAGAGGTGGAACGTATGGTAATAAATTAAAGGTTCCTAATTTCCCTATGTCTGAGGCTGCATTTTTGATTTGGTCGCTTGACCAACGTGAGGATTGGGCAACGATTATTTGTCTTGTTGGCGGCGGTCAAGAAATTAACACGGGTGAAGCAGGTATTTCCGAGTGGATTAACGCGCTTAATGAAAAATTCCCGCATTGGAACGTTTACATTTCGTCGAAATTAACGGAGGCGGAATATGCCGAAGGCAAAGTAAACGAATTGCTTGAAAAGAATGATAAGGTTACATATTCTGATAATTTACACCTTGCGGTTTCCTTGCGTTCTTATAGAGCAGAAAAGCTCTCTGCGTTTGTTCACGCATTGCTTGCGATTGAGCCTACTGCCGCAGACTTATATAAAGAAATTAAGGACAAGTATCCTATTGTGCTTACAAGGGATATGGAAAAGGCAAAAAGGTGGTTGCACGATAAAGTTAGGGGAACGGAGCGCACGGGTGTCCTAATAACAAAAGAATCGGCAAGATTTAAGCCTTTAGGTATCCATGTTTTACCTTCAGGTGATGAAAATGCGGTCCATTGGTTTTTGGAAGATAAAATTGATACAAGAGCCTCTAACTATCTTGAAGATGCTGCAACGGAAATTCAAGTTCAAGGGTTAGAACTTGATTATACTTGCTTGCTTTGGGATGCCGATATGCGATATGAAAACGGCAAGTGGCATTTCTACAGATTTAACGGACAAACAAAATGGATAGAACAAACGCCAACGACTGAAAGCAAGGAAGACTTAATGAAATATATGTTAAATGCTTACCGTGTCTTGCTCACACGCGCTAGAGCTGGTATGGTGATTTGTGTACCTGAAGGCAATGGAAATAAAAATCCGAGTGGCTTTTGGGAAGATAGCACACGTTTGCCTGAATATTATAACGGCACGTATGAATATTTGAAGAGTTTAGGGCTTGAAGAGATATAATGAAAGAAATTATTTACGACAAACTTGTACGAGACAAAATACCTGAAATCATAGAAAAGTCTGGCAAGCAGTGCGAAATAGAGGTCTTGTCCGACGAAAAATATCTTGAAATGATAGATAAAAAGCTAGACGAAGAACTTATGGAATATCATAAAGATAAAAATCTCGAAGAACTTGCAGATCTTTTGGAAGTTATTTATGCAGCAACAAAAGCACGCGGATACTCTATCGAAGATTTAGAAAAAGTTAGAGCTGAAAAGGCGAAAAAACGCGGTGGATTTGATAAGAAAATATTACTGAAAAAGGTAATAGAGGAGTAAAGATGGCAGAATTGAAGCCTATTTCTGGTAGCGGAGCAGAAGATTTATTCATAGATTTGTTTGCTGACACTTTTGGTGCGGAAAAGGCAGGGTATTTATATTCTCAATACCCTTTCTTTGACATATATCAAAATGCAAGATTTGCTGATTTTGTCTGCGAAAGTGGCGCAAAAAGAATTGCTATTGAAATAGACGACGAAGCATCTCACAATCCAAGACTCGTTTCAAAAGATAAATTCACTGATGATTTACTCAAACAAAACAGTATGATTCATCTCGGTTGGGACGTTTATCGCTGGACGGTTCGGCAAATGCAAAAACAGCCCGACACGGTTAAAGACGAATTGCGTTTGTTTTTAGGTTCGGAAAGTAGATTTAAGGAAATAGACGATTATCTTCCTACACAACGTGGACAAGCTCTTGACGGTGGCAAACTTGAACTTCGAGAATATCAACAAGAAGCGCTTAAGAACTTGCAAGTAATGCGAGAAAGAAAGGAAACGATTGCGCTCTTATATCAAGCAACGGGTACGGGTAAAACCGTAACGGCAGTTATGGATGCCAAAAGAGTTGGCGGGCGAACGTTATTCGTTGCGCATACAATGGAGCTTGTTAATCAAGCATATAACACGTTTAAGTCAATATGGAACGGCGTTTCGGTTGGTAAATTTGCCGATAGTGTAAAGGACTATGATTCGCACGTGATTTGCGGTAGTATTCAAAGCGTTGCGCTTAATTTAGACTCGTTTAAGGACGACGATTTCGACTACATAATCATTGACGAAGCGCATCACGCCACGGCAGACACTTATCAAAAAGTTTTGGCGTATTTTAAGCCGAAATTTATATTGGGTTTAACGGCTACGCCCGAACGAGCAGATGATACGAATATTCTCGAAATATTCAAAAATACGGCACATAAATTAGATATTCAAACGGCAGTTGAAATGGGCGCGCTTACCAACGTTCGTTGTATCAGAATCCATACGAATATTGATATGACGAAAGTTCGTTTTAACAGCGTGCAGTATAATATTCGAGATTTAGACGTTAAAATTTGCGTGACGGAGAGGAATAAACTCATTGTTGATACTTGGCTTACTTACGTTAAAGACAAACGAACGGTAGTGTTCTGCGCTTCGGTAAAGCACGCGGAGCAGATAGCAGAACTTTTCAAGGAACAAGGCGTTTCGGCTATGGCGGTTTCGGGTAGTATGAAAACGTCCGAAAGAAACGAGCAAATTGCAAAATTCGCAAGTGGCGAGTTGAAAGTTTTGTGTGCGTGCGATTTGTTGAACGAAGGCTGGGATTGTCCGCAAACGGAAGTGTTGTTTATGGCTCGTCCCACTATGTCGAAAGTTTTATATACGCAACAATTAGGTCGTGGTATGCGACTTAGCGAAGGAAAGGACTTTTTGATGGTGTTTGACTTTGTGGATAACGCAAGTCAATATAACGCGCCGTATTCTATGCACCGTTTGTTTAAGCTCAAAGATTACCATACAGGTGGAACGGTTTTAGGGAAAAAGGGACAACGGGAAGCGGAAATAGAGCTTTACGCAAAAGGCGAACGCCCTGACGCAGTGATTGATTATCCCGTTGACGCTACCGATTACGAAGCCGTTGATATCTTTAATTGGCAAGAAGAGGCGGCGGGTATGATAAGCCAAATGGAATTTATTCGCCGTGTGGACGTTCAATCTGAAACGATAGAGAGATACGTTCGTGAAGGGAAATTGATTCCTGATTTAGTTATACCTATGAGCGAACATAGGGTGTTTAAGTATTTCAAAGAAGAAACTTTGGAACGCTATGCGCAAGAGTTTGGCTGGAAACTCATAGACGATAATAACCGTAAGACGTTGTTTATGGAAATGGTGGAGCAAATGGATATGAGTTATTCTTATAAGCCTGTTTTGCTCAAAGCGGTACTTCAATACGCCGACAAGCAAGGCAGAGTGAAGATTGAAGATATCGTTTCGTATTTTAAGGCATATTACGAAGATAGGCGTGTTAAAGGGTTGAAAGTTGAGAAGCAAAATAGTATCTTTGCAAAAGGTGGATACACAGATAAAGAAGCGGAACGCAATATTCTTTCTAATCCATTTAAGCGTTTTGAAGATATGAATATGATGCGCCATACAAAAACGCTTGGAATTGTGGGAGTGGATTCAACCGTTTGGAAGAAACTTTCGGATGACGAGAAAGCACACATACTTTCTGTTTGCGATAAGAAGTTGGACGAATATTACGAAAGAATAAAGTAAAATTATACTTTTTAGGGGTTAAATTCGACAACTGCGGAAAAATATTATGATTACTGCGGAATAGATTTTAAATCTGGTTATGCTATAATAGAAGTAGGTGAGTGTTATGGTAGAAGTTGTTGCGGCACTTATTTGGGATAAGGATAAGTTTTTGATTTGCCAAAGACCTGCCAATAAAGCGAGAGCGCTCCTTTGGGAGTTTGTTGGCGGAAAGGTTGAACAAGGAGAAACAAAAGAACATGCTTTAATTCGCGAGTGCAAAGAAGAATTAAATATTACGCTTAACGTTGGTGACGTTTTTATGGAAGTCGTTCACGAATATCCCGACATTACCGTGCATTTAACGTTGTTTAATGCTACGATAGCTGAAGGAATTCCACAAAAACTAGAGCATAATGATATAAAATGGATAACGCCGGCGGAAATTCAAAACTATAATTTCTGCCCTGCGGACGAAGAAATATTAGAAAAAATCAGAAGAGAATTTTAGTTTAGTGGTTGGATTTAACAAAAGAAAGGAGAAATTATGTTATCGCAATCAAAAGAAATTATAGAGAGACATTTAAAAACGCACACGGAACGTTCAGCTGAAGACGATTCTGCAATTTCTACTATTGAATTTTTCTTTAGGTCAGATGGCAAAATAAATACTAACTTTGCAAAAAATGATAAGTGGCCTAATACTGATGGCACGTTTGAGTTTGTGCCAAATCCAGACGTTGATAGAAGGCCTAAACATAGCTTTATCGTTCAAGTTAAAGGAACGCATAACTATACTGAGATAAACGGAGAGATTAAGTATTCGTTAAAGAGTTTAGCTTTTCCGGCATTTATTGCTACAGATGTAACGTTGGACCCTGGACTTCTTATTGTTGTGCTTAATCCTGATATTAGAGGACAGGAAAGAATATTTTATAAATATATGTCCGTGGAATTTATCAACGGTATTGATTTTGATAGAGAAAGCACAACTATTACTTTTACAGCAGATGAAGAAATATTGAATACTGTTGAAAGTGTAAATTTGTTTTGCAAGAAATTAGAATCAATTATAATTCATCATTCTTTTGTTAATAAGTTAAGTGAAAAAGAACTTGATAGAAATGAGATAGACAAAATCATTGCTGCTTGTGATAAGCATATTACATCAAAAATTGACCTTATAGAGACTGATGGATTATCAAGAGCAGAAGTTTCTAATTTAATTTTGCCCAGACTTTACGACTTGTGTCGTGCGGCTTTATTATTGAACTCGTTAAAGTTAGGTAATTCACGAACGAATTTACAACTAGCTTGGGAGCAGGCTCAATTAAATATAGGAACAAAATACCTTGCAACGTTTATGAAAGGGTTAAAATATATAGAAGATAAAGAAGCAGACGATGACCAGTCTGAGAGGCTAATGCTTAAATATTATAACTTTTTATGGCAAATTAGAGAATTTTTCCAAAAAGAATATAATTTAAGCATTATTGATAATTTAGAGAAATTTCCGTTAAAAATGGATAAACAAGATGAGCAATATTATAAAAATGTTGCTACGGTTGTTGATACTGTGGAGCCAAAAGGTAAAGAACTTAGTAAATCACTTTTTTATATTCAAAAGAAAACTCCATTTTTTATTGGAACAGAAAGATATTATGAAATCACATTGCAATTGGCGGGAGTATATGCCACGAAATATAATAGGATTACAGCATATACAAAACAAAATATTTCAACGAGTTATTCAATTAAAGTGCATTATGAGAATTGCAATATCAAACTTTGGGGCATAGATTCATCTATTAAAGTAATTACTAATTGGGAAGTTGCGGTAGATGCTAGATGTCTTAATTTGATGGGCAAAATAATAAATATGCCAACAAAATTGTCAGCTAATTATAGTGAATATAAGTCTCTTATGTCTTTTTTAACGAAGACAGGGATTAATTTGATGGAATTAATTGATTTAAATAAAGCAACATTTGAAGTTGTTATCAATCACATATATTCAAAAACCACTACCTCTACATACAAAGAAATATTAATGGCTCTTAAAGATAAATATGCGAAAGAATCAGCTGTATATGGTCGCCATGTCGTGCGTTATTTGCTTTTAAGTTTAAAAGAAGAAATTATTGAGAAAGTTTTACCGTATTCTGCTACATCTAAGAGACTTTGCGAAGATTTATATGTGTCTAGTGGATGTGTGCCTTTTGAAGAAAAGCCATTTGTTTCAGATTTGTTAGGAGGAAAAACTAGCGAATTTAATAATATCAACCATATTATTGATATTACAAATGAAGATTGTATTGATACCTATATTCCGTATATTACGTTGAAAAACGAAATCAAAAAAACAGGCGAAATTTATTTTGAAAAAGGTATAATTGCTACTGATAAAGACATTACTGATTATAACAACAGTTTAGACAACTGGGAAAAAAGTCAGGGGTATCAAATTAAGGTTGTGGATGATTTTGTAACCATAGATTCGTATGAAAGAACTACGATTAGTATTTTAAAATCGCTTTTGAGTTTTACTAAAGAAGGGAATAAAGGGCAAAAGGAGTACAATGCTCGTTATTTAAAAGAAAGCAAATTAGATTTGTCGGAGGATAAACAAAAAGAAATTGCATTAAAGAATGTATTTGTTAATTCTCGTTTGATGCTAATATATGGTGCTGCGGGAACAGGTAAAACGACTTTGATAAATTATATATCAAATATGATGCCTAACCACAAGAAATTATTCTTGACAAAAACACATACAGCAAAACAAAACTTGAAAAGAAGAATAGAAAACCCTGGAGTTGGCGCCGAATTTATTTCCTTGGATAGTTTTACTAAAAAAGTGTCATTGCCTGATTATGATATTATTTTTGTTGATGAATGTAGTACGATAGACAATCGTATTATGAGAGTCTTTTTAGATAAAGTAAGAAGTGATGCTTTATTAGTGTTCGCAGGAGATATTTATCAAATTGAATCCATCGAATTCGGTAATTGGTTTTTATATGCTAAAGATATCATAAATACACCAGGTGCAAATGTAGAATTATTAAACACATGGCGGACCAAAGAGCCGGAACTTATTGGATTATGGGATGAGGTTAGACAACGTGGCGACTTAATGACTGAGAAACTTTCTATGGATGGTCCTTTTTCTGAAGATATAGGCGAAAATGTTTTTGCAAATCAAGAAAAAGATGAGGTTGTTTTGTGCTTAAATTACGATGGTAAATTTGGCTTAAATAATATGAATAGTTATTTTCAAAGCGCAAATACAAAAGGAAAGGCAGTTGTTTGGCAAGATTGGACATATAAAGTTAATGACCCGATTTTGTTTAATGATACAAAACGTTTTACAATTCTATACAATAACTTAAAAGGTCGAATTGTAGATATTGAAAAAGACGATAATTGTATTTGGTTTACCATAGATGTTGTAGTGAACATTACTGAAGACATTTGTAAAAGAGAAGGAATTGAATGGATAAGTGCGGGCGATGGATATACTCGTATAAGGTTTTTTGTTCAATCATTTAGTGATGAAGAATATGAAAAGGATTCTTCTTTACGGCTAATGTCTATTGTTCCTTTCCAATTAGCGTATGCGGTTTCTATTCATAAGGCGCAAGGGTTAGAGTATGATTCAGTGAAAGTCATTATACCAAGAAGTAATTCGGAAAAAATTACTCATGGTATATTTTATACCGCTATTACGCGAGCAAAGAAAAAACTTAAGATATATTGGAGTTCTGAGACAATGAAGGAAATAATCTCAAGGTTTGAAGAAAACCCTTCAAGACAAAAAAGTTTTGAAATAATAAAGAAAAAAGTGCTCATGTAAAAAATGTTTCCAAAAACATTTTTAAAAATTTTACCAATCAACTTCCGATAATAAAAAATTATCGGAACATATAAGGAGAACAAAATGACTATTCTCGACAAAAAACAAATGACCGAAAAGGATATTAAATTAAATTTTATAACACCTGCGCTTTTGTCTAAAGGTTGGAAAGATAAAATCACTATGGAAACAAAGGTTCAATTTACCGATGGTAAAATTAACCTTAAAGGCAACATTGCAGTTCGTGGTGCTGCTAAAAAAGCCGACTATATTTTGTATATGAGCAAAGATTATCCTATTGCAATCGTTGAAGCAAAAGATAATAATCATACGATTTCTTTTGGCATGCAACAAGCGAAAACTTATGCCCAGATGATGGATATAAAATTTGCATACAGTTCTAACGGCGACGGTTTTGAAGAATATGATTTTTTAACGGGACAAGAAAGACAAATAAGCATGGACGAGTTTCCTACGCCTGAAGAATTACTCGCTCGTTATAATGCAGAAATAAATGGCGGACAAGGTTTATCAGACAATCAAGTTAAGGTAATGAGTCAACCTTACTATACAAGCCAAAACACGTATTCTCCGCGTTATTATCAAAGAAACGCTGTAAATAAAACGCTTGACGCTATTGCAAAAGGTCAAGATAGAATTTTGCTTGTAATGGCAACAGGTACGGGCAAAACATATACGGCGTTCCAAATCGTATACCGCCTTTTAGCAAGCGGAATGAAGCAAAAGATTTTATATCTTGCCGATAGAAACAACCTTGTTGACCAAACGATAAGCGGTGACTTTAAGCCTCTTGAAAAAGTGATACATAAAATCAACTTTGCAAAGGACGATAAAACGACTATCACGTCTCACCAAGTTTATTTTTCGTTGTATCAACAACTTGTAGGCAATAAAAAAGACGGTGAAGAAGAAACGGATGAAGAAGTTTTAGCAAGATATAGTCAACTTTTTGCACCTGATTTCTTTGACCTTATTATTGTTGACGAGTGCCATAGAGGCTCGGCAAAGGAAGAAAGCCGTTGGCGTAAGATTTTGGAATATTTTACAAGTGCAACGCAAATCGGTATGACCGCAACGCCAAAAGAAACGGCGGAAATATCTAATATTGACTACTTTGGCGAACCTGTATATAAGTATAGCCTTAAAGAAGGTATTGACGACGGATTCCTTGCACCGTTTAAAGTTATCAATATAAAAACAAATATTGGCGACGGATGGCGTCCGTATAAAGGGCAAACCGATTATTACGGACAATTGATTGAAGATAGAATTTATAACAATCGCGATTATGATTATAACATTATCATTCAAGATAGAATTGACGAGGTCGCAAAAGAGATTACAGAATACTTAAAAGCAACCGACCGAATGGCGAAAACCATCGTTTTTTGCGCAACGGAAGATGCTGCGGACAGGATGAGAATTGCGCTTACCAATTGTAACTCAGATATGTGTAAAATAAATCCTGATTACGTGGTTAGAATTACGGGTAGCGATGATTACGGTAAGAGTAAATTAGACTATTTTATTTCCGTATCGTCAAAATATCCTGTAATTGCAACAACGTCTAAGTTGCTTTCGACGGGTGCAGATTGTAAAATGGTAAAACTTATAGTTCTTGACGAGTGGATTGGTTCTATGACTGAATTTAAGCAAATCATTGGGCGTGGTACTAGAATCAGGGAAAATGACGGCAAAACGCATTTCTCTATTATGGATTTTAGAGGCGTAACAAGATTATTTGCTGACCCCGATTGGGACGGCGAAGTGGAAATTGATCCCGATTATCCTAAAAAGAAATTTCCGCCAACTCCTGATTTGCCTGTTCCACCTAAACCTCCTGTTCCACCGACTCCACCTAAAGTTAAACCTTACGTGGATAAAAGCGGTTGTAGGGTAGAAGTAATTCAAAAGAGCGTTGCTATCTACGATACCAACGGCAAGTTGTTAAGGCAAGAAAGTATTATTGACTATACAAAGTCAAATATCTTTGGTGAGTATGCTTCTCTTGAAGATTTTATCCAAAAATGGACGGCGGAAGATAAAAAAGAAACAATTAAAGAATTGTTTTTAAGTAGAGGCATAGACCTTGAAGCAATTAAAGCGGATGAAGGAATGTCCGACGTTGATGATTTTGACTTTATATGCCATATTGCATACGACCAAAAGCCTTTGACCAGAAAAGAGCGCGCCGAAAACGTTAAAAAGCGCAACGTGTTTGCAAAGTATGGCGAAACGGCAAGAAAGGTTTTAGAAGCATTGCTTGATAAATATGCCGATGGTGGTGTAGTTGAAATTGAAAGCATAGACGTGTTAAAACTCGACCCGTTTGTAAAATTCGGTAAACCTATTAAAATCGCACAACTTTTTGGTGGTAAAGACGGTTATTTACAAGCAGTTAGAGAATTAGAAAGAGAAATTTATAGGGCGGTAGCATAAAATGAGTAATATTTCAGGATTTGTAAAAAGAATTCGTGACATAATGAGAAACGACGCCGGTATTAACGGCGACGCGCAAAGAATAGAACAAATCGCTTGGATGTTGTTCTTAAAAGTTTACGATGCAAAAGAAGACGATTGGGAATTTAACGAAGACGATTATACTTCTATTATTCCCGAAGAATGTCGTTGGCGTAATTGGGCGCACGACGAAAGCGGAAAAGGTATGACGGGTGATGCGTTGTTGAACTTTGTAAACAACACTGTTTTCCCTACGCTTAAAAAGTTGGAAGTTACGCCTCAAACGCCTATTAGAAAAGCAATCGTTAAAACCACGTTTGAAGATGCAAACCAATATATGAAGGACGGCGTTCTTCTTCGCCAAGTATTAAACGTTATTGACGAATTAGATTTAAGCGACTACGAAGAAAGCCACGCTTTTGGCGAAATTTACGAATCTATCTTAAAAGAATTGCAAAGTGCAGGTTCTTCGGGTGAATTTTATACGCCACGTGCCGTTACCGACTTTATGGCAAAAATGATTAAACCACAAATAGGTGAAAAGTGCGCAGACTTTGCTTGCGGAACGGGTGGTTTTTTGACAAGTTGGCTTAAAGAATTAAGCGAATTAAAAGATAGTGCTGACGATATTGAAAAAATCAATAATTCCGTATATGGTATTGAGAAAAAGCAATTCCCGTATATGCTTTGCGTAACAAACTTGTTGTTGCACGATATTGATATTCCGAGAATATATCACGATAATACGTTGTTATATGACGTGTTAGACTATACCGATAAAGATAAGTTCGACGTAATTTTAATGAATCCCCCTTATGGTGGTAGCGAGAAAAACGAAGTTAAAAACCATTTCCCGTCAGATTTAGCAAGTAGTGAAACGGCAGACTTGTTTATGTCCGTTATTATGTACAGATTAAAAGAAAATGGTCGTTGTGCCGTTATTCTTCCTGACGGATTTTTGTTCGGAACGGATAATGCAAAGGTTGCAATTAAAAAGAAATTATTCTCTGAATTTAACTTACATACGATTGTTCGTATGCCACATAGTGTTTTTGCGCCTTATACGTCAATAACTACTAATATTTTATTCTTTGATAATACGGGCGCAACCAAAGAAACGTGGTTCTATCGTTTAGATATGCCCGAAGGTTATAAAAACTTCTCAAAAACTAAGCCTATGAAGTTAGAGCATTTCGCTCCTGCTATGGATTGGTGGAATAATCGTGAAGAAATTATCGTAGATGAGTTTCCTAAGGCAAAGAAGTATACGGCTACTGAAATTGCTGAACTTAACTATAATATCGACCTTTGTGGCTATCCTCACGAGGAAGAAGAAATTCTTGCTCCACAAGACTTGATTAAAAATTACCGTGAAAAGCGTGCAAGCCTTGACGCTGATATTGATAGAGTGCTTGGCGAAATTATGGCATTGTTAGGGGATAAAGAATGAAAGCAGAACAATTAAGAAAATCTATTCTTCAATTAGCGATACAGGGAAAACTTGTTAATCAAGACCCAAATGACGAGCCTGCTTCCGTTTTGCTTGAACGCATCCGTACGGAAAAGCAACGTTTAATTAAAGAAGGAAAAATTAAAAAAGATAAAGGTGATTCCATCATCTTCAAAGGTGATGATAATTGCCATTATGAGAAG
>JAZQLI010000033.1:0-3137 GCA_045542595.1 Candidatus Scatosoma sp. | reverse complement strand
TTCGACTTTCCCAAGTTTTTGATTTTTTAATTTCAAAAGCGGTATACGCGTTTCGTGTAAAGTCAAAACAATACCGTCCATTTTTGGATAAGTATAGAAAAAATCTTCTACCTTGTTTTCTAAAAAATCTTTGATTATCGGGTGGGAAACTTCTATATCGCCGTCGCTATTGAGCGTTTCGGGATAGTTTTCTTCAAAACCCGTGGGAAGCTCCAACTCGTGGTGCCACATATACGTTTTTATCCCTGCATTAGAGAGTTTATCCAAAACTTCATTTGTCGTTTGCAAACAATGCTCTACGTACGCATTGTCTTTTACGCCGTTAAACGTCGCGTATTTTCGGTAAAATATCATTCCGTCGATATTGCCTTTGACGGGGTTATGTATTGGCCCGATAAACTAATAATGCGTTTGTTTATGCGCTATTGCGTAGTTTGCGGTATGTAATAAATATTCTCTTTCGAAATCTACAGGGTTGCTCGTTGATATGCCTTTTATCATTCATTCTTCTCCTTGATTGTTTATCACTTGTTGTTTAAAAACTTTAAGCCAAGCATCAGAAATAACTTTACTTCCGACAAGATTTGGATGCACGCCATCGTAACAACAAGCTTCCACACCGTAAACGTTGACCGCTTTATCCATTTTATCCTGCAACGCTACAAAGGGCAAATTAAATTCTTGAGCAATTTTTTGCGTTTCTTGCGCATATTTCAATACATCGTCCGTTTTTCTGCTTTCACGCAAAGCAAACGGCTCGCAAAGGATAATTCGAGTATTCGGACATTTTTCTTGCGTTTCACGTATCAGCATACGATAAATTCTGCCCCAGCGTTCTATATCGGTATAATTAGGATTTGTTCCCGTGTCCACGTCATTAAATCCAACAAGAATACTTAAAACGTCAGGTTTTTCATTCCAAATGTCCAGTTGAATCCGTGCATAAAGTTGCGGCAATCTATCGCCGCCAATCCCACGATTCAATATTTGATAATAACTTGGCTTCTCATAAAAAAGTTGTGTCGCTGTCAAAAACACAAACCCTGAACCATAGGCTCTTGGCGTTATACTATAACTTTCCGCAACTCGTCCTGCATCCGACGAACCACGTTCACGTCCTGCATCCGTTATCGAATCACCAAAAAATAAAATTTTCATAAAACTTTTCCTTATACTTCCACTTTATACTATTTTCAAGGCAACCAAAACGGAATATTCGTTATCCTGCGGTGCGTCCGTCGCAAATACGACGCTGGGTTTGTCCTTCCCGCCAATACCGATTTGCAATTCGTATTCGCCAAGCGGTAAATCTCCGGGAATAGAAATCTCTATTTCTTCTTCATATTTACCCTCAATCCACTTGCGAATATCTATATCCGTTTCAAACGTCTTTTCGTATTCGCTATTTTTCAAACGGATATACAGCGGTAACTTATGATAAATGGGCGCAACCCCTACGTTGTCGATAACAAGCTTTACGATCAGCTTTTCGCCACGTTTAACGCTTGTTTCCGTTTCGATTTCATCTATGACGAAATGATACCCCATTTTCGCGATCCACTCGTCGATTTTTTCTTTCCATTCCCAAGGAATAGGCAAGGATTTTGCATTAAATGTACTCACGTGCCAAGAAAGCAGGGTTTCTATGATCTTATCCAAATCCCAACCCTGACGCTGCCATTCGCCAAGCCACCAATAAGCCTCAAACGACACGTGTCCTTTTTTCCAGATATCGCCCATTTTTTCGATTCTCGGGGGCAAATGTTCATAAATCAAATCAGGTCTGCCGATACAGTCCGCACGCCACCCCATTGACGTTTTTTCGTTAGAATGATGTACAAGCCAAGGAATACATGTTTGACCAATTAACAATGTATTTTTAAATACATCCGTATAAATATCCACAAATTTTGCAAGATCTTCGTTTGAAAACCAATTCACGTGACTGCCTTCTCCCCAAGCCCCAGGAAGAGAAATATCCACGAACGCAAGCGTCGGATCATCATCAAACCTTTCGCCTAAAGCACGAACAGCTTTCCCGAAATATTCCAAAAACTTTGGATCTTTTGGGCAATCCTTTACCCGTTCCCCCTCGGGACGGGCAGGACATTTGATTTTCGTTTTGAGCCAATCAGGTACGTCGTCGCTTTCACGTGTGCTATGTTGCATAATTCGAAACATAACCGTTTGATCATTCTCTCGTGCTTTCTTTAAAATATCCTCGATAAACTCGTATCTGTATACTCCTTCCTTCGGCTCAAACTCTTTCCAAAGGATTCGAATATACACAACCGAACAATCGGGATAATACCCTTGTTCTCTACCTTTTTCTTCCACATAATTAGGCACAGGATAACATTCCACGTGTTCTGTTTCCGTCATATTATTTTCGGGTTTTACGATTAAATCGGAATATAATCCGTCATTTCTAAAATGTTGAAAGCTCGTAAAACCGATATACGGATTTTGTTTACTTTCTTTTTGATAATGAAAATGTTTTTTCATTTTTCTCTCGCTCCTTATATCAAAATGCTTATCGTTGTATTATTGCAATAATGCGTACGTTTGCGAATTTTTTCATCTCTTAAATATGCGTTATAATCACAGCCGCCTTCTCCTAAACACCATTGATAGCGTTGGTTTGGCGTAAGCCCTAAAAATCTCTCTTCGTTTATAGGCCAAAAGCAGATTTCAGGGTTTATCAATTCATACAATTCTTTATCTCCGCCAATCAAACCGTGATGGGTTACTTGCAAAATATCGCTCTTTAAATAATCCCCGTAGGTATGCGCAATTCTTCGGCAGGCTTCTTGCATACAATCACCAAGCAATAACACCGTTTTTTCACCCGCAAACTTAAATCGTAACGCCACGCTTAAATCGTTAAAAGACAAATAATTTGCAGGGTATGTATCATCGACCGTCCACAGAATTTCAATTTCCACCCCGCTAAAATAATAGCTTTGCCCCGTATGTAACGTATATATTTTCGCCTTGGGATAACTGCTTTGGATATTCTGCTCCAAAATATCGATATCCTCTTTCATTTTTTCTACGCTTTCCATAGAAACGCTGATTTTTTTAGAGTTGGGAAACTGATACGCAAACGCTTGCACGAAGTCGGAGGCCAAGCGGTC
>JAZQLI010000032.1:0-1885 GCA_045542595.1 Candidatus Scatosoma sp. | reverse complement strand
CTTCCAGAGGATGGTAGCAATCTTTTTCATGTTCTGCACCGCAGCGGTAAGCAGGCATTGCTCGGAAACTTTTTCAATTCCGCGCATGCGACAATAGCGTAGTCCATGCAGTTCTTTCGCTTCTGCAAAACTACGCTCAATTTTTTCTTTACGTTTAGCATATATTTTTTTACCTTCTTCCGTGCGTGTAAAAATATATACCGCATCACGATAATCTTCCCACACGTGACGGCGAAGGCTCTTTGTCTTCTGCTTTTCACTTAAACATTCACCTCGTCTTGGACAATTGGCACATCTGTCGTTTTTGCACTTGTACTCTCGGTAACCATTCCTATCCGTGGTTACGTACTCAAGATAATTTCTTTCGGGGCAGATATACACGTCCCAATCGGGGATGTATGTGAATTTGTACTTTCCGTATTTACCCTTTTGCTGACAGCCTCTCCTTTTTCCCATTGCCGCCTGTAGCTTTAAATCTTCAAGCAACATCTTACATATCGCAGAAGTGTTGTATCCTGCATCAAGACCCACCGTTTCAACCTCAAACCCGAAGGTATCCATTTGATATTTCAATCTGCCTATGTATGGTTTTACGTCGTTTACGTTGCCGGGGGTTACAAAAGTATCTGTTATGATATTGCATTTTGAATCAACCGTTCTGTGGTCGAGGTAGAAAAAACCTTGGGGCTTACCATCTCTGTGCATAAAACCGCTTTCGGGGTCTGTTGTGCTTGCCTTGATTGTCTTGGTGGGGGTGTCGTTATCGTCGAAGTAGTCTTCGTCGTCTTCATCATCGGACTTTTTGGGCGTTTCATCAAATTGCAACGGCTTCTTTCCGTGCTTTGCCCTGTCTTCGTTTATGGCTTCGTTTAATTCGGTTATGTAGTCCTGAGCTTCGACCTTTACCCGTTCTTCAACAAACTTGTTTTTGTTTGCGTTTGCTTTTAAATGGGTGCTGTCTGTGTAGAGTATTTTCCCGTCTACAAGCTTATGCTTTATTGCTTGTTTCAATATGTTTTCAAATATTTGCCTTGGTATATCGGTTCCGTTGAACCTTCTTATTCGGTTCTGCCATATTACACTGGCATCGGGTATTTTATCTTCTATTCCGTACCCCAAAAACCACCTGTATGCTATGTTTACTTTTACTTCTTCTACAAGGCGTGTTTCGCTTCTTATTCCAAAGAGATAGCCTATGAACAACATTTTAAACATTATTTCCGGTTCAACCGCAGGTCTGCCGTTGTTTTCGCAGTAATACGGTCTGCACATTTCGTTTATGAACGAAAAGTCTATGTATTTATCTATTTTTCTCAAAATGTGGTCTTGGGGTACAAGTTCTTCTATGTACACCATTTCCAGTTTCCTTTGTCTGTTTTTACCTTCTAATAGCATATTTACCCCTCACTCACGCCCGTTTTCTATGCTTTTATTATACCACACCTCTCCAACTTTTTAAAGCTTTTTTTGTAAAAAAAGACCGCTGACTTTTATCTTTGTCAGCGGTCTGAAGCCGGCCAAGCTTTAAAGCTTTAGGCCGGCTTTTTTGTTGGGGCGATTCACGTTCACCCGTAGCCTTGCGCTTCATTGTTAAAACTAAACCTCGTTGCAGTGCGTAGGGTCGATTAACGAATCGACCGCTACGAAACATTTAAATCCAATGCTTGACTTAACCGCCGCGTAACGGGTCATTCGTGAATGACCCCTACAAAAAAGCGGTGCGCTTCATCATTAAACTAAACCTTATCGTGGGCGTTACCTCAACAATTTAAATGCTACGCTTCGTTTTAATAATAAAACGTTGTTGCAGTGCGTAGGGTCGATTCACGAATCGACCGCTACGAAACATTTAAATCCAATGCTTGACTTAACCGCCGCGTAACGG
>JAZQLI010000031.1:0-36195 GCA_045542595.1 Candidatus Scatosoma sp. | reverse complement strand
TAACTTTATTTGCTGGCGGAGGAACAATGGTCGCGCAAAAGGCATTTGCGGTAGTTGTGCCTAATGGCAGTGTTGCGGCGTATTCGTTTTTAATGTTTGCGTTAAATGCCATCATATTATACGTAGGATATGGTATTTCCTCGTTAGTAAAAAATAATAAAGTTAAAACATTGGAAAATGAGGTTGAAGAAAAGCAAAGTTGTACATTACCTAAAGTGTTGCTTGTTTGTGGATTGATATTAGCGTTTGCTATTTTTGTTATCAATATGTTGGTGACAGAACTTGGTAAACATATCAGTTCGGCTATTTTATTTTCCGTTTCCTATGCAATAGGGATAGTGATTACTATTTTAGTTGGGGCAATATTCTACAAGGAAAAAATAACAATAAGGAATATTATAGGAATCGTTTTATGCGTAGGGGCATTAGCGCTGATTAACTTTTTGTAAATGCAGTATGAGAATATTTAAATTATATCCCGAATGCAAAGATTATCTTTGGGGCGGGGAAAAATTAAAAACGAAATACGGAAAACAAACGGATAAAACGCCTTGCGCGGAAAGCTGGGAACTGTCTTTCCATAAAGACGGTTTAACGCGACTTGTAGACGGCAAAACGCTTGCGGAAACCGTAACGGAAAAAGATCTGGGGAGAACGTAAAAGTTTTTCCTTTCTTCCCCGTGCTTATAAAGTTTATTGATGCGAAAGACAATTTATCCGTACAAGTACACCCGTCGGATGAATATGCTTTAAAACACGAAAACTCGTTTGGAAAAACGGAAATGTGGTATATCGTCGAAGCGGAACAAGGCGCAGGTATATATCTTGGTTTTAATCGTGATGTAACTAAAGATGAATACGAAACGGCAATCAAAGAGAAACGCTTAACGGAACTACTTAATTTTTACGAGGTCAAAGCAGGAGAATATTATTTTATTCCGTCGGGAACGATTCACGCAATCGGCAAAGGTTGTTTGATTTGCGAAATACAGCAAAACAGTAATTTGACCTATCGTGTATACGATTATGGTCGCAAAGATAAAAACGGCAACGAACGAGAATTACATATAGAGAAGGCTTTGCGAGTAACGAAACTTACAAAGCATAAAAACACGCCTTTAACGGGCGATATGCTTGGGGTAAGTAAATACTTTACCGTAAAGAAACTTTGCGTTAAAAGCGAAGTTTTACGGGCGGATAACAAAACCTTTCAATGTATTACTTGCGTAAAAGGGCAAGGCGTAATAGACGGACAAACCATCCAGACGGGAGATAGCTTTTTTGTTCCCGCGAACTTTGGGAAATATACTTTAAAAGGGGAGATGGAAATTATTATGACGGAAATCCGCAAATATTATATCGGTATTGATTTAGGCGGAACGTTTATCAAAGGTGGTATAGTAGACGACCTTGGGCATATCCTTATAAGCGACAAAGTGCCTACAGAAAGTGAAAAAGGGGCAGACAGGGTTGCGTTGAATATCGCAAATCTTTGCAAAAGATTGCTTGAACAAGTTAATATGACGGCAAGCGATATCGTCGGTATCGGTATGGGCGTACCGGGTATGATAGACAGCGCAAAAGGCGAAGTGGTGTATTCTAATAACCTTGGCTGGGAACATTTCTTTATATCGGACGAAGTGGAAAAGCAAACAGGCTTGTCTGTAAAGATAGCCAATGATGCAAACGTAGCGGCGCTTGGCGAAACCAAATTCGGTTGCGGGAAAGATTATAACAATACGGTAATGCTTACGCTGGGTACAGGAGTGGGCGGTGGTATTATTATCGACGGTAAACTGTTTGAGGGTAACCGTTCGGCAGGTGCGGAGCTTGGGCATTCCGTTATCGTAGTAGGTGGAGAAAAATGTACCTGCGGAAGAAAAGGTTGTTTGGAAGCGTATGCATCTGCAACGGCACTTATTCGTGATACAAAACGTGCTATGCTTGCGGATAAACAAAGTAAAATGTGGAAAATAGGTAGTATAGAAAACGTAACGGGCAAGACGGCGTTTGATTATAAAGATGTCGATAAAACCGCAAAATTGGTTGTGGACGGATATATCGAAAAACTTGGCGTAGGGATAACGAATATTGCAAACGAATTCCGTCCCGAAGCAGTTATTTTGGGCGGTGGCGTATGTGCGCAAGGGGATAATCTTATTAAACCTTTGCAAGAGTTTGTCAATAAAGAAATATTCGCAGGAAATAAAGGGCCGCAAGTAAAAATAATTACGGCAACACTTGTGAACAACGCAGGTTTACTTGGTGCGGCTGCTCTATGTATAGAATAAGATTTTTTTAAAACTTTAGATAAAATTAAAAGGAGAACAAAAGAAATAATGCGTTGGGGAATAACCTGCGCTACGCTGCTTGTAAAAAGCAGCGAATACAGACTTGATATAATAGCGTAAGGGGAAAAACAAAAGAATTAAATAAATTTTTTAGAGCATCTATTGAGCAGAGAAATCTGCGAGATAGGTGCTTTTTATTTTGCCCTATCGACAAATTATTACTAAAAACGAGAATTTTTTATCTTATTCGTGCGTCTCCGACAGCGAAATTCGACAAAACGAATTTTAGCAATGGAGGAAATTATGAGGAAAAAATTTTCAAAAAATAAAAAATATTTTTTAAAAGAGCTCAATAGGTTAGCCCTTTTGATATTAAAATCTTACCACGAACAGTTGAGGAGCACAAAAATATGATGAAGACAGCAGAGCGTAGAGTAGCGCTTCTAAGTATTTTGTGTGAACGAAGAAAAGAGACTTTAGATAATTTGGCTTTTGAGTTGCAGGTTAGTAAAGCAACAATAAAAAGAGATATCGTGATTTTAAGCTTATCATATCCTATCTATACTACACCAGGAGTCGGCGGGGGGATACAAGTCGTAGAAGGGTTTCGCCTCGGTATGAAATATCTTACGGATAGTCAATACGAACTCTTGGCGCGATTGTTTGAAGAGTCTGAAGGGGAAGAAAAAGAAATCTTACATAGTATTATCAAAACCTTCAAAAAGCCTGAGATCAAATCAACAGGCAAAAAGTAATTCGCTATTATCGCTTACATATACGGTTTCCGTTTATGAGAGCGTAATAGATATAAACTACAACTGAATAGCGTTGCATCAGGAAGGATACAGGCACGTTCGGATAGTGTGCGAAGACAAGAGCTCGCCCAACGTTTAATTGCGCGCATAGCGGCACCCTGCAAATTACTCGGTCAAAGAAAGGGCGAAGGAACTGGCCTTTTGTCAACGTGCAAATTTTTTAACAAAATCATTAAAGGAGGTATTTTTGCCAAGTGGATTATAGGCGGTTAAATAAGTTTCTTCAATCACAAGTGAAAGTGGTTATAGTATATTATTTTAGAAAATAGGGTACGTGAAGTAGTAAAAGAAAAATCAAAGAATAGGAATTGCCTACAATTTTAAGTTTTGGATTTAGCGTTTGCAGAAAGCACGTATCTTTATTGAAATTATATAAGGAGGTGCAGGATGCTGAAACAAGAAAAAGCAAGAGGAAAACCGAAGGTATTGTATTGGACGCTCGTAGCAGTCATAATGGCGCTTATCGTATGTATTCAGCCAACGTTTGCAGCGGAAGCGGAAACGATTTGGGATAGGTTCTCTACGATTATGCGAGATTTCTACGGTAAAATCGTGGCAATTAGCACAATCGTGGCAGTCACAATGGCAGCAGTAGCGTTGGTAATAAGAATGGTTTCTCGAAACCAAAAAGCGGTAGACGAAGCTACGGCGTGGATTAAGCGTATCGTGATTACGTGGATAATCTTGAATTCGCTTGGATTTATCGTGGCTTACTTGCAACCGTTGATTACCGGCGGGAACTATGTCGGCTAAATCCGGGATAAGAGAAGGAGGTGATGCTTATTGAACTGGATTTTTGAGGGCATAGTGGACTGGGTAGCAAGAACGACAACCGAGCTTATGGATGCCGTTTCTGGAATATTTCTAAACGCACTCGGGACGGATATGCTTGCAATGGAATCCTATTTTCCGTTTGTTTCAACAGCGTTTACCGTTATGCAGTACATAGCTTGGACAATATTGTTCCTAATAACCGTATGGCAGTTATTCCGTTCATTTGGCGGACCGATTACAGAAGCAGAGAACCCTTGGAGTTTAATCCTTAGAAGCGCGTTATTCGCGGTATTGATTTGGTTTGCGAAACCAATCTTTTTATATGTATTGGAAATAGCAAAAGCTCCGTATACAGCACTAATGGATTTATCTAACGGCAGAGAAACGTTTACGTTTGTCGGGATAGAGAACGTGCTTAAAAATGGGTTAAAGAACTTCGTAAATACTTTATCGGTTGTAGGGGAAATACTTGTCTTAATCCTAATGATAGCATTAGGGTGGAACTATTTCAAGCTCTTACTTGAAGTGGTAGAACGTTACGTTGTAGTCGGCGTGCTTTGTTATACGTCGCCACTCGCATATTCAATGGGGGCATCCAAAGCAACGGGACAGGTTTTCAAATCTTGGTGTAGAATGGTAGGTTCACAGCTTTTACTGCTGATTATGAACGTATGGTTTTTACGTGCGTTTAACAGTTCAGTAGGACATTATATGGCGAACGGTGGAACGTTATCGAATGGGAAGGGAAGTATTTTCCTTTGGTTGTTTTGTGCAATTGCATTTTTGAAGACAGCGCAACGTTTCGATTCATACCTTGCGTCTATTGGCTTAAACGTGGCGCAAACGGGAAGTGGACTTGGGTTTGAACTTCTTATGGCGGCACGAGTGGTTACAGGTATGGGCGGTGGCTTTATGAAAGCTGGACAAGCATTTGCCGGTGCTGGAGTATCTGGTGGAACTGGTGGAGGATTTATGGCAGGGCTTGCCAATAAGTTTAGCGGTAATTCCTACGTTCGTGATGCGGTAACGCAAGGCGGACAAAAGATGGGTATGGGCGGAAGTATCGGTTTCTTTGGAAGAATGTTCGGGGGTATGGCGGCAAGAAACGGTGCAACGCTGAACGGGAATTCCATCTCATCTGTTGCAAGTAAAACCCCTAATGTATCGGGTAAAATCGGTGGAGATATTGCAGATAGAAGTTTAGGCAATTATATGCCACATCTAAAAGGTCAAAATTTATCTGGAACGGAGATATCAGGCGGTAAAATTACCACGAATGCCATGGGAGTAGACGGCAAGCAAACGTCTTTGGGTTTATTTAATGCAGAACAATTTGATAAACCGCAAGGCCCACATTCTGTTGTATCTGCGTCGGATGGTTCTACTTGGTATCAAACGGCAAGTGGGGCAAATGCAGGACAGTTTTTCAATGCTCCTACGTTTAACGGTGGAGCTGGTGAACAGGTTCAAGCAACGTTCCCTACAGCACAAGGCGGTACAACGCTTCGTACAATAGATAACGGAGTGATTGCTGCGACGACACCGAACGGGCAAAGTACGTGGTATAACAGCGCGTATTTTGAAGAACCAGACGCGCCACATTCTATTATTCAAACGGCAGACGGAGTGGATTGGTACGCAATGCAACCGCGCTCTGAAATCCCTGCCTTTGAAGAAGGTGTAAACGCAAATGATTATAATCATGCACAGTTTGAGAACTTTATGCCAAGTTATGACCAACCGATTACGTCAGTAGATGGTTCGGGAAGCGAACACGGGCATTTTGAGGTTCGTCACGAAGACGGGTCAGGAACAACGTTTTATGATGCGTCGCAATACACAACCCCGCGTGGGGATTATCAAGTGTATGAAGATGCAAACGGTAATTCGTGGTATGGTATTCACGGCACGGCTAGCGTAGAAAGGCGACCTGTATATGAAGACGGGGAAGCTGTATATGGTGCGGACGGAAATGTGAAAACGGTATCCGTAGAAACCGTACGGTATAGCGGCACACCGTCAAGGTATGCAGAACCGTCAAGACGGGATATGAGTAGCACTCAATCCCCGAGAAGAAAGCGAGAATAAAACAAGGAGGTAATATAAAAACAATGGCACAAGAACCGACGAAGCAGCAGGTAGGGGAAGGCTCGGACAATTATGGTAATGCAGCCAAGCAAATGGCGAAAGCAGCAAAAACAGCGGGGAAAACCGCAAAAGCGGCTACGGATAGTGTAAGAGCAACCGCTAACGCCGCTGCCTCGACGGTTAATGCCGGCGTTAAAGCGGGTAAGGCTGTGGCTGGAATTGCCAAAGGCGCAGCCATAGGCGGACCGTGGGGTGCAGTCATTTCAGCGGCGTGGTCATTAAGACATACGCTTTTAAAAATACTGATTTGTGTTTGTATGTTTGTGCTTATACTCATCATCACAATCGTATCCTTGCCAAGTATTGTATTTGGCGGTATTACCGGTAAAAATTCTTTCTTGGATTCTTACGACGATTTATCTGTATCTATAAACAATACGATAAACGACGCTTACGATTCTACTCTTGAAAGAATAGTAGATAGTCTTACAGGTTCTGCCTTTGATTTAGTGTTATCTCTTGCGAATATCGTAGATAATACAAGGAAAGAACAGGTCTACGACGTATGCTATATTTTGGCGTCGTACTCTGTATCCATGAACCAACAGAACACAAGTAAAAGCAATCTATTAGAGAAAATGAATAGAGTATCGGACAGGATGTTTCCTGTAAGCTATGAAGAGCGTACTTTGCAAAGAAAGGTAGTAAATTCATTAGGGGAAGTACTGTTTGAAACTGTAAATTATTTGGTTTGCACGATATCACCATTTGACGACAGCGTAATTTTGGACGCGTTTAATTTGGATTTAGACGCAGAGTATAGCTACGGCATAAGTAATCGTGAATATGTAGAGTATATGACGGAATCGATTAGAAAAACGTTAGCGGAGGAGAAGTAAGGGGGAGAATATGGAAGAAGAGAATAAATATTACGTGATTCCTGCAAATTACACAGACTCGGGGAAATGGCTTGGCGGATTGTTATCATTCCGAAACGCCGTGGAAACGGTGGTTTTATTAGCAGGGTTAGGTTATATTGAAGGCGCATTAATACCGATGAGCGGTATGGTGCGGATTATCGTAATGGTATTGACGATGCTCCCGTTGGGGCTTATTACAATGATGGGCATAGACGGGGACTCGTTATTTGAATACATAGGGCATATTTTTAAGTTTTTAAGACGGAAAAGGAAACTACATTTTAAGAAGGAGATTAAGATAGATGAATAAGAAAAAGCAAGAAAGCGTGCAGGATTTTATTCCTATCAAAAACATCCGCGCGGGGATCGTCGAAACGATTGACGGTCGATACCTTAAAATCCTTGAAATCGAGCCTATAAACTTTATGCTACGCTCGGAAGACGAGCAGTATAATATCATTACGACGTTTGCAAATTGGCTAAAAATTTCACCTATACGCTTACAGTTTAAGAGTATTACTCGAAAAGCGGATTCGGATAGGCATATTGCGATTTTACGGGAAGAACTATCCAAAGAGAAAAACCGTAAATGCAAAGAGCTTGGGGAAGGATATATACAGCTCATCAAAGACGTAGGCACGAAAGAAGCGTTGACAAGACGTTTTTTTCTGATTTTTGAATACGAATCTCCGCATAGACTGTATGACGATTTCTCTACGGCGTATAGCGCGCTAAAAGCGGTAGAGCAGAACGCAAGGGCATACTTTGGACTTTGTGGAAACACGATATTAGAGTATGAGGATGAAGACGAAGCAACAGCGGAAATGTTGTATATTTTCTTTAACAGGAAGTCGTGTATAGACGAGCCGTTTTCGGATAGGGTAGAGAAAATTATCGTAGACGTAATGCAACGGGAAAATAAAACGATAGGCGTTGATCAAGTACCTGGTATCCCCGTTTCGGCGTTTATAGTCCCGCGCGGGATAGATTTTACGCATAGCAGGTACGTGATTATGGACGGTATGTATTATAGCGTACTCTTTATAAAAGGTAACGGATATCCAAGCGCCGTTCGGGCAGGCTGGATGTCGGCGCTCATCAATGCAGGCGAAGGGATTGACGTGGATATTCATTTACGGAAAGAAAACCGTAGCCGAATTATTGATAAAGTGGCACAACGTATCCGTTTGAACAGGACGAAGATTAAGGGAATGCAGGACACGAGTACGGATTATGAAGAATTATCCGATTCGATTAACGCTGGATATTATATCAAGCGCGGTCTTGCAAGTAATAACGAAGACCTGTTTTATATGAGTATCTTTATTACGGTATCCGCAAAGACCTTAAAGGAACTTATTTGGCGCAAACAACAAATAACGGATATGTTGAAATCCATAGACGTGTATTTGTCGGATTGTCGGTATCGTCAAGAGATGGCACTGAAAACGGTAATGCCGTTTTTGCATATCGAGCCATATTTAGAAAAGAAGGCGAAACGCAACATTTTAACAAGTAGCGCAGCGTCTCTCTATATGTTCACGAGCTATGAAATGTCGGATGATAGCGGAGTATTGCTGGGTGTAAATCAGCATAATAACTCCCTTTGCATTATAGACCTTTTCAATACGAAGAAGAACAAGAACGCGAACCTAAACATTATTGGGACGAGCGGTGCAGGGAAGACGTTTACAATGCAACTGCTTGCACTACGGATGCGTATGCGAGGGGTGCAAAATTATATAATCGCCCCGATTAAAGGGCATGAGTTTATAAGAGCTTGTAAAAAAATTGGGGGAACTTATATCAAGATAGCGCCCGGTTCACCGCATTGTATCAACGTAATGGAAATACGCCATACAGTATCCACCGAAACCGACTTAATCGAAGATTTGGGCGGGAGTAGTGGTTCAATTTTAGCGGGAAAAATACAGCAACTAATGATATTCTTTTCCTTATTGATACCCGATTTATCTAACGAAGAAGAGCAGATTTTTGATGAAGCGCTGGTAAAGACGTATAAGCAATTCGGGATTACGCATAAGAACTCGTCTTTGTACGTGGACGCAAATGCGGCGCCTCTAAAGATGAAGCGAATGCCGATACTTGGCGACTTACATAAGAACTTGAAAGGCGTAGAACGCGCGGAACGAATAGCAATTATATTAAGTAGATTCGTTACGGGTTCAGCGCAGTCATTCAACCGCCAAACAAACGTGGATTTATCGAATAAATACGTAGTGTTAGATTTATCTGAACTCAAAGGTAAGTTATTGCCCGTTGGGATGATGATAGCGCTGGATTACGTTTGGGATAATATCAAGGCGGATAGGATAAAGAAAAAGGCTGTATATATAGACGAAATATGGCAACTCATCGGTGCATCAAGTAATAGACTTGCCGCCGATTTTTGTTTGAATATATTCAAGACAATCCGTGGCTATGGCGGTGCTGCAATAGCGGCGACGCAGGATTTGTCGGACTTTTTTAGCTTGGAAGATGGGAAGTACGGACGAGCGATTATCAACAATAGCCAAAACAAGATTATTCTCAATCTTGAGCCTGACGAGGCGAAATACGTACAGGACATTTTGAAACTGACGAAAACGGAAGTAAGTGCCGTTACGCGGTTTGAGCGAGGGGAAGCATTGATATGTTCGAGTTCGAACAAAGTCCCCGTTTCCGTGAAAGCAAGCACGGAAGAGAAAGAAATGATAACGACGGATCGGGCGGAACTGGAAGAACTGTTTGCCCGAAAATGAAAGCAGTAAGGAGGTAAAACATTGCTTTTAGAAGACGAAAGATACTTACTCAAATGGTTATCGCAATACGGTGCGATGACGAGAGCGCAAGCAATTAAAATGCTACGCAAGACCGAAGAAAAAACCGCCGAGAAAATCATACGGAATTTGGTTCGTGAACAGCGCATTGCCGAGCTTTGCAAAGGCGAAATTTTGGCAATGGACGAGCTTTGCAAGGTGAATAACAAGACGGTTATAGCCTTATGGGTAATGCTACAATTTATTGATAAAGTAAACCCGTTAGACCATTACCCTGCAACGCATCCTGCGCAGTTGTTTTTCTTGAAAGAGAAAGTCGGATATGAAGTTGCCGTACTTTTTGAAGGGGAAGAATATTTAGCGGCGTTACTGCCTCAAAGCGGAGCAGATAAATACATTATTGTTGTGGAGAACGTGGGAATGATCGCAAGAGTATCATTGCCGGACGCGCCGTGCGTATTTGCGATACTGGAATATCAAGAAAACGCCGAGCCGATCGTGCGGTTTTTTACGGAGGGAACGGAAGATGAGTGATAAATTTGAATCGACTTTATACCGTATCGAACGCGAGATTCCAAAACTGCAAGAAGAGTGTCGATTTATTCGGCACTTTTATACTACGGGGAATAAAGAGCAAGCGTATTCGGAAGCGTTTCAACTTGCAGCGATAGCGGAGAAAATGGCGCTATTAACAAGAACGTTGCCCTGTTATACAGGCAATCCGAAAGCACATCGGGATATTGAAGAATGCATTGAAAAGAGTGTTCCCGTGGAAATCGGTTTTACGAAAGAGGGTTGGTTTTCTATTCGGATACCAAAGTTACTGCCTAAAAAAGGGTTTGGCGGTGTAGACTATATTCGCGGTATTTTATGGCCCGCGCTTCGTAGATTTTTTGAAGGGAAACCGATGGTGCGCTATGAAAACTGTACGCTCATTTATCGGCACGTTTACGGAACGCAATACAATAAACGGTATATGCGAGACCATGACAATATTGAAACGTATATGATTTCGGATATGGTGGCTCTTTACGTTTTATATGATGACTGTCCGTATTTATGCAACAATTACGATTGTACAGCAGAAGGCGACTTTGAAAGAACGGAGGTTTATGTGGTTCCTCAATCTGAATTTTTAGACTGGCTAAACCAAGAAAAAACAATGCCGAAAGAGGGGGTAAAACTGTATGAAACGAAGCTTTAGAGAGCCTAAGAACAGGTATAAAAATGGGGCAAAAAAAGATCGTCGAAAAATCAGCACCTTAAAAACTGCGCAAACGCTTGAAAATAAAGGAAAATTTCAAGGTGAAAACCGCCGAAAAAAGCCAGATATCCCACGCAACATGGCTCAGGTTCGCCTTTCGGGGAACTCCAAAGTTGATTAAAATCCGTGCAGGCAGTCTTATAGCAAAATTGCTTTACGTGCTAACCATTGCAGGCGAATTTCCTATGTCTTCTATATCGCTTTTGGGGAATTATCAAATGTATATGCGTCTTCTAGGTAAAACAACGAAGCCGTGTGAATATTTCAACTGTGAAACTAAGGAGCGATATACCACAACACTTCTTACAATCGTTGGTAAGGGCAGACAAAAATCCTTGCGGTTTTTATCGGGGGCAGAGCGAGTGCTTGAATGGTTGGGGCTTTGGGAACTCTTTAAGTCATTACACGGGGAAATCTGTTATCATGGCGATTTGACGCACCGAGATAGATCGCATCGAATAGCGGAAGGATATCTAATGGCGTATATGTCAGGATTAGAAATTAATCCAATGGAAATGCCAAAGTTGCAACAAGAAAGCATTAGAAATCTATTTTTGGAAAAGCAATGCTTTTATGGTAGTAAGCAATTGAAAGGGCTTTCAAAGCTAGAGATGAAAAAGAACATCTACACAAGGATTATCGGTGCAGTCTTTGCCAACAAGAACGTGTATGCAGTCTATAATACCCGCAACCGAATAATGAAGTGGTGTGGTAAGGGTGAGAAAAAAGCCCTTGTCAATTTAGAAGAAATTTCAAGGATGAATGCAAACGTGCATCATATCAATTCCGCTATTCTCTTTGGTAAAGATATGAGAATCGCATTAGAAACGTTAAAGATAACGGATAATACGAAACGTTTGGAGCGTTGCTTTGACGGAATTTACTCGCAAATATATTTCGTTCCATTGGATGGAAATGGTGTTCGGCAATTTCGCTTGCTCATAATGGGGAATTGGCGAGAAGAACTTTTATCGTCGATATTTCCAGACGCAATGCGTTCTTACGATGAAGGCGGCTTTGAATATGACGCAAGTATAGGAAGAAAATATATCTTTACATTTTTTGACGGAAATATCGCAAGACTACAACGTTTTCGGTATGCGGCGCAAAGAATGGATGGAGAATACGAGGTGTTATGCTTCCCGTTCCAAATAGAACTTGTCAAGGGGTATTTAGGGGATTTAGCAAAAATAAAAACGATAAATTTGGAGGTAATAGAAAATGCAATGGAAATAGGAGGTGAAGATTGAAAACAGATAAGAAACGGTTAATGATTGCAATCGTGGCAGGCGTGTTTACACTAATAGCAGTCTTGTATTTTAGCGGTGTATTCGGTCAAGTATTTACGAACTATACCGAATGGCTAAACAGCGACGGCATACTCGGGCAGGCAACGATAAAACGAGTGGATTGGAATCCGCTTGTATGTATTCCGTATGCGTTTACGGCAAACGGCTTAAAGAGCATGCTGTTAATCGTGGTAATCTCGGCAATCATTTTCGGGATTTATACTTTGTATGACCGATTTGGGAGCAAGGACAAAGACCCTCGTGGATTTGGGAAAATCAAGGAAGGCACTTACGGCACGGCTTCAATGATGACGGAAAAGGAAATCAAAGAAAACTTGGAAATATCCACACCCGAAAAAGCAGAAGGGGTAATACTTGGCGAGTTGAACGGCAAAACCGTTTGTATGCCCAAGGATACAAGACTTAATCGGCACATAGCGATTTTCGGTGCATCGGGAACGATGAAATCAAGAGCGATTATTCGTAACGCGCTATTCCAAGCGTTGAAGAATCAAGAATCGGTAGTTATTACAGACCCCAAAGGCGAGCTGTATGCGGATACTGCTGAACTGTATCGTAAAAACGGGTATGAAGTCAAGGTATTCAACCTAATCAATCCCGAGCATAGCGATTCGTGGAACTGTATGGACGATTTAGGGAAAGACACGCTTATGAGCCAACTTTTAGCCAGCGTTATTATTGGGAATACGAGCAACGGCAAAGGTGACCATTTCTGGGATAACGGTGAGCAGAATCTACTCAAAGCATTGGTTTTGTACATAAAGGATAAAAAGGAACTTACGAAATCGCAACGGAATCTATCGGAAGTGTATAACTCGTTTACCGTTCGTAGTATTGAAGATACGGGCGCACTAATCTTATCGTCCCCAGATTGTAAATCGGCAAGACAGCCGTATTGCTTGTTTAACCAAGCTAGTGATACGGTGAAAGCTGGAATATTACTCGGGCTTGGTACTCGTTTGCAGGTTTTGCAAAACAAGGAAGTGCAAGCCATTACGTCCAGGTCGGATATTGACCTAACGGCACCTGGACAAAGAAAGTGCGCTTACTATGTGATTATAAGCGACCAAGATACGACGCTTGCCTTTTTATCATCGCTGTTCTTCTCATTCTTGTTCATAAAGCTGACGAGATATGCAGACTCGCAGCCTGATATGAAATGCAAAGTACCTGTGAATCTCATCTTAGACGAGTTTAATAATATAGGTCGTATTGGTGGCGCAGCAGACGGTTCGGACTTTGCGAGAATGCTGAGTACCTGCCGTTCAAGGGATATTCGGGTAATGCTTGCTGTGCAGAGCTTGGGACAACTCCAAAATCGATACGCAGACAATTTGTGGGCGGAAATTGTAGGCAACTGTGATATCCAACTAATGCTTGGTTGTACGGATGAGGTGAGTGCGAAATACTTTTCTAACCGTAGCGGTGAAATGAGTGTGGAAGTAAGCAATACAATGACGACTCGAAGAACAATAGCATTAGCGCAAATTATTCCGCAATACAGACAAATGGACGGGCAGGGCAAGCGAAAGCTATTGACGCCTGATGAAGTGCTACGGTTACCGAATACGCAAATGCTTTGCATCGTTCGAGGTTGCAACGTATTGATACTCGATAAAATGGACTACACGAAGCATCCGTATGCGAAAAATATCATTCGCACGTCGGTTATGGAGTATAAACCGTATATTCCGCCGGAGATATTGGCGCAAATGGCTTATGACGAACGGAAAGAGGCGGAGCAAGAGGCAAAGAAGAAACAGCCGAAGAAAACGGGGAAGACGTTATACATTGAAACGACACGTGATTCGGTTTAAGGAGTAGGAGGTGATGCGTATAAGACAACAATTGTATCCGTCGGCAGGGGAGACCAACAACAAAATAAAAAAGCGAAAGGACAGACGAATAAGTGTATTAACGCTTATCAACGTCCTTTTTCTTTTACTCGGAATCCTTTGCTGGATGGGCACGTATTTAAGAAACAAAGCCTTAAACGAGTATAGGCAAGGGTATAGCTATCAGGTACAAGACGAAGTTGTGAAGTTATCTTTAAGTAGTGGGATAGAGTTAGAATTGCGGTTTGGAGAAACCAGCGTCAGTATCAAAGACGCATATCGTGTGTCCACGACAGAAGACCAAACGCAAGTGATACTGTTTATTCGGTCGTATTTGCAAGAAGATGGGAAACAGTTATCCCGAACAGTAACGGATTGTTTAGGTGAATACCGATTGCATTGCAAACTATACGAACAGGGCTATGAAATAGAACATACCAAAGACGTGGATTTAGAATATGACGAAGATCCGCGTTGGTACGTTGGTGTATGCAGTCGATTACTCGGCTGGTCAGGAATTTAGAAAAAGGAGAAACAAGAAAATGAACAAGAAAACCAAATATAAAAATCTGGTAGGGCGAAGTATTCTGTTTTGGACGGTGGTAATAGCCTACGTCTTTTTAGTAGAGCTACTTATCTTTGCCTTTAACGGTAAGCCCATAGCAGAAACGTTATCACTGCCAAGGTACTGGATGATAGGATTTAGTATTGGCGGTATTTTGATGGCGGGATATTATTCCATTAAGGGGGTGTACGGATATATGAAATCGTATAACGAAGAACCGAAAGAAAAGCCGTTCTGGTTAGAAAGCAGACAACTTAAACGTTTTGGGTTTAAGCTTACCGATTGGACAAAGACCGGGACAAGCAGTGTGGGGCACGTTATCGGCGTAGAAGAAATGTCAAAAGGCGTAAGCGGTATCGTATCAAACGCAAAAGCAACGGCGCTATTGGGTTGTAGTGAAGGCGCAACGGCGAAAGCGCACTTGGGCTTTAACTTAGATAAATGGCAATCGGATAAAAGCAAACCTACGCTTTTCATCTTCGATACTCAAAAAGAAGTGCTCAACAACTACAACGTAAGCTTTGAAGAATCTGGGTATTCCTTAATGGATATTGACTTCGATAACCCCAAATTCGTCAATAATTGGAACCCATTTACGTCGCTACTTGAAAAGATAGAGCCAATCAAAGAGCTTACAAACGGGTTAGAGAGTAAAGACGGAAAATACCAAGGCGCAGGCGAAACGTTCCAAACGTATAAAGCAGCGCGCGAACGTTTGCAGGTAATGCAATCGGAGCTTGTATGGCATATCCAGTCTTTGCTCGACGCAATTCTTCCTAAATACGAAGGTGGAGAGGCGGAAGAAGACGCAAAGACAATTGTGCTTGGGATTATGGTAGCATTTACAGAAGACTACGTAAACGGAAAAATGGAAAGCGGGCAGTTTAATTTATATTCGCTTTATAGTGCAATGGAAAAGGGCGTGGCGGATACCGAACAGCTTCGGAAATATCTAATTTCCAAACGCACGAAATACTCGCTTGCAAAGATGACGGTCAAAGACGTTTTTGCGGACGTAAAGGCTTTGAAATCGGCCATGGATATCGTACATAACTATGCAAAAGAATTAGATGACGAGTTATTGCTTTTGAGTGTAAGCGGGGAAAATGCCTTTGAAAAGAAAGCAAGGGAACCGTACGCTGTATTTATCAAATTATCTACGGAAACGGGCATCAAGGAACGGCTTTCAAGGCTGTTCTTAAAGCAGGTATGTTTTAAAGAGCAAATGGACGCAAATGCAAAATTCTTTGTGAAAGATAACCTGCCTTTGGGTTTATACGAGCCGTTCTTACTTGCGCTCAAGGATAAAAAACTTGACGCTATTATGGAATTGAACAATTTGAAAACGCTTCAAGACCGGTATGAAGAATTAACGGCGGATATTTCCACATGGTTTGATGAAAAAATCTGGTTCCACGGCAACGGTAAGGAAACTGAGTATATCGAGCTTTGCAAGGATAATCAAAGTCTCCCGAAGAGTAAACTCGAAACGCCGCTCGCTATGATCCAACCGCGTGTGTTGGACAGGGCAAAGGAAGAAGACGTGGTAGTAACGTCGATTAAGGGCTTAAAACCGATTTTTACGTCTTTTGTTTTATACGACTACGGCGACGAAACCGAGCCTAAGGTGAAGAAAATTGGGTTGGAAGAAGTAATGGAAAGCGTGTATGATATTACTTTATTCCAGCGTGATTTTTAATAAAGTTTTCTCCTGATTTCTATGTGGGGAGGTGAGTCCGATGTGATAAATCAATAAAACGGCAGGTATTAGGCAAAACGTGAAACCGAGATATTCGGTTTGGGATTCTTTATCCGTTTCGGATTAAAACGGAAAAAAATAATTATTTGGAGATTAAAAAATATGCAAAATTTATTAGCAGCAGCAACCCTGAATGAAAACTTACAGGGTATTGTAACGAAACTCAATGAACTCATGAACTCTTTCTGGATTTACATAATCCTTGCTATGGCGGCAGTAGTCGTCGTATGGGGCGCGTATATCGGTATCAGAATCGCACTTGCGCATCGCAACGAAGACAAAATCAACGCACGCGGTATGGTCAAGAGCCTTATCATCGGTATCGTGATTATGTTTGTCATCGCAATGGGCGCGCCACTCCTTATCAACGGCTTGGCGGCTTGGGCAGGTACGGAAACGGCGGCAGCGGCTTCGGTAGCGCTTATCGCATAACAACAATTATATAACGGCAAGGCGGTAGGTGTGAAGTGCTTACCGCCTTGAATTTTTTAAGTAGGAGGTATAGATGGAAAAAATAAAGAAGAAAACAAATCCTATTTTGTTATTGCTTTTATCTTTGTTGCTTTGCCTCACAATGTTTATGCCCGTGTCTATAATGAGCGCGAGTGCGGAAGAAACGGGGGAAGAAGCAACGCATTCGTTGGAAACAGTAATTGAGAATACAACGTTTGTGGCTTTTAGAAAAAGTGATATAACGTCGAAATATAAACGGTCTATGTTCGCTTGCTTTTATGTGCCAAACTCGGTTCATGAGAGCGAATATACCTACGGTTGCGTAATTTTCCCCAAAGACTATGGGGATAGATTTGACTTAAAGAGCGATTATCTTCAAAAAGCAGAAGAACAAGGCGTATTGATAATGTCTATAGACGCTACGGGTGGTTTGGAAGGCGTAGAAGGTAAGATTTATAAATTCGGTATAGCGGAAATATTAGATCAGAACGTAGAAAGAACGTTTTCTTTTATTTTTTATGCGAAGGATGCAGAAGGAAATATAGAGTATGCCAAAGCGCAGTTCGCGGCTTATAACACACTCGACGCAAAAGATTTCTCGGATGCGGAACTGCTCGAAATGGTGGAAAGTAAAATGGAAACGGTAAACAGTTTCAAAACCATTGTAGATAAAATTGCTGAACTGGTTAATTCAATTTGGAAATACGTAATTATTGCAATGGCAGGTGCTGTGGCGGTATGGGGAAGCTATATCGGTATCCGTGTAATTATTGCAAAACGCAACGATGAAAAAATCAATGCTCGCGGAATGTTAAAAAGCCTTGTGATAGGGATAATCGTGATGTTTGCGATTGCAGTAGCGGCGCCTATGCTTATAAACGGATTGTCTGCTTGGGTTGCTTGGTAAAAAGGAGGAGCTATGGAACAAATCAAACAAAAAAAACTAAATCCAATTCTTGTGGCTTTATTGATAATTTTATCAATAATAACGTCGTTCTTTGCGGTGTCAACGCCTATAAATGTAAGTGCGGAGGAAACGGAAGAACCGATTACGGTGGAAACGGTAATTGAAAATATGACGTTTGTAACGTTTAAAAAAGGGGAAAACGAAACAGACGGAAAATATATTTACGGGTGTTTTTATATTCCCGATACGGTATACGATGCGTCTTTTGAATACGGTGTAGTAGTATTCCCAAGGTGGTTTGCTGAACGCTATGGGATTACAGGGAATTATATCGAAGAATATACGGCAATTGGTATGGAAGACTCACTTTCTATTTTAACGGTAGGAAATCCAGCGTCAACGAATGAGGGAAAAATTTTGAAATGCGGTATTATCAATATCCCTGATCAAGCGGGAACGATGGAATTGGCCTATATTTTTTATGCGAAAGACGCGGAAGGGAATATTGCTTATGCAACGCCTCGTCACGCCGCATACGATACCTTGCTTGTGGAGGACTATACGAATGAGCAAATAGCGCTAATGATTGGACAGCGTATCAAAACGGAGAACAGTTTCAAACAGATTGTAACGAAAATAGAAGAGCTGGTTGATTCGTTCTGGACCTATATCATAATGGCAGGCGCAGCGGTCGTTGTCGTATGGGGCGCAGTCATCGGGATAAGAATAGCTGTGGCAAGAAGAAAGGAAGAACAAATCAATGCACGGGGTATGGTCAAGAGCCTTATCATCGGCATTATCGTTGTTTTTGTGATAGCGGTAGCCGCGCCGATGCTGATTAAAGGCTTGTCTTCTTGGATAGCGTGGTAGGTGAACTATGCTAATTTTTTTTCAAGAAATTATATTACAGGTCTTCCTATGGGTTCTTAGAGCCATAGACGGATTTATGAATCTATTTTCGGTATTAACAGGCGTACAATCTTTTGAATATAGAGGACAAGAAATGAATATCGTTGAAATCCTGTTCGGCGATTCGATTGTCGGGCGGATATTTTGGTGTATGTTCATTCTCGCTATTGGGCTTTCGTGTGTGTTTGCTATTGTGTCGTTAGCTAAGAATATGGTATCAAACCGCCGTAGTGTTTCCACAATACTCGGTAAGTTTTTCTTGGCGATACTCGGTACGCTTATTATGCTATTGGTTGTTGTTTTGGGAATTTCGGTCGTGGGTACGCTTTTGCAGGTATTAGCAAAGATATTCGATATGGATATGACGGTAAACTTATCCGAAAGTATTTTCAACGCTTGTGTTTCCGATTGGTTGAGCGGGTATAGCATTGCAGAAATAGATATTCAAACGATAACGGTCAGGGAACTTTTAGGCGATTACGAGCAAAGCGCAGCGTTTGGGGATTTCCCGATGGCTTGGAAATATAACGGTATGCTCAATCCAGATACGTTTTTATATTTTCCTGCGCTTATTATATCAGGTGTAGTCGGCGGTTCGCTTGTAATAGCGGCTATTCGGCTCGCAAAGCGGGTGTACGAGCTTGCGTTTATGTACGTGACGATGCCACTTTTTATGTCCACGTTACCGCTTGACGACGGCGCACGGTTTCGGGCTTGGAGTGAGTCGTTTATCAGTAAAATCATTATTGCTTACGGAACGGTGATAGCGGTTAATTTGTTTGCTTTAATTTTACCGATAGCAACGCGTATCCAAATAGACGGCTTTTCTGATACGACGAATCATCTATTTCAAATCGTAATGATGCTTGGCGGTACAATGATTATTCCCGCTGGACAAGCGTTGTTTTCTCGGCTTTTTGCGGGAGATAAGTTTGTTGGCGGAAAAGCGGGCTTGGCAATGGTGCAGTCGCTTAAAAACGTATTCCGTGGGAATCGGTATGGCGAATATAGCGTAAGAAGCACAAATAAGGTGGACTTGCCGTACTACGAATCAAACAGATACGTGGGCGATGAAATCGAAAGAGAACACGAAGGGTTAGGAGGTTAAAATTGCGGATTATACCAAGAAAGATAAAGGTAAGGAATAACGTCTGGAAATGTTATTCGATGAAAGATATTCTACTGGCGCTTATGATGTTTGCGGTGATATTCGTATGTATAACCGCAAGCGTATGGTGGCTTGCCATTGTATTAGGGCTTGTATCGCTTGTGATGTTTATGCCAACGGGCGATGGGATTTTCTATTCGTACATAGCGGAAAATATCCGCTTTTTATTTTCACGGAAACGCTTTGACGAGAACTCGAAGAAAGAAAAAGAGAAGATAGACGATAAGCTCCATATCAAGGAAATTAAAGAGAACGGTTTGCTTGTATATAAAAACGGGTATTACGGTCGGGTTATCCAAATCGGTCAGAAAAATTTTAAGATTGAGACGGAAATTCAGCAGGATATAGATATTGAATATTTTGCGAACGCATTGAAACTATTGGAAGAAAACCAATCGGCGGATATAGTGAAAATAGACAGACCTATGAAGCTGGATAAATACTCTGAAGACTTGTTTGCTCGGTTGAACGAAGAAAAACAATCCGCTGGTACAAGTAAACAGAAGGATGCGAGGATAGGGATTTTACAGGAACGCTTGGATAGGGTGGATGACATCAATAATATCTACAAGCAATACGTTTCCCAGTTTTATTTCGTCGTTTACGGACGTGGCGAGCAGGACTTAGAGAACACGGCAAGCAATATCTCATCCGAAATCAATAAATGTGGTTTAGCAACGCAGATTTTGGATAATCGGCAGGTTGCGGTATTCTTAAAATACTGTAATTTCAGAAACTTTGACGAACGTACCGTTTACGACATTCCCGAAGAAGAGCTTTTGGACTGGACGAAACCGAAATCGTTAGAGTTTAAGAGCAATCGGTATACCATAGACGGTATCGAAGCGTCGGTAATGGCGATATCGGAATATCCGCTTCGGGTAAAGAACGCTTGGGGAGCAGGGATATTCAATATCCCGAACACGAAAGTTGTTTTACACATGCAACCGGTTGATAAAACAAAAGCTATCCGGCGTATCGACAAATGTATCGGGGATATGGAAGTAAAGCAAATCACAAGCGAGCAGGCGAGTGAAGCGAATACGGCGCAGATTCATCGCAACACGATGATAGCGCTTCTCGATAGCTTACAGGCGGAAAACGAATCCTTGCTCGACGTGACGCTTACAGTAACGGCGTATAATTATTTGGATAACCCGAATTATAAGCGAGTTGCGAGGCGTGCATTGCAAACGGGGAATTTTAAGACAACGTTACTTTCAGGCTTGCAAACGAACGGGTTTGACTCGGCATGTGTATCACCTGAAACGAAACTTACTAATTACGAGAATGGTATCAATAGTTCATCGCTTGCTGCGGTGTTCCCGTTTGTAAGAAACAGTGTAATGGATGAAAACGGGTTTATGCTGGGTGAGAATATGGAAAATCGTTCGCCGTTGTTTTTGAATATTTGGAAACGCGGGAGCTTGTACCAAAACTCCAACGCAATGGTAATTGGTCAATCGGGTAGCGGGAAGTCGTTTTTCTTGAAATCGCTTATTCTTAACGAATGGTCGAATAATACCCGAATTATTTTAGCGGACCCCGAGGCGGAATATCTTGCGCTTGTAAGGAATTTGCAAGGGGAAAATATCGACGTCGGTAGCGCACAGAGCGGTAAAATAAACCCGTTCCATATTTATAATATTCTAACGGAAGACGGCACGGTTGCCGATCCGAAGACAACGTTTAATACGCATTTGAAGGTATTAGAATCCTTTTTCAAAATTGTGCTGGAAGGCGCGCCGAGCGATATTATTGAGCTTGTTAATAACCTTGCGATAGAAACGTATAAACGGAAAGGTATTACGGATAAAACGGATTGTACAAACTTACCCGCCGAGAAATTTCCGTTGTTCAAGGATTTGTTGGATACTTTGTATTTGTATCGGGATAACGGACAGATGAAGCACGTATCAAACCGTGAGTTTATGACGGCGGAGCTGTATTTGCAAAAATTTGTTACGGGTAGATATTCGGATATCTGGAACTCGCCTTCGACGCTTGAAGTGAATAACAGCATTATCAATTTCTGTTTTCAATCGTTGTTTGCGAATAAGAACAACGTCGTGGCAAATGCCCAGATGTTGCTTGTATTTAGATTTATTGAGCAGGAAATTATCAATACACGTGAGGCAAATCGAAACGGTAAGAACATAAGAACGCTTGTTATCGTGGACGAGGCGCACTGTTTCATTGACGCTAAGTTCCCGATTGCGCTTGATTTCTTCTATACGATGAGTAAGCGTATCCGTAAATACAACGGTTCGTTTATTCCAGCGACGCAGAATATTGCGGACTGGAATGCAAACGAGGAATTGCGTAGTAAGACGAGCGCGATTATCAAGAACAGTCAGTATATGTTCATTTTTAAACTCTCGGCTCCCGATATGAAAGATGTTTTGGATATTTACAAAGCAGGGGACGGGTTTAACTTGGATGAGCAACGAATGATACTATCGGCAATCACGGGACAAGCATTTTTTGTTGGTTCTTCTGAACTTCGCACGAGAATACGGGTAACGACGGGTGAGTATATGCAAGGATTGTTTGATGATAGGAAATAGGGGGTGGATTAATTTGATAAAAAAGAGATCGATAAGACGGATGTGTATTCCTTTATTATCGTTATTGTTTTGCATTTTTGGCTTATTTGGTTGGGACTATTTAGAAGCGAGTAAAGCTTCTGCAGCGACAACAAGTTATTATACTATGCCGTTTGACTACTCTGGTTCATATGGAGCATATGGAATGAATCAACCAACATCCGTATCTGATACAAACGTTACAAGTTATAGTTTTGGTACTTATACGGTTAGAACAATATCGTTAAAGATATATGGAACGAGTTATTCTGGTTCGGCAACAGCTACAAAAGGGCAGTATTTTAATTTTAATTCCTTAAATATAATAGCAGATGTTACCACAAGCACGAGTGGTACGACTTCCTTGATAACTGCATGTAAATTAACGAGTAATACAACAGGCGCGTTAGTCGTTAATAACACTGCTTTAGCAAACAAAACTCTAAGTACAGCATTATATTCAGGTACGCTTGCGGATGGGAGTTATACTTTATCTGTATCATGGAGTGCAAAGGATTATTTTTCATCTTATCCAAACCAGACACAAAAAAACGTGAGCATAACATTGACGACATCGTTTAAGATTGATACAACGGCTCCCGTGTTAAGCGGTACGTCGTCGTCAACGGCGGGGAAATATACAAATGCAGCATTTACGGTATCTGCATCGGATGGTGGAAGCGGTGTGAACACAATATACATGAAAGCTCCAGGCGCAAGTTCATTTACGAGTGTCGGTATGTCGAAAACTATATCAACGGGGAGTACCAATGGGCTCTATACCTTTTATGCTGTTGATAATCAATCAAATAAATCCGAGTACGGGTATGTATTTTATGATAACACTGCTGCTGTTGGGACTCTAAAAAATGGTTCAGGGGGAGTAATTTCGGAAACGGCTGTAAATTATGATTTTTCGTATTCTGCATCTGACAACTCAAGTGGTATCAGTTATTTACAGTACTTAACGCCGAATTCGACGGTTTGGGCCACGTATACATCAGGGACTCTGATTACGGCATCGGCTACTAACGGGAAATACCAGTTCCGAGCGGTAGATAAATGCGGGAATATATCCAATGTTACGTCTGTTATACTCGATACTGTTAAGGGGACGGGGACTTTGTATGCTGCAAATTTGAGTGTTTCAAACGGAGCAATCGTAAAGGCGGATTATATCAAGTTCGTGGCGTCCGACGGGAATTCGGGTGTAGGCACAATCTATATGACGAATCCAAGCGGTACAAAAACGACTTATACGAATGGAAGCCAAATCGCGGTAGACGGTTTAACATCATTTTACTTTGTCGATTTGGCAGGAAACGTATCGGATACTTATAAAATTACAAGGGACACGGGCGCACCGACGCTTACTTGCGTTGAAGCTTCATGGGGAAGTACAATCAACAAAGGATTTACGATTAAAGCAATAGACACATATTCAGATGTGTCTATTTATTATAAGATTCCAGGAGCAAGCGCTTATACGAAAGCATCTTCATCAGTTAACATACCGATAACATCTCCTGATGGTATTTATTATGTGTACGCAGAAGATTCACTTGGGAATAGATCAGATATAAAAAGTATAGATCTTAAAGTTGCGTTACCGTCGTACATTGTTGAGACAACATCAGTGGATAACCATGTAAGAATTTCCTGGAATATTACTAATTATAAAGCAACGTTAAATGGTAGTACGTATATAAAAAACACTTGGATTACCGTAGAAGGGGATTACCAGTTCATATTAAAAGATACGACGACGAATCGTTCAGCAGAGTATTCTTTTTCTATTACACATTTTTATGAGATAAAAAAGGTTACGCCACCTTCGTGCGTTTTGCAAGGTTTTACGACGTATGGGTGTATTTCTTGTACGAGTACGTACGACGATGATTATACTTCTCCGCTTGGACATTCAAATTATGTAAAGCAAGTGGTTGAACCAACCTGTATTGCAAACGGGTATTCCATTTATAATTGTAAAGTTTGCGAGGAAAATGAATTCATTTCGGATATGGTTTCACCGCTTGGGCATTCAAATTACGTAAGGGAGGTCGTTGCGCCTACTTGTATTGCAAACGGGTATTCCATTTATAATTGTAAGGTTTGTGCGGATAACGAATACGTTGCAAACGTTGTTGATGCGTTGGGTCACGATTATGTGATAGAAGTGGTAGCGCCAACGTGTGTCTTGCAAGGTTATTCCATATACGATTGTAGTAGATGTACGAGCCGTTATACGGCGGATTTTGTAGTAGCGCACGGACATTATTATGAAGAAGAGATTATAGACCCAACTTGCGTGGAAAAAGGTTATACGTTACATACTTGTTCTGTTTGTGGAGATGATTATGCTACTGATTATGTTTTGGCGTTAGGACATGATTATACTGAAATAACAATTATGGCGACTTGTACCGAGCCTGGTGGTATTAACCATATATGCGTGGTTTGTGAATATAACTATATCACAGAAAAACAAGACGCGTTAGGACATAGCTATACGAGTGCGGTAACAAAAACTTCGTCTTGTAGTACGCAAGGGCTACGAACACATACCTGTGAGAATTGCAGACAGCAATACACAACGGTAATTCCGTGTTTGGAACATAAATTCGTTATTACTGACACAGAAACCAACGGTTCGGTTACAAGGCATTATGATTGTAGTGAATGCGGATATTCGTATAGCGAAGATAAAGGAAATCAATACGAAGTCGTGACTAGTTATATCGAATATCTCTACGAAGAATATTCTCCGTATATGATATGGGTGTTTTTATCCACGGCAGGCGTATGGAGTATAGCGATGGGGATTGCGGTTATCATAGCGTACCGTAACGAAGATAAGATAAAAGCAAACCAAATGATAAAGAACTACGTAATCGGTTTGGTGGTTATCTTTGGTATCTTGGTGGCAATGCCATATTTAGTGAACGGTATTGCATACCTAATAACACATTAAAGGGAAGTGCTAAAAATAGCACTTTTTTATATTAAAAAAATTAAAGGAGGGTTAAAAACATGACCAAAAAAGAAAACCTGCCCGAAACGGGCGAGCAGTTGGTTGAGCCAGTAGAGCAGGCAACCAGCGAAAGTGCAGTAGCGCTGCAAGCGGAAGTGGAGGAACCGCTTAAAAGCGAAGAAACGGAAAAGAAAACGACGAAATCCAAGAAAAAACCGTACGTTGCGCCGGAGATTGAAATCGTTGAAGAAACAGAAACGCCCAAAGAAGAGGAAACTGTTGAAAAGCGGGACGACGTTTTGAAAGACGAAGTAAAAGCGGAAGAACCGATTTTGACGGAAAAACAACCGAAAGAACAAAAGCGTGGCGGAAAGCGTAGAGCAAGAAGCAGAGGCGGTCCTGCTGTTATGTCTATTGACGCAAGGCGTACGGTGGAAACGGACGCGGACAAAGCCAAGAACGATTTGATTGACTTAACGGAATCGTTAAAGTCGGATAAAATCATGACGGGTCAGGTACAAGGTGTAGAACGAGATTTTCAAGGACACGATAGCGTAGCAGTATTGTATCACGGGGTATTTAAAATCGTGATTCCCGCAGAGGATATGGTGGACAAGCCTGAAGAAGTTGAAGGCCGAACTCTGAACGATTCCTACCATTATCTTGTAACGCGGCGTTTGGGTGCTGAAGTGGACTACGTTGTAAATAGTATCTTTTACGATGATATGATAGCTATTGCAAGCCGTTTAGACGCGATGCAAGCTAAACGTAAACGTTTTTATCGTGGCGGTGTAGGCGCGCTCGTGCATGAGGGGGTAAGAGCAGAAGCAAGAGTTGTATCCGTTATCCGTGCGGGTATCTTCGTTGACGTGTTCGGCGTAGAAACGTTTGTACCGTTGCGAGAACTGAGTTATCAGCGTATAGGAAATGCTATGTCGGGGTTTAAGACGGGCGATAGGGTTATTGTGAAGATTCTTTCCGTAGATAACAAGGATATGAACAATATCAAAATCCAAGCGTCTGTCAAGCAAGCAACCGTCAATCCGTATGAGTTTGCGCTGAAAAAGTATAGCGTTGGCAACCGATACGTCGGCACGGTGAGTATGGTAGACAAGAACGGCGTATTCGTCGCGTTGGACGGTGGGGTGGATTGTCTTTGTAGGTTCCCTGCGCGGGGAAGACCGATGAAAGGGGCAAGAGCAACGGTGCAAATTCTCGGTATTGACGAGAAAAGTAATCGGATTTGGGGTATCATTACCCACGCATCGATGACGTTGTAATCATCGAAACAGTATCATTTATATAGTATCAAAATTCAAAAAGGAGAGAAGACAGTAGATTGAAAGGAAGAAAGAAAAAGTTTTTGACAGCAGGGCTTTTTGCCTTATCATTTATGGCGTTGGGAGCAGGTGCGCTTGGTAGTTTATCTACGGAAACGGCTTCGGCGCTTACCTACACGACGTCTAAATATTTGACGGTCGGCACAACGAACGACGGGGATAAAAACTCTAACGGTTGTCCGAGCAATTTCAAGATTTATATGTACGGCAGTTCAACCAGCGGTTCCAGTTCGCTTGGACAAGACGTGGTAACGAATTGGTCTACGTATAATTTTTATATCGATGCAAGCGATATTGACCATAAATCGTTTAAGTTATACAGAAACGATTATTTGTACGTAAGCAAATCTTTGTCGGGCAGTGGCGATATGACGATGTATTCCGCTTCATTGCCGAGCGGTGAGTATGAATTGAAGTACACAGGTGAAGAGGTGGGATTCTTATGGATTACTACTACGTACACTTATACTTATCGTTTTATCGTTGATGTGGATGCGCCGAGCTATACCTTGAAGGCGGGTGGTTCGACGATTAGTAGCGGTAGTTATACCAACAAACAGGTCGTTTATACTGCGTCGGATAATCGAAGCGTATACCGTATCCGCTATAAGAGTCCGAATTATAGCAGTTATTCCAATACGTATTCTAATTCGTATACGGTAAGCACGAGTGCGACGAACGGTTGGTATTACGCATATGCGGAAGACTATATAGGGAACACGAACGCGACGGTGAGTTTCTATTTAGATACGGTTTTACCCGTTGGTAAAGTAACGAACGCGAATGGGGCAACGGTTGCAAACGGTGGTTATACGAACAGTGCAATCAAATACACAGCGACCGATTCGGGTAGCGGTGTTTCAGGCTATCAATATAAGAAACCTGGTGCGACGACATGGAGTTCGTATACTTCAGGAACAGCCGTAACGGGAACAGGTTTGCACACCTTCCGTTCATACGATAGAGCAGGGAACTACTCGGAAGAATACAAGGTGTATTATGATACGAGTGCGCCAAGCTATACGCTGTATGGCGGTACGGTAAGTAAACCAAGTGGTTCTTATACAAATGCGGAATACGTGAAATACGTAGTCAGCGACAGTTCCGCAGGACTTCAAAATTGCTACGTAAGGATGCCGAATACGTCGTACTATTCCAATTACGCAAGCGGTACCCAGCTCGCGACGGAGGGTTTGTATTATTTCTATGCTGTAGATAAGAGCGGTAACGCCACAGCAACGGTAAATATTACGTTGGATAAGACCAAACCTACGGGTACGTTGTATGCAGGCGGTTCTGCTGTTTCAAGTGGGACGGCAACCAATGCTTCGTATATTAAATTCGTGCCATATGATTTATACGGTGTAGCGAATACTTACGTAAAGAAACCTGGGGCAAGCTCGTACGTGAGCTATACCTCTGGAACGCAGTTCACGGCAGAGGGTGTTTATTACTTCTATTCAGTTGATAGAGCAGGGAATGCATCGCAAACGTATACGATAACGTTGGATAGACAAATTCCTGCGGCGCAGTTGTATGTTGATGATAATCAAATCGGAAATAACAGTTATACAAACGGGGCTCATATTCGCTTTGAGTGTGATGCAACAACCTGCTATGTGAAGACTCCCGATAAAGATACATTCTCGGAATATATTTCAGGAATGGAATATTATAAACCTGGGAAATACGTATTTTACGGTGAAACAGAGTCTGGTACGAGAACTGAATATTACACGCTTGTAATCGACCGTACAGTAAAAACGCTTGAATTACAGAACGTTAAGGACGGCAGGACGAACGGCGACGTCGTGCTTCGTTGGATAGACGGAGATTCGAACGTATATGCACCCGTGGTTTCCGTAACGATTAACGGAAAAGCTTACACGAAAAACCAGACCGTATATACGATGGACACGGGTAAATATGAAGTAGTATGTACGGACGCGGCAGGGAACGTATGGGAAACGAGTTTCGTCTCTACGAAACCTAACGTTTTAACAAAGACTTTCCAAAAAGAGTATTATGAAGCGCATGACGCGAATGGCAACTATTATACGTTTGCAAGTTATGAAAGCGCGTTTGCGTTTGCTGTCGCAAGAGAACTGTCGTTTGTGAGAACAGGCGAGTGGCATAATACGTCTTGGGATACGGGTATCGCTATGGATAGCGTAGATAGCGTGAATGCGGTAAACGGAACGTATTTTATTTATAAGAAAAGCGGTGTTCTCGATGAAGAGGTAGCGTATTTCACGAAAGCGCGTTTGGATGAGGTTATTGCTCAGTATGCGAAAGTGAATATCAAACACTACTATTATTGGGAAAAAGAGTATGCGCCGATTGCCGACGGCGAAAACCTGTTCAGTTATTCCGATTCGCGGAGTGTGCTGGCAAACAGCATCAAGCTCTGCGAGAATATCGGGTGTTTAGTGGATGGGGAAGAATTTATCGGCACTGTTTACGAAGGCGAAGGCAAGCACGTTTTAACCGTGTTTGACGAGTGGGGCAATACCTGCGATTATAATGTAACCGTTGTGCGTCGTGCAGCGGATATCCGTTATACGGCAGGTGAAGGTAATAGTAATCTCGTGGTGTATTACGATAGAGTCTATCGTTTCAAAGAGACGATCAAGATATTTATTGAAGATGAGAACGACGAGTTTGCTATGTTTAGTATTTATAATGAGGACGGTGACTTGCTCGGAAACTATCATTTGAACGACGTTGTAGAACTGACGGAAAGCGGTAGCTATACTGTTGTGGCGATTAACCATTTCGGAGAATCTCAAACGTTTCAATTGATGATTTCACGTTTTGCGCCTGAAGCGGCTTTTGAAGAGCGCGTACAAGATAAAAAGCTTAACCTCAATATTACGCAGAGTACGGATGATGAATCGCATATCCAAACGTTGGAGATTTATAAATCCACGGATAACGGTGAAACGTGGATGCTCTTATCCAAGGATGATTACGGTACGCTGATTTCCTTGGATACTTTGAAGTATGTATTCCGAACCAGCGGTAGTTACCGTGTGGTGATTACTGATGAGTTCCGTACGGGGATTGATGCGATTACGGTAGAAACGTATTACGTTCAGGAAAAGCCGCACGGCGTTTTAAGCGGTGTGGAAGATGGCGGTTATACGAACGGGAGTGTAACGTTTACTTGGGAAGACGAGGCGAAGGTATCGCTTTGGAGAGATGGTGTTGTTTTAGAATATAAGTCGGGCACGGAACTTATCGAAGACGGCGCATACGTTCTCATTTTCGAGAATTACGACGGCTTTATGGAAACGTATGAATTTGCAATTGATACGAATGGCCCAGAGCTTTTGTTGGAAGGCGTCAAGATGCAGGGAAAAACGCAGACGAACGTAAGAGTACATTATACTGAAACGGAGTTTTTAGCGAAACTGTATAAAGACGGTAAAGAAGTCGGCGATTACGTATCTGGTATGGAAATTGTAGAAACGGGTTCGTACGTGGTTAGAATTACCGATTCCGCCAATAATATGAACGAGGTTGCCTTTATAATTGATAAAACGGTGGACTATTCCGTAAATGTCAACGATAAGGGTTTAGCGAATACTGTTACCATTACAGGGAATGAAGAGGTGTTCATCAGTATGACGAAAGGTGATGCGGTTTTAGATTATGCGTTGGGAGCAGAACTTACTGAACCAGGGAAGTATAATGTAACGATCCAAGATTTGCTTGGCAATTCGGAAAGTTTTAGCTTCATTATTATCGAACCGAAACAAAATGCGTTTACGCACAATTTTGACGACATGCATGGTTTTGAAATGGTCGTTATGAATGGTGCGGAAAAACGTTTGAATTACGGCACGTTGGAACTCTTTGAAGAAGGTGTTCATGAAGTGGGTGTAATTGTCAACGGAAAGACTTATACTTTTACAGTTGAGATTGACGCTACTGCTCCAACGCTTACCTTGAACGGCGTTGAAAACGGCGGCGTAACCAAGGAAAGTGTGACGATTACAGATATTTCCGAAACCGCTGATGTCAAGGTGTATTTGAACGGTAAGGAAATTTCTTATAAGCACGGTGACATCTTAAAAGCAGCGGGCAAATATAAGGTTGTTGCAACGGACGAGTGTGGTAATTTTAACGAGTATTCTTTTGAAATTGAGAAGACAATCAGCGGTGCGACCATTGCTTTGATTGCCATTGGCGGCGTTGCGCTTGTTGGTGGAATCGTGTTCTTTGTATTGAAAAAGAAGAAGGTTTTTTAAGGTCAAAAAGCAAAAGTCAGTCTTGGAAACGGTGAAAAATCTCCAAGACTGACTTTGCGCAAAAACCCTTGAAAATAAAGGCTTTTTTACGATTTTTTTTGAAAAATTTATAAAAAAGTATTGACATATTTTCTTGTTTTTGCTATACTATAATCAAGCGAGGGTTAGGCGGACAGGCTCTCGGGTACAACTAACGGCGGACCCGTTACGGACAGCATTGCGACTGTCTCACAAGCCGCAAACCCTTATACAAATCATTAAGCTGAAAGGCTGTAATATAGTACAGAGTCAATACTCGGGTGAGACTGAATTCCCGAAGACTTGTATTAATTACGGCCTTTCGGCTTTTTTATTTCAAAAAAGGAGGACGCAATGAAAAAGAATAAACGACAAAAACAAAAGATGATGAAATGTCCGTATTGTGGCGGGAATGTTGAGATTCGCAGTGCGGAAGGAATTTATAAAGAAGACGTGCATAAAACAATGTTGTTAGTGTGTCGAAATTATCCTGTATGTGATGCATACGTACGCGTTCTTCCGGGAACGAATAAACCGGTGGGCACGATGGCGAATGGTAAACTTAGGGCAATGCGGAATATGGCACATCGTTATTTCGATATGATCCATAAGTCGGGACTGATGACGAAGAACGAAGCCTATCAGTGGCTTGCTTATAAAGTATGCGCACCTTTATCCCAAGCGCATATCGGGCTTATGGGCGAATATTACTGCCAACAAGTCATTGACGAAAGTAAGAAACTCTTGATTAGTCGCGGAAAATTACGCGAGGAGAAAAGGGAAGCAAGTTGAAAAAATATAAATGGTTAATAATTCCCGTTTTCGTCGCAACGATGGTGTTCGTGTTGATGAAAACGGTATTTTTTATTGGATATGTACCAACGGCTTCGATGGAACCGACGTTAAAGAAAGGTAGTTTGATTTTTGGGACGAGAATTTTTGACGATTTGGAATCAGGAGATATTATTGTATTTACGAAAGATGGAATCGTGATAGTCAAGCGCATTGCTGCAACAGCAGGCGAAACGATTACGGTTGATGGAGTTAGCTATACCGTTCCCCAAAACTGTTGTTTTGTTTTAGGAGATAACGAGGGGAATTCAATAGACTCAAGGCGCTGGATAGAACCGTTTATAAAAGAAGAATGTGTCATTGCAAAAATTTATAAATAAGATAAGCGAGTTGTATTCTAAATTTATGTAGTTTCATTATATAATATATAAATTAAATCTTGTCCAAGATTAAATAAAAAATGGACGAAAGCTATTGTTATAGCAAACAACTAAATATTTGAGGCGTTTTTCAATAGCTATGGTCCAAAAGGAGTTCAATGGTAGAAAAAGAGTGTTATGAAGAAACGCACGAAAGAAATACGAAGGGAATTTGTTATAAACAAGGCGATTGTACATTTTTTGTGCATCGAGAATTTGAGAAAGGTGGAAACACGATACTGACGCAGGTTGTTAGTTTATTATTAGATATAATGGAGCAGCGTGAAAATAAAAAGCCGAAATTATAAATTATAAGGAGGTAAAAAATGCTTGAAAAAAAGTATCGTGTTGCAGGATATTATCGCTTGTCGCGTGAGGATGGTAATGAAGAAAGTCAATCTATACAAACGCAGCGAGAGATGATAAGAGCATACGTTAAACAAAAAGGATGGTTTATGGTTGAGGAATATATCGACGATGGATATTCTGGTACAGATTTTAAACGTCCTAATTTTCAGCGATTGCTTCAAGATATCGAACTAGGAAAAATTGATTTGGTAATCACTAAAGATTTATCGCGTTTAGGGCGAAATTATATACAGGTTGGTTTATATACGGAAGAATATTTTCCGGCGCATAATATTCGATATATAGCATTAAATGACGGTTATGACAGTGCATTAGAAGATACCAATGATTTTGTTCCATTTAGAAATATTATTAACGAGTGGTATGCCAAAGACACTTCTAAAAAAATTCGTTCAGTATTGGATGATAAAGCTAAAAGAGGTGAACCGAGAAACACAGTTTTTCCAGTCTTTGGTTATACTTATAATGAAAAATATGAACGTATACCTGATCCCGAAACTGCACCCATAGTCCAGTTGATTTATCGCAAATTTTTGGAATTAGGTTCAACGAAAAAGGTCGCTGATTATTTGACTGACCAAAAAATTAAAACACCCCGGTATTATAATGCAATAAAATATAATTACCGAAAATCAAAAGTATTAGCTTTGCCAGAATATGAGTGGTATCGTTGGACTAGCACATCTGTTCACGATATTCTTGTCAAAGAAGAAAATTTAGGGGTATATAAAACGGCTCAATCAAAATCAATAAGTTTTAAAAATAAGAAAAGATTTACGAATAAAGATTGTTATATTTTTGAAAACCGATATGAGCCATTAATTGATAAAGCTACTTGGATGCAAGCAAAAAAAATGCTTAGAGTTACCCAAGGGGCAAAAGTGCCCATTAGTGAAAATCCATTTAGAGGAATGATTTACTGTGCTGACTGTGGCGGGTTAATGCGTTTGGAAAAAAAGACGAATTTGAAAAAGATGCAATTCGATTATCGTTATTATTGTGATAATGCCGATTGCGAGTTTAATAATAGTATTACAAAAGCAATGTTGGAAAGTGCAGTTGCGAAAGAGCTTTTAGAATTAAAAAATATAATTCTATTTAGTGAAGATGATTTTCTATCCTATGCAGCCATGTTTGATTCAACTGGTAGGTATATAGAAGCAGATGTTGAGTCCGAATTGGAAAAAGCACAGGCGAGAAGTGCAGAAATTGATGTTTATATTGAAAAATTGTTCGACCAAAATGTAAAAGGAACGATTCCAGTATCAACTTTTAATATGTTGATGGCAAAATATAATAGAGAAAAAGGAATTGCCGAAGATGAAATTAGAACATTGCAACGGCAAATTAACAGTGAAAGATTAAACCCTCAAAACAAACTAAAGGCTACACAATTAACACAAATTCTGAAAGAGTTGGACGAGAGAAATTTGACTTCAGCTTATATAGTCCAGCGGTTGATAAAAAGAATCGTAGTTAGAACAAGGTTTATCAATAATTCCAATCGTAACAGGGAAATATATTTGGTGGTTCATTATTTTGATTGTGATGGAATAATAAAAGGATTTTTAGAGAATGGATAAAGCAATAATTTACGCAAGATTGTCCAGAGAAGACGAAGATAAAATTGATGGAGAAAAAACGGAATCTCGTAGCATTGAAAATCAAATTAAACTCTTGGAAAATTATGCAAAGGAAAATAAAATTTACGTTTATAAAGTGTTTTATGATGATGGGGTTTCAGGCGGAGTATTTGATAGACCTGGGTTGAATCAGGTATTTAAAGAAATGGAAAACCATTCCTTTCAAATTTTATTATTAAAAGATTTTTCACGTTTGGGAAGAAAAATGCATCGAGTAGGGGATTTAATAGAAAATATATTCCCAGCATATAATATACGAGTGATTTCGGTGGATGATAAATATGATAGCGCAATGAATGGTTTGGATGATATGATTGTCCTCAAAAATTTTGTAAATGACTATAATTTGCGCGACTTTAAAAAGAAAATGCGTAAAGTACGTACACATAATGCTATGACGAAACACTTAAATTATTACCCTAAATTCGGTTACGTGTATGATGAGAAACGAAATGAGCTGGTGGACGAGTATGCAGCATCTATTGTCAAAAGAGTTTTTGACTTGATAGGAAATCAAGGATTAACAACAACTGCTGTTGCAGATATATTTAATTCGGAAGGAATTCTTACAAGGTCTTACTATGCGACAAAGATTTTAGGGTTAAAACCTTTGAATAAAAACCCGTCTAGTTTGTGGAATGGAGAAAAAGTTTGGGAGATCGCTCGGGATTATGAATATTGTGGGCATTCGTTAAATTGGGTGCGTCATGAAAAATCGGAAAAAATTCTTTTAAAAAACACTCATTTAGCGATAATAGACGAGGGATTATATTGGAAGACGCAAAAGGTTATTGATGGGCATTCCAAATTAAAAAATAAACTTGACCATATTGGGAAGTTATTGATAGACCGTGGAAGCAGAAAACATTTATTTTTTGCGCGTTGTAAAGAATATCCTACGTCTAATATTTATTTTTTAAGGGTGAACAACCGACAACAATATGCGATTCCAGCAAAAGAAATAGAAGATGTAATTTATACCGATGTAATAAATATTATTAGATGCATTAAGTTTGACCAAACAAGATTTTATAATTTATTTAAAGAGAAATTATTTGGCGGAGGTAAATATAATGTCCAAGCTGAAGTAGAGAAATTGAAACTTCTGAACGAAGAGTATGCAAGGCTTATTGAGGCGTATTTTGATGGAAAAGTATCGGAATATGATTATAATAAACGTTCGCAAAAACTTCAATGTGATATTAAAGAGACCGAGTTGAAACTGGAGGACAGTAACGATTATGAAACAAAGCTAAGCATATTTCAAATAAGGTTTCAAAAATTTTTGTCTAAAATAGAAAATATTCCTGTGGACAAGTTTGAGATAATAAGAATGGCAGTAAGTAAAGTATATATCAACAAAGTTGCGCCCAATAAGAAATTCGATATAAGTATAGTATATAAATTTGAAGATATATTTTAGAAAGATGATTATACGGAAAGTAAAAATAGAAAGCGGCAACGTAATTAAGAAATGGATAAACTTATCATAACCAAATAATCCTATAATGTTATTTTTAATAGTATTATAGGATTTTATTTTTACTTATAAATTGCTTAAAAGGTTATCCCACAACATATGGGAATAACACACCCTAATATTTCCCGAAAAGTTGAATTTTCTAAATCCCTTTATTTTCAAGGGTTTTAGAAGTTTATCCCACGACCTATAAGCAAAACAGGGGTTTAATACCATTGGATGTGTAGTAAATTATAGATGAGTATTATATACAAAGTATATAATAAAAAACAACAATATATTGTTTTTGAGTATGAAAGTCGATGAAAATCGGCTTTTTTTCATTTTAGGAGTAATTTATGAAATGTTTATTTAAGTATAAATGGGTAAAGTTAAGAAGAGATCTTTTGCCACCGGGAAAAGGCATTATGGGTTATTGGGCAAAGCTTGCTTCACGTGTTGCTTTTAGAAAAGGTAAAGCTTTTTATTGTGGTCATATAAATGAAGT
>JAZQLI010000030.1:0-73489 GCA_045542595.1 Candidatus Scatosoma sp. | reverse complement strand
GTCCAACTCCTTGGCTCACAGAACGACATGGCTACGATCCGACTTCAAACGTCTTGCGCCGATATCCTCGGACGTCAAATTCAACTCTACCGAAACTTCTGCAATACGCTCGATTGCGCCCTCGTCAAACTGCAAATCGATATTGTCTACGCTCAATAATTTTCCGTATTGGAAAGTGAGCGAATTTTCCGTTTCCGTTAAAATACGCACGAAATCTTCCTTCGTAAGGCTATGCAATTCCACCGAAACGGGGAATCTACCCTGCAATTCAGGAATCAAATCTTCTATCGAAGAAACGTGGAACGCGCCCGCCGCGATAAAGAGTATGAAATCGGTTTTGACAGGGCCGTATTTGGTAACTACCGTACTGCCTTCCACGATAGGTAAAATATCGCGCTGTACCCCTTCTCGGGAAACGTCCGCGCCGTTTTGATTGCCCTTGCCTGCAATTTTATCAATTTCGTCAATGAATACGATACCGTCGTTTTCCGCGCGGTATAACGCTTCACTTTTAATGGCGTCTTCGTCTACGAGCTTACCCGATTCTTCTTCGATAGCAATTTGGAAGGCTTCCTTTACAGAGAATTTGCGTTTTTTCTTCTTTTGCCCTAACATATCCCCGAAGATACTGCCGATAGAAATTGCCGCGCCGCCGGGTACGAGTTCCATTTGTTGGGGCGTATCCAACACTTCCATTTCGATAACGTAGTTGTCGTATAAGCCGTTTCTTAAATCGATAAGCAGGTTATTTTCCCATACTTCTTTCGCGGTATCGCCCTTTTCGTCCTTTTTCGCTTCGGCAAGCGCGCGCATAATACGGCGCTCTGCCGCTGCCGTAGCTTTGGCTTTTACCTGTTCTTCCTTTTCCGCCTTTACCAAACGGTAGGCACATTCCGCCAAATCGCGAATCATACCTTCGACGTCCTTACCCACGTAACCCACTTCGGTATATTTCGTGGCTTCCACTTTCACAAAAGGCGCTTTGACAAGTTTTGCCAAACGACGGGCAATTTCCGTTTTACCTACGCCCGTAGGCCCTTTCATAATGATATTTTTCGGCGTAATTTCCTCACGGATTTCCACAGGCAACTGCGCACGACGGTAACGGTTTCTTAAAGCGATTGCCACCGCCTTTTTCGCGTCGTCCTGCCCGATAATATATTTATCTAATTGATATACGATTTGTTTGGGAGATAAATCCATTACTCGTTACCCCCTTTCTTCGTTTTCTTCGCCGTTATAGGCTCGCCCACCGTTTCCAAACGAATATTATCGTTTGTGAATACGCAAATTTCCGAAGCGATTTTTAATGCCTTTTGCGCAATGGTAGGAGCGTCGTAGTCCGTTTCCTTATAGAGTGCGCGTGCCGCCGCCAACGCGTAATTGCCGCCGCTGCCAATAGCGCATACTCCTTCGTCCGGTTCGATAACTTCGCCCGTGCCCGATAAAATGAGCAGCGTGTTTTCGTCTGCCGTAATCATCATTGCGTCTAATTTTCTACCCAACTTATCGCTGCGCCAAAGCTCGGCAAGCTCCACGGCGGAGCGCATTAAGTTCCCCGAAAATTTATTCAACATACCTTCAAAACGTTCGGTGAGTGCAAAAGCGTCGGTAACCGAGCCTGCAAAGCCCAAAATTACCTTACCGCCGAAAATGCGGCGCACTTTTATCGCCGTGTTTTTAAAAATAACCGATTCGCCCATCGTAACTTGTCCGTCTCCGGCGATTGCGGTTACGCCGTTCTTTTTTACGGCGCAAATGGTTGTACCCCTAAATTCCATAATACTTTCTCCTATTTTGGTTATTGCGCGGAAATTTTCCCCACCGTTTGCAAGGCGCGTTCCGCCAAAGCCGCGTACCGTTGTTTTTTATCTTTGATACGCGTAGGCAACGGCGCTAAAATGCCGAAGTTGGCGTTCATCGGTTGAAAATCTTTATTCGGTGTAGAGATATGCGTTTGCAAAGCGCCGCATACACAGGTATCGTCGAATACGCGCGCAGGCTTGCCCTGTATTTCGTCATATATCGCAATAGCTGTCAGCAAACCGCTTGCCGCGCTTTCCACGTACCCTTCTACGCCCGTGATTTGTCCCGCGAAAAATATCCGCTGATTATTTTTAAACGAAAAATTGCGATTTAAAACGGACGGAGAGTGAATAAACGTATTTCTATGCATTACGCCGTAACGTAAAAACTCCGCATTTTGCAGGGCAGGTATCATGGAAAACACCCGTTTTTGTTCGGGAAATTTCAAATTCGTCTGAAACCCCACCAAATTATACGCCGTACCACTTTCGTTTTCCTTGCGAAGTTGTAACACCGCGTACGGCCTATTTCCGTCTTCGTCGAACAGCCCTACCGGTTTTAACGTACCGAAACGCAAGGTATCTCTACCGCGCGAAGCCATTACTTCGATAGGCATACACCCTTCGAAAATTTCTCCCTTTTCAAACGCGTGCAAAGTCGCTTTTTCCGCGGACAACAACGCGTCTACGAACGCGTAATATTCTTCTTTGTTCATAGGGCAGTTGATATAATCGCCCGTGCCCTTGCCGTATCTATCCCCCGTAAACGCCTTTTCGTAGCAAATACTCTCCGCCGAAACGATAGGCGCGGACGCGTCGTAAAAATGCAATTCGCCGCCCGTCTTTTCTTTGATATCGGCAAATAACGCGTCGGCAGTCAACGGCCCTGTAGCGATAATCACGTACCTGTCCCCGTCCTTTTCCACTTCGGGAAGAGCGGTAATTTCTTCGCTTTGCAAGGTAAGGTTAGGGCAATTTTGCAGTTTTTGCGTAATATACTTCGAAAACGCGTCCCTGTCCACCGCAAGCGCCGCGCCTGCAGGTACTTTCGTGGTATCCGCCGCCGCGATAACCATGGAACCGAGCTTTCGCATCTCTTCCTTTAACAGTCCGCATGCGTTGGCGTATACGTCGTTGCTTTTTAAGGAGTTCGAACAAACCAGCTCGCCGTAGTTCGCGCTTTCGTGCGCCGGCGTAAATTTATGCGGTTTCATATCGACGAGCGTTGTTTTCACTCCGCGCGAAGCCAAGTAATACGCCGCTTCGCTCCCGGCGAGTCCGCCGCCGATAACAAGCACTTCTTTTTGTTGCATAGCCGTTATTCCAAATCGTTCAAATTATCAAAATAGTTAGGTTCGTCCATGAGCGGCGGCGCTTCGAACGCACTCACGAAGGTAGGCGCGGTATCTTTCGCTGCACTTTTTTCTCCGTCGTTATCCGCTTTTTCCGGTTTAATGCGATAAGAACAGTCTTTATTATCGCAACGTTTATTACCGCGTGCCGACAGCACGATAGCTCCGCCGCACTGCGGACATTTTTCACCCGTGGGAACGTCCCAGCTCATAAATTTACAGTCGGGATAGCCCAAGCAGCTATAATATACCTTGCCTTTTTTCGATTTGCGCACCGTCATAGGCGAGCCGCACTGCGGACACTTGCCTGCAAGCTTGGGTTCTTCGTCCGACGGCATAGGCGCGGTGGATTTACAGTCGGGATAGTTGGGACAAGCGAGAAACCGACCGAACTTGCCGCTTTTTACCACCATATTTTGTCCGCATTTCGGACAACGCACCGAAGAGATTTCTTCCTTGTTTTCACTGATGATATTTCTACATTCGGGATAGTTCGAACAAGCCAAGTATTTACCGAATTTCCCCATTCTGCGGAGCATAAAATGACCGCATTTGCCGCAAGTGATTTGCGTTTGTTCGTCTCCGTAGGAAGACGCTTTTAATAAATTTTTTTCAAAATCGGGATAGAAGTCCCCGATGACGTCGCGCCAGTTTACACCGCCGTCTTCGATATCGTCCAAGCGGTTTTCCATACCTGCCGTAAAGCCGATATCCATAACGTCGACAAAGCATTTTACAAGCATATCCACTACGTCGTACGCAATGGGCGTGGGGTACATATATTTACCGTCCTTTTTCACGTACCGTTGCATCAGTTTGGAAATAATGGTAGCATACGTAGACGGACGGCCTATGCCCTTTTCTTCCATCGTTTTTACCAGCGAAGCGTCGGTATAGCGCAGGGGCGGTTTGGTGAATTTTTGCTCCTTTTGCAAATGCGTTAAATTCAAAATATCCCCTTCGGTTAAATCGGGTAACAGTTTTGCCGCGTCTACGTTATCTTCGTCGTCCTTTTTCGAAGAAACGTCTTGATAAATAGCGGTAAACCCTGCAAACAAAAGCACCTTTCCGCTTGCCTTGAAAATGTAACCGCTATTGTCTATTTCCATTTGCGCACTGTTATATTGCGCTTCCGACATTTGCGAAGCAAGGAAACGTTCGTAAACTAATTTATACAACGAATAGTGCTTTTTATCCAAAAGCGTTTTCGCCTTTTCAGGAGTCATTTCCACGTCGATAGGACGAATGGCTTCGTGCGCGTCTTGCGCGCCCTTTTTCGAAGCGTAATAGTTCGGCTTTTCAGGCGCGTATTTATCTCCGTACACCTTACGAATACGTTCTAACGCTTTTGCCTGCGCTTCTTTGGAAACGCGAACGGAGTCGGTACGCATATAGGTAATAAATGCGATATGGTCGCCGTTTTCCGTTTCGATACCTTCGTATAAATGCTGTGCAAGCGTCATTGTTTCGGGCGCGGTAAAGCCCAGCTTCGTCGAAGCGTCCTGTTGCAACGACGACGTGGTAAACGGCGCAGGCGCGTGCGATTTGGTAACCGCTTTCTTCACTTTTACCACTACGAATTTCCCTGCCGAAATTTCATCTAATACCTTTGCCGTTTCTTCTGCGGAAGCAGGCTTGTATTTCTTCGTGCCGCGCTTTTCAAGCATCGCTTTAAAGGGCGCAAACTTGGCAGGGATATCTTGCAACTCTGCTGTTAAATTCCAGTATTCTTCGGGCTTGAACGCCGTAATTTCACGTACTCTTTCCACCATTAAACGAAGCGCAACCGATTGCACTCTACCGCCCGAAAGAGTGCGTTTTCCGCTTCCGTTTTTATCTTCGATTTTATGATTGAGCAAAGTAGAGAGTTTATATCCCACTAATCTATCCAACACGCGGCGCGCCTGTTGCGCGTCTACCAAATTGTAATTGATAGGACGGGGCGCTTTTAAAGCCGCTTCTATCGCGCGCGGCGATACTTCGTTGAATTCGATACGGTTTGCGCCCTTTTCGTCCAATCCTAAAACCGTTTGCAAATGCCAAGCAATCGCTTCCCCTTCTCTATCAGGGTCGGTTGCAAGATATACTTTACCTGCGCGCTTGGTAGCGTCGACAAGCCGACGGATAACGTCTTCCTTCCCTTCGGAATTGACGTACTTCGGCTCGAACCTGTTTTCAATGTCTACGCCGAGCGTATGCACAGGCAAATCGCGAATGTGCCCTGCGGACGCGTCTACGCGATACTGACCTTTCAGGTATTTGGAAATGGTTTTCGCCTTGGAAGGCGACTCTACGATAATTAAATCCATGCTTCGTTCCTTTATATCTACTTAAAATTTTTTTACTCTTTTTATACGGTTATACGGGCGAATAACGGTTACCGCCCACACCGACGGCAAGCCCTTTCACTTCCAGCGCTGAAAGCACCGACCTTGCCTTGAATACGGGCACGCCCGATTTTTGAGAAAGAACGGAAATATGTTCTTCCCCCGTCTCTTTCAGTGCGGCAAGCATTTTCTCTTCGTCCGCGCGCAGCGTAGGCACGCTTGGCTGTTGGGTTTTGGAAAGTTCCACGCCCGTTTGGGCGAAAATATCTTCCGCCGTTTCGGTGAGATACGCACCGTTTTTAATAAGCGCGTTACAGCCTGCGCCGCAAACCGTACCCGGTGCATACGGCAGGGCGAATATCTTTTTTTGCATTTGTTTGGCATACTTTGCCGTAATCAACGCACCGCTCTTTTCCCCTGCGCCGAGCACCAAAACGCTTTCCCCAAGCGCCGCTAACAACTTATTGCGGTATTCGTACGAAAAGCTTCTTACGGGCGTATCGTAAGGATAGGGCGTAAGCATCAATCCCCGTTCCATAATCCGTTGCATCAACGGGTAATTTGCTTGGGGAATAGCTGAAAAACCGCCTGCCAACACACAAATCACCTTTCCGCCTGCTTTCAACGCGCCTTCGATAGCCGCCGTATCCCCACCGTCCGCCGCGCCCGTTACCAACGTAAACGCCGACGATAATACTTTGCCGATTTCTTCCCCCGTTTTCAACGCCGCCATAGGCGTTTTCCGCGAGCCGACTACCGTAAATTTACGGGTAGTCAACAACGAAATATCCCCTGCGTATTGCACCGTCTTCGGCGCGTCGGGAAGCGTTGCCCATTCCTTGGGGTAATATGGAGAAGTTTTGTCTATTTCTTGAATTTGCATATGTTTTTACTTTTAAACCGTGCAGACCGATAGTATGTAAGGAAAAATAACGAAGCAAGACGTGGGTTAGACAGGGCGTTGCGAGCGCACATACCGTTAGTATGTAAGCGAGTAACAACGCAGTATAACGAAGTTTCTACGACGAACAATGCGAAATAACGAAGCAAGACGTGGGTTAGACAAGGCGTTACGAGCGCGCATACCCTTAGTATGTAAGCGAGTAACAACGCAGTATAACGAAGTTTCTACGACGAACAACGCGAAATAACGAAGCAAGACGCAAGTTAGACAAGGCGTTGCGAGCGCGCATACCGTTAGTATGTAAGCGAGAAACAACGCAGTATAACGAAGCGGTTTCTTCGTTATTAATCCAAATCGCTGTGTTCTGCGCCGTAAGTCCGATAAGAGATGGCTTCGTAAAGATGTTCGGGTGTGATGTTTTCGGATAAATCCAAGTCGGCAATGGTACGCGCTACTTTTAATATACGCGAACGTGCACGCGCGGATAAATGCAAACTTTCAAACGCTTCGCGCAAAACCTGTTCGCATTCTTTATCCAACGCACAATATTGCCGCGTTTCCTTTTCGTGCATTTCGGCATTCGATTTCACGTTGCTCCCTTCAAAGCGCGCCCGTTGAATTTTTCGCGCCGCTTGCGCACGCGCTTTTACCCGTTCGCTACTCTCTTCTTGCGTATTCGATACCAAATCGTCGTATTCTACGCCGTCCACTTCCACTTGAATATCAATTCTATCCAAAAGCGGACCGGAAATACGTGCACGGTATTTACGAATATCGTTAGGCGTACAGCTGCAGCGGCGTTTACCGCTACCGAAATTGCCGCAGGGGCAAGGGTTCATACTAGCACAAAGCATAAAGCTTGCAGGATAGGTAACCGTACCGCCCGAACGGGATATGGTAATAACTCCGTCTTCCAAGGGTTGGCGTAAGCTTTCGAGCGACGAGCGCTTATATTCGGGCAATTCGTCCAAAAAGAGTACGCCGCCGTGCGCCAAGCTGATTTCCCCAGGGCGCACCGATTTACTGCCGCCGCCGCAAAGGGATACGGTAGTTGCCGTATGGTGAGGACTTCTAAACGGGCGCATAGAAACGATTCCGTTATCCCCTAAAGTACCTGCAACCGAATGAATTTTGGTAATTTCCAACGCTTCGTCGAATTCCATATCGGGAAGCACGGTAGGGATTGCCCTTGCGAGCATCGTTTTACCGCTACCCGGCGGCCCTACGAATAAGATATTATGACCGCCTGCCACCGCCACTTCCAAGGCGCGTTTGGCTATCGGTTGACCTTTGACAAATGCTAAATCGTGAGAAGAAAGTTCGCTAACGTTCGACGCTTGGAAACGCTCTGCCTGTACGGGGGATAAAGGCTTTAAACCCGAAAGGTGGTCAATCACTTCCCGAAGAGATTTGGCGGCATATACCGTTACGCCGTGTACGTAGCCTGTTTCTTTACGGTTTTCATACGGCACGACGAAAGTAGTAAACCCTTTATCGCGCGCGGAAATAATAGCAGGCAATACGCCCGTTACGGGGCGCAAATCGCCGTTTAAGGCAAGCTCGCCTAAAAATACCGTATCACTTACGTCGGCAACCAACTCCCCATAGGCGAGCATCAAACTCACTGCCACGGGTAAATCGAAAGCCGAGCCTTCTTTTTTCACGTAGGCAGGGGCAAGATTGACCGTGATTCTATGCGTAGGAAATTCGAGTAAGCTGTTTTTCACCGCACTTTTTACCCGTTCCTTAGATTCTTTTACCGCCGCGTCGGGTAACCCAACCATTTCGTACGAAGGGAGCCCTCTTGACACGTCCGTTTCTACCGTAACGGCAACGCCTTCCAAACCCGATAACGCATAGCTTTGCACCTTGGCAATCATTAGTAATTTTACTTCCTTATATATATTCCGCTTATTATTGTAACCTAAAAGGCAAAAAAAGTAAACAGTTTAAAGGCAAATTTTTATAAAAAATATCCGCTCGTTATGTTATGAGCGGAGAAAAACAAGCAATTCGACAAAAAAAGAAAACCCGCCGTTGACTTTGGGCAGGTTTCTTTCTCGGATTTTTTCCGAACGTTGCGTTTTAGATTTTTTCCTTGACTTTGGCAGCTTTGCCCGTCAACGAGCGCAAATAATAGAGTTTCGCTCTTCTTACTTTACCGCGTCTTACAACCGTGATGGATGCAATTTTCGGGGAATGAAGGGGATACGTCTTTTCTACGCCAACGCCGTAAGAGATATGACGAACGGTGAACGTTTCCGAAATACCGCCGTTTCTCTTTGCGATAACAACGCCTTCGAAGTTTTGCACTCTTTCCTTGCCACCTTCGATAATCTTGTAGCCAACCTTAACGGTATCGCCTACTTCGAAAGAAGGAACTTCTGCTTTCAAATTTTCTGCGTTGATAGCTTCAATCAATCCTTTCATGACTTTACTTACCTCCGTTATTTACGAAACGTTCATAACCCGCTGCGTGATTCCTCATCACGCCCAAAAAGGCAGCGGAACGCTCGAAGTCAACGATAATTATATACGATTTCTTTCTTCTTGGCAAGCATTTTTGCGCTATTTTTTAAAATTTTTTTACTTTTAATTTTATTTTAATACTATAACTTATACGGCAAACAAATATACATAATAGCCTAAAAAGCCAAGCAACATCAAAACGCCGCCAAAGCGCTTAATTTTGTTTCCTTTCCACCAACCTAAACCGCTTAACAATGCAACCGCTCCCAACGCAATCGCCGTATCGATTAAAAATTCATTTGCAAACGTAAGAGGCATAATCGTCGCCGCAATTCCAAGCGTACGCAAAATATTGAAAATACAACTTCCCACAATATCCCCCACGGCTATATCCGTATTGCCTTTTATAGCCGCCATTACGCAAGTGACAAGTTCAGGCAAAGACGTGCCGATTGCCACCACGGTAAGACCGATAATGCGATCGGAAACGCCAATTTTTTCCGCAATCGCGGTTGCCCCTTCTACTGCAAGTTGCGCGCCTAATACAACAACCACCAACCCAACAATCGTCACTACGGTTAAAAACCAACCGTATTCTTTCATCTTTTGATACCAACGCCCAAACGATGTCTTCGGTTCTACCTGCTCCTCCGTAGATATTTCCGTCACGCATTCTTCTCCGTTTAACAACACTTGCTCCCGATTTCGTTGTTTTATAGCCATCCAAATAAGCGCTACGGTATAAACGCAAGATACCACGAAAAAGAGAATCCCTTCCCAACGCGCAAGAACACCGTCAATGCCGCAAATTAGCAAAGCAACGGATGCCCCAATTAATACGGGAAAATCAATGCGAGCAGTATCTTTATGCACCGGCAAAGGGCAAATAACCGCCGCCAAGCCTAAAATCAATAAAATATTAGTGATATTGCTTCCCACGATATTACCGATTGCAATCCCCGTGTTTCCCTGTATTGAAGAAATAATCGACGTTGCAAGTTCAGGCGCGCTTGTCCCAAACGCCACCACCGTAAGCCCGATTACAAGTTGTGGTACGCGCAATTTTTCAGCAATACCCGCCGCGCCGTCTACAAACCAATCTGCACCTTTTACCAAACAAACAAAACCGATTAGAAGCAATAAAATAGCCACCCACGTTTCCATAAATATTACATCCTTTTTTGTCATTATATTTTATTATATCATAAATTATACAACCTTGTCAAGAAAGATACTTATCTACACAATAAAAAGATTCATTTTATATCCTAACAACAATAGAATCCTATCCTTTTGGTTGACTTTTTGTCTACTTTCGCTTATAATGATTATACAAAGACAGTTATCACCGAAAGACTGGCACTACGTCAGTTTTTCCTTCCCATTTATTCTTAAAGGAGTATTATGACTAATTTATTGATTAAACTTTTCGTCGGTAAAAACGCCGACGTGCGCAACGAAAAAATCCGCTCGAAATACGCTTCTTTGGCAGGTTTTACGGGCATTACGGCAAACGTACTACTGTTTGTCGGCAAGCTGGTGTTGGGTATTTTAGCGGCTTCGGTAGCCATCATAGCCGACGCGTTCAACAATATCTCCGACGCAGGCTCGGCTATCGTTACCTTGATAGGGTTTCGCTTAGCTAGCAAGCCCGTGGATAAGGAACACCCTTTAGGACACGGCAGGTTAGAATACGTAACCGGCTTTATCGTGGATATGCTTATCGTTCTAGTGGGCTTCGAGTTGTTTAAATCGTCCATAGATAAAATTATGAGTCCTACTTTGCCCGTGGTGGGCACAGCCACTGTAATTTTACTCGGCGCGGCAATTTTGGTAAAAGTTTGGCTGTTCTTTTTCTATAAAAAGATAGCGAAAACCATTCAATCTTCCGCCCTTAAAGCCGCCGCAGCGGACAGCTTAAGCGACAGTATCGCCACAACGCTTGTACTTGCGTCGGCACTCGTTGGAAAATTTGCCGGCGTTGCCATTGACGGCTGGGCAGGTATTTTGGTGGCGGCGTTTATCCTATTCACGGGCGTAAAAGCGGCAAAGGAAACGATTGATTTATTACTCGGCTCTCCCCCCGACCCTGCTTTTATTCAAGACATCTACGATTTTTGCAAGGATTATACGCGTATCGTGGGTATTCACGACGTAATGGTACACGACTACGGCCCCGGTAGACAAATTGTTTCTTTTCACGCGGAAGTGCCGTCCGATTCGGATATCAATATCGCGCACGAAGAAGTGGATAAATTAGAACGGGATATGCATAAAAAATTTGGGTGCATCGTAACCGTACATTTAGACCCTATCGTAGTTGGCGATGAAACGGTGAACGAACTGCGTTCTTTAGCCGAGCGTTCGGCAAAAGCGGTATGCGCGCAATTTTCCATTCACGATTTCCGTATGACGATGGGTGAAAGCACGTTTAATATGATTTTCGACCTTGTTATCCCTACCGACAGCCCGCTTGGCGCAGCGGAAGCGGAAAAGGCTGTAGTGGAAAAAATTCAAGAAGAAAAGCCAAATTGCTTTTGCGTTATCCGCGTAGAACACCCGTTTGTCTAAACGTAGAAAATACGAAAAACACCGCTTTTGAAAAGCGGTGTTTTTCTTTTTTATTGACTTTTATTTGATAAAGTTCGTCCAAATTTTACTTTCCGTTTTCGGTGCAATGCCCTTTTCTTTACCGAGTGCTATACATTGCAACAACCATGCCATATTATTGCCTAAAATACGCATAATTTGCAAGCCTTCTTCGTCCTTTGTAACGTCGCTCGGCGTGTCGTTTGCGCCGTGTACGTTATTCCAGTAATTTGCGGAAACGACGGGCATATTATTGATAGTGAAATACTTATTCAGCACGTCGAACGTAGTCAACGTACCCGCTCTTCTTGCGCTGGCAACTGCCGCTGCCGGTTTATAGGCTAAATGTTTCGCTCCGCTATAAAACACTCTATCCATAAAACTGATTAACGCACCCGACGGCGACGCGTAATACACGGGCGAGCCGAATATGAAACCGTCGGCATCTTTCGCTTTTTCTATAAATACGTTGACGATATCGTCTTGCACGCATTTGCCTAATTTACGGCAAGCCGCGCAACCCCAACAACCGCCGATAGCAGTTCTACCGATATGGAAAATTTCCGTTTCTACTCCGTTGGCGTTCAACGCCTTTGCAACTTCCTTTAATGCAGTAGCGGTGCAGCCGTTTGCGTGCGGACTGCCGTTTACAAGCAATACTTTCATTGTGTTATCTCCTTTTCGTCTATGATTGTCAAACATTGTCTAAATGCGGTGGGTAGTGAAACCGTTTGCCGAATTTCTTCTAAAGAATACGCGTCGAACGGCGAACTTTCCGCCTGTACCCATACGCACGTGATATCCCAGCGGATATGCGTAAAAATATGCGTATATTTTTTGCGTTTTATTTCCTTGAACGCATATATGCCCCATTCGTTTAATATCTCTTCCGCGCTTTCTCCGAAATACGCTACGGCGGACGGAAATTCGTTCATACCCTTTAACACGCCTTCTTCACGGCGACGGATACAAAACCCTTCGGGCGTTTGTAATAAAAACACGTATACGTTTTCTTCCCGTTTGGCTTTTTTGGGCGGTAATACGGGATATAACCGTTGCGTACCGTTTTTATACGCGCTACAAAGCGCTTGTAAAGGACAGTTTGCACAGTCGGGATTGAGCGGTTTACAAACGAGTGCGCCCAACTCGAACAAACTTTGCGTGAACTCTGCGCAAGGCTGCCCTTCTTTTGGATAAACCGCCGTCAACTGTTCTTCCAGCGTTTTTCTGTATTTTATATCGTTTATCGGCGTAGAATTTTCACTTAGACGGGAAACCACGCGTAAAACGTTACCGTCTATCGCCGCTGCACGTTTCCCAAACGCTATAGACGCGATTGCGCCAGCGGTGTAGTCCCCTACCCCTGCCAACGTTTTTAAATCGGTAAGCGTATTGGGAAATTCGCCGTTGAACTGCCCAACGATTTGTTTCGCCGCCTTTTGTAAATTGCGCGCGCGGCTATAATAGCCCAGCCCTTCCCAAAGCTTTAAAAGCTTTTCTTCTTCGCAAAAAGCTAAATCTTCCACCGTAGGCAAAGCCTGCATAAAGCGCACGTAATATTCTTTTACCGCTTCCACACGCGTTTGTTGTAGCATAATTTCAGACACCCATACTTCGTACGGCGTAGGGTTGTTTCGCCACGGCAAACTGCGTTTGTGCTTCCGATACCATAAAAGCAAGGGGGCAGGTATGCGTTCAAATGCAAAAATTTTCGTTTCTTTCATATGTATTTATTCGGCTTCCCCTACCGACAACACATTTTCCGACGGCAGGAGCGAATTGAGATAGATTACCGTTTCCATAAACGACGGCGCGCACGGGAAATGTAATACCGTAGGTAACGATAAGGACGAATCGTCCTGTACGTACGTTACGTCGGCTACTCCTTCTTCGCGCGTAGTAACCAAACAATTTCCCACGCCCACAAACGCGCCCGGATAACCGCTGAAGATACTGCGCATTAACTCTACACCCGTAATAACTTCTACGTTATTACGTCGCGTCAACGCTTCTAAAAAAACGCGGTATTCTTCCAAATCGGCGTTTGCGTTCGTGCCTTCCAGCTCTTCCAAGCCGTCCATAATTAAAAACAGTTTGGGATATCCGCCGCCCGTTTGTTGCATACTCATCAATTCTTTTACGCAAGAGAGTGCCGCGTCCAAATCGGCTTTCGTGCGGATAAAAGGCGCGGTAACGTCTAACGCTTTCAAGCGAAACAACTCGCCGTAATCTAACCGCGGCGACAGTACTAAAAAATTCGCTTCCGATTTTTCGTATAAGCAAGAAAGGGTAGTAATCAATCTCTTGATAAACGCCGTACGGCGCGGACCGGTTACACAGGTATGCCGAATGGAAAACGGCATTGCAGCGCGTTGGGAGAACACCAAATTCCCCACGCTATCCGTGCCGAGCGGCACGCCGTTTTTAAGCGTTTGTATTTGCGTTTCTTCCTGTGAGTTTTTGGATAAAACTTCTAAAAATTCTTCCGCGCGCATAGCCTTTCTCCTTAGTATGGTTGTACCTTTCCATTATAATATAAAACGCCGCGTTTGTCAAGCTATAAAAAACGCGCCGCGAAAGCTATTTCGCGGCGCTGCTTTTTTTCTTATGCATATTTCGCAAAGTATGCGTTTTGATTAAATGAAAGCGTTAAAACTACTTCTTCTTTCTTATCTTCCGTTGCACTATCCCGTAAAACGGTGATTTGAATGGTATCTCCTTTGCGAACGGTGAGTAATAAATCGTTTAAAAGATATCTACGCGTAAGCTCCGTCGTTACCCCGTCAATCGTTACCGATTGAATGATATCCATCGGTTGCAATACTCCGTACGCGGCGCTTCCTTTCGTTACTTCGGTAACGTAAAACGTTTCTTTCATTGCCAACTCTCCCTGTTCGTCTAAATACACGGAAGATTCGCTCAGCGTTGTAACAATGCCTACCGTTGCGCGCAAAACGTAACCCGGAGCGTTACCCGAAACGTTATCGTATATATTCCCTAACAGATATTTCACAAGCGTAATAGGTAACGCATAGCAAATATTATCCGTATCGTCTTCCACGTTTTTCGCGTTAGTGATGCCGATAAGTTTACCGTGGATATCAAACAGTCCGCCGCCCGAATTACCGTGGTTGACCGACGCGTCCGTACGCATAACGCGGAACGCCACGCTACGGTTTTGTCCGTCAAACGACGACATATATATGGTTTCGGAATCGACGGAAACAAGTCCGCCCGTTACCGATACGCCCAGCCCGTTAGAGTTCCCTATCGCAAACGTCTTTTCGCCCACTTTTACATTGTTCGAATCGCCAAGTTCCGCAGCTGTTAGCGCGCTGTTTTTTAATTTTTCACTACCTTCCACCTTCAAGAGCGCGATATCGTAATCCATAGCGCCGCCAACGAAGGTTGCTTTAATACCGTAGCCAGATTCGTCTTTACCCACTTCGGTATCGAACATAACCAACTCGCCATAAGGATACAAATAGATATCCTGCGAAACGCCCGTATCACTATCCGCGCTGTATACCACGTGGTAGTTGGTTACGATATACGCCGTACCTGCTTCTTTGTTGATATCCAAAACAACACCGCTACCGCCTGAAGAAGATATTTCTTCATATTCTTGGAAATAATTTTTTACCGTCTTTCTAAAACCGCAAAAAATACTCACCACCGACGTTACGTTTTTCGCAATCGTTTGCGTGTCGTTATTCGAATCGTAATCGCCGATAAGCGATTGAATAAATTCTAACTTGCTGCCCGTAAAGCCTTCTTGTTGTGCTGCGGCATATAAATCGTCTATGGTGGCGTTTTTACCGTCTTCGCCGTCTTTACCGTTTTTGCCGTTCAGGCTTAAAAGCCATTCCTTTTCCGTGCCTTGAAAACCGTTTTTTACAGCTATATCATACGCGTTGATTACTTGGCTCTCCTGCTCGCACGCGGAAAACGCGGCGGTGGATACCACCGTTGTTACCGCGCAAAGCAAACAAACCAGTTTTTTCGCTAATCTATTCATAAGGAAACCCCTTTTAAGGTAATTCTTTTTTATCTATTATATAGTATAGTGCGTATTTTCGTTAAGAAAATTAAAAATTATTGAAAGTTTTGTGAAAAAGATTACAACGTTTCCAACTCGTCTAACGTAAGTTCGAACGATTGGATAAAATTTTCAAAGAAATAGTCTATTTCGGGCATTTTACGCGAACGTAAATCCTTTTCAATACTCTGTTTCGCCTTGGAAAATTCTTTATTGCCGCTACGCAGTTCTTCCAAGCATTTGATATACGCCGAAAGCCTATCCGCCGCTTTCACAAGGCGGTATTCCACGCTGTCTTCGTCGGGCAAAACGTAGGGCGCAAGCGCACTTTGCATTTCCGTCGGCAACGACTTGACCATTTTTTGACAAGCACTCTGTTCTAACTGTTTATACGCGCCGTGAATGTTTTGATTGTAATATTTAATAGGCGTTGGTAAATCGCCCGTCATTACTTCGCTGGTTTCGTGATACACCGCGTACAGTACCGTTTTTAATACGTCTGCACTGCCGCCGTAAACTTCGTTATGAATAGTAACGAGTGCGTGTGCAAGCACCGTAACCGATTGCGAATGTTCCATAATATTCTCTTCGCGAACGGAGCGCATCAGTTGCCAACGCTTGATGTATTTCATTCTGTCCAAATACGCGTAAAAATCGTGCCGCATATATTTTTTTCTCCTTTATTTGCTTGACTTACGTTTGTAATTGTATTATAATAAAAATACTAAAATAAAATATCCGTCGTGGGTGCTTTGAACAAAGGCTGAGATTATACCATTCGAATCGGCAAGGTAATACTTGAGCGAGAGATTGACGTTTGTTTTACACGCGTTTTTACGCCGTGTCTCCAAGCTGTATTGTACACCCGACGTGTTTTCGGGTGTTTTCTTTTTGGAAAACGCATACGGCGGAAAAGGAGTGTTTTTATGTTTCTCTATTCCCTTTTAGAAGTGAGCGAAGAAGCTACCGAAATCGTTAAATGGATTTCCGTAGGCTCGGTACTCGTCTTGCTGGGCGTAATTGCCCTTATCGGTTTTTTGCGGAAAAAGCAATACGATTCGAAGCGGGTTGCGTTTGCAGGCGTTTGCGTGGCTATGTCGTTTACGCTCGCCGTTCTCAAATTTAGCCCCGTAGAAAGCGGCGGCTCGATAACCATCGCTTCGTTTGTGCCTATCCTTATCTACGCCTATTTTTACGGCGTTGCCGACGGATTGTTGGTAGGGCTTATCCACGGACTTTTGAATTTCATTGAAGACCCGTATATTCTCACACCTGCCACCTTCGTTTTCGATTACTTACTCGCATTCGCAAGCGTCGGCGCGATGGGATTATTCGGTAAAATGCACCGCAAAGAACGCGGAATTTTACCCCTTGTTTTGGGTTGCGTATGCGTGTTCGCTTTACGCTTTCTCTCGCACTTGCTTTCGGGAATGATTTTCTTTGAACAAAACGCCGTTTGGGTAGAATTCCCCGCGTGGGCTACCGCGAATGCGTTTATCTACTCGTTCATCTATCAATGTATCTATATCCCTGCCGATTGCATTATCGCCCTTTTGGTGTTGATAACGCTCGCTAAAACGGGAGTTTTCGATACGCTTGCTAAATTGATGAAGGTAAAAAAGGAAAGTTAATCTACGGCGATTTGGTCGAAAACGGCTTTATCCACGATAAGTTTTTTGTTTGGGATATCCACCTTTTTTACAACGCCTTTTACGGCAGGGAAGAGTGTTTTCTTCCCTGCTTTTTCTATTGTATAAATATCCGAAGAAAGGTTGGCTATATCCGTTAGCGTACCCAAAAACTCGCCTGCTTCCGTTTCACAAGAAAGCCCTATCATATCTACGATATAATATTGCCCTTCTTCCAAAGGCGGTGCGTCGTCGCGCGCTCCTTCCAGCTTTTTGCCGCGGAATAATTCCGCTGCGTTTCTATCGGGAATACCGCGAAGTCCGATATAAGCCGCGCCGTCCGTCCCTACGCGAAAGGATAAAATTTTATACGCCACGCCATCTATATACACCGTTTTAAAGGCTTTTACGTCTTCGGGGAAATCGGTAAAGGTTTTAATTTTCAGTTCGCCGCGTATGCCTTGCGGCTTTAACACTTCGGCAATAATCAAGCGTTCCATAATAACTCCTTTTTGCTTGGTTTTTTAAGCTCCACGCATACCTGCCCGTCGCCTTTTACAATAATGCCAAAAAAAGGCTTCCGCTTTGAAAGCCTTTTTATTGCGTTACCTTGCGAAAATACTTATTCCGCGTCGTCGCTATCCACTACGTCGCCACCGCGTTCACGGATTTCTACGGCGTATTTTTTACTGCTCGACGGCGTTGCCGCGCGAACGATAGTACGCATTGCTTTGGCAATTTTACCTTGTTTACCGATTACCTTGCCCATATCCGAAGGGGATAACACAACGGTAACTTCGATAACGCGGTCTTTTTCTTTCACCGTGTATTCTACGTTTTCCTTATCTTCGGCAAACTGTTCCACGATGTACTTAATTAAATCAAGCATACTTTTTCTCCCCTACGCCAAGCTTACGCCTTTTTCTTGGTTTTGGTTTTGGACGCGCTGAGTTTTGCGGATTTTTCCATAGCACCCGTTTTGATGAGCAAGCTCTTTACCGTTTCGGTGGGTTGAACGCCCTTGGAAAGCCAGTCTTTTGCCTTTTCTACGTTGATGGTGAGTTCAACAGGGTCGCAGGTAGGTCTATAATGACCAACACAGTCGATATATTCGCCCGTTGCAGCCTTTCTGCTGTCTACAACTACCACACGGTAGATAGGGTTCTTCTTGTCGCCCATTCTGAAAAGTCTCATTTTAACCATAATAAATACCTCCAAAGTATATATAAATTTTTTTGTTTTTATGTTACGCCCTTTTACGGCGTTACTTATGAAATTATTGCAAACGCGTAGATACAAGTTAGACACGGTATACGTTTTGCTTGTTTTCGCGAATTTTTAACGCGTAGATACGAGTTAGACAAGGCGTTGCGAACGCGCATACCGATAGTATGCAAGTGAGCAACAACGCGGTATACAGTCGACTCGTTTTATCGAATTTTTAACGCGAAGATACGAGTTAGACAAGGCGTTGCGAACGCGCATACCGATAGTATGCAAGTGAGCAACAACGCAGTATAACGAAGTATATCCGCGTTAAAAAGGTAAACGGAATTTACCCTTACCGCCCTTAAGCTGCTTCATCAACATTTTCGTTTGTTCAAACTGCTTTAAAAGTTGGTTGATTTCCTGTACGGAAGTACCCGAACCTGCCGCTATACGGCGTTTCCTTTTGCTGTCGATGATGGTAGGATTGTCGCGCTCTTGCTTCGTCATAGAAAGAATAATCGCTTTTGTGCGCTCGATCCGCTTTTCGTCGACGTCCCCTTCGTTCACTTTTAATTTGTTTGCCCCAGGGAGCATAGAAAGCATCGCTTGCGCGCCGCCCATTTTCTTCATCATTGCAAACTGTTCTAAATAATCGGAAAGGGTGAACGAATTTGCAAGCATTTTCTTTTGCATTTTCTTCGCGTCGTCTTCCGTGATGGCTTGCTGTGCTTTTTCAATAAGGGACAGCACGTCGCCCATACCCAAAATTCTCGAAGCCATACGCTCGGGATAAAACGGCTCTAAATCGGTAAGTTTTTCACCCACGCCGATAAATTTAATGGGTTTGCCCGTAACCGCTTTGATGGAAAGGCAAGCGCCGCCGCGCGTATCGCCGTCTAATTTGGTAAGAATAACACCCGTTACCGCCAAACGCGCATTGAACGTTTCCGCTACGTTTACCGCTTCCTGCCCCGTCATTGCGTCGACAACGAGCAACGTTTCAGTAACGTCTACTTCTTTTTTGATATTTTCCAGCTCTTGCATCAACGCATCGTCGATTTGCAAACGCCCTGCCGTATCTAAAATTACGGTATCGTAATTCATAGAACGGGCATATTCGATAGCTTGTTTCGCTGTTTTTACAGGATTTTGCGTGCCCTTTTCAAACACTTCTACCCCTGCGTTGCCGCCTACTACTTTCAACTGCGTAATTGCCGCCGGACGATAGATATCCCCTGCTACAAGCAACGGCTTTTTGCCTTGCTTTTTAAGGTGCAGGGCAAGCTTTCCACAAAGGGTGGTTTTGCCTGCGCCTTGCAAACCGCACATCATAATAACGGTGGGAAGCTTAGAAGAAACTTCTAACTTCGCGTTTTTACTACCCATCAGCGCGATAAGTTCTTCATTGACGATTTTGATAACCTGTTGCGCAGGGTTTAAGGAAGATAAAATTTCCTGTCCTACCGCTTTTTCAGATACTTCCGCAATAAACTGTTTCGCCACGCGCAAATTGACGTCCGCTTCCAAAAGCGCCACGCGTACTTCGCGCATCGCCGTGCGGATTTCTAACTCCGTCAACTTACCCCTTTTGGTGAGTTTGGAAAATATATGATTAAGTCTTTCCGATAAAGAACCGAATAACGCCATCGAAAACTCCTTATTCTTCGTCTAAATCCACGGTTTCCACCCCGAATTCGTCGTGTACGCCTTTCAAGCGCGACTGTAAACCGTCTAAAGCTACTTGCATTTGCGGATATTGTTTACGCGTTTCGACTATCCAACGTTGCGTTTCCGTCATATACGCCGAATATTCCCGCGAGACATCCGAAAGTATGTTTAAAAAACCAAGTTTTTCTTCGTATTTTTCCAGCTGTTTACGGCATTTTTGCAAACAATCGGACACGCTTTGTCTGGACACGCCTTTTTGTTCGGCTATCTCGCCCAACGAAAGGTCGTAATTGAAATACAAATCGGTAATTTCCCGTTGCGTAGCCGTCAACACGGGCGAATACATATCCCAAAGTTGAAGAAAACGTACGTCGTCTTTCATTGGTGCTTCTCCTTCGTTTTGCCTGTCTATTATACTCTATAAAAATGTAACTGTCAAGCAAAAATACTTGACAGTTGAAATTTTTTTTGGATTTTTTTATCGTATCGCTCAAATGACGCGTAACCGAAGTAAAACGGTTTAGATACGAGCAAGACAAGGAGAACGACGACGTATTGCGTTGCGTGTTGTACCACCCACTTACATCAACCGAAGTAAAAAGGTTTAGATACGAGCAAGACAAGGAGCGTGAGGCTTTGTTACAGGAAGTGTACATACACGTACACGACCAAAACAAAACGTAAGCGCGACGCAGTATTGCGTTGCGCGTTGTACCACCCACTTACATCAACCGAAGTAAAAAGGTTTAGATACGAGCAAGACAAGGAGCGTGCGGCTTTGTTGCAGGGAGTGTACATACACGTACACGACCAAAACAAAACGTAAGCGCGACGCAGTATTGCGAAGTATATAAAGCTTTTTACGTGAACAGTTGTAATAAATCTACTAAAATAGCAAACCCAAACAACACGATAATACCGGCAAAATGGATAATCGCTTCCACTTTACGGTTGACGGGCTTTTTACGAATCCATTCGATAATGCAAAAGATAACCTTGCACCCGTCGAGTGCGGGAATGGGCAACAAATTGAACACGGCAAGGTTGACACCGATAAACGCGGCAATATTCAAGAAAGGCAGTACTCCTGCCGCCGCGATTTCCGAAGTCAGCTTAATAGTAGTAACCGGCCCGCCCATAGCGTTTATTGAAAGTCTGCCTGTGATGAGTTCGCCTAAAGAACGCAACACCGAACCGCCGATTTTTCCCGAGTACACAAACGCCGAGCCTATCGTTTCCCAAAAGCCTGTTTTCATAGTAACGGACGAAAAGGCGTATTTGGTATTATCCAACCCCAAAGCCAGTAATACGTTCCCCGTTTCCGTCATACTTTTAAAGCGGCAATCGGTTTGCAAAATTACCGTCAGCGTCTTTTCCTGCCACACTTTATTTTCGTCGCGGCGCAAAATTTCCACCGTAACCGCGTCGCCCTTATTTTTGCCCGATAAAATATCCACGTAATCGGTAGCGAGATAAATATCCTGCCCGTCTACCGAAAGCACGATATCCTGCGCGCAAAGCGTTTCGGCGTTGGTTACGGGCGGCAACGTTTCTTCCGTGTAGCCGATAAACGAGTGAATTCTGCCAAACGTACCGAACATAACAAAGAGTAATGCAAGTGCCAAAAGATAGTTCATAGTAGCGCCGGCTATCAAAACGATAATCCGTTTCCAAGGCGCTTGGTCGTTAAAGCGCACGCCCTTGGGCTCGGGATAGTCGTCCTTGGCAGGGGTTTGTTCGGTTGTTTCGGTTACTTTGTTTTCTTCCGTTTCTTGGTTTTCTTGATTTTCTTGGTTTGCTTTTTGCTCCGTTTCCAGCTCTTCAAAAGGCTGGGCTTGTTCTTGGTCCGTTGATTGCGCTTGCGCTTCTTCGTCTATTTCGTCTTCGCCGTCGAATGCGCAATAGCCGCCAAGCGGAATGATACGGAGTGCAAACAGTTCGCCTGTTTTTTTACTGCGCCGTTTAAAAACGGCAGGACCGAACCCTACCGAGAATTCGTTGATTTTAAAACCCAAAGCTTTCCCTGCGATATAATGTCCCCATTCGTGAACGGTTACCATAACAAGCAAAACCGCAACAGCAAGCAGTACGCTGCCTATGCTTTGCATAAAAGCCCCAAAATCAAACGTTAATAAATGAAAATACTGCAATTTTCTTCCCCTAAATTTAATTTTTCGCTTGCGTTACGCCTGTTTTGCGATATATTCGCGAGCAAGCGCTCTCGCTCTTTCGTCCGTTTCGCACAATACGCCGTAGCTATCGGGCGTGATGCGCTCCGTCTTTTGTAACGCGTAACGAATGGTATCCGCCATCGCAAGGAAAGGAATTTTTCCTGCCAAAAAGGCGTGTACCGCCACTTCCCCCGCTCCGTTTAACGCGCAGGAGTAATTATCCCCCATTTCCGCAGACGTAAGCGCCAAATCGTAACAAGGGAAATCTGCGCGGCGCAAGGGCAAAAACCGTATCGAACCGAGCGTTTCAAAATCCATAGGGTGTAAGTCGCAAGCCAACCGCTCGGGATAAGTGAGTGCTAACTGAATGGGCAATTCCATCGTGGGATAACTCATTTGCGCCAAGATGCCGTTGTCTTCAAATTCCACCAACGAATGAATGATACTCTCGGGTTGCACGATAGTATGAATTTTATCGAGCGTGGTATTATACAGCCATTTCGCTTCAATTACTTCAAACCCTTTATTGAGTAGCGTAGCGCTATCAATCGTGATTTTTGCACCCATTTTCCAAGTGGGGTGCTTGAGTGCCGAAGCAGGCGTAACCGCGCAAAGTTGTTCTTTCGTATACCCGTAAAACGGTCCGCCGCTTGCCGTGATAATCAAGCGTTTAAAGGGGGCGTCTAAACGGAAATGCAACGCCTGCCAAAGCGCGGAATGTTCGCTGTCGATAGGCATTAAATCGATACCTGCCCCTTGTACGTTGCGCATAACCAACTCGCCGCCGCAAACGAGCGTTTCTTTATTGGCGAGTGCCAAACGTTTTTTCTCCGCAATAGCGCGCAAGGAATATCGAAGTCCTGCAAAGCCCGTTGCCGCCACCACGGCGGTATCGCCGTAGCATACGCCGTCTTCCGCCGCCTGCTTACCGTACGCAAAACGTACTCCTTGGGGCATTTTATCGGCTATTTGCTTGCCTGCCGTTTCGTCCGCAAGCGCCGCGTATTGCGGCTTGAATTCCCACACCTGTTTTAAAAAGGTTTCACTGGACGAGTTTGCAACCAAGCTTTTTATGACGAATTTATCGGGATGATTACGCACTACGTTACACGTTTGCACCCCGATAGAGCCGGTAGAACCGATTAAAGAAATCTCTCGCATCTTGCGTTACTCCTTTGGGGTATTAAACGTACGGCAAAATAAGCATACGCACCACGACGAAGCAAAGATACACCGCTAAAGTGGCAAATTGCGTGCCGTCGATACGGTCTAACACGCCGCCGTGCCCGGGCATAATATTGCCCATATCCTTAATTTGCAGTTGACGTTTGATGCTGCTTTCCACCAAATCCCCAAACATAGTTGCCGCCGCCGCAAGGAATCCGATTGCGAAATAGATAGGCAACCACAACCACATCATTTCAAAACTACCTACGATAGCGTTGTAGCAAAGATAGATAACGCCGCCGCCGATAAGTCCGCCTATCAGTCCGCCAACCGCACCGACAACCGTCTTTTTAGGACTAAGCGTAGGCGCTAATTTACGGGGATATTTTTTACCAAAGAGTACCCCTACGAAGAAGGCAAAGCAGTCCGCCGCGGGAGAAATGACGAAAATGAATAAGATAAGCAAATCGGAATTAAACGCGTATTCTTTTGCCGCATCGAGCAATGGCACGTGATTTGCTTGCACCAAAAGGCACAAAAGGAGCGTGGGATATACCGCCGATAAAAAGGACGTACCTATGCTTTGCAAGCTGGTTTCGTCGTTGCGTACGACAAGTAAAATAAGCAGTGCTACCGCAAGCATAAAGAATAAAATACTAACGACGTGCAAACCGTATTGTCTTTCTGAAAAAATCATACTTTCGGCAATGGCGTTACAAGGAATAGCAAGCACCGCGAAAATCATTACGATTACGCGTTGCGGTTTGGTTGTGTTTTGTTTGTTGGCGCGAAGCATTTCCCACGTACCCACAATGGCGCAAAACCAAATGAATACGTCGAAAAATAAATCGTGCACCAACACTTTCAGAAGATAAAATGCTAGCAATATCGCCACGTATACCGTGCCTGAAATTACTCTTGTTTTCATAAATCTTTTCCCTTGCTAAACGACAAGTATGCGTCATAATATTTCATTCAACGCATACCTGCCCTTTACTTTTGTTATTTTTTTAATTGTTCATCCGTTTTACCGAACCGACGCGTCCTGCCCGAAAACCATACGATAGCTTTTTCCAATTCCCTATTAGAAAAATCGGGGAAAAGCTTTTCGGAAAAATACAACTCCGCATACGCCGCTTGGTATAATAAAAAGTTGGAAAGTCGGCTTTCCTTACCCGTGCGGATAAGCAAATCGGGGTCGGGTTGACCGTGCGTATATAATAACGACGAAAAGCTTTCTTCCGTTACTCTTTCGCCTGTTTCCACTGCGGTATTCACCGCACGGACGATTTCCGCACGCGAACCGTATCCAAACGCGAAATTGAGTTCTTTACCGCCGTGGGCATACTTTTCCGTTTCCGCTGCACAAGAAGTTAGCGTATCCTGTACGTCCTGCGGTAACGGTGAAATATCGCCTACGATACGAAGCTTTACGCCACGCGAACAAATTTTTTGCATATATACCGCAAAATAATTACGTACAAGATTGTACAAGCCTTCCAGCTCGTCTTTGGGACGGCGCAAATTTTCGGTGGATAATGCATATACCGTTACGTAAGAAACACCCAAATCGTACGCGTGTTCCAAAAGCCCTATCATACGCTCCATACCTTGTTTATGCCCCATCGAGCGCGGCAACATACGCTTTTTCGCCCAACGCCCGTTGCCGTCCATAATCAAGGCGATATGCTTGGGAATACGCGTTCCTGCTTTTATTTTATTCCCAAACATAGCTTAGATAGACATCAATTCTTTTTCTTTTGCGGAAATAATCGATTCGAGCGTCGACATATAGCCCGATACCGTTTTTTCTACTTCCGCTTCACAGCCTGCTACTTCGTCTTCCGAAAGCTCTTTAGACGTCTTCAATTTTTTGAGTACATCCATCGCTTCACGACGGTGGTTTCTAAGGGCAACCTTAGCGTCTTCACCCATCTTTTTCGCTTGTTTTACAAGCTCTTTTCTGCGTTCTTCCGTCATTACGGGGAAGGTAAGCAAAATCACGTTGCCGTTATTGACAGGCGTAATGCCGATATTCGATTGCAAAATAGCCTTTTCCGTCGCTTTTAAAAGCGATTTATCCCAAAGATTGACCTGTAATGTACGCGCGTCCAAAGTGGAAACGTTGCCAAGTTCGATAAGTTTGCTCATACCGCCGTATGCTTCTACTTCAATTTTATTTAAAATATTGGGGTTGGCTCTACCCGTTCTAAGCGCGCCGTAGTCGCCCTCGAGCGCTTTAATCGTATTTTCCGATTTTTCTTCTAATTCCAAGCTCATTTCGTCTACTTTTTCGTTTTCAATCATAGTATCTCTCCTTTTTACAATGATATTTATTTATACTTTGATAATAGTACCCAGCTTTTCGCCGCAAACCGCGCGCACGATAGAATTTTCTTCATTCAAGCCAAACGCCAGCGTGGGTACGTTGTTTTCCATACACATCGTCGCCGCCGTGAAGTCGATTACTTTCAAGCCGCGATTGATGATATCGGCATATCTGAGTTCTTCATATTTTTGTGCCAAGGGATTCGTTTTAGGGTCAGAATCGTAAATGCCGTCTACGTTCTTCGCCATAAGCAAGATATCCGCGTCGATTTCGCAAGCGCGGAGTGCCGCCGCCGTATCGGTGGAGCAATAAGGATTGCCCGTACCGCAGGCAAAAATAACAATGCGCCCCATTTCAAAATGACGGAGTGCTTTCCGCAAAATGAACGGTTCAGCCAACGACACCATATCGAGTGCCGTTTGCACGCGTACGGGTACGCCGTGTTGTTCGATAGCGTCCATCATCGCAAGCGAGTTCATAACCGTCGCAAGCATACCCATATGGTCGGCTGTCGTCCTGTCCATATTCGTGCCCTGTCTGCCGCGCCAAAAGTTTCCGCCGCCGATAACCAAGCCCACCTGTACGCCCATATTATGGATTTTTACAATTTGTTCCACTACGGGAGCGATAACTTCGTGGTTGAGCCCGAAACGTTGGTCGCCGGCGAGTGCTTCGCCCGAAAGTTTCAAAAGTACGCGTTTGTAAATAGGTTGCATAATTTTTTCTCCTTAGCATATTCCATTTTATCTATTATACCATATTCTTCAAAAGAAATCTATACTATTTAGCAAAAAAGTGCGTGAAATTTATAAAAATTTTCAAAGAATACGTAAAAACCGCGCGGAAAAATCCACGCGGTTTTGTTTTTGGTATTTTAGCGATTAGTTCTTCGCCGCAGCAACTTGTTTTGCTACTTCTTCGCTTAAATCTTCACTCTTCTTTTCAAGACCTTCGCCCATAATGAAGAACGCGAATTTGTTGATAGAAGTGTTGCCCGATTTTACAAGTTCGCAAACCTTCTTCGAATCGTCCTTGATGAACGCTTGTTCCAAAAGACAGTTTTCTTCGTAGAATTTTTTAATTCTACCCATAACCATCTTTTCAGCGATTGCTTCGGGTTTGCCTTCGTTGATAGCTTGTTGTTTCAAAACAGCCTTTTCCTTTTCAAGCGTTTCCGCGGAAACTTCGTCCTTCGTAAGGTATGCAGGTTTCGTGAATGCGATTTGGAGCGTAACGTCGTGTGCAACTTCTTTTGCAACGTCGCTTTCGTCGCCTGCCATATCCAACATAACGCCGAGCTTGCCGCCAAGGTGAATATAGCTTGCAAGGAAACCGTCGGTGGTGTATTTTACAAAACGACGAACGGCAATCTTTTCACCGATAATAGCAATTTTGCCCTTCAAATATTCTTCCACGGTAGCGCCTGCATAAGCGCAGCCCAAAAGCGCTTCTACGTTTTCGGGGTTTTCTTTAATGATTACTTTGGAAACTTCCGTTGCGATTTCGCTGAATTGCGGGTTCTTTGCAACGAAGTCGGATTCGCAGTTGAGTTCTACAAGAACGCCCGTCTTGCCTTCGATATAGCAAGCAACGATACCTTCCGCTGCGATACGGGAAGCCTTCTTTTCCGCTTTCGCGATGCCTCTTTCTCTCAAAATGTCCGCTGCTTTCGCCATATCGCCGTCAGCGTCCGTCAAAGCCTTTTTACAGTCCATAACGCCTGCGCCCGTCTTTTCACGAAGCGCCATTACGTCTTTTGCGGTAAATGCCATAATAGTATTCTCCTTAATATTTTTTCGGTTAATTTTTTGCGATACTTACGCGTTTTCTTCCGCAGCTGCAACCACTTCTTCAATCGATTCGGGTGCGGTTTCTTCCGCCGTTTCTACTGCTGCTACAAGCGCTTCTTCGCCTTGGTTTGCTTCGATAACCGCGTTTGCGATTACGGAAGAAATCAATTTGATTGCACGGATAGCGTCGTCGTTGCCGGGGATAACGTAGTCTACTACGTCAGGGTCGCAGTTGGTGTCGGTAATAGCCACGATTTTGATGCCGAGCTTTTTCGCTTCTTTAATAGCGATCTCTTCGTTGTGGGGGTCAACCACGAACATAACGCCGGGCATAGCTTTCATCGTTTTAATACCGCCAAGGTTAGCTTGCAATTTGCCCATTTCTTTCTTCAAAAGCATAACTTCTTTCTTGGGAAGAAGGTCGAAATCGCCATTCGCTTCCATAGCTTCTAACTTTTCCAAACGTTCTACGCGGCTACGCATCGTTTTGAAGTTGGTAAGGCATCCGCCAAGCCAACGGGAGTTCACGTAATATTGACCGCAACGTTCCGCTTCTTCTTTGATGGCGTCTTGCGCTTGCTTCTTCGTACCAACGAAAAGCACCGTTTTGCCTGCTTTTACGCTTTCGCAAACGAACGCATACGCTTCTTCGATAAGGTTAGCGGTAACCTGCAAGTCGATAATGTGAATATCGTTTCTTGCCGCGAAGATGTACTTCTTCATTTTGGGATTCCACTTTCTGGTTTGATGACCAAAGTGTACGCCAGCTTCCAAAAGCTGTTTCATAGTGATAACTGCCATAATTCATACCTCCGTTTAACCTCCTCGCCTTGCGTTAGGCTCGTAACTTATCCGCATTAGAAAGATTTTACGGACACGGATTACGCGCAATGAGCGAGTGTGAATTTTTAGCTATATTATTTTACCATATACGGCAAAGCTTGGCAAGCTATTTTAAGGGGGATTTTCAGGTTTTTTATAATTTTTTCTCTCTTTTTTGGGTAGAAAACGCCAATCGTTATTTTCTACTTGTCCGATAACAAAAATATCTACGTATTCGTCCGTGTGTAAAAGTTCGTTTAAAAATGCGCATTCGGCTACGTAGAGTTTTTGCCGCATATCCAGTAAGGAATTTTTATTGAGTCCCCGTAAATGATAGATATATAAAGCACGTGCAAATCGATATTATCTAAGCTTTTTACCATTTTCAACGTTTCGTCGCGCTTTTTCGTTAAATTTTCTTTGGTTGTGTAAGCGTTCCAGCAATACGCGTCGAATAAGCGAATATGCTTATCCATATCGCCAAATAGCCGTTGCCATTCGGATATGCCTTGAAAAAGCCCCTGTTTCTTTTCTTTTTCTTTTATTTTGTGCATTGTCGTATCGCCTATGTAACCCTATTATATCACAAATGTTTTTGTTCGGTTAAAAATGCCACGAATCGCGTCAAAAAAATTTTTTAGACAATAATTGTTTAACTATTATATAGACATTTTTTGTCTATATCAACCATTTTAGACTATTTTTGTCTATAATAGAAATAATAAAGGAGAGAAAGGTATGCGAAAAGTAGATTTTGCGGAACGGGTACGAAATTTACGAAGTGAAACGGGTTTAACGCAATGGCAACTTGCGGACGTATTAGAAACGACACAGCGAAAAGTATCTTATTGGGAACTTGGAAAAACCGAGCCTGATTTGCTTACGTTATGGAAAATAGCCGATTTTTTCGACGTTTCCATTGATTATCTATTAGGGCGAAAAGACGTTTAAAAACGAAACGGATTGAAACACGTTTGTTTCAATCCGTTTTTTGTTTGTTTTTTCTTGATTAATTATCTAACGACATCGCCTCGTCAGCGTCTTCAAAGTTTTCGTATTCCTTGCAAAATTCAGCAAACACTTCGTCTAAAAGCTGCTCGTCTTCCAAAGGATTGAGCATTTCGTTCTCTTCGTCGAGTGCGTAGATAACCACTTCGTCTTCTTCCTCTTCCGTTTCAGGTTCAGCTACTTGGAACACGCAATAATTTACCCCCTTATACGGAATGGTAGCCACGTGTAAAAATTTTTCCACGTTGCCGTCTTCGTCTTCCAACTCGATAATGCGTTCTTCTTCGTCCATTTCCTTGATTTCTTCCTTCATAACAGTCTCCTTTTTGGCTTTTATTTTTTCACGTTCTAAATAGCTTTCGAGTATATACGAAGCGGCAATAGAGTCCACCGTCTTTTTACGGTTTTCCCGTTTTACGCCGCCCAGCATTTGCGTTTCGCGCGCTTGCATCGTGGTAAAACGCTCGTCTTCGAGTACGATAGGTAAAGCGGTTTTTTCCGCTAACGCGTCGATAAACCGACGAGTTTTTTCCGTTTGTTCGCTTTCCGTGCCGTCGTAATTGACGGGCATTCCGCAAACGATTACGCCCACGCCGCGTTCTTTGGCGATATTCGCTATCGCCGCAACGTCCGTTTGAAACTTTCCCGTACGGAAATACGTTTCGCAGGGCATAGCGTATTCGTTAAACGGGTCGGAAACGGCTACTCCTATTCGTTTGTCGCCTATATCGAAGGCAATTACTCTTTTGGCTATCATACTGTTATTATACCACAATTTCGTCCTGCCGTCTATTGTTTCGCGCAAAATTTTTATATTTTTTCTATCCTTTGTATAAAACCGACTTTTTTCGACATACTACCGTATACAGGGGTAAAACCCAAGGAGGTCAATATGGAAAAATTCGCAATCGGTTTGGTTATCGGCGGCGTTTGCGGCGCGCTTCTCACAGCGAATAATTATAAAATGCGTACGTTGGTTAGAAAAGCGCAACAGGAAATGCAAAATAAGTTGGATACTATGCTCGATGAAAAAATTTGCGCAATGGAAAACGGTGCGGCTACACCGCAATCGTATCCCGACGAAGAAAACGACGACAAGCGCGAGAAAAAAAGACGTAAATAATTTGCCATACGCAAAAACCGCCGTTTCAAACGGCGGTTTTATACTTTTATACGGATTGTAATTGCGATTTTAACAACTCGTTTTCACGGCGCAAACGCTCGTTTTCCGCTTTCAACGCCTGTGTTAATCTATCATAGAGTGCATTAATTTCATTTTCCAAGCGCCGACGTAAAAAATCCTTATCGGGCAAAGTGGGCGCATTTTGCGGTTTGCTTTGACGCATTTTGGCGCGTTCCATACGCGTGTGCAGTTCTTCCACTTCTTCGCCCAGCCCTAATTCCTTTGCAATAGCCGCGATGCGGTCGGGCTCTTTTTTCAAGGTGTTACGGTACTTATTTTGCAAACGGAGCATCAGTTTATCGTCCCCTTGGGCAAGATTGTTAATGGCGCGGCGCACCGACATTCCCTTACTTTTTTCCCGTAAAATACTACGGAGTGCGTCATCCGTTTCTTGCGGCGTGAATTCTTTAATCTTTTCTACGTGCAAGCGCGAGCCGTTTAAAAGTTGCACGATACGTTCGTCCGCGTTTTTGTTTTTCATCAAAGCGTAGTAATAATTACGCACGCTGCCCTTTGCCCTGCCGCGTTGTTTGCCGTAGCTTTCGAACAAATAAGTAAGCGTTTTGCCGCGGCTTTTGCCTTCTTTGATATATTCCACCAAACTTTTTGCTTCTTCTTCCGTATAGCCGTTGATTTTATTCATAATTTTCTCCTTTTATTGAACTTCGTACAAATTATTTCCGCATTTTTTCCCTTTTATACATTTATTTTTTTGAAAAGAATACAATAAAGTATGAAAATGTATTTTTTGTCTTCCAGACCTTGTATTTTGACTGTCAACGACGCCTATTTCGGCATTTGCGATAACTTTGAACGTTTTGCCGAAGTTGTATTAACTGACCGATTGTTTATTCGGTTTATCCCCGAAAACGCACAGCCTATCGGCTTTTTTCTTACCGAAGATATCCGTTTTACGCCGCCTGACGGGGTAGACGTATATCTTGTAAAGGACGGCATTGCGTTATACGCACATTCGTTTGCGCCTTTGGATAATACTCTTCGCCCCGTTTCCCAAGTAAAGACGGACGGCGGTGTGGCAACTCTGTTTTTTCAAGGGGAATTGCATTTATCCTTGCAATCGGACGAAGGGTTGTTTATCGCAACCCTGCCCCCTACGTTTGCCGATTGCGAGATAACGTTTATCGGCGGCGTATTCCTTTTAAAAACGGCAACGCAAGTGGCTATCTTTAACAAAAAAGCCGAGCGCTTGCTTATGGAAAGTATGCGCGTTTGTAAAGTGGAAGACGAAAAGCTGTATTTGGAAATTCCCTTATGCGACAGGCTGGGACGAACGGCGGAAAGCGTATACGATTTACAAAACGGTTGCACGCGCGAACGTTTTACGTTAAAGCAAACTCGGACGCAAAACGGCGAGACGGAGCAGGAAAAAATCCGCGACGAGTTACTTGCTTACGCCTTTTTTGAAAGCGTGCTTATCGACGCGGAGTATACTCACTTTTTATCGAACGAATTGCAACCAAAAGCGGAAGATTTGCGCGCTTTTTTGGGGGACTTTATCGACGTTACCTTAACGAACAACCCGTACGTTTGCGGACTTATCCGCAAAAAACAAGAACGACTGTTTCAAGTGGCATATTTTAGCGTAAAGGTAGAAAACGGAAAAATTTGCGATATTGTAACGGCGTAAAAGTGTAAAAATTGGTTCCTTCCTAAAAAGTCTACGTATGAAAAGCGAAAAAACTTTGAAATACGTCAAAATTCCATAATTTGTATAAAAAAACGCCCCTTTCTATGCTTGACAAAAAAGTACGCTTTGTATACAATAATAGTATATAATATCAATAAAGGAGCAAAAAAATTATGCAAAAAATCATTTGTAAAAAAGTATACGACACGGCTACGGCTACGCTCGTTAAAAAAGTAACGTTTGGGGAATACGGTAACCCCGAAGGATATGAAGAAAGCTTATATCAAACGGAAACGGGTAACTATTTCCTTTATACCAACGGCGGCGCAAACAGCAAATACAAAAAAGAAGATATTACGCGTATGGGCGCTGAAAAAGCCAAAGCGTGGCTTGCCGCAAACTAAACTTTTTAAAAAACCGCTTGAACTTCACTGTTCAAGCGGTTTCTATTTTTAGTATTTCGTAACCTTTAACGAAGTAATAACGATAGGTGCTTTCGGCAGGTTATACGTTGCCGTATGTTCTTCATTCGCCGCGAACTTATCGTCGCGGTTGATATCCAACGTTACGTCGTTTACAAATTCGTCCACGTCGTTGTTGCAATGCTCTTCGATATAATCTTCGACGTCTTCCATTAAATCTTCTAATTCGTCTTTCCCTTCATCCGTAGGCGTAGCGAACGTACAATACGCACTGTTAGAATTGGACGTAGTTTTGAACGAGATAAAGAACTGCGACGTAGCGCTGTTATATTGATAATCGTATTTCAACCAATCGTTGGTGTTGATGGGGTTTACGTCTACGCGTTGTGCGTTCACGTCGCCCTTGTCCGTGTAATACATCGTCAAAGATCCAAACGTTTCTTGCAACAAGCTGCCGTTCTTTACACCGAAATGGTTGGCGGAAAATTCACCGTAAAGCGTATAGAGTGCTTCAGCGCCTTCTTCCCCTTTCTTGCCCTTCCAAACGGTAGTAGGAAAATCGTTATACTCCTTTACGATATCGTAATATTTTTTATAAACGAGTCCGTTTACGTTGTCCGTCGCCGACGTATCGTACGTGTACGCACCCGTATACATACGGCTTGCCGTATTGTCGTAATCGTGAATGCAAAGTCCGTCATAATAGCCCTTTTCCACAAGCGAAAGGAAATGTTCTACCGTGGACGGCGCAAGTTTTCTATATAAAACGTATTGTACTTCGTACGTTTCCCCGTTAAAGGAGAGTTCCATCTTCACTTCGGGACGGGCGGATTCGCAACCCGTAAAGGTAGCCACGGACGCCGCGCAAGCAAGCGTTGCCAAGGAAAGGGATATTGCTTTTTTTATGATTTTTTTAGACATAAGGTTTCTCCTTATTTGTTAGCATATACTATTTTAACTTTTATTTATCATTCCGTCAAGCGCTTTTGGGATATTTTTACCATTTTTTATCTGTTTTACACAAAACGCACGAAAAAAGACGGCTGGATAACCAACCGTCTTTGGGTTTTTTTGTAAAACTTATTTAAGTTCAGCGGTAGCGCCGTTTTCCTTAAGTTTTGCAACCAAAGCTTCTGCGTCTGCTTTGGGAGCGTTTTCTTTGATAACGCCCATAGATTCAACTGCTTTCTTCGCGTCAGCAAGGCCAAGACCAGTAGCTTCACGAACAACTTTGATAATCGCGATTTTGTTGGGACCGATGTCTTTAAGCACAACGTCGAATTCCGTCTTTTCTTCCGCTGCGGGAGCTGCCTCTGCCGCACCTGCTGCTGCGCCTGCTGCTGCTACGGGAGCTGCTGCGCTTACGCCGAATTCAGCTTCCAATGCTTTTACGAGTTCGTTCAATTCAAGAACGGTCATAGATTTTACTTCTTCAATAAGTTTTTGTACGTCCATAGTAATTTTTTCTCCTTTTTAATTTTAATGAATGATTTGAATGTTTGTTTTTAATAAAAATTAGTTGCTTTCTTTTGCCTTTGCAATGCTGTCCAAAACATAAACGAATTTGGAGATAGACGATTGCAAGCAGCCAAGCATCTTCGCGATAAGAATTTCTTTGGAAGGAATTGCGGAAAGTTCTTTTACGCCGTTCTTATCCAAGTATTTCTTTTCCACGTATGCACATTTCGGAACAATTTTGTCCACAAGTGCGGGGTTTGCCTTGGTTTCCTTTGCGAAAACCGCTGCACCGCTGGTTTCGTCTGCACAGAACACCGTTGCCGTCGTACCGTTAAGGTCGTTGTCAAAATCGGTGATGCCCAGTTCGTTGAACGCTTTTCTTACCAAAGTATTTTTGTATACCTTGTATTCGCAGTTCGCCGCGCGGAATTTGTTTCTCAAATCGGTAACTTCCAAAACGGTAAGCTTGTTATAGTCTGCAAGGACGATAGACTTGCTCGCTTCGATTTTCGATTTGATTTCTTCTACGATTACTTTTTTTGCTTCAATATTTGCCGACATATTTACCTCCTTTAAGCGTTGCCGCCTGTCGATAAAAAAACACCTTACGCCGCACGGCATAAGGATACTACTTTTTTCGTATTTCCCTCAACCTCGACGAGCGTTAACCATCAAACCTTTCGGTACTCGTTTTCTACGGCGATTTATTTTTTACTGTCTTATTATATCATCTCCGTCAAAGGCAGTCAAGCTTTTTTCACTGCCTTTGACGAAAATTTTTTCAAAAGTTATGCTTTAGCTACAACTTTTACACCAGGGCCCATCGTGGAAGCGATTACAACGCTCTTTACGTATTGACCTTTCGCCGCTGCAGGTTTCGCCTTGATAATAGCGTCCATAAGCGCGGTGAAGTTTTCCACAAGCTTTTCTTTGCCGAAGCTCTTCTTGCCGATAGGGCAGTGGATAATAGCCGTTTTGTCAAGTCTGTATTCCACTTTACCAGCTTTCACTTCTTTAATTGCCTTTTCTACGTCCATCGTAACCGTACCGGACTTAGGGTTAGGCATCAAGCCTTTCGGACCGAGTACACGACCGATTCTACCAACCATACCCATCATATCGGGCGTGGTGATGATTACGTCGAAATCGAACCAGTTGTCGTTTTGAATTTTCGCAATCATTTCTTCTGCGCCAACGAAATCTGCACCAGCTGCTGCCGCTGCGTCCGCTTTCGCACCTTTTGCGATAACCAAAACTCTCTTGGTTTTACCCGTACCGTTAGGAAGAACGAGTACGCCACGAACTTGTTGGTCAGCTTGACGGGGGTCAACGCCAAGACGAACGTGCATTTCTACCGTTTCGTCGAAGTTCGCTTTTGCCGTTTCAAGCAAAATGGAAACTGCTTCTGCCGCTTCGTATTGCTTCGTTAAATCGAATGCTTTTAAGCTTTCATTATATTTCTTTCCGTGTTTCATTGTCTACCGCCTCCTTATTACTCTTCGACGGTTACGCCCATACTGCGGGCAGTACCTGCGATCATACTCATAGCGCTTTCCAAGGTAGTGCAGTTCAAGTCGGGCATTTTCGTCTTCGCAATTTCTTCTACTTGCGCTTTCGTCAATTTACCAACCTTAACGCTGTTGGGTTTCGCGCTTGCCGTATCCAAACCAAGAGCTTTCTTGATAAGAACGGGTGCGGGGGGCGTCTTCAAAATGAACGTGAACGAACGATCTTGATAAATCGTTACAACCACGGGGATAATGAGACCGGGTTTGTCTGCCGTTTTTGCATTGAATTCCTTCGTAAAGCCGGGCAAGTTAATACCGAACGGGCCGAGCGTAGAACCTACGGGAGGGGCCGGCGTTGCTTTACCTGCGGGAAGTTGCAATTTTACGACTGCTGTAATTTTCTTAGCCATAAATATTTTCTCCTATTGTGGTTTTGACAAAGTACCTTAAAAGATTTGATACTTCTCCCACTTTTTACCTAAGGTTAATCCGCTTACTCTTCTTCGGCGGAGGGTTCGGGAAGGGTTGCGTCTACTTTCTTAATTTGAACGTATTCCACTTCCACTTCGGTATTTCTCCCGAACATACTGGTGGTAATTTTCGCTTTTTGCGCGGTTACGTTAATTTCCTTAATCGTACCCAAGAAGCCCTTCAACGGTCCGTCTTCCACCGAAACGGTATCGCCCACGGCGAATTCTTCACCCGAGAATACAGGTTCTTCCAAACGCATTTTACGGATTTCTTCTTCCTTCATAGGGATAGGACGGCCTTGCGGACCGCAAAAACCCGTTACGCCACGCGTACTGGTAACGTAATACCAAATTTGGTTGGTGTAAATCATCTTGATAAATACGTAGCAGGGCAAAAGCTTTCTTTCTACCACTTTGCGCTTGCCGTTCTTTTCTTCAATGACTTGTTCCATCGGGATTTTTAAATCTACGATGTAATCGCCCAAATTATTGTTTTCTATAAGCTTTTCAAGGCTGTCTTTTACCATTGCCTCATACCCAGAATAGGTATGAAGAATATACCACTTGGGTTCTTCGTTCATCGGCATATTTCTTCCCTCCCGATTACGAAATTAAACCCAGCAACCAGCCGAGTAATGCGTCGACACCCGTTACCACCGCAAGAAAAGCCATAACGATTACGAGCACCACGCCCGTCGTCTTTAATACGGTAGTAAACGTAGGCCAAGTAACTCTCTTTAATTCGGAGAAGGTTTCCTTGAACTTAGCGCCTACGCGACGAAACCAGTTGGGTTTCTTGTTTTTTGTTTTCGTTGCGTTTGCCATCGCGTACCTCTAACACGCCCGTTGTTCACGCGCGTTTCTTAATTTAGAATTATTTGGATTCTTTGTGATCCGTATGCTTTTTGCAGAAAGGACAATATTTGGAAAGAACTAATCTGTCAGGATCGTTCTTCTTGTTCTTAATAGAATCGTAATTTCTATGCTTGCATTCGGTACATTCAAAAGTAATTTTGGCTCTTGCCGTTTTCGTTGCCATAGTGAAAACTCCATACAAAAAAATTACACCCCATCTCGGTGCGTGCAATTAGTTTACCATACTTTAAAGGGCTTGTCAATCTTTTTTTAAGCTTTTTTTCGAATTTTTTTTATTTTTTTACGAATTTTTATTTTCAAGATAAAAAGGAGAAAAACGCGTCCGTTTCTCTCCTTTTCTTCCTTTTTTATATACTTTTATATACGCGTATGTACGCACGTTATACACTTTCTACGTAAAAACGGAACGTTTGCCCGTTGTCAAGTAAAAGCGTAGCGCCCTTTTCCGACTTCTCCACTTTTCCCTCGAAAAGCTCTTTTATGGCAGCCTGCAAGCAGCTCTCCATATCCTCGTTCGTCATTAAGTTCTTCGTTGCTTCGTTTTTCATTTTTTTAGTTCTCCTTTTGTTTTGATTTTTTTTCGTATTATCGCGCGCCGACTCTACATATACTATTATACCACCAAATTCGAAGACGAGCAACTTTTTGTAGCCGATTTTGGGGATAATATTTTGTAGGAGAATGTCTTTGTTTGTATGAATTTGTCGAACTTTGCCGAAAGGCTCGCGGAACTGCTTTTTGAGAACGAATTGAGTGTACCAAAATTCGCAAAAGAAATTGATTGCGCCCGTTCTACAATCAATTCTTATTTAAACGCGCAAAAAATGCCCGTTTTGGATATGGTTGTGAGAATGAGCGATTATTTTCAATGCACTACCGATTTTTTGTTGGGGCTTACCGACGAAAACAGCGTAAAGCAGTTTACACCCCTACCGCCGTTTAGCCAGCGTTTTCCTATGCTTTGTAAAAAATTTGGCTATACGAAATACCGTTTGCAAAAGTTGACGGGCATACCCGAATCGTCTTTGTACAACTGGCAACGCGGCGATAATACTCCCGCTATCGACAGATTAGTACAAATTGCGGAAATTTTCGGTTGTTCGGTCGATTATTTAATCGGTAGAAGCAATTATTAAAATCAACTCCCTTTGCGGTAACCGCAAAGGGAGTTCTTCTTTTTACTTACACAATCCGTATTCTTGGGCGAGTTTTTTAAAGAGTGGCAACGCGCGTTCGATTTGTTCCGTTTTCACGCAGTACGCGATACGCACCCAGCCTGCGTAACCGAAATCGTCGCCGGCGACAAACAACAATTCGTGCGCCTTAGCTTTCGCGCAAAACGCTTTGGCGTCCTTTTCTGCCGCTTTCATAAACAGATAGAACGCGCCGTCGGGATAAATACAGGTAAAGCCGTATTCGGTAAGCGCGTTATACAACAAATCGCGGTTGCGTTTATACACTTCCAAATCCGCCGTTTTGCCGTCGCATTCTGCCGCCACGCGTTGGAAAAGCGCAGGCGCGCAAACAAAACCGAGTGCCCTACCCGCGCCGCACACCGCCGCGTATACGCGCTTGGCGTCCGTTGCCTTAGGACAAACCGCGATATAGCCGATACGCTCGCCAGGGAGCGAAAGGGATTTCGAATAGGAATAACAAACGATTGTATTATCGTAGTACGTCATAGGACAGGGCACTACCGTCTTTTTATCGTAAACGAGTTCGCGATACGGTTCGTCGGAAATCAAGTAGATAGGCGTGCCGATTTCCGCGGATTTTTCTTTCAGCACGTTTGCAAGCGTAGCCATTGTTTCTTCGCCGTAGACCACGCCTGAAGGGTTGTTGGGGGAATTGATAATAACGCCTTTGGTATGCGCGCTGAGTGCTTTTTTCAAAGCTGCAAAATCGGGCAGCATTGTTTTTTCGTCGGACGGAACAACCACCAGCTTTGCGCCGCTCCCTTCCACAAATACTTTATATTCGGCAAAATAGGGCGCAAACACGATAAATTCGTCCCCGTCGCAACAAAGTGCGTTACAGGTAACGGTAAGCGAAGCCGCCGCGCCGCAAGTCATATACAAATCGTCGCCGCTAAGGGAAACGCCAAAGCGTTTTGTGTAGTTAGCGGCAATGGTATCGCGAACGCCCTTATCCCCTTGCGCGGACGTATAGCCGTGCAACGCCACCGACGGCATTTGGTTTACGGTGCGCACTATCGTTTCATTGACGATATCGGGCGCAGGCACGGACGGATTGCCGATAGAAAAATCGAATACGTTTTCCGCACCGATTTCCGCCGCGCGCGATTTTGCATATTCGAATATCTCTCTTATTGACGAGCGTTTACTGCCTAACCCGTACATTTTTTCGTTGACCATACCTATCACTCCTTTTTTCGCCGTGCGGCGGCGTTATCTTTTCTATACTTTTCTATATTATATATTATTTTGCATAGAAAAGCAAGTAAAAAGTAAAAGAAAAACGTCGGTATCCAACCGACGTTTTTCCGTGTCGTTTTATTATTCCGCTTTAATTGCGCCAACGGGGCATCCGTCTTCGCAAGCGCCGCAATCAACGCATTCGTCGCTGATAACGTAGATACCGTTCGCGCCCAAAGAAATTGCTCCTACAGGGCAGGTATCCGCACAAGCGCCGCAAGCTACGCATTCGTCCGTAATTACGTGTGCCATATTTGTTACCTCCGTATTTTGTTCTATATGTATTATAACATATTTTTTTCAATTCGTAAACAATTTGAAAGGCGTTTTTACGGAATTTTTAACGCAATCTTTCCACGATTTCCACCGTCGCCTGTGCGCCGTGTAAAATTTCTTCTTCCGTATTGTTTTTACCGAAACTAAACCGTATGCTTTCCTTTGCCTGCGCTTTTGAAAGTCCCATAGCCGTGAGTACGTGGCTGGGCTTTATAGAAGCGCTTGCGCAAGCCGAACCTGCCGCCACGCAAATCCCCTGTAAATCCATATTATACAAAAACGCCGTATTCTCCACGCCTGCAAACCGCACGTTGAGTACGGGCGGCAACGAATTTTCTCTCGCGCCGTTTACACTGACACCGTGAATTGCGGAAATTTTATCCAAAAACAGTTCGGAAAGCCGACGGAGCTTTGCATTATTGCTTTCTCTTTCGCGCATTGCTTTTTCATATGCCGCCGCCATACCCACGATAGCAGGCACGTTCAAAGTACCGCCGCGCATACCGCGTTCCTGTTCGCCGCCGCCGATAAATTTACCTATCTTCGTGCCGTTTTTGATATATAAAACGCCCACCCCTTTCGGTCCGTAAAATTTATGTGCGGAAAAGGAGAGCATATCCACGCCAAGCGTTTTTACGTCGATAGGCATATACGGCGCGGCTTGTACCGCGTCCGTGAAAAACAACGCGCCGTTTTGATGCGCAAGTTCGCACGCTTCTTCTATCGGTTGCATAACCCCCGTTTCGTTGTTTGCCGACATCAACGCCACCAACGCCGTATCGGGAGTGATATATTCTTCCAACGTCTTCACTTCAACCCTGCCCCTATCGTTTACGGGCATATACGCAACGTCGAACCCTTCTTTTTCCAAGCGTTCCGCAGCGGAAAGCACCGCGTGGTGTTCGATAGCGGAAAGCACAACGCGTGTTTTTCCTTCTTCCTTTTTTGCGTACGCGCCGCCGAACATTGCCCAGTTATCCGCTTCCGTTCCGCCCGAAGTGAAATAGATTTCGTTATTTTTTGCATGCAAAAGCGACGCGATACTATCACGCGCGCCGTCCACCGCCGCCATTGCTTTTCTGCCGAGCGCGTGGGGAGAATCCGCATTGCCGTACGTATCGCAAAAATACGGGGACATCTTTTCAAATATTTCCTTGTCGAGCGGCGTCGTTGCCGCGTGGTCAAAATAAATACGTTCCATAGCCTATATTATACCCCTTTTTACGTGGTTTGTCAATAAAAGAACGCCCCTTACACTCGTTTGTCCTACGTAATTTGCAGGCGTAATTTTTTGCTGTTTCGACAAAACTCCACAACGCATTTGGCGTTTTTTGGAAAAAATTTTTCATTTTTTGCAACTTTTTTTCAAAAACCCCTTGAAAAGTGCAGAAAAATATATTATAATAAGCAAAATCGTTTTTTAAAGCGCGAGCACGTCTTTTAAAAAACGAAGTAAGTTCTATTTTAAAGGGGGTTCTATTATGAACGTACAAGGAGAAAACATCCGTAACATTGCCGTTGTAGGCCACAGTGGCGAAGGCAAAACCACGCTTTGCGAAGCTATGCTTTTTAACGGCGGCGCGATTGACCGTATGGGTAAAGTACCCGACGGCACTACCGTTTCCGATTTTGACGATTTGGAAAAAGCAAAAAAGATGTCCGTTTATACTTCCGTTTCGCACCTTACGTGGAAAGGCGTAAAAATAAATTTACTCGATTTACCCGGGTATTACGATTTTGAAGGGGAAAGAAACGAAGGATTGCGCGCGGCAGGCGGTGCGTGCCTTGTTATCGGCGCAAACGGCGTTATCCCTATCGGCGCGGAATCTATCGTAGATTACTGCTTGAAGCTGGGTAAACCGCTCATTATCTTTATCAACGGTATGGACAAGGAAAATGCCGATTATTTAGGCACGGTTCAAGCACTCAAAGCGAAATACGCAGGCAAACTTGCGCCCATTCAAATTCCCATTATGGAAAACGGCAAAATGCAAGGCTGTATCAACGCGTTGCAAGAACGCGCGTACTTATTCAAGGAAGGCGGACCGCAAGAAATTCCCATTCCTGATAATATGAAAGGCCAAGTGGAAGAAATGAAAGCCAGCCTTATGGAAACGGCGGCGGAAAATGACGAATTCCTTTTGGATAAATATTTTGAAACGGGAGATTTGACTCGTGAAGAAACCATTCGCGGTATCCGTATCGGTATTGCGTCGGTAAATACCATTCCCGTTATGGCAGGTTCGGCGTTGCAAAACCGCGGCGTTATCAATTTGTTAAACGAAATCGTTACCTATATGCCCCAAGCGGACGAACGTAAAAACACAATCGCTGAAGATTTGAGTAACGGTAATAAAATTATACATATCCCTACCGAAGAAAACGCGCCGTTCGCCGCGCAAGTGTTTAAGACGGTTATCGACCCGTACTCTGGTAAGCTTTCCTATTTGAAGAGTTTCCGCGGCGTATTAAAGAGCGGTTCTACCGTTTGGAATGCGAATACCGAATGTGAAGAACGTATCGGGCAAGTATACTTGCTCCGCGGCAAAAAAATGGAACCTGTGGACGAACTTGCCGCAGGCGATATCGGCGCGGTGAATAAGCTGGGCAACACCAACACAGGCGACACTCTTTGCGACGCGTCGGCGAAAGTGAAATTCTCCCCTATCTTCTTCCCGAAACCCACGTTGTTTATGTCGGTTGCGGCAGAAAAGAAGGGCGAAGAAGACAAGGTGTTCGCAGGGCTTGCGAAACTCCGTGAAGAAGATTATACGTTCACGGTGGAAAAGAACGTGGAAACGGGCGAAATTTTACTTGGCGGACAGGGCGATATTCAAATTGAAATGCTCGTGAAAAAGGTAAAAGCGCGTTACGGCGTGGATATGAAGCTTGCCCAACCGAAAGTGGCGTATAGAGAAACCATTCGCGGCAGTGCGGAAGCGGAAGGCAAACACAAGAAACAATCGGGTGGGCACGGACAATACGGGCACGTAAAAATTCGTTTCTCCCCTTGCGAAGAAGATTTCGTATTCGACGAAGAAGTGGTTGGCGGCGCAGTGCCGAAGAACTACTTCCCTGCCGTGGAAAAGGGCCTGCGTGAATGTATGGAACACGGTCCGCTCGCTGGATATCCCGTAGTGGGTTTGAAAGCCGTATTATACGACGGCAGTTATCACGACGTCGATTCAAACGAACTCTCCTTTAAAATGGCGGCGGCGATTGCCTATAAAGAAGGTTTGAAGAATGCGAAACCTATTTTGTTAGAACCTATCCATACCCTTAAAATTGCCGTCCCTAGCGACTATTTAGGGGACGTTATGGGCGACGTAAACAAACGTCGCGGACGGATTATGGGTACAGACACGGAAGGCGAAACTTCTATTATCACTGCGGAAATCCCCCTTGCGGAAATTAAGGAATACACGATGGAATTGCGCTCGCTTACCCGTGGCAGCGGTAAATTTGTATCCGAATTTTTGGGCTATGAAGAAGTACCGTTTGCTTTAGTGGATAAAATTATCGCGGACACACAAAAAGCACAATAAGCTACTAACACAGTAAATGAAACCTCCTTACTTTTATAAGCTACGGCAAACACTTTTGCCGTAGCAGAAAAAGAGCTTTTCGGATACCCCCTCCGAAAAGCTTTTTTATGCTATATTTTATGCTATAAATAAAAAACGCTTGCGATATCCGCGCGTTTTATGGTATACTTTATCTATGTGGTATAATTATAAAAAGCTTTACGAGAAAAATTACCGTTTTTACGAAACTCGCCCCAAGGCATTACGCGTTTTAAAGACAGCCAACCTTGTGCTTAGCGCACTGTTTTTCGTTGCTTACGGCGTGGCACTTTGCATAACGGCAAATGCACTCAACGAGCAAACAATGGAATACGATAGTATGATGCGCCTACTCGGCGCGCCGCTGTTTTGTTTGCTCGTCGTTACGGTGTTGCGCTACGGAATAAACCGTCCGCGCCCGTATAGCGAAAACGGAGTAGGCATTACGCCGTTGCTTATCAAACAGGGCAACGGGGATAAATCGTTCCCCAGCCGTCATCTTGCGTGCGCGTTTGTCATTAGCGTAAGCCTTTTGCCCTTTTATCCCGTTTTCGGTTGCCTTTTATTGCCCTTTGCCTTTGTGCTTGGCTATATCCGTTTCGCGCTCGGCTTGCATTACCCGTCCGATTTATTCGGCGGCGCAATTCTCGGCACGCTTTGCGGACTGCTGGTGTTTGTGTAGACTTTCGCAAGCCCTTCAACAAAACATACAATATTATAACAATAACCGCGTTGATTTTTCAACGCGGTTTTGTCTTCAAAAATCGGTCAAGCCCAGTAAATAATCGGTGCTCACTTCAAAAAAACTTGCCATTTCCGCCAATACCATCAATGGCGGTTCTCGTTGTTCTTTTTCATAATGCAAATACGTAACACTGTTTAAACGCAAAGCCTTTGCTAACTCCTTTTGCGTTAATCCACGTTCTTTTCTTAATTCCTTTAATCTTTGCCCTAAAATAATTTTCATTTTCCACTCCTAAATCACTTGACATATTACCATTTTGGTAGTAAAATATGTATACAACTACCAAAATGGTAGTTTTTATGGAGGAGTATTATGAAATTATTAAAGAAACTGGTTATCCCCCTTTGTTTATTATTTCTGTGTAGTGGCGTTGCCAGCGGTTGCGACGACAGTGGGCAAAGCGGCAGTCAAGGCAACGGCGAAAATATATTTACAAAAAAATATACCGTTACCTTTAATTATAACGACGGTAGCGGTAGAGTAGAAACCGTGCAAATTCCCGAAGGTGCAAAAATAGACGACTATGCCCCGTCCGTTTTGGAAGGCAATAGAGAAATTGTAGCTTGGAGTACGATAGACAACGGCGCACACTACAGTGCGGAAATCTCTTCCGATTTAAACCTTGTCGGCGTATGGAAGGAACACGAAATCGTATCGCATACGGACAGCATTCCCACGACTCTCATCAACCGTTTTGCCGCGATTGAGCCTGAATCGGCAAGCGTCGTCAACGGCAAGCTTTTGAAAATCGGTGCAAACGTACGCAGTCTTTCCCTTATCGGCGACGGCTCCATTTACGAAGATTTTACAATTATCGTTGCCGAACGTAGCGAAAATTTAACCGTTACGTTAGACAATTTCTCCTATACTTCCACAGGAGAATGCGCTTTCAATGCAAGGAACGAAGGCACAAACATCTCTTATACGCTTACTCTTAATTTAGTGGGCGCAAACGGTATTGACAGCAGCTCTGCCGTTCACGCAACGAGCGCACGCGGCGCAGATTGTTTGCACGCACATCAATTAGAGATTACGGGAACGGGCAGCTTATCCCTTGTCGCTGGCAACGGAGTGAACGGAACAAACGGCACACCCGATTACGGTGCAGAAGGCACGGACGGCGGTCATGCACCTAATAACGCCCAAGCAGGCGGCGTAGGTATCGTCGCCGAAAGCATCAACGTAGGCGCTTGCACCCTTTCCGTAACAGGCGGCGCAGGTGGAAACGGTGGAAAAGGCGGTGCTGGAAGAAACAAAGGAGGCTCAGGTATATTTGGCAACAGCGGAAAACAAAAAGCAGGTGGAAACGGCGCACCCGGCGCAAATGGCGGCGCAGCTATCCAAACGAATTCCTTTATCGCCGCCAACACTACTTTGCATTTAAAAGGCGGTAACGGCGGTAACGGCGGCGCAGGCGGTAATGCAGGCGGCGTAACGTGGACCAATGGTGGTTGGGCAGGAAACGGCGCAAACGGTGGCAATGGTGGTTCTCTTTTTGCAGGCGAAATTGCCGCGCAACTTACCAAAACCGTCAACAACTTTACGGTAGGCGTAGGCGGTAACGGCGGTGCAGGCGGTATCGCGGTAAACGTACCCGAACGAAACGGAACAGCTGGTCAAAAAGGCGCAGACGGCGCAACGAATATAAAATAGAAAAAAGCAACGGAGTTTCCAAAAGAAACTCCGTCTTTTTTATTTTATAATTCCTTTATCCACTAACACGTCCGCAAGCAACGCAAGCCGCGTGGGCGATAACGTTTCGCCGCGCGCTTTTTCGTCTACTCCTGCCGCCGCCAACGCTTCTTTCGCCGTTTCCCGTGAAACGGAAAAGAAATTGACCAAGTTATTTTCCAACGTTTTGCGCCTATTTAAAAACGCACACTTTACCGTTTGACGGTACGCCTTTTCGTCCTTGACCGCTATCCGTCCGCGTTCAAAATCAATTTTCACCACCGCCGAATCGACGTTCGGGCGCGGATAGAACATATTCCGCGAGACGCGCTTGACTATTTTCGCTTCCCCTTTGAGTGCGATTGCCGCCGTTACCGAACCGTATTCCGGCGTGTTTTCTTTCGCGCAAAACCGTTCCGCCACTTCTTCCTGCACCATAATCGACACGCCTTGCACTTTATCACTCTCTTCCAAGAACTTCATAACGAGCGGCGTAGTGATATAGTACGGCAAGTTTGCCACCACGGTATATTCCCCTATTTCTTCTTCAAATTCCCGTAAGTTGATTTTATTAAAGTCGCGAAAAATGACTTCTACGTTTTCCAAGCCCGCAAGCGTTTCCGCTAAAACGGGCTGTAAATCTTTATCGATATCGAACGCGTACACCATTTTCGCCTTTTCCGCCAAAGCGCGCGTCAGCGTACCTGCGCCGCAACCTACTTCCACTACGGTAGTATTTTCGTCTATCCCCGAAGCGTCCACGATGGATTTTAATAAATTCCCGTCCGAAATAAAGTTTTGCCCAAACTGTTTTTTAAACTGAAAGGAATGTTTTATCAGCGTTTCTTTAAGTTCGCTCATACCTACCGCCTATTAGGAATCCGCTATATATTTACGCACGTATAAAGGAATATGCACGCTTTCGGCAAGGCGTTTACAAGCTTCCACTTCGTCTTCGCCGATACAATCGACTATGGAAAAACGGCAGTTAATTTCGTTACGCTTGCAAAGCTTGGCAAATTCGATAAGTCCCGTAAAACCGCTTTCGCCGAACTGCGAACGGCAAATGGGCTGATATTTTTCCACGCAAGACGCGTTGAGTGAAATATTCACGAAATCTATTTTGCCCTTTAATTCAGGAACGATATCCCGTTTATTGATTAAATTACCCTGTCCGTTGGTATTCAAGCGCGTAGAAAGTCCTTTTTCGTGGAAATAATCGCAAAGAGCAACCATTTCCGCAACTTTATACGTCGGTTCGCCAAAGCCGCAAAATACCGCTTCTTTAAAGCGCGACAAATCACCCAATCCGTTAACGGCGGCTATTACTTTCTCCACCGTAGGCTCGCCGTTGCGAAGCCATAAATAATTGCCGTAATAGCTAGCGCGTTCGTTCCGCACGCAAAAATCGCAACCGTTAGAGCATTTGTTCGTTAAATTGATATACAAATTTCCGTCCAAGGTATACGCGTACGTATCCTTGCGGTTTTCGTCCTTTTTCGCGTTGTTTTGATTGTTGCCGCCGCCTTGTACTTTTTGCGGCTTATCGTTTTGCTTTGCCTTGGCCGGCTTATTGTTTTGTCCGCCGTTTTGATTTTTCGGCTTGTTGTTTACATTGCCTTGCGCATTTTGCGCGGCGTTTTGCGCGTTTTGAGTTTGCGTGCTTTGATTTTGCACGTTTTGATTTTGTGCGTTTTGATTTTGTGCGTTGTTGCCGCCGCGATGTTTATGTTTACGGCGTCTTTTTCTACCGCCTTGCGGATTTTGCACGTTGCCGTTTTGCGGCGTTACGTTTTTGTTCTCTTCCATATTGATTTTCCTATCTTTCTATTTAAGTTTTTCAAACAACCGTTTGGCGTTTGCTTGTATTTGTTCTTTGAGTGTTTCTACGTCCATATCCTTAAGCGTCGCCATTTGCGATACCGAATGCACAACGTTATGCGGCTGGTTAGGAAATTCTCCGCGATAGGGTACAGGCGTTAAATACGGACAGTCCGTTTCGGATAAAATGCGGTGGGCAGGTACGCGTTGAACGCTTTCCCATACTTTTTTCGCGTTTTTAAACGTACACGTGCCGCCAAAGGAAAAATATAAACCGAGCGCGACAAAATCCACCGTCATTTCAGGGGAATACGAATAGCAGTGCATCAATCCGCCGCGTTTTAATAGCGCGGAATGTTCGCGTAAAAATTCTAACGTTTCCTGCGCGGCGTCGCGGCTATGAATAACGACGGGCAAACCCACTTCGTGCGCAAGCTGCAGTTGCCGCAAAAACAATTCCCTTTGCGTTTCGCGCGGCGGATTATCGTCGAAATGATAATCGAGCCCAATTTCGCCTACGGCGATACACTTCTCGTCTTGGCACAGCGTTTTTATCTCGTCTAAATCACCTTCGCGGTATTTATGCAATTCTCCAGGGTGAAACCCTGCGCAAAAATATACTTCTTCAAATTGACGGGAAAGTGCTTGCGCCTGGCGGGAAGAAAGTAAATCGAACCCCGAACAAACGACACGTTCCACTCCGTTTTCTTTGGCGCGGTGCAACGTTTCCGCTACGCCGCCAACCGCAGCGTATTCTTCTCCCGTAAGGTGGCAATGTATGTCAATATACCCACTCATACGCGGTTAACCTACAAAAGCGCCGCTTTTTATATCGCTCTTTTCAGGCACGGTTAACGCAAGCGTACCGTCTTCGTCTTCCGCGACTAAAATCATACCTTCGGATAAAATTCCGCAAATTTTTACAGGCTTTAAGTTGGTAACGAAAAGCACTTTTTTGCCTACCATTTCTTCGGGCGTATAGTGTTTGGCTATCCCCGACACTACCGAGCGCACTTCTTCGCCGAATTTTACCGTTTCGTGTAAGAGTTTAGAAGATTTCGGCACTTTTTCGCAGGCGATAATCTCCCCTACGCGAATTTGCACTTTTGCAAAATCGTCAATGGAAATTTCCGCTTTTTGTTCCACTTCCTTTTCCGCTTTTCCGTCCGTCTTAGGCTTGGAAACGGTATTTGTCGAAGTATTTGCCGCCGCGTTTGCCGCCGCAATTTGCGCTTCGCGGATTTTTTCAATTTCCGGTTGCAACGTTTTAAAATCGATACGCGCAAACAAGGGCGAAATGGCTTTCACGGTTACTTCTTCTCGCAAGGCAAACATAGCGCAATCTTCCAAAGTACGGTTTTCTCCGCCAAACGCTTCAAAAATCTTTTGCGACGTTTCGGGCATAAAGCTGTCTAAAAGCGACGCGCCGATTTGAATGGCTTCGGCAAGATTATACAATACGTCGTTAAGCCTATCCTTAGCGTTTTCGTCTTTAGCCAGTGCCCAAGGCATAGTTTCGTCGATATACTTATTCGCCCGTCTAAACAGCGTAAATATTTCGGAAATGGCGTCGGCAATACGAAGTTCGTCCGCTTTTGCAATCACTTTGGAAACGGTAGCGCATACCGTTTGCTTGAATTCTTCGTCGGGGGCTTGTTCGTTTTCTTTCAACGATTTCTTTACCGTACCGCCGAAATATTTATCTATCATTGCCACCGTACGGCTGACAAGGTTACCAAGTACGTTTGCAAGGTCGGTATTGAAACGCTCCGCAACGAGTTCCCACGTAATTTGACCGTCGTTATCGAACGGCATCTCGTGCAATACGAAATAGCGCACGGCGTCTACGCCGAACAGGCGTGCCAAATCGTCCGCGTAAATAACGTTGCCTTTCGATTTACTCATTTTGCCGTCCCCTTGCAACAACCAAGGATGACCGAATACCTGCTTAGGCAAAGGCTCGCCAAGCGCCATTAAGAATATCGGCCAGTAAATGGTATGGAAACGCAAGATATCCTTGCCGATAAGGTGTAAATCCGCCGGCCAGTATTTTCCGTACATTGCACCGTGATTACCGTCTGCGTCGTAACCGATACCCGTGATATAGTTCATAAGTGCGTCCAACCAAACGTATACAACGTGCTTTTTATCGAACTCCACGGGGATTCCCCACGTATACGAAACGCGCGAAACGCATAAGTCCTGTAAACCTTTTAACAGGAAATTGTTCATCATTTCGTTCTTTCTCGACGGGGGTTGAATGAATTCGGGATGCGCGTTGATATGCTCGATAAGTCTGTCCGCATACTTGCCCATCTTAAAGAAATACGCTTCTTCCTTCGCAGGCTTTACTTCCCTGCCGCAGTCGGGACATTTTCCGTCGACAAGCTGACTTTCCGTCCAAAACGATTCGCAAGGGGTACAGTACATACCTTCGTAGTAGCCCTTGTAGATATCTCCTTGGTCGTAAAACTTTTTAAAGATTTTCGCCACTTGCTTTTGGTGGTCTGTATCCGTCGTTCGAATGAATTTATCATACGAAGTATTTACCAAATCCCAAATGCCTTTAATTTCTCCTGCAACGCCGTCGACAAACGCCTGCGGAGTAATATGCGCCGCTTCCGCTTTTTCTTGAATTTTTTGACCGTGTTCGTCCGTTCCCGTTTGGTAAAAGACGTCGTAGCCCTGTTTGCGTTTAAACCGCGCGATAGCGTCGGCAAGAATCGCTTCGTACGTGTTACCGATATGCGGTTTTCCCGAAGTGTACGCTATTGCCGTGGTAATGTAGTAAGGTTTTTTTGCCATAACTTGCTCCTTAATTTACTACGGAAAACCTGCCGTTTTCAAAAATCCTACGGATTTTCCGTAATTCGTATTCTTTCCCATTATACACCTTTTGCAACAAAATGTAAACCGCTTTACCCTGCTTTACGGGCATTTTCCGTAATTTTTCCGCATATAGTAGGGGTATGAACGTGCTTTTTTACACCGTCTTTATCCTTTCAACGGCGATTATGTTATTTATATCCCCCGAAACCTTTCTCTCCACGCTGCTTGCAGGCGCTTCCAAAAGCGCTACGCTTTGCGTATCCCTGCTCTCCACCTATTGCGTTTGGCTGGGGCTTATGCAAATATGGGAAGATAGCGGCGTTTCTAAAAAGTTTTCCGCTTTGCTTCTTCCCGTTGCCAAAAAGCTGTTTAAGACAAACGATAAAACAACACTGCAAGCGGTTACTATGAGTATGTCCGTCAACCTACTTGGCATATCGGGCGCGGCAACGCCGTACGGAATTAAAGCCGCCGCCCTGCTAGATAAAACTACCGACGCGGAATACGCTTCGTGTATGCTGCTTGCGTTAAACGCCACGTCGTTACAGCTTATCCCCACTTCCGTTATCGGCGTGCGCGTTGCTTTGGGCAGTGCCGCCCCAGCCGATATACTATTCCCCACCCTGTTTACCAGCGCGCTCTCTACTCTGCTTGCCGCAGTTTTGGTGCGTGTATGTATTCCCCCAAAAGGCGCGCGCTTACAGCGTAAAACAAGAGTGCAATCTGTGCAAAGGATAGCACAAACAAAGGGGGCAGGTGCGTGATGAATTATTTTCTTGCCGCGTTAGTGCCCGTATTATTTTTGCTGTCTTTTTTATACGCGGCGCGAAAAAAAGTAAAGGTTTTCGACAGCTTTACAAACGGAATGAAAGCTGCGATACCGTTGGTAACTTCCGTTTTTCCGTATATCGCCGCCGTTACCATGCTAAACAGCCTATTATCCGTTACGGGGCTGGATATAGCCGTGTGTAATTTTCTTTCGCCCGTATTTCATTTTTTCGGCGTGCCGACGGAAATTTCACCGCTACTGTTTGTCAAACCGCTTTCAGGGAGCGGTTCTATCGCCGTACTTTCGGACATTTTACAAAAATACGGAGTAGACAGTTATATTGGGCGTTGCGCTTGCGTTACGTACGGTTCAAGTGAAACGATTTTTTATATCGGAGCGGTATATTTTGCAGGAATAAAAAGAAAAAAATTAACGCTGGCACTCGTCATCTGCCTATTTTCTTATATTGTTGCCACTATCTTTTGTTGTTTTTTATGCCGTTTCCTTTAAAATGCGAATTTTAACGGTTTAAAATGTTAAAATTTAACATTTTTTGCGCGATTACTATATTTTTTCGTCGAAAAAAAAATTTTTACTATTTTTCTTTACTTTTTTTTTAAGGCGTGTTATAATATATTTGTAAATCGGTTGGGGATACCCACCGACGTAAAAATGCTCATCATTTTCCCCCTTATCATATAGGTAACCGCCTCGAAGCCGCAAGGTTTTGGGGCGGTTATCTTTTCGACGGTTTCTTTACTTATCCGCGCTTATTTTACGTTGACTTTCCAATAAAAGAATGATATACTATATTACGTTATGTATGATTTTGTATTTTTCTTCAATAATATATTACTCGGCGTAGGGCTTGCTATGGACGCATTTTCGGTATCTCTTGCCAACGGATTAAACGAACCGTGTATGAAACGTAGCAAAACGTTGAGCATAGCCGCCGTTTTCGGCTTTTTTCAAGGCTTGATGCCGCTTATCGGTTGGCTTTGCGTACATACTATCGTACAGTATTTCCAAGCTTTTGAAACGTTTATCCCTTGGATTGCTTTATTGCTTTTGAGTTTTATCGGCGGTAAAATGTTATACGACGGCATTAAAAACAAGGACGAATGCCCCTGCCAAAAAGAAGGTTTGGGTATATCGGCGTTGCTCGTGCAAGGCGTCGCCACGTCTATCGACGCGCTTTCGGTAGGATTTACCATTGCTTCGTACGATATCGCAATGGCACTCGTCGCCGCCTTATTGATTGCCGTTATAACGTTCGGTATTTGTCTTATCGGGGTTTATTTAGGCAAAAAATTCGGTACGCACTTTGCAGGGAAAGCGTCCATTTTCGGTGGGAGTATTTTAATACTTATCGGTTTAGAAATACTTATTACCAGTTTCTTTTAATAGACTGTTTATAAATTTAACCGCCCGTTTGCAATGTTTTGCAAACGGGCGTTTTTTTTATACGCAATACCCTTTTGTTTGTAAAATTTCTATAATTTCGTCTACGTATTTTTCACAAGTTTCTAAGCATTCCGCTTCCACCATAACCCTTATTACCGGTTCCGTTCCAGATTCTCGCACTAAAATGCGGCCACGGTCCCCTAACATTTTTTGCACGCGCTCTATTGCCAGCTCCACGTCTTTATCGTTTTTCGCTTGATTTTTATCGCTTACGCGCACGTTTTTAAGCACTTGCGGATACGTCTTCATAGGCGCGGATAACGCAGAAAGGGGTTGCTTTTTATCTAACATCACTTGCATAATTTTTAAACTAGTCAACACGCCGTCGCCCGTTGTAGCATACTGCGAAAATATAATATGTCCCGACTGTTCTCCGCCTAAGGCGTATCCTTTATCGTTCATACACTCGTACACGTATTTATCGCCAACCGCCGTTTTCGCATAGGCAATACCTGCCTTATCGAACGCTTTATACAGTCCAAAATTAGACATTATCGTTGTAACGACGGTATTACTTAACAGCTCGCCACGTTCTTTCATATACGTACCGTAAATATATAAAATTTTATCTCCGTCTACCAGCTGACCTTTTTCATCTACACAAAGACATCTATCGGCATCCCCGTCGTAAGCGAACCCTACGTCTAATCCGTTTTCCACAACAAATTTTTGCAACGCTTCAATATGCGTAGAACCAACGCCTGCGTTGATGTTCGTACCGTTGGGCTCTGCGCCCATAACGTACGTGTTTGCGCCTAAGGCGTTAAATACACTTTTGGCAATCGTAAAAGAACTTCCGTTGGCACAATCTAAACCCACTTTAATACCTTTGAAACTGAACAGTCCTAAAGAAATCAAATAGCCGATATATCTATTTCTCCCAGCAACGTAGTCGACCGTTCTACCTATATCACTACCCGTTGCGTAAGGCACTTTTTCGTAGCGTTTCCCAAACACTTCCACTTCGCCGTCTAAATAGTTTTCGATAAGCGTTATTACTTCGTCGTTCAACTTCTCGCCGGCATAGTTAAACAGCTTAATGCCGTTGTCGTAATAGGGATTATGACTAGCCGAAATCATCACTCCGGCATCAAATCCGTCCGTGCGAGTAACGTATGCCACCGACGGAGTGGTGGTTACGTGTAATAAGTATGCGTCCGCACCCGAAGAAACGATACCGGCAGATAATGCATATTCAAACATATACCCCGAACGCCTTGTATCCTTCCCTATCACAATTTTTGCACGCTCTTTATTCGCCCGTTTGTTTTTTTCGGCTAAATACCAACCCAAAAAACGACCTATTTCAAACGCGTGTTGCGTTGTTAAATTTATATTTGCTTCTCCGCGAAAGCCATCTGTGCCAAAGTATTTACCCATTTATTTCGTTCTCCTTTTTCATAACGCATATACCGTTCGTTTTATAAATAGTGTTCGATTTTATAACCCCTCTTACGCACGACAGCGGATAAATTTGACTGTTTTTGCCGATAACCGTACCAGGGTTTAACACACTGTTACAACCCACTTCCACATAATCGCCCAACATAGCGCCCATTTTTTTTAACCCTGTGGAAATACTTTCCTGCCCCTCTTTTACCACCACCAACGTTTTGTTTGATTTTACGTTAGAAGTTACCGCCCCTGCACCTAAATGTGCTTTATACCCTAAAATACTGTCCCCTATATAATTAAAATGCGGAACTTGCACTTCATCAAATAGGATAACGTTTTTCAACTCGGTAGAGTTCCCCACTACGCAACGCTTTCCAACCAAAGCACTGCCACGGATAAATGCACCTTGTCTTATTTCCGAATGTTCCCCGATAATGCACGGCGCGTCGATATAGGCAGTGGGCGCAATTTTTGCCGTTTTGTGTATCCAAACCCCTTCCTTTACGTTATCGTATTCGTCTTTGGGCAGTTTTTCTCCCAAGCTATAAATAAAGTCCTTTAGCCCTTGCAACGCTTGCCAAGGATAATCAAAATTTTGCAAATATTCTTTTGCCTGTGTATGCGCACAATTCCATAACTCGTTTACTTGATACATTGCTACTCCTTTTCTTTTACCATTTATCAGTATATTTTTAGCAATTATTTTTTGTGTTTATTTGTTTTTCTTTCGATTTTTTTTGCTTTTCTTTCACAACGAGAAATATTTTATCACAAGTTTATAAATAAGTCAACTAAAAAAAGGGGAAAATGAAATATTTTAAAAAAAGGCAACGAAACCGCCTATCGCGTATTTCGATAGACGGTTTTTTTTAAAGATTACGTTAGCAAAATTTATATACCCTTTGCAGGTAAGACGTCCATTTTAGTGGAGCAATATTTATTTAGTCGGTATTGAAATTTTTATTACAGGCTTATTATACGCGTGTAACGCGTTAAAAAATCCCGTCCGTTGAGCGGACGGGATTTTTGCTTTTACGCATTATTTCGCGCAGTTTTCTTTAAGAATTTCAAGGTTAGCCATAATTTCTTTGGGCATCTTGTCGCCGAAGTTTTCCGCATAGTAGTTGGTAATTTCTTCCGCTTCCGCTGCCCAACGCTTTTTGTCTACTTCCAAAAGCTTATCAAGCGTAGCCGCGTCGATATCGCAGTTTTCGATATTGATGTCCTTCGCATAAGGAAGATAACCGATCGCCGTTTCGCGAGCGTCCACTTTGCCTTCGCATCTGTCCAAAATCCAGTCGAGTACGCGCATATTGTCGCCAAAACCAGGCCACATAAAGTTGCCGTTTTCGTCTTGACGGAACCAGTTTACGTTGAAAATTTTGGGTTGCTTGTCTTCTTCTACTTTCGCGCCCATATTAATCCAGTGTTGGAAATATTGGTCAACCGAATAGCCCATGAAAGGTTTCATAGCCATGGGGTCGTGGCGGAGTACGCCTACCGCGCCCGTTGCCGCAGCCGTCGTTTCGGACGACATAATCGTACCAACGAACGTACCGTGGTTCCAGTCTCTCGATTGATATACAAGCGGCGTCGTGGTTGCTCTTCTACCACCGAAGATGATTGCCGACAAAGGTACGCCTGCTTTAGAATTGAATTCAGGCGAAATGCAAGGGCAGTTTTCCGCAGGAGCGGTGAAACGGGAGTTGGGATGCGCCGCGTTACGTCCGCAATCGGGCGTCCAAGGCTTACCCGTCCAGTCGATAAGGTTTGCAGGAGCTTGCTTCGTGAGTTTTTCCCACCAAACGGTGTTGTTTTCAGGATTGATGGCAACGTTGGTGAAAATAGTACCCTTCATCGTAGCCGCCAAAGCGTTGGGGTTCGATTTTTCGTTGGTACCGGGCGCAACGCCGAAGAAACCGTTTTCGGGGTTACAAGCCCACAATCTGCCGTCTTCGCCTACTCTAATCCAAGCGATATCGTCGCCCACGCATTGTACTTCGTAGCCAGCGTCAAGGTATTGCTTGGGAGGAATCAACATTGCAAGGTTGGTTTTACCGCAAGCGGAAGGGAACGCAGCCGCAACGTATTTAATTTCTTTGTCTTGGGGACGTTTAACGCCAAGGATAAGCATATGTTCTGCCATCCAGCCTTCTTTCTTACCAAGGTTGGTAGCGATACGAAGTGCGAAACACTTTTTACCCAAAAGCACGTTGCCGCCGTAAGCGGAGTTCACCGAAATAATGGTGTTGTCTTCGGGGAAGTGCATAATATATCTCTTTTCGGGGTCTACGTTACACTTTGCGTGGAAACCTTTAACGAAGTCGCCTTCTGCGCCAAGTTGGTCAAGGCACATTTTGCCTACTCTCGTCATAATCATCATATTGAGTACAACGTAGATAGAGTCGGTAATTTCAATACCGATTTTGGAGAAAGGAGAACCTACTACGCCCATCGAATAGGGAATAACATACATCGTTCTTCCTTTGTATGCGCCTTTAGCGATTTCGTTAACCATCGCGTAAGCTTCTTTGGGTGCTTTCCATTTTACAATGGAATGAGGAAGCGCGTCCGCTTCGTTTTCACAGCAAATAAACGTTCTGTCTTCTACACGTGCAACGTCGTTTTCAGCCGTTCTGTGATAATAGCAATCGGGAAGGAGTTCTTGGTTGAGTTTAATCATTTCTCCCGTAGCGCAAGCTTCTTCTCTTAAAGCGTCTCTCTGCGCATCACTACCGTCAATCCAAACTACTTTGTCGGGCTGTGCAAATGCCTGACAGTCTGCAACGAATTGAAGCACTTTCTTGTTGTTAGTCATAAGATATCTCCTTATATTTATATTTTTGTTTTTTATTTTTTCGCGGAAATACGTTTGCGGTAAAATTTTCCTTTTCAACCGAAAACCTTTTTCCACCGATTATCATTATACCACAAATAAAATAGAATGTAAACAGTTTTTCGAAAAATTTTTCCCAAGAATTGAAAAAAAGTGAAAGTGAGCACTTGTAATTTTCAAAAAGAGTGGTAAACTGTTTTCACGATAAAAATTTTAAGGTAAAAAATACGGTTTTTAGGGGGAATACTACAGTATGTGGCAAACAAAAAGTAAATATACCGATAATAAGCTGGCTGAAGAATTCGATTTGATTGTTCTACTCAACGACAAGCACCGCGCGGCAGGGATAACGCAGGGCGCTTTGGGCACACTCACCCGTTCGTATACGGGCGCAAATCAACCGTTATACGCCGCGTTTGAAACGGACGAGCGTATGCAAGAAATGGCGGTGGGCTTGGACGAATTTCGTGTACTCGACGTAAAAACCGCGCGCGATTTATCCCTCGTTACCACCTATTTAAAAGGCAAAATGGCAAGAAAACGCTAATATAAAACGCGGCAAGCCTTTTTCCAAGCTTGCCGCGTTTTTTATTGCTTATTCTTTTGTCCAAGTGTCGTATACATACGTACTCGTCAAAAATATTTTTGCTGTTTTGGCGTTGGCTAAATCGGTAGAAGAAATGCTTGTAAAATTCACCACCCAACCTTCCGCGTCTTCAAATATAACACTTGTTAAACTACTGCAATTATTGAATGCACACTCCCCAATCGTTGTTACGCTGTTGGGTATAATAAATTCCGTTGCCGTTTTCCCAATGGCATATTGTATAAGTGTTGTGCCGTCCTTCGTATACAAATTGCCGTCTATCGATTTGTATGCCGTATTATTTTCCCCTACCGTTATACTAGTTAAACTACTGCAATTATCGAATGCCCTATAGCCAATCGTTGTTACGCTGTTAGGTATTGTTACACTTGTTAAACTACTGCAATCAGAGAATGCATATTGCTCAATCGTTGTTACGCTGTTGGGTATTGTTATACTCGTTAAGCTTCTGCAATTATAGAATGCACTGCCCCCAATCGTTGTTACGCTGTTGGGTATCGTTACACTAGTTAAACTACTGCAATTTTCGAATGCTTCTTCCCCAATCGTTGTTACGCTGTTGGGTATCGTTACACTAGTTAAACTAATGCAAGAAGAGAATGCATATCCCTCAATCAAGAGTACAGGTAAATCTTTGTAAGTTGCGGGAATGATGACATCGGTATCCGTGCAATCACCGAGTCCCGTAACCGTATATCCCGTGCCTTCTTCGTTCATTGCATACAGCAACCCCACGCTTCCTACTTTCTCTGCTTCACTTGATGAACTGTCTTCCGCCGAACTGCTTTCCGAAGAAGAATCTGCTGCGCTTTCACTTGATGAACTGTCTTCCGTCGAACTGCTTTCCGAAGAAGAATCTGCTGCACTTTCACTTGATAAAACGCTTTCGCTGCTACTCATCCCTTCTTCGTCGCCGCAGGCGGACGCGCCGCAAACAAGCATAACGCAGGCAAACAACGTCAACAAGCCTTTCCATATACGTCTTTTCATAAAACAATACTCCTCTTTTTGTTTTATTCCAATATAAATTATACCATACCTCCCCCCCCTGACCGTCAAGTAAATATTACAACAAAATAAAATTTTGTCGGTAAAAAAGTTTACTAAGCTTCGCAAAAAGTAATGCTAATATAAAACGCGGCAAGCCTTTTTCCAAGCTTGCCGCTTATTATCTATATTCCGTGTTTTTTACGTAGAATATATTCGAAAAAAATTCAGTTGAGCGCCGCCGCCGATTTGGGGAAATTCCCCTTGCTGCGGTTTTGTCCGTTGCCTTTATGGTTATTTCTCGTATCCGTTTCGTCCTTGACGGCAATATTCGCCGCAAGTACCGCAAAGGGCGTCAAGATACAGCAGCCGACGAGCAGCAGCGTAGGCACAATGGAAAAGTACGTGAAATAGGTGAGCGTACCGATAATTGCCGCGAACAAAAGCGAATCGTACGACACGGCAAGCGCGTCTTTTAGCGTTAAACGCTTTTCTTCTTTAGGCGTTACGATAAATTTCGCCTTTTTGCCAAAGAGTGCCAACGTAACCGTTCCTATCATCATAGGCACGAGCGACGCGTACACTACGAAATTAAGCGCGGCATAGCCGAGCAATTTCAATACGTTTACTTTACCGCCGTGCACGAAGAAATCGGGGATAAGCGGCGACACCAAAAAGAGTATCATCAGTACGATAAGCGATTTAGAATATCCGCCCACGTCAAACCCGAGCGCGCCGATAATTACCGTGCTTACGATAATTAAAAAGGACAACATAGGGATAATGGGCAAGTTGTAATGGGAAAGACGAATATCCAGCTTTTCATACCACGTCATCTTGGAATTTGCAATACTACTATTGTATTTTTTCATAAATTCCACGTTCCCTTGCACCCATTTTGCCTGCCGTTTTTTCAAGCAAGGATAGCTAATGGGGAATTCTTCTTCGCATAAAATATTCGGCGCGTACAATACTCGGTAACCGCTGTTTTTCACGTCTACGGCAAAGGAAATGTCTTCCGCTACCACTTTAGGGAAACCGTGCGTGGCTTGAAAACACTCTTTACTTATCATCATTCCGTGCCCGATAAGCGCGTTACTGCCGTAAAAGTTTTTCATTACTTGGCAAATTTTACCGTTACTCTTTACCGAGAGCCCCATTAAGTTTTGGAACAGATTACTCCCCTTCGTCGCCTTATGCGCCGCTTGCACGACGCCCACTTCGGGAGAGTACGCATAGTATTTAAGCGCTTCCTTAATATAGTTTTGGGGAATACGTTCGTCGCTATCGAGTACGATAAAATAATCGTAATCGGTTTTATCTTGCAAATAATGGTTTAAATTACCTGCCTTAAAGCCTTCTTTGTTCGCGCGGCGCACCACTTGCGCGCCCGTCGATTTTGCAAATTTGTCTATTCGTTTAATATAGGCAAAATTACTGCTGTCGTCCAAAATTACCGTTTGGAAATTGTCGTAATCTTGCTCCATACACGTTTTTAACGCGTCGGGGTTGAAATCGTTACACGTACAGTATAACAATAATACTTTCGGGTTTGTACCAACCTTGCGGTTTTGCACGTCGCCGAGTTTCGTGATCTCGGGCTTAGAATGGATAATTGCATCATAGCGTTGCATAATTTTCTTTTTCCGCAATAAAAATAACAGGGAAAACAGGAAATCTTTTACGCTGCCCAACCACATATACGCCAACATTACGCCGTTTAAAAGCAGCAATATCGCCGCCGTCCAAGCACTCCACGTAAACCCTTGTCCCGTGAACAGGTCGTATATCATCTTACCGCACGCCGCCAAAAGCAACGCCGCGCAAACGCCCCATACACATAATATCAGGGTGTATACCTTTGCGTTCTTTTTCATATTTCTCTTTTGCTCCTTTCTCTTTATAAATTTCTTATCTTCTTTTCAACCGTCCCCCTGTCTTTGGGGGATTTCCACAATGTTTAACAACGACGGCGCAATTTTTACTCTTTTCCCCTTTTTTCAGGCGTTCGTCCCCCTTTTCACGCTTGACAAACGCTCGGAAATGATTTATACTGTTAGTATTATCGAAAAAATCTTTTAAACGCGCCCGTGAAATCGGGAAAAGGAATACCGAAAATGAGAGTGGTTATCAAAGTGGGTACGTCAACCTTGGCGCACGCAACGGGGAAATTGAATATTCGCCGCACGGGCGAGCTGTGCCGTGTACTTAGCGATTTAAAAAATGCCGGACACGAAGTAATACTCGTCTCTTCGGGTGCTATCGGTATGGGCGTGGGCAAGCTGGCGCTTACGAAAAAGCCGCAGGATATCCCCACCAAGCAAGCTGCGGCGGCAGTAGGACAGTGCGAGCTGATGTATACGTACGACAGGCTTTTTACCGAATTCAACCACACCGTAGCGCAAATTCTTTTGACGGGAGCGGATTTATCCGCGCCCGATAGGCACGAAAATTTCAATAATACGATGGGTAGATTGTTAGAACTCGGCGTGTTGCCCATCATCAATGAAAACGACACCATTGCCACTGAAGAAATTAAGGTTGGGGATAACGACACGCTTTCGGCACTTGTTGCCGTTAGTATTCGCGCCGATTTACTGGTCGTTTTATCGGACGTAGACGGATTATATTCCGCAGACCCGAGAAAGGACGAAAACGCGCGGCTTTTGGAAGAAGTATACGATATTACTAAAGAGATGGTTATCAAAGCAGGCGGCGCAGGCTCGGCGCTTGGCACGGGCGGTATGTCAACGAAGTTACACGCGGCGCAAATTTGTAAAGACGCTGGCTGCGATATGGTAATTGCCAACGGGGAAAACCCTGAAAAATTATACGATATTATCGCCGATAAGAAAGGCGGTTACACACGCTTTTACGCAAAGAGTTAAGACTTATGGATATGCAGGAAATTTTACAAAACGCCAAAGCGGCGGCAAAAAAATCCGCTGCCCTTTCTACGGAGCGGAAAAATGAAATATTATTGGCTATGGCAGACGCGTTAGAGAAAAACGCGGAAAACGTTTTGCGCGCAAACGCTACCGATATGCAAAACGCAAAAGGCGTTTTACCCGACGTAATGCTTGATAGATTACGCTTGGACACAAAACGTATTGCGGCAATGGCAAAAGGCATTCGCGACGTGGCGGCGTTACCCGACCCCGTCGGCGTGGTTTTGGAAGAGAACGTTTTATTAAACGGGCTTACCATACAAAAAACGCGCGTACCGCTTGGGGTAATAGGTATTATCTACGAAAGCCGCCCCAACGTTACTTCCGACGCGGCGGCGTTGTGCTTTAAAAGCGGTAACGTTTGCATTTTACGCGGCGGCAAAGATGCTTATTATTCTTCTGCGGCCATTGTGGATATACTCCGTAAAGTACTTCACGAAAACGGCGTAGACGAAAACTTTATTTCATTACCCGACGATACTTCCCGTCAAAGCGCGACGGCGTTGATGACGGCGGTGGGCTACGTGGACGCACTCATTCCGCGCGGCGGAGCGGGGTTGATACGCTCTTGTGTGGAGAATGCAAAAGTCCCCTGCATTCAAACGGGTACGGGCATTTGCCACGTATACGTAGACGAAGCGGCGGATTTCGAAAAGGCGTTAAACGTAATTGATAACGCCAAAACCAGCCGTCCTTCCGTTTGCAACGCCGAAGAAGTTTGTTTGGTGCACGAAAATATCGCAAACGCGTTTTTGCCTTTATTAAAGGAACGTTTGGTGGATAGACGAAAGGCAAACAACGTACAGCCCGTAGAGTTACGCTTAGATAAAAACGCGCAAAAAATAATCGACGGCGCGGCGGCAACCGAAACGGATTTCGACACTGAGTTTTTAGATTATATTTTAGCCATAAAAACGGTAGCTTCGGTGAACGAAGCAATAGCGCACATTAGCGAACATTCCACGGGACATAGCGATTGTATTATTACGGAAAACAAGGAAAACGCCGAACAGTTTGTACGGTTTGTGGACAGTGCGGCAGTGTACGTAAACGCTTCTACAAGATTCACCGACGGCGGCGAGTTCGGTAAGGGTTGCGAAATAGGCATTTCCACGCAAAAATTACACGCGCGCGGACCTATGGGATTAGAAGAACTCACTTCCTATAAATATATCGTTTACGGAAACGGACAAGTGCGATAAGGAGAAAAAATATGTATCAATTAGGATTTATCGGTTGCGGAAATATGGGCGGCGCGTTGGTACGCGCGGCGGCGAAAAGTATCGGCGGCGAACATATAGCCGTATGCGATTTTGACAACAATAAAGCCAAAACTTTTGAAAAGGATTGCGGTGCAACGGTACTTGACGCCGTTACGCTTGTCAAGCAAAGTAAATTTATCGTACTCGGCGTAAAACCGCAAAATTTACAGGAAACGCTGCAAAGCGTTGCCTTAGCGCTTACAGAAAATAAAGATGCGGTAATTATTACGATGGCGGCAGGCGCGTCTATGCATTCTATTCGTCAATTTTCGAATATGGATTTGCCCGTTATCCGCATTATGCCCAACACCCCCGTTTTGGTGGAAAAGGGAATGATATTATATTGTACCAGCAAAGTAAGCGCGGAAGATGAAACCGCTTTCCTTGCCGCCTTTGCAAAGGCTGGCGTGTTGGATAAAATTCCCGAAGAAAAAATAGATGCGGCAAGCGCGCTGTCGGGTTGCGGCCCTGCCTACGTATACGCGTTTGCCGAAGCGCTTGCCGACGGCGCGGTAGAATGCGGCGTACCGCGTGATAAGGCGGCGTTGTATACGGCGCAAACGCTACTTGGCGCGGCGGAAATGCTGCTTACCTACGGACACCCCGGCGATTTAAAAGACGCTGTGTGCAGCCCCGGCGGCACGACGATTGCAGGTATCCACGCCTTAGAAAAAGGCGGTATGCGCAGCGCGGCTATGGATGCCGTTGCCGCGGCGTATAAACGCACTTTAGAGCTTAAAAAATAACCGTTTACTCATACAACAACGGGGCAGGTACGCGTTGAACGCGTACCTGCCCCGTATCTTTTTTCTTTTACAGCCTTTCTTTTATATATTGTATAAACGTTTTCGCCATATCTATATCCGAGCATTTATATAACATTCTCGTGCCTGCGGCGTCTTCTATTTCGTTTACGACGTAACCGTTTTGATACGGTAAAAAATCAACGCCTACAAAATCGAATTGCAAATGCTTATACAGCGTTTGCACTATCGCTTTTTGTTCTTCCGTCGGCGTGGTTAATTCTACGTTTCCGCCCAACGAAAAATTACTTTTGAAATCGGAGTGGGAAGTCCTTAACACCGCCGCTACGATATTTCCGCCCAATGCATACACGCGCGTATCCTTACCGAGCGTATCGGTGGGCTGTTGCGCGATATACCGTTTGCCTGCCTGCAAAAAGCTTTCCGCTTCCGCGCGGCTGTTCGCCCAAAACACTTCCTTGCCACCGTGGCCGTCGCAGGATTTGATAACGCGCGGATATTCCCCTGTATACTTTGAAAAAAGCGCGGTATCTAAAACGTGTATGTTTAACTTTTTACAAAGCAAATACGTTTCCCATTTATCGCAAGCCACGCGCGCCGTTTGGGCGTTATTAAAAACGTTTACGCCCCAGCTTTCCAACCGCGCGTTCACGTGCGGAAGAATGGAACGAACAATGGCAAACGCAGGTTTTTCCGCGTCGAAAAACCGTTCGTCTTCTTCGTAAACGCGCAAATGCAACGTTAAGCCTACACGGGCGGCTTCGCTTTGTAAACGCTCGATAAACCACCTATTGCGCGCCGCGCCTTCTCTATCGTAAATCAACCAGCCTTTCATACGTTGTCCTTGATATAGTCGATAATATATCCGCTTAAATCCATACCTGTTACTTCCAACGTGCTTTTAAAATGGGGGTTAGAATTGACTTCGCAAACAAGCGGTTGTCCCGTTTCGTCTAATAAAATATCCACGCCTGCAAAATCTGCGCCTACCGCTTGACAAGCCTTTACGGCAAGCTGGGCAACCGTTTTCGAAGGCAGTATCTTTTTCCCCACGCCGCCGCCTGTAATGTTCGAACGGAAATCCTGCTCGTTTATCCGTTGGATAGCGCACACCGCTCTGTCCCCCACTACGTTTACGCGGATATCTCTACCGTAACTTGCGGCGATAAATTGTTGTAATAAAAGGTCTTTGCCTACAAGCGGTTTTATAATGCGTTCCGCTTCCACGCGGTCTTTCGCGAGATATACCTGCGCCCCAAACGAGCCGTACGCTTCTTTTATGACCATAGGATATTGCAATAAGCGCTCCGCTTCGTCTAAAAAACGCCACGAAGTATAGCCCACCCCTTCAAACGTTTTGGGTACAATATACGTTTTGGGCATAGGCAGCTTGGCTTTTTGCAAAGCAAGCGCCGTTAAAATTTTATTGTCGCACGTCTCCACTGCGTCGGCACTGTTAAAAAGGCGCACGCCCAAACGCTGTAACCGCTTGGCAAGATATACGTCTTTATCCCAAAAGAGTACGAAAGCAGGCAAACTTTCTTTTAACGAATCGTCTTCCTGCAAATACGTCAACACTTCGTCGTTGGTTTTGATTTGTAAAATAACGCCGCGCGAAAAACACGCTCCGTTTAAAAGAGCGTATAATTCTTGAAATTTTTGCGTATGCAAAAACGCATTTACAACCAACCAACCGCGCATAAACAGCTCCTTTTTTGTTTATTCTATTGTACCGCTTTTTTGTAAAAAAAGCAATTCTTTACAAGCAATATGCAAATAATTCTCCAAAAGCTTGAAATTGCACGGCAAATTTGCTATAATATACTCGATAAAAGTTTTTATGCGCACACTCGATTTTACAATATTTTAACAATTTATTAACAATTTGGCGAAAAGCAGCGTGTATACTTATGCTATCATAATACGGAGGTGTCGAAAATGATTAAAATTCTCGTAGCGGAAGACGATAAAGATTTAAACAGATTCGTCTGTATCAGTTTACGGGGCAGCGGTTACGACGTGGTATCCTGCTACGACGGGGCGGAAGCGCTCAAACAAATGGAAACGACGAAATTCGATATGCTACTCACCGATATCATGATGCCGAATATGGACGGATTTGAGCTTGCGGATACCGTTCGGGCGGTGGATACGACACTCCCTATTATTTTTATGTCCGCCAAAGACGATAAAACGTCGAAAATGCTCGGCTATAGAATAGGCATTGACGATTACGTAACCAAACCGTTCGATATGGACGTATTGTTGTTAAAAATACAAGCTCTGTTGCGCCGTGCGAAAATTCACACCGAAAAACAACTTACCGTTGGCAATTTAACTATGAACGTGGAAGAGCGCACCGCCAGCGTAAACGGCGAAGAAATATCCCTTACCGTACGGGAATTCGATTTGCTTTTCAAGTTTTTATCCTATCCCAAAAAGACGTTTACCCGTTCCGCACTTATGGAAGAATTTTGGGATTACGATTCTTCCGCCACTTCGCGCACCGTAGACGTATATATGGCAAAACTCCGTGAAAAGACGGCAAATTGCGACGGATTTGAAATACTCACCGTGCACGGATTAGGTTACAAGGCGGTGCTCAAATGAAGAAACGCGGCGCGCGCGGCAGCTTTAAATTTTCAGGAATTTTTTTCTTTTTCGGACTGATTGCGCTCATCATTCAAATTGCTGTTTTGGTGTATGATTATATTATTGAGCGTACGCAAGACAAGGTGCTTATCGCCATTTTAATGCTTATCGTCATTATCATCTTATCGGCACTTTGCACGCTAATGGATACGCTGCGCAGGAAATACTCTATCGAAAAGCCCGTCAATCAAATTTTAGACGCCACCGAGCGTATTGCTCGCGGCGATTTCACCGTTCGACTGGACGCCGCGCACGAATACGGTAAGTATACCGATTACGATTTGATTATGGAAAACGTCAACACGCTTGCGGCGGAGCTTGGCAAAAGCGAGATATTGAAAACCGATTTAATTTCTAACGTCTCGCACGAATTAAAAACGCCGCTTACCGTTATCCAAAACTATGCAGGACTTTTAAAAAACGAAAATTTAGACGGGGAAACGCGCGCAAAATACGCGCAAACGCTGCAAAATGCCGCGCTAAAACTTTCTAACCTTATCAGTAATATTTTAAAGCTTAATAAATTAGAACATCAAGAAATTCAGCCCGACTTTCAAGCGTTTAACCTTACCGAAGCGTTGGCGCAAACGGTAATTACGTATGAAGATTTAGCGGAAAGTAAGCATTTGACGTTAGAATGCGATTTTGAAGAAATTACGGCATACTCTGCGCCCAGTCTTTTGGAAATCGTTTGGAATAATTTACTTTCCAACGCCATAAAATTCACCGAAAGCGGTGGCGTGGTGGCAATAAAGGCGAAACGAAAAGGCGACGACGCCGTTGTAGAGTTTTGTGATAGCGGCTGCGGCATTTCCGCGGAAACGGGCGCTAGAATTTTTGAAAAGTTTTATCAAGGCGACACGTCGCATTCGGTAGAAGGGAACGGGCTGGGGTTACCGCTCGTGAAAAAAGTAATTGATATCCTCGGCGGTGAAATCTCCGTGCAAAGTACGCTTGGCAAAGGCAGTACGTTTACCGTCGTATTAAAAGGTGTTATCCGTGAATAAAGATTTTTGGCTGGAAAAATGGAATAAATTTTTACAAACGCTGAAAAAACCGCCCGTTTGGTTGCAAGTCGTTACCTATTTGATAACCGTAATCAGCTGCGTGGCGGCTATTTGCATTGCCGTTACCGATTTCACAGGTACGTTTTTAGAAGTAATTGCCTACGCGTTATTTGGCATAGCCGCCATATCGCTTGCGTATTCGGTATTTTTAATAATCCCCTTTATTCCGCGCATTAAAAAATGGTTTATCGCTGAAGCGGAAAAACGGGAATTCACCCATTCCCTTCTTCGTAATTTCGGCTTTAGAACCATTGTGTTTGCCTGCGGCTCGTTTGCAATGAGTATCGCATTCGGCGTGTTAAACGGATATAAGGGTATCGCATTCGGCTCGATATGGTTTGGCGCGCTAGCGGCATACTACGTCTTTCTTGCCTTTCTCCGCGGCGGTATTTTACTCTTCCATACCCATAAACGGAGTGGAAAACGCATCAACGAAGAAAACCGCGCGCTTGCCGAAGCACATAATTACCGTAACTGCGGTATTATTTTACTTATTTTAAATATTGCCCTGTCATCTGCTATCGCGCAAATGATTTTCGACGACCAAGCGTTTTATTATGCCGACTGGACAATTTTCGCCTACGCCGCGTATGCATTTTTTAAATTGACTATGTCTATTATCAATTTGGTACGCGCAAAAAAACAGGACGATTTGACGGTGCAAGCCATTAGAAATACCAACCTTATTGACGCGACGGTATCTATACTTGCCCTGCAAACGGCGTTATTACACGCCTTTACCACGGGCAACGTAGATATTTCCCTATTCAATACGCTGACGGGTTCAATCGTAAGTCTGTTCTCCATTTCTTTGGCGATATTGATGATTAAAAAAGGACATAAACAAACGAAAAAAATACAATCGGAGAAGATATATGGAAAACAATCAGTTTAATTATACCTATAGCGCGCCCACGGAAGAAGAGCGCAAGGAAATTGCAAGCATTCGCAAACAATACGCACCCGTAGAACAAACGGAAACGAAATTACAGCGGTTGCGCCGTTTGGACAAACTTGTAAAAAATACCCCCACTATCACGGCGCTTACGTTAGGCATTGTCGGTTGTTTAATTTTCGGGCTGGGGCTTACCTTTATTCTCGAATGGCAAATATGGCTTTGGGGAGTAGTTTGTATGGCAGTTGGCGCAATTCCTATGGCGATTTCCTATCCTATTTACAAATATATCTTGACGCGCTATAAACGTCGTTACGGCGCGGAGATTTTAAAACTCTCCGAAGAAATTTTAAATGACAAGTAAAGAAAAATCCGCTTAGGCGGATTTTTTTTAACGGCTTTTACAAAATCTTAACAAAAGGTTTGCGGTTTATAAACATTTTTGTCGTATAATAACGCAGTACGATACAGCAAAAGGAGAAACGTTATGAACGCTATTGAAATTAGAGACCTTTCCAAAAGCTTTCGCGGTATGTATGCGGTCAATCATTTGAATATGACTGTACCCGTCGGCGCAATTTACGGCTTTATCGGCGAAAACGGCAGCGGTAAATCGACCACCGAAAAATTGATTTGCGGACATTTGGTTGCCGACGGCGGCGAAATTAAGTTATTCGGCAGGGAATACACCGACGCGGGCGTGCGCGTAAAAATTGGCGCGCTTATTGAAAACGCAGGCTGTTTCCCAGGCTCCAGCGTATACCAAAACTTGAAAATGCAAGCCATCAATTTAGGCATTGAAAATGCCGACGAAGAAATTGAACGAGTACTGAAAATTGTGCGTATGGAAGATTCCGCGCATATCAAATTCAAAAGCTGTTCGCTGGGTATGAAACAGCGTATCGGTATCGCTATGGCACTCCTTGGCGAACCCGCTCTTTTAATTTTAGACGAGCCTATTAACGGTTTGGACACCGACGGAATGCGCATTATGCGTGAAATTCTTGTAGATATCACGCAAACGTACGGCTGCACGGTATTAATTTCTTCGCATATCTTGGGCGAACTAGAAAAAATAGCCACGCACTACGGTATTATCCGTCAAGGCAAAATGATTCAAGAACTTTCCGCAAAAGAAATGGAAGCGCGCGCACGCGTATTCGTTTCCCTGAAAACGGCGGATATGCAGGGTGCAAAAACGGTTTTGCAGGCAAACTTTAAAAACGTTCGCGAAGAAGACGGCTATCTCCGCGTATACGACGTGGAAGACACCGAATCGATTGTCGAATGTTTGCTTAAAAACGGGCACGTCGTTAGCGAACTCAAGAAAAATAAAGTCGGTTTGGAAGAATACTATATCGAATTGATGAGTAGAAAGGAGAACGAATAATATGGAAACGATACAATTTGAATCCCCCAGCTTTTTCAAGCGGTTAAAGGGTATGCTCGGCGTAGATTTTTACCGATTGTTCCATACTCCCCTTTTCTACATTTTCCTTGCTATTGCGGCAATTATTCCTGCAATGATACTCGGTATGACGAGTATCGAAAACGCCCAAGGAATGGTGCAGCCCTTATACGATAACACGTGGCAAGTAATCGCCGCGGAAAAGCCGCTGTACGCCGTTTCGGACATTGCGGAATACGCTAATATGAATATGGTATTCATCTTCGGCGGTATTATGGTTTCCATCTTTATCGGGCACGATTATAAAAGCGGTTACGTAAAGCAGCTGTTTACCACGCACGCGAAAAAGGAAGACTATATGCTTTCCAAAACGGCAATCGGCGCGTTTTGTATGGCGTGTATGTGCATTACCTATTTAATCGGTACAGTGGTAGCAGGTGCGTTTGTCAGCGCGTCGTTTGAAGTGAATGCAGGCTCGCTGATTTGCGCTATCTTAGGCAAAATGCTGATGAGTTTGGGCTGGGCAAGCCTTTATACCTTCTTGAATATTATCTTTAGAAAATATTTCGGTATTTCTATCGTGTCTTCCTTCTTTTTCGGCACGGGTATCTTAATCGTCGGCGTAGGCGCTATCGTGGGGAACTCCCCTATCTTAAACGTATTTTTATACGGTTCGTCGGTGTTTGCTTGCCTTTCGGGCAACTTCTTAACGGTGCTCACTTGCCTTGTCGTTTCCGTTATTTGGGCGATTGCCTATAACGTAGCCGGCGCGTATATCTTGTACAACAGCGACGTGTATTAAAAGGAGAGTGTCATGAACGCTATTGAAATTAAAAATTTAACGAAAAATTTTGGCGAAAAACAAGCGCTTAAGGGCTTGCATATGACCGTTCCCGTCGGCGCAATTTACGGCTTTATCGGCGAAAACGGCAGCGGTAAATCGACTACGGAAAAAATTATTTGCGGACTTATCCACGCCACGGGCGGACAAATCACTCTGTTTGGAAAACCGCACACGGACGAAAGAGTGCGCGCAAAAATGGGCGTACTTATCGAAGCGCCCGGTTGTTTCCCGGGTTATAGCGTATGGAATAACTTAATGTTGCAAGCCGCAAACTTGAGCATTCCCAACGCCGAAAAGGAAGTGCAAAAAGTTTTGAAGCTGGTGCGTATGGAAGGCGCGGCTTCTAACAAGTATAAAAATTGTTCGCTGGGTATGAAACAGCGTATCGGTATCGCTATGGCGCTGCTTGGCAACCCCACTCTTCTTGTTTTAGACGAACCCATCAACGGTTTAGACGCCGACGGTATGCGTATTATGCGCGAAGTGCTTGTCGACCTTACGCAAAATCACGGCTGCACCGTACTCGTTTCGTCGCATATCTTGGGCGAACTGGAAAAAATCGCCACGCACTACGGCATTGTACGCGGCGGCAAAATGATTAAGGAAATGACGGCGGAGCAGCTCAACGCAAGCTGCCGTACGTTCGTCGCTTTACAAACGAAAGAAAAAGACAGAGCGAAAGTGTTGCTCGGTTGTAAATATTCTCGCGTGGAAGAAGACGAAAACGAATACCTTCGCGTATACGACGCGAAATGTCCTGAAGAAATCGTTTCCTATTTGTATGAAAACGGTATTTTGATAAACGAAATTAAGACGGATAAAATCGGCTTGGAAGAATATTATATCGACTTAATGAACGAAAAGGCAGGTAAATAATATGACAACGTCGTTTGAAAAAAATTCTTTTTTGAAAAGGCTGACAAGTATGCTCAAGGTGGACTTTAAACGCGCGTTCACTACTCTTCTTCTCTATATTATGTTGGGCATTTCTTTCGTCGTACCCATTTTAATATTAGTTATGACCACTATGATGGACGGCAGCGTTTCCGTCAATCCCCAAACGGGCGTAGAAACGGTTATTGAAGGGTTTGATAACGTATGGCAAATTATCGGCTCGGTCAGCGGCGGAGCGAGCGACGCAGGCGCGGCTGCAGGAATGGATATGAGTTTGACGAGTATGTGCAATATCAATATGCTGTACTTTGGTATCGCCGTGTTCGTATGTATCTTCCTTTCGGACGATTTCAGAAGCGGATACGCTAAGAATTTGTTTACCGTACGTGCAAGAAAAACCGATTACGTCATTTCCAAAACGGTTATCGGCTTTGTTGTCGGCGCGTTGATGCTCGTTTGCTTTTTTATCGGCTCGCTTATCGGCGGCGCAGTGGCAAGCTTGCCCTTTGAAATGGTGGGCTTTGGCGTAGGCGAACTTGTTTCGTGTATGCTTTCAAAAATCTTTTTGGCGCTTATCTTCGTGTCGGTTTGCGTACTCGCAAGCGTTATCGCCAAACAAAAGCTTTGGATGGGTATTCTTCTTTCGTTGGGATTTGGAATGTTATTCTTCACAATGATACCTATGATATCCCCCTTAAATTCTACTATCGTAAACGTGCTTTTAAGTGCGGTTGGCGGCATATTGCTTAGTATAGGCTTGGGAGCAATTAGCAACCAAGTATTGAAAAAGACGAGTTTGGTATAGAAAATATATCATAAATATATGTCGGACGAGCAATCGTCCGACTTTTTTTACATTTTTACAAATTGTTTACAAAAGGTTTGCAAACCGTTTACTTCTTTTTATTCTTTTGCAAACAAACGTATCGTATACTGTATATACAATCAATCAGTAAGGAGATATTATTATGTATAATCAAACAAAAATCATCGAAAAAATTCGCGCGGACTACGAAGAACGCCAACCCACGAAATTAGACCAATTAAAGAAACTCGACAAACGCGTGAAACGCCCTGCGGACATTTTTGCATACACCTACGGCTCGGTTGCCTCGCTTATCTTGGGCACGGGTATGTGCTTAGCTATGAAAATTATTTTCAACGCTATGCCTTTAGGTATTGTTATCGGCTTGGCAGGCATTGCTATGGCAGCGTCTACCTATCCTTTGTATAAAGCCATTTTAAAAGCTCGCAAGAGAAAATATGCGAAAGATATTTTTGCCCTGTCCGACAGCATTTTAAATGCTTAACCGTTAAAACGTACGTCCGAGTGGTTTTTACTTGGACGTTTTTATTATTCTTTATAAAATTGTATTGTCGTCAGTTCAAGCCTGACAGGGTGGGCTAGGTATAAGCGCCTATACGAAAAAACTTATAGGCGCTTATTTTTATTGAAAAAACAAATAGTATATGCTATAATAGGATAAGAAAATTACGGGAGAATAAGCTATGAATAGTGTTAATAAAACTTTATACATTCCTCTTTACGGAAAAGCATTAGTAAGTAAAAAGGGAATTATTCTTCAAGATAAAAAGGCGGAAGAAATTTGGGAAAATGAAAAATTTCCATTAAAGGCAAAATCAAAATCTAAGTGGCTGGCTTATTATATGGGTATGCGCGCCGTCGTATTTGATAAATGGCTAATAGAAAAGCAAAAGGAGTATTCTAATTGCATCATTTTGCATTTAGGGTGCGGTTTGGATAGTCGAATAGAAAGGGCGAACGTAGTCTTTGAGCGATGGTATGACGTAGATTTTCAAGCCGTTATCAATGAACGCAAACGGTATTATAAAGAGACAGAAAGCTATCATATGCTTTCAGCCGATATAAAAGACGCTTCCTTTATTCAAGCATTACCAAAAGCACAGAGAGCACTCGTGATTTTGGAAGGCATCAGTATGTACCTTACAAACGAAGAATTAAAGCAAACGCTCGCCAAACTGAACGAGCATTTCTTGCATTTATCTGTCTTAATGGATTGTTATACGCCGTTTGCAGCAAAAATATCCAAAATTAAAAACCCGATAAAGAATGTAGGCGTATCAAAAGTATATGGAGTAGAAAACCCTAAAATTTTAGAAGAAAGCACTGGAATATTTTTCTTAAAGGAGCACGAAATAACGCCGAAATATTTAATCAACGAATTGCAAGGCTTTGAAAAGTTTATTTTTAAGCTCGTCTATGCAGGAAGTATGTCTAAAAAATTATATAAATTATACGAATTTGAAAGCTAAATATCACGTACTCGATAAAAATACCTACTACTTTGTACACTAAAACACATAAGAGCAAAAAAAAACCCACCCTTGTTCATTAGAACAAGGGTGGGTTGGTTATGAAAAGCGGCAATTACCTATCCTCCCAGCAGTACCCTGCAAGTACTTTCGGCGTAAAAGAGCTTAACTTCTGTGTTCGGAATGGGAACAGGTGGAACCTCTTTGCCATCATCACCGC
>JAZQLI010000029.1:0-1623 GCA_045542595.1 Candidatus Scatosoma sp. | reverse complement strand
ACTCCTGAAAGTTTCTTCCGCCGTTTCAAAATCATTGCAAAAGTGCATCACGAAGTAACGGATATCGACGCGCAAAACAAAACCGTTTCCGTAACCGATTTGAAGACGGGAACGGGCTTTACGGAAAGCTACGATAAGCTGATTTTATCGCCTGGCGCAAAGCCTGTTTTGCCCGATTTTTACGCCGAAAACGAAAGAGTATTCACTCTTCGAACGGTAGAAGACACGCTCAAAATCCGCGCTTTTATCGAGCAAAAACAGCCCAAAACAGCCGTCGTGATAGGCGGTGGCTTTATCGGACTTGAAATGGTGGAAAACCTTACGCATCTTGGCATAAAGACGGCTATCGTGCAACGCTCTAAGCATCTTTTGCCGACGGTGGACTGCGATATGGCGTCCTTTATCCACGCCAATTTCCGCTATCACGGCGTACAATTATTGCTGAACACGAACACAAGCAAAATGAGTTTTGCAGACGGCAAAGTTTCGCTTGAATTTGCGGACGGAAACAAACTCAACGCGGACATGGTAGTGCTCTCCGTCGGTGTTACGCCCGAAAATACGCTTGCAAAACAAGCAGGTTTAGAGCTTGGCGTGAAAGGCGCAATCAAGGTAAACGCAAAAATGGAAACTTCCGTTCCCGATATCTATGCGGTGGGGGATGCGGTGCAGGTTAAGCATTTTGTAACCGAGCAAGATTCGGTGATTTCACTTGCAGGTCCAGCCAACAAGCAAGGTCGTATCGTTGCGGATAATATTTGCGGATTGAACAGCGAATATAAAGGTTCGCAGGGCTCGTCCGTGATTAAACTTTTCGATATGACGGTAGCGACGACTGGAATTAACGAACAGCAAGCCAAAGCGAGCGGTATCGAATACGAAAAGGTGATTTTAACGCAAAATTCGCACGCTGGATATTATCCGAACGCAACGGCAATGACGGTGAAGCTCCTTTTTGAAAGGGGAACTTATAAGATTTTAGGCGCGCAAATTGTCGGCTACGATGGCGTTGATAAGCGTATTGACGTTATCGCAACTGCAATTCGGGCAGGAATGAAAGCGGATGAATTGAAAGATTTAGACCTTGCATACGCTCCGCCGTATTCTTCCGCGAAAGATCCCGTAAATATGGCAGGATTCGTTGCGGACAATATCAAAAACGGTGTTGTAAAGCAGGTTTATTATGAGGAAATCCCTGCGTTAAGAGAAAGAAAGGACGTGATTTTGCTTGATACGCGCACGCCGTTTGAATATATGCGCGGTCGCGCGGACGGATTTATCAATATTCCGTTGGACGATTTAAGAGAGCGTTTGGGCGAGCTTGACAAAACGAAGAAAATCTATGTAATGTGCCATAGCGGATTGCGCAGTTACTTGGCAACGCGGATTTTAATGCAAAATGGTTTTGATGCATATAACTTTGCAGGCGGTTTTAGATTATACAGCAGTATCAAAAACGAAGAATTGTTATCCAAACAATGCTACACCTGCGGTATGGAGAAATAAACAAAAACGAGGGGTGACCGAGCTGGTCACCCATCAAATTTTGATAAGTGATAATTAAAAAAATGAAAAATGGCTTGAAAAAATCATAAAGATGTGGTATGATTTATTTATAGATTT
>JAZQLI010000028.1:0-13914 GCA_045542595.1 Candidatus Scatosoma sp. | reverse complement strand
GAAGCGTTGCGCGCGGAAATTCTTTCCGCTATGCAACAAACGGAAACGGGTAGGGCGCTTTACGAACTCAAGGTTAAATTCCAAACGGAACTCAAGGGCGTAATGAGCGGTATGAAAGATTTGCCGAAAGACGAACGTCCTGCGTTTGGAAAAATAGTTAACGAGTTTAAGCAAACGATGGAACAGCAGTTTGAAGCGCGCGCCGAAGTTGTCCGTCAAATGGAAATGGAGAAAAAATACGCCGCGGAACGCATTGATATTACAATGCCCGGAAAAACCTACAAGGCAGGGGCGTTGCATCCCATCACGCTTGTAAAAAACGAGCTTATCAGTATCTTTTCGGGTATGGGCTTTAAAGTGTTTGAAGGTCCTGAAATTGAAACGGACTATTATAACTTTACGGCGCTCAATACGCCTAAAGACCACCCTGCACGCGATATGCAAGATACGTTTTATTTGGCGGAAAATTTATTACTTCGTACGCAAACGTCGGCAGGGCAAATTCGTGTAATGGAAAAGGAAACACCGCCCATTAAAATTCTTTCCCCCGGTAGAGTATTCCGCTCTGACGACGACGCAACGCACTCGCCTATGTTCCATCAAATGGAAGGGCTTGTCGTGGACAAGGGTATCACGCTTTGCGATTTGCAAGGTATGCTTGCGGAATTCGCTCGGAAGATGTTCACTTCTTCCACAAAAGTCCGTTTGCGCCCGTCTTATTTCCCTTTCACCGAACCGAGTGTAGAAGTGGATTTGAGTTGTTCGCAATGCGGCGGAAAGGGTTGTAGGCTCTGTAAAGGTACGGGCTGGATAGAAGTGCTGGGCGCGGGTATGGTAAACCGCCACGTATTGGAAAATTGCGGCGTTAACCCCGACGAATACACAGGCTTTGCGTTTGGTATGGGTATTGAAAGAATTGCAATGCTTAAATACGGCATTAACAACATTAAAACGTTGTTTGAAAACGATACGCGGTTTTTGTCGCAGTTTGAAGAATAATTTCGCAGGATAAGGAGAAAGAAAAATGAAAGCACCTTTCAGTTGGTTAAAAGATTACGTAGATATAGACGTTTCCGCGCAAGAACTCGCTAAAAAACTGTTCTCTTGCGGTTTTGAAGTGGAAGAACTCTCTTATTTAGGCGAAAAAATCAGTCGAGTAGTGGTTGGGCAGGTAAAAGCACTCACTCCCCACCCTGATAGCGACCATATGCAAATTTGCGTAGTGGATTGCGGTGAAGAATACGGTAGAGATTTACAAATTGTAACGGGCGCGCCCAACGTATACGTGGGTATGAAAACGCCTTGCGCGTTAGACGGTTCGACGGTGCTGGAAAGCAATCCTGCCGTTTTAGAAAAGAATCCTGACGCGGTGAAAAAGATTAAAAAGGGTAAGCTTCGCGGCGTGGAATCTTGCGGAATGCTTTGTTCGGGAGAAGAGTTGGGCATCAACGACGATTTCTATCCTGGCGCGGAAGTGAACGGCTTGCTCGATTTAGCGCAAGATACGCCTATCGGCGAAGATATTAAAAAAGTGGTTGGCTTGGACGATTGGATTTTCGATATTTCCATTACGGCAAACCGCCCCGATTGTCAGTGTATTTTCGGTATCGCGCGCGAAGTGGCAGCGGTATTGCAAAAGCCTTTAAAAGCACCCGATTTTTCGTATACGGCGCATAAGTCGAACGCAAAGGACGTGGACGTGGAAGTGTTCGCGCCCGACCTTTGTCCCCGTTACGTAGGGCATTACGTGGAAAACGTAAAGGAAGGCGTTTCACCTGCTTGGATGCGTAAGCGTTTGGCACTTTCGGGGATACGTTCCATTTCGCCTATCGTAGACATTACAAACTTTGTATTGCTTGAAATGGGACAACCTATGCACGCGTTTGACGCGGACGATTTGGGCGGTAGAAAAATAGTGGTACGCCGCGCAAATAACGGCGAAAAGATTACCACGCTCGACGAAAAAGAATTTACGTTAAACACCGAAAACCTTGTTATTTGCGACGGGGATAAGCCCGTGGCACTTGCAGGGATTATGGGCGGTTTAAACAGTGAAATTAAAGCAACCACGAAAAACGTATATTTCGAATCGGCAAAATTTGCGCGCGACAGCGTAAGAAAAACGTCGCGTGCACTTGGACAATCTTCCGATTCGTCTTCGCGCTTTGAAAAGGGCGTAGACGCGTATACCAACGCTTTGGGTATGGCACGTGCGTTGCATCTTATAGAAGAACTGCATTGCGGCACGGTTACCGATATTTGTCGCGACGTATGCGCAGCGGACTTGACGCCCCGTGTCATGACGGCGAGTATCGCGAAAATCAATGCGCTTTTGGGTATCGTTGTTCCGAGCGAAGAAATACAAAGCATTTTAACTCGTTTACAATTTAAGCCGCAAATCGACGGCGACACGCTCGCAGTGGAAGTACCCGGGTATCGCGACGATATCGACGGCGCACCCGATTTGGCGGAAGAAATTATCCGTATGTACGGCTATGAACATATTCAAGCAACTTTCCTTGAAAAGGCGAGTGTTACGAACGGCGGACTCACCGACGGACAAAAACGGGAATTGCATTTGAAAAACGCACTCCGCATTCAAGGATTTTCGGAAGCGTATAACTATTCGTTCTATTCTCCGAAAGATTTTGATGTAATGAAATTACCTGAAGACGCGGCGGAAAGAAACGCGGTAAAAATTCTCAACCCTATCAGTGAAGATTTATCGTTGATGCGTACCTTCCTTGCGCCGTCTATGCTCGGTAACGCCGTACGGAATATTCGTCGCGGCAACGACGAAGGCAGACAGTTTGAGGTGGCGAACGTATACGAACCCAACGACACGGCGGCTGGCGAACAACCCACCGAAAAACAACACGTTGTGTTAGGTATTTGGGGCGGCGATAACGATTTCTTCGATATGAAAGGCGCAATCGAACGCATTGCGGAAGTTTTCCACCTTGCATTCACGTACGAGCGCGCGAAAAAACCGTACTTGCACCCCGGTGTTTCGGCAAACGTAGTATATGACGGCGCGTGCGTGGGTTGTTTGGGTGAACTCGACCCTGCTATTGCCCTTTCACTCGGTTTGGATAAAAAAGTTTATCTTGCGGAGTTGGATTTGGCGGCATTGCAACCCGTTTTAGACGATGCAATTCGTTATGAAAACTTGCCGAAATTCCCTGCGGTAAAACGCGATTTGGCACTTATTGCCGACGAAACGCTTACCTGTGCTCAGGTGGAAGAAGTGTTGTTGCATTCCTGTAAATACGTAACGGAAGCGAAGTTGTTCGACGTATATCGCGGCGGTCAAGTACCCGAAGGGAAAAAGAGTATGGCGTTCACGCTTACCTTTACGCCCGATGCGGCGGCGGAAAAGGCGTTCACGCCTGAAAACTTGGATAATTTCGTCAAGAAAATTTTGGGCAATCTCAAATTTAAGCTGGGTATCGAATTGCGCTAATGAAAAGACTAGGAAAGACAACGAAATTCGGCTTTTTGAACGTCGATAAACCGTCGGGGACGGTATCGTCTACGGTGGTAAATAAATGCAAATGGCTTACGGGCGTACCCTGCGGACATATGGGCACGCTCGACCCTCTTGCAAGCGGCGTGTTGCCCGTAGGCGTGGGAAACGCTACCCGTCTTTTTGATTACTTTTTAGATAAAGAAAAGGTATACGAAGCGGAATTCACGTTCGGCGTGGCATCGGATACACTCGATTCCACGGGCGAGCTTGTCTACGGCGGCAGAGTGCCTACTGCGGAAGAAATAGAAAAAGTATTTCCGTCGCTCACGGGGGATATTATGCAAATGCCCCCTAAATACAGTGCGAAAAACGTCAATGGGCGTAGGGGGTACGAGCTGGCACGTGCCGGTATTGATTTTGAGCTGCAACCTAAAAAGGTGCATATTTACGGTATGGAGCTTACAGGGCAACGAAACGAAAATACGTACGGGGTAAACATTCGTTGCGGCGGCGGTACGTATATCCGTTCTTTGGGTAGAGATATCGCTGCGGCACTTGGTACGAACGCCGTAATGAGCGCACTCAAGCGCACGCAAAGCGGTGTGTTTGCTTTGGATAATGCCATTCCGTTTTCTCTTTTAGAAAGCGACCCTGCTTTGGAAGAAATAGAAAAATATATCATTCCCACGCAAGACGTATTGCCGTTTGCGGTATTCGAGCCGGAGAAAAAGGACGTGGAAAAACTGTTTAACGGTATGACGGTGTTTACCGATTATATAGACGGACTGTATAAAATATACCGTGAACACGTGTTTTACGGCATTTTGGAAGTGCAAAATAATAGAGCGAAAATTAAAACGAAATTATGTTAAAAACGGTCGATTTTACTTCAAAACGGAATACGGGAAAACCTACGGCAATATTGCTTGGTGGGTTTGACGGCTTGCATATCGGACACAAGCAGTTGCTTTCGCGCGCAAAGTCGTTCGGTTATTCCGTGGGCGTGATGAGTATTTTCGGTGGAAAAGCGGGGGAGAGTTTGTTTTCCGAAGAAGAACGAGCGGATATATTCCGTCGTGCCGGTGCGGATTTTGCGTTTTTCCTGCCGTTTGATAAAATCAAGGATATGTCGGCGGAAGCGTTTTTGGGTATACTACAAACGGAATATATGCCTAAAGCGTTTATTTGCGGCGACGATTTTCGTTTCGGTTATAAAGCGCAGGGAACGCCCGAAACGTTAAAAACGGTAGGGCAGGTATGCGTTGAAGTGCATAAACAGGTGCAAATCAACGGCGAAAAGGTAAGCGCTACTATGATAAAGCGTTTGCTTAAAGGCGGCGAGATAGAAAAAGCCAACGAAGTGCTTGGGGAAACATTCTTTTTAATAGGCGAAGTGTTTCAAGATAGGGGCGTTGGAAAAACGCTGGGTTTCCCTACGGCAAATATTCGGTATCCGAAGGAAAAATTCCCCTTAAAGCAAGGCGTCTATCAAACGCGCGCTTGGGTAGGGGATAAGGCGTACGACGCTATTACCAACTACGGCACGCGCCCGACCTTTGACAATAAAGACGTGCTTACCGAAACGTATATCGACGGATTTGCAGGGGATTTGTACGGCGAAAAATGCAAAGTGGAATTCGTCCGCTTTTTAAGGGACGTGCAAAAATTTGAAAGCGCGGAACGTTTACGGGCACAATTACAAACGGATATAAGGAGAGTGAAAATAGGTGATTAAATTTGGACCGAGCGGCAACTGCGAAAGTTTTTACGCGGCAGGGCATAAACATACGGAAGAAGCGGCAGAGTTCGTGAAAAATTTAGGACTCGATTGTTTTGAGTATTCGTTCGGGCGCGGTGTGCGTATGACGGAAGATAAGGCAATTTCTATCGGAGAAGCATTCTATAAAGCAGGGGTGGAAATTTCCGTACACGCGCCGTATTTTATCAATTTTGCCAACCCCGACGACGAAATGGCTGCAAAATCGTACGGGTACGTGCTTGATAGTGCGAAGATGTGTAAGCTTATGGGCGGTAAGCGTATCGTATTCCACCCTGCGGCGCAAGGAAAGGCAACGCGAGAAGAAGCGGTAGCACGCACCGAAGAACGGTTGAAAATTTTACGCGATTACGTGTATTTGAACGATTTGCAGGATATGACGTTTTGTCCCGAAACGATGGGAAAGCACGCGCAAATCGGTACGGTAGAAGAAATCACCCGTTTTTGCGCCGTTGACAAAATTTATACGCCGTGTATCGACTTTGGGCATATCAACGCAAGAGAGCAGGGCTCATTGAAAACGACGGCGGATTACGAAGAGCGGCTTTCGTATATGATAAACGCGTTGGGGAAAGAAAGAATGCAATATTTCCACGCGCATTTTTCCAAAATTATGTACGGGGCGAAAGGGGAGATAAAGCATCTTACCTTTGCCGACGAAACGTACGGGCCGGAATTTGCGCCGCTTGCCGTTGTGCTGAAAAAATTATCCTTAACGCCGTATATCGTCAGCGAATCGGACGGTATGCAAGCGGAAGAAGCGGCGGAAATGAAGAAAATTTACACCGCTTTATAAAGGATTTTTATAAAATTTAAAGGATTATATCGTCGTATACTTGACGAAAGAGTAAATTTTTGTTAAAATAGGAATGGAATTATGGTTACAAACGAAAAAAAAGTACTTAATTTAACCGATTGCGATGCAATTTACGCTTCTTGCGAGTTTTTACTCCGTTATATTACGGGTTTTGAAGCGGAAAACGGTTGCGTTATCGTTGATAAAACGGGTACGACTTTGTATACCGACAGTCGGTATATCGAAGCGGCGGAAAAATTGTTTGACGGAACGGACGTAACGCCCGTTATGCAAAAGCGCGAAGACGTATTGCAAAGGCTTGCTTCGTATGAAAAAGTGGGTATTTCCTTTAAGCAAACGCCGCACGTAGAATTTCTCGCTTTGGAAAAAGCAGGCGTAAAAACTGCGGACGTGGACGCGTTTTTCGATAAAGCTATGGGCGTGAAAAACGAATGGGAGCTTGCAAATATCCAAAAGGCTTGTGAAATTGCCGAAGACGCGTTTTTAGATTTATTGCCCGATATCAAAGCAGGTATGACGGAGATGGAAGTGGCGGCGCTGCTCGAATATAATATGCGCAAACGCGGCGCGCAAGGTCTTGCTTTTGCAACGATTGTGGCATTTGGCGCACACGCGGCTGTTCCCCATCATGAAACGGGCGAAACCAAATTGCAATTCGGCGACGAAATTTTAATCGATTTCGGTTGCAGAGTAAACGGGTACTGTTCGGATATCACGCGGACGTTCTTGTTCGGCGACGATGGAAACCACGAAGAGTTTAAAACAGCGTACGCGGCGGTGCTTGCCGCACACGAGCTTGTAAAAGCTACCGCAAAAAGCGGTATGACGGGCAAGGAAGTGGACGCTATCGCACGGGATTGCTTGAAAGAAAAGGGCTATGGCGAGTTGTTTACCCATTCCTTAGGGCACGGCATCGGCTTGAACGTACACGAATTCCCCGGGGTTAGCCCCCGTTCGGAAACGGTGCTGCAAGACGGAATGGTATTTTCCGACGAACCGGGCGTATACGTGCAGGGCAAATACGGTATCCGTATTGAAGATACCGTTACGCTTGAAAACGGTCAAATAAAAAGTTTTATGAGTAAGACGGATAGGAAACTCATCATTTTATAAAATAAAAAAATTAGTGGAACAAGGAGAAAAAACACTATGGCACAAATTTTAGCAGGCGACATTCGTAAAGGCGTAACTTTTGAATACAAGAGCGGCGTTTATACCGTTACCGATTTCCAACACGTAAAGCCCGGTAAGGGCGCGGCGTTCGTTCGTGCTACGTTGAAAAACGTAGTTACGGGACAAGTTCTTTCCAACGAAACGTTCAACCCTACGGCAAAGCTTGAAACGGCACAAGTAGAAACGAAGAAGATGACGTATTCGTATTTCGACGGCGAATTCTACGTATTTATGGACGAAGAATACAACCAAGAAATGCTTTCTTACGACCAAGTAGAAGAAGCGCTTAAATATATCAAGGAAAACGATATGGTTACTGTAAAATTCCTTTACGGTAAAGCATTCTCGGTAGAACCTGAAAACTTTGTAGAACTCAAAGTTATCGAAGCAGAACCGGGCGTAAAGGGCAACACGGCAACCAACGTTATGAAAAACGCGAAAGTGGAAACGGGTGCAACCATTCAAGTGCCTATGTTCGTAGAAGAAGGGGAAACCATTCGTATCGACACGAGAACGGGCGAATATATGAGCCGCGTTTAATAACGTACTATAAAAAACAACCTACAAAATGCGGGATTTTCCAAATCCTGCGTTTTGTTGTATAAAAAAGAAGTTATGCCGCGTGTTGCGGCGACGTAAAAAGGAATTGCAATGAAAGCAGTGGTACAAAGGGTAAAACAAACGTCTTTACGTGTAGACGGCGCGTTGATTTCCGAAATTCCGTTCGGTTTGACGGTGTTTTTGGGCGTAAAATGCGGCGATACGAAAGCGCAAGCGGAATATTTAGCCAAAAAAATAGCAAACCTTCGCATTTTTGAAGATGAAAACGGTAAAATGAATTTATCGGTAAAAGACGTTGGCGGCGAAGTGCTGATGGTGTCGCAATTTACTCTTTACGGCGACGCGTCGCACGGAAATAGACCAAGTTTTACTTTAGCGGAACGCCCCGAAAAAGCCGAGCCTTTGTACAATTATGCAGTGGAATGTTTACGCGGTTACGGCGTTACGGTGAAAAAGGGTGTGTTCGGCGCGGATATGCAAATTTCCCAACACAACGACGGGCCCGTAACTGTTTTGTTGGAAGCATAAAGGGAGAAAAAGATGAAAGCGTTTATTGTACAACCGCCGTATTCGACGGACTATTCGCAAACGGAAAAATTTATTCAGTGGGAAATGAATATGCTCGATAGTTGCAACGAGAGTATGGATATTATCGTATTCCCCGAAAGTTGCGACGAACCGTGTTATGCGGATAGAGTGGAAGATTATTATACTTCGGCGGAAAAATACTCGCAAAAAGTGTTGGATAAAGCAAGCGAAACGGCAAAGCGCTGCAACGCTATCGTGGTTATCAACGTACATTTCCCCGTGGAAAACGGTTGGAGAAATTCCACCTGTGTTTTCAACCGCGTGGGCGAGCTTGTTGGGCGGTACGATAAACAACATTTAACCCCTGGTGAAAGCTCGAAATATCATTTGGACGACGGATACACGTTCGAATACGAACCGCCGTACGTGTTAGAATTAGAAGGCGTGCGCTACGGATTTTTGATTTGTTACGATTTCTATTTTTACGAAATGTACGCGGCGATGGCGCGGAAAAATATCGACGTCATTATCGGTTGTTCGCATCAACGTACCGACCCGCACGAAGTGCTGGAAACCATCAATAAATTTTGTGCATACCATTGCAACGCATACCTGCTCCGTTCGTCCGTGAGTATGGGTGAAGACGCAAAGGTGGGAGGTTGTTCGTGCGTGGTTGCGCCTACGGGCGAAGTATTGATGGATATGAAGAGCAGGATAGGCGGTGAAATTGTAGAATTTAATCCTAAGAAAAAGTACTACAAACCTGCAGGGTTTGGCGGTGCGTTGATGCCGCACTATCAGTACATAGAACGGGGGCGTCGGCCTTGGAAATACCGTCCGTCGGGCAGTGCTATTTGCCGCCACGACGATGTAATGCCCTATCCCCGTACTTGTGCACATAGGGGGTTTAATACCATTGCGCCCGAAAACAGTATGCCTGCGTTTGGCGCGGCGGTGGCTATGGGCGCGGAAGAAATAGAATTCGATATTTGGGCGACCAAAGACGGTGAAATTGTTTCCTACCACGATTCCACGCTGGACAGAGTATCGACAGGCACGGGTAATATTTGGGATTACACGTATGAAGAACTGTTGAAATTCGATTTCGGCATAAAACACGGAAAGCGTTTTAAGGGTTTAAAAATCGTTAAATTTGAAGAAATTTTAAAGAAATTCGCCTGCCATACCATTATGAATATCCACGTGAAAATTTGGGATACGGAACAGGAAAATTCGTATATGGAAAAAATCGTAAACCTTGTCCGTCAATACGATTGTGAGAAATGGGTGTACTTTATGTCGGTTAGCGATAAACGTTTGCGCGAAGTGAAAGCGTACGCGCCCGATTTGAAAATTTGCGTAGGTGCAGGTTCTAACGCTTGGGGAATCGTGGAACGCGCGATAGAGATAGGCGCGGAAAAAGTACAATTTTACCGTCCGTATTTCAATAAAGAAATGGTAGAAAAAGCGCACGAAAACGGTATTATTTGCAACGTATTTTGGGCGGACGAAGAAGAAAAGGCAAGAGAATATTTGGAAATGGGTATCGACTGTATTTTAACCAACGATTATAACGCCATTTCACAAATTGTGGACGAATACAAGAAAAAATGACGTAGTTTGTTTTATAAGACGGCGTTTTTGGGTATAAATGAAAAGAAAAACGAAAGACAAGGGGCGGTTTTCGCCCCCTGTTTTGTCTTTTTATATAAATTTTATATAAAATTATATAAAAAAATAAAAAAATTCCTTATAAAAAAAGGAAAAAAGAAAGTTTTGTCGAATATATAATAGAACGAAAAAATAAAAAGGAGCGGAAATATGGACAGTCGTCAAGAAACAATGTGCGTACGCGAGCGCGTTTGCGCGCAAGAAAATGCGTTTTTGTCGCCGTATGCCAAGAAATCAGCGGAAACGCGCGGCAGGGCTAGGGAAGAACAACGTTGTCAATTCCGCACCGATTTTCAGCGCGACAGGGACAGGATTATTTACAGTAATTCGTTCAAGCGTTTGAAAAATAAGACACAGGTATTTTTCGCGCCCGAAGGCGACCATTATATTACGCGGCTTACGCATACGCTGGACGTATCGCAAATTGCACGTTCTATCGCCCGTTCGTTGGCACTCAATGAAGACTTAGCGGAAGCGATTGCACTCGGGCACGATTTAGGGCATACGCCTTGCGGACACGTGGGAGAAAGAGTGTTGGCGCGTTTAGCGGAAGGCGGTTTTTACCATAACGAGCAATCGCTTCGCGTGGTAGACTGTATCGAAAAAGACGGTAGGGGGTTAAACCTTACCGAAGAAGTTCGCGACGGTATTTTACAACATAAAAGCTCGGGCAAGCCCCAAACGTTGGAAGGGGTGGCCGTTTCTTTGGCGGATAGGATAGCGTATATTAATCACGATATCGAAGACGCAATACGCGCAAAGATATTAAAAGCGGACGATTTACCTAAAGACGTGGTAGCGGTGCTGGGGAAAGAAACGAAAACGCGTATCAATACGGCTATTACCGATATTTATACACAGTCGTATTTAAAACCGTACGTGCGTATGTCCGACGAAATGATGCAAGCCATTCAAAAACTGCGTACGTTTATGTTCGAACGGGTGTATGAAATTGCAAATAAATCCATTCAAGAACGCTCCGAGCGTATGCTCACGCAAATGTTTGTGTATTTTACGCAGCACGTGGATAAATTGCCGAAAACGTATTTGCGTTGGTTAGAACGGGACGGCAAAGAACGGGTAGTTTGCGATTATCTTTCGGGTATGACGGATAGGTATGCCGTCAGCGTATTCGAAAGCCTGTTTATTCCTACAACATTTTCCATAGGGGGTACGTCGTGAGTAGTGGATTAGACCCTAGGTTTTTTGAGGAATTAAAACAAAAGAACGATATTGTGGAAGTGATAGGCGGTTACGTATCGCTGGATAGAAAGGGGAATACGCACTGGGCGTGCTGTCCTTTCCATCACGAACGTACTCCGTCGTTTGCCGTCAATCAAGCCGACCAGTTTTATCATTGCTTTGGTTGCGGCGTTTCGGGGGACGTTATCAAATTCGTACGAGAAATAGAGAGTACCGATTTTATGGGCGCTATCCGTATTTTGGCGGCGCGCGCAAAAATGGCGATTCCCGAAAGTAATTTCGACACCGAAAAATCGTTGGAAATGAAAAAGAAACGGGACGCTATGGCGGCGATTATGCTCGATTGCGCACGGTTTTATCTTTCCAACTTATACAGCGGCGATAATCGCGCTGAAGCGCATTTGCAGTATATTGCCAACCGTAAGTTATCGCCCACCACCGTTAAAAAGTTCGGTTTAGGAGCTTCACTCGATTTTTATTCTTTGCCCGATTATTTGGCGGGAAAGGGGTATGTAAAGCAAGACCTTTTGGATAGCGGCGCGCTTACCGAAGCGAAGAACGGGCGCTTGGTCGATTCGCAAGGTGGCAGGTTGATTTTCCCTATCATTAACGCGTTTGACGAAGTGGTGGCGTTTGGCGGTAGATTGCTGGAAAAAGCGGACTTTGCCAAGTATAAAAATACCAAGGAAACGCTGCTTTTTAACAAGAGTAAAACGCTGTATAACGTCAATCTACTCAAAAAGCTCAAACGGCAAAAACCGATTAACGAAGTGATTATCGTAGAAGGATATATGGATACTATTTCCTTGTATCAAGCCGGTTTTGAAAACGTAGTGGCGTCGATGGGTACGTCGCTCACTAAGGAACAGGCACGGCTTGTCAAACGGTATTCTTCTAACGTTTTGATAAGCTACGACGGCGATTTTGCAGGACAAAAAGCCGATTTGCGCGGTTTGGAAATATTAAAGGACGAAAACTTGAACGTGCGCGTTGTGCCTATGCCTGAAGGGCTCGACCCCGACGACGTGGTAAAACAAGGCGCGAACGCCTATCAAAAATGCTTAGATGCGGCTATGCCGCTTATCGATTATAAGTTGCACGCGATAGAACGCAAGTACGATTTAACGCGGGTAGACGATAAGCGCGGATACGTCGCGGAAGCGTTGAAGGTGGTAAACAGTGCGGAAAGCGAAAGCGTCAAGGAAGAACTGCTAAAAGGCTTGCGCGATAAAACGGGGATTTCCTATCACGCGTTGGAACGGGATTTGAAATCGCTTAGCGCGGAAAAACCGACTTTAGAAGTCGCGCCGATAAAAGAGCAAATATCGGAAGCGGCGTCGGGAGCGGATAAAAAAGCGAAAGCGTTGCGGTTTGTATTGGCTGCCAAGCTGTTCTCCGCTCCGTATGCCAAGGATTGTAATTTACGTGAGTTGGCTTTGACGGACGAAGCGCATATCGTCATAGCGCAATATATACTCGAACGGGAAAACGCAGGGCAAAAAATTCGCCCGGGAGAGTTGTTTGAAGTGTTAGATGAAGACTGTCCTGAACTCAACGCTATTTTAGATTTGAATTACGAGGACAAGCTAACGGGCGAAGTGGCGCAACGGTTTTTCGACGACAGTGTAAAAACGCTACAACGGGAACGTTTAGAAATGGAAATTTCGCGGTTGAATAAATTATACGGCGAAGAGACGGACGAAGGGAAGCGTAAGGAAATTGCAAGGCAAATAGCCGAATGTATGAGAAAGAGCAGCGTGCTTAAACGAAAAGGAAAATAAAAAAGGAAACGGGTAACCGAACTGATATAAACGGAGGATAAAAGGGTGAATATAACCGAACAAGAATTAAATAAAATTGTTAGCGGCATCATCAATAGCTACCAAAAGAAAGGGAGTATTTCCACGAACGCACTTTGCGATATTATGGAAAAATACGATACAAGCGCCAACCAAATTGATTTCGTATATAAATCGCTTGGGGAAGCGGGTATTCAAATTATCGACGAAGACCAACGGGATAAGGAGCTGTTTGAACAAGCGCTTACCGACGTGGGCTTAGACGACCCCGTGAAAATGTACCTTAAGGATATCGGGCGCGTACCGCTTTTGTCCGCTGACGAAGAAGTGGATTTGGCGCGTCGTATGCAAGAAGACGACGAGTCGGCTAAAAAACGCCTTTCCGAAGCCAACTTGCGTTTGGTAGTTTCTATTGCAAAACGGTACGTTGGGCGCGGTATGCTCTTTTTGGATTTAATCCAAGAAGGTAATTTGGGCTTGATGAAAGCGGTGGAAAAATTCGATTATCAAAAAGGCTTTAAATTCTCCACGTATGCAACGTGGTGGATTCGTCAATCGATTACGCGTGCCATTGCCGATCAAGCGAGAACGATTCGTATTCCCGTGCACATGGTGGAAACGATCAACAAACTCACCCGCGTGCAAAGGGTACTCTTGCAGGAGTTTGGGCGTGAGCCTACGCCTGCGGAGATCGCGGAAAAAATGGGCGTGAGCGAAGAACGCGTTGTGGAAATACAAAAGATCGCGCAAGATCCCGTTTCCTTGGAAACGCCGATCGGTGAAGAAGAGGACAGCCACTTGGGCGATTTTATCGAAGACGAAAAAACGACGACGCCTAGCGATTCGGTAGCGTTTACCATGCTCAAAGAACAGCTTCTTGGCGTGCTCGACACGCTTACTCCGCGTGAAGAAAAGG
>JAZQLI010000027.1:0-2484 GCA_045542595.1 Candidatus Scatosoma sp. | reverse complement strand
CTTCCAATGGTCTTCGGAACACTACGACTCCGAACTCGACCTCGTTTACTACAACTTCCGCCACTACTCGCCCGCACTCGGCCGCTTCCTCTCCCGCGACCCCATCGCCGAACAAGGCGGCCTCAATCTCTACGCCTTCGTAAAAAATAATCCGAATGTCTTCTTTGACGAGCGAGGAGGGGCGGTGGCGATTGCTATCGGTGGCGGTTTTGGAATAGGTGTGGGTATCGGAGCGGGAATTTTGGTAGGGATTGGTATTGGAATTGTTGTCGGTATCGTTGCGATAGGAGTGATATCGATTATCGACAGTATTCCGACATCAGATGCGCAAGTGGAAGAAGACACGGAAGAAAAAACAGATGCCGTTCCGATCGAAAAGTGCGAACCGTGTAATCCTAGACGGCAATGTCCTGACGATGTGTATAATCGTTTGAAAAAAGCTGTAGATGATGCAAAAGAAGTCGTAGCCAAGCTTGGAAAATGCAGAAAAACAGATTCTTGTTCGTTGTTACAAGATAAAATATTTGCATGGCAAAACGAGATTGTAGCTCGTGAAAATATGATGAATCAATGCTTCGACGGTGGGGACGAAAGCCATCGCAACCAGTTGTCGAATGTTTGCCGCCAGGAAGATAATTGCCTTACTATTTTTACAGCACAATGCGGGCGTTAAAGAACGTTTTTGATGAAAGCAGTGATAAATCTTTTTCCGATAAGACCTCTTCCAACATTCGAAAATTTGTCGGAGGAGTTGTATGCTGAGATCTCTACCATCGTTGGTAAAGAGTATACATCAGTAAGTAGTTCTGTTTTTCGCAACTATTCACTATTCTTTTTTCTGCCTGAAAATGCTTTTGTTTACTATTTCCCGGCATTGATTCTTGCTACTCGTAAAAATTTCGATGATTGCCGATTTTGCGTAGAGTACACCATTGATTTATTTGTTTCCGATGCGGAATTTCAGCATCGCTGGAAAAAATTTTCTTTAAAGCAAAGATATTTCATAGCGGATTGGATAGACTCAATACGTGCCCGTTTTCGTGATAGTGAAACCGATGACGTGTTCATCGTGGCGATTGATATCCTACGAGGAGATGACAGGTATTGGCTTTCTTAGTTGTTCGTATGATAATTAATTTAGGTTCTAAGTATAGAAAACATAAGGAAGAATCGCAAGCGACGGCGACGCGTCCGCTCGCGATTCAAAAAGACGGCACGTGGTTCACCTACGGCTACGACATCACCAAAAATGTCTGCGAAGTCTTCGGTCCCGCCGGATACATCCGCACGGCGTATTCCTACGCTCCCTTCGGGAACGTATCCGCTTCCGGCGACGTCTCCCAACCCTTCCAATGGTCTTCGGAGCACTACGACTCCGAACTCGACCTCGTTTACTACAACTTCCGCCACTACTCCCCCGCACTCGGCCGCTTCCTCTCCCGCGACCCAATCGAGGAAATTGATGGGATGAATTTATTCTCGTTTTTAAAAAATATCCCAACCCTTTCTTCTGATTTGTTAGGTTTAATCTTTTTCAAAAGAAAAGTTCCTTGTACTTCTGATGAAATACAAAAGGGGCGCGAAGGGTGTAAAAAAGGAGAAAAAATTCTGGTACTCGAAAAAACATATTGTGAATCAATTTGTTTTTGTTTTCGGGAACTCCGAATGATTATTCCATGGTGTAAAGATCCTTGCCGAAGGATTCGGAATAGAATAAGCGAGCACCAAGAAAAATTATCCGCATACATCGAAAACCCAGACAAGTATGATCATCGCGGAATCTTAAAGAATGCATCGCCTGAGGTTCGCGCATCAATAATTGCTAGGCGTGTTGCACATCTGAATAGAGAAATAAAGGCATTTTCAATGGAACTTTTTAATTGCAGAAAGGAACATGGATTTACATGAAGCAAATAGAGTATACGCACAGCGAAATTCTTCAGCTTTTAACAGACATTTTGAAAAATAGAAAAAAGGTTAAATCTACCGACAAAATTTTGATAGATGACACAGACTTCTATCAAATCTTGGAATATGACAAGATGTTTTCGGTAACAGATGATATACAAATCCCTTCGGACATTCTTATCGGTAGTTTTGCAGACGAGAGGAATTTTATAACCTTACAGCAAAAAAACGACGATTCTCATGAGGTGGGAGTTGCCTTTTTGCCGTATCTCTCAGCAATACTTCTCTATCTCTTTTGGAAAGACAGTTCTGAAAAATAAAATTATTTGTTTCAATAAAAATTTTGCTCTGAGATGAGAACAAATCTAACGAGCAGAACGATAGCGCAAAACACGGAAACGCAAACCGCCGATGCTGCGGGAACGCGTGTGTATATTTATAATAATTACAACGAAGTCGAAAGCGAAACGCTCACGGGCGACGCAATCGCGCACGCCGTGACGGAGCTTCGCGACGCGTTCGGGCGCGGCACGGGCTACGTTTACGCGAAGAACGGAAGCGTTCAGCAGACCACGG
>JAZQLI010000026.1:0-69429 GCA_045542595.1 Candidatus Scatosoma sp. | reverse complement strand
CATCTTTTGAGCGCCACCGCGAGCAGCCATAACCATCGTGATAGCTGCGGTCAAAGTCGTTTTACCGTGGTCAACGTGGCCGATAGTACCAATGTTAACGTGGGGTTTGCTTCTGTCAAATTTAGCTTTAGCCATAATTAAAATCCTCCGATTTTCTATAAATATTTATTGATTTAAAAATGATAACCTATCCGATATTGGACGCAGCTACCTATCATTTTTACAAATGATTTTTGATACAACACTCGCTACGCATTGTAACGATTATATTATATCGTAAAATTAAGAAATTATCAAATGTTTTACGGGTGTTTTTGCAAAATTTTTGATAATTTTACCATACTTCTTCACCTTTTTCAAGGCGAAGAAGTATATTTTTGAAAAAATTATTCTTTTTTTCCGCGTTTTTCAATGATTTCCTTCGAAATGCTGGAAGGTACTTCATTGTAGTGGTCGAATTGCATCGTGAATTGACCGCGACCTTGCGTTCTCGAACGGAGTTCCGTTGCATAACCGAACATTTCGGACAAAGGAATTTCCGCGTCGATAATCTTCGCGCCGTTTCTATCGTCCGTACCAAGGATAGTACCGCGACGGCCGGAAACGTTACCCATCAAATCGCCGAAGTAATCTTCAGGCGTGATGATTTGCACTTTCATAATCGGTTCAAGCAATACGGGGTTCGCTTTTGCAAGACCGTTTTTGAAGCCCATCGAACCTGCAATTTTGAATGCCATTTCGGACGAGTCGACTTCGTGATACGAACCGTCGTATACGACAACCTTGAAGTCCACGATTTCGTAGCCTGCGAGGTAACCATTTTTCGCCGCTTCTTGGATACCCTTGTCGATTGCGGGGATATATTCTTTAGGAATAGAACCACCAACCGTTTCGTCTTCAAATGCGTAGCCTTGACCGGGTTCTTGGGGAATCAAGCGGATTTTACAATGTCCGTATTGACCTTTACCACCCGATTGACGCTTGTACATACCTTCTGCTTCCACTTCTTTGCGGAACGTTTCTCTGTATGCAACTTGGGGAGCGCCGACGTTTGCTTCTACCTTGAATTCTCTCAAAAGTCTGTCAACGATAATATCAAGGTGCAATTCGCCCATACCTGCGATAATCGTTTGACCGGTTTCTTGGTCGGTATACGTTTTAAACGTAGGGTCTTCTTCCGCAAGCTTGATAAGCGCCATAGTCATTTTTTCTTGACCTGCTTTGGTTTTGGGCTCAAGGGAAAGCTGAATAACCGGTTCGGGGAATACCATCTTTTCAAGAATGATGGGATGCTTTTCATCGCAAAGCGTATCACCCGTAGTGGTGTATTTCAAACCTACGATAGCGCAGATATCACCCGAACAAATTTCAGGAATATCCTTTCTTTCGTTAGAGTGCATTTGCACCAAACGACCAACACGTTCCTTCTTTTCCTTCGTGGAGTTATACACGTAAGAACCTGCTTCCAAAACGCCCGAATATGCACGGAAATATGCAAGCGAGCCTACGAACGGGTCGGTTGCAATTTTGAATGCAAGACCGGAGAAAGGTTCGTCGTCAGCCGTTCTTCTTTCTTCTTCTTCGCCGGTATCAGGGTTCGTACCTTTCACGTGTGCAACGTCTAAGGGGCTGGGAAGGAAGTTGATAACCGCGTCGAGAAGGAATTGTACGCCCTTGTTTTTATAGGACGAACCGCAAAGCATAGGAATTGCCTCCATTTGCAAGCAGCGCGCACGCAAGCCCGCAATAATGTCTTCTTCAGACAAATCCCCTTCTTCGAAGTATTTTTCCATAAGCTCGTCGCTAGCGGAAGCCGCTTCTTCAACGAGTTTTGCACGGTATTCATTTGCCAAGTCCACCATATCGGCAGGGATAGGTTCTTTACGGAAATCCTTACCCAAGTCGTCATAATATACTTCGGCTTCCATACGGATAAGGTCAACGATACCACGGAAGGTTTCTTCCTTACCGATAGGCAATTCGATGATAACGGGGTTAGCGCCAAGGCGTTCACGAATCATCTTTTCTACGCGGAAATAGTCCGCGCCGTTGATATCCATTTTGTTAACGTATGCGATACGGGGAACTTTATAGTTATCCGCTTGACGCCATACGGTTTCGGATTGAGGCTCTACGCCGCCTTTTGCACAGAACGTAGCCACCGCACCGTCAAGTACGCGAAGCGAACGTTCAACTTCTACCGTGAAGTCTACGTGGCCCGGGGTATCGATGATGTTAAAACGGTGTCCTTTCCAAATACAGGTGGTTGCCGCAGACGTGATGGTGATACCACGTTCTTGTTCCTGCGCCATCCAGTCCATAACGGCAGTACCTTCGTGGGTATCGCCGATTTTGTGCGTTTTACCCGTATAGAACAGGATACGTTCGGTAGTAGTAGTTTTACCAGCGTCGATGTGCGCCATAATACCGAAGTTTCTGGTGTGGAGTAAATCGTATTCTCTTGCCATATCTTACCTCTTTTAGAATCTGAAATGAGCGAATGCTTTGTTCGCTTCAGCCATTCTATGCGTGTCTTCTTTCTTCTTAACGGAACCACCTGCGTTGTTGTACGCGTCCATAAGTTCCGCCGCCAAACGAGCGGACATCTCTCTTTCGCTTCTCTTTCTGGTGTTGATAACAAGCCAGCGGATTGCAAGCGTCTGACGTCTTTCGGGTCTGATTTCGATAGGAACTTGGTAGTTAGCACCACCTACACGACGGGCTTTAACTTCTACAACAGGCATTACGTTTTCCATAGCTTGCTTGAAGATTTCCATCGGCTCCATATTCAATTTTTCACCCATAATTTTGAATGCATCGTAAACGATAGTTTGTGCCGTACCCTTTTTGCCGTCAAGCATAATTTGGTTGATGAGCTTGGTTACAACTTTGCTGTTGTACATAGGATCGGGCAGTACGTCTCTTTTAGGGACATTACCTCTTCTAGGCATAATTTTATCCTCCTTTAAATAATTTTGATAAGGGCATTACCCTTCAGTACAGCTATCGCGCTTATTTGTAAGTGCGAATCTTCTGCAACTCTCGTTGCATACTGCCTACTTTTATTCGGGGCTTTCGAGCTATATTCCGATTGCAAGTAGGTCTTTTGCGTTTTGGTTTATACCGTCTTAAAACGCAACCGACTTTAAAGGCTTATTTTATAAGCGCCTTTATCGCTTACCGATAAGCAAATGCTTTCGGCTGGTTCCCTACGCGCTTACCTAAATTACTTAGGGCGTTTTGCGCCGTATTTGGAACGGGACTGCTTACGTTTTGCAACGCCGGCTGTGTCAAGCGCGCCGCGGATGATGTGATAACGTACACCGGGCAAGTCTTTAACACGTCCGCCTCTAATTAAAACGGAGCTGTGCTCTTGAAGGTTATGACCTTCACCGGGAATGTAAACCGTACCTTCTTGCTTGTTCGTAAGGCGCACACGGGCAATCTTACGCATAGCGGAGTTAGGCTTCTTGGGAGAAGTTGTGGTAACGGACAAACATACGCCGCGTTTTTGAGGGCAGTTGTCAAGAATAGGACTCTTGGATTTATAGGTAATCCGTTCTCTACCTTTCTTGATAAGCTGATTGATAGTAGGCATATCGTCGACCTCCTTGTAAAAATTTGGAATATATTTTTCTCGAAATTGCCCTTACCGCAATTTCAAAGAAAGCGAAGTTATTTGCGGCTTGTCCGCCGCACTTTGGACAAAAGGGCATAGTATCCCCTTTGCTACAGCCTTATTATTTTAGCATTTTCCAAACGTATTGTCAAACGTTTGAACGCACTTTTTTTCAAACTTTTTCCTATTTTTATGCATTTTAAACGCGTTTTAAAGAAAAAAAGGCGATTTTTTCATTTTCGCCGTGAATTTTTCTTTAATTTTCTATCAATTCTTTGTATATAGCACGAATACAATCGCTTAACCGACTGTTTTCAATGCCGATAATAATATTACATTCGCTAATGCTTTGGTATATCGTTTTTACGCTGATATCCTTTTCTTTTAAGGCGTTGAATATTTTCGCGAGTATCCCCACCTTGCCCGACAAATTATGCCCGATAACTGCCAAAAGCGCTATCTTTTCGTGCCCCACTACTTTATCCGCGTTTATGCGCGAACGCAAGACTGCCAAAAAGTCGGTAAAGGAAATATGTACGTATTGCGATTGCTCTACGAAAAAGCAAATATTATCCAACCCCGAATGGGTATGTGAAATGCTGATGTGATATTCTTCGAATACCGCCGTTACCTTTTTAACGTAACCCAGCTCCTTATCCAGCATCATTTTAGATACTTGGATACAGGTATAATCGTTTTTGCCCGTAATACAAGTAATTGTTTCTCGCAACGAAACTTCCGTACGCTTTTTCAAGATTTGCGTGCCTTTTAATTGCGGCGCAAAACTGTTGCGGATAACGATGGGAATAGGTTCGTCTACGATTGGCAAAAGCGTTTCCGCGTGCAACACGGACGCACCCATATACGACATTTCACGCAGTTCTCTAAACGATACCTGGTCTACCTTTTTACTGTTTTCCACGATTTTCGGGTCGCACACGCGAATACCGTCTACGTCCGTCCAGTTTTCGTATAAATCACAGCCGAAAACTCTTGCAACGACAGAGCCCGTAATATCGCTACCGCCGCGGCTGAACGTTTTTATATGCCCGTGTTCGTCCAAACCGTAAAACCCGGGAATGACGTAACGCCTGTCTATAGATACGTTTTTCGCGCAAGCTATCGTCGCGCGCATATCCAACTCCCCTTTATGAAAGCGAATAAATTTCGCCGCGTCTAAAAATTCGTACCCTAAGCAGCTTGCGATAATTTTCGCGTTTAAATATTCCCCGCGCGATAAAACGAAATCGATATTCGCTTCGGAGTTTTTTATTTGTTTATAAACCGTTTGCAATTCTTCTTCAATGGGAAACGCAGGTACAAGGGAAGAAATTTCTTTAAATATCTCTTCCATTTGCAAAAATAATTTGTTAAAAGCGTCTTCATTAAAACGGTTTTCGTAGCACGCCAACAGTAAATCGGTTACTTTCGTGGCGTTTTTATCTTTTTTACCCGGAGCGGAAACCACGATAAACTTACGGTTTTCATCCGCCCGTACTATGTCGCAACAGCGGCGGATATTTTCACTGCAAGCAAGCGAAGTTCCGCCGAATTTACACGTCGTCAACATAGCCACTTCCTTATAAGCTTTCCAACTGCGCTACGCACTTAGCTTTCATATCGCAATATTTTTTCAATTTTTCCCGTTCGTCGTCTACCAACTTTTTAGGCGCTTTGCTGACGAATTTCTCGTTGGCGAGCTTACCTTCCGCACGGGCAATTTCCCCGTTGATACGCTCGATTTCCGCTTGCAAACGGGCTTTTTCTTTTTCCAAATCGACAAGTTCTCCAAGCGGTACGTAAATTTGCGCAATTTCAGTTACCGCGGAAACCGTTTTATCCCCTGCCAAAGCGGCGTCGTCTACAAGCGTGAGTGCACTCGCCCCCGAAAGCTTGATAATACAGTCTTTATTCAAAGTTACAAGGCGTTTATTTTCGGTAATGACAAACAGTTCTACCTTTTTAGAAGGGGGACAATCGGCGTCCTTTTTCATAGCGCGCACGGCTTTTATCATTTCCATAACCCCTTCAAACGCCTTTGCTTCCTTTTTATAAGAAGCCTTGAAGTTATAACGGGGGAATTCGGAAACCATAATGCTACCCGTTACGCCCGGAAGATTTGCATAGATTTCTTCGGTAACGAACGGAATAAACGGATGCAACAATTTGAGCGCGTTTTCCAAAACGTAGCAAAGCACCGAAAGCGCGTCCGATTTTTTCTTCTCGTCTTCCGCGTATAATGCAGGCTTGGAAAGCTCGATATACCAATCGCAAAAATCGTCCCAAACGAAACTCATAGCAAGGTCGCTTGCTACACCGAGTTCGTATTTATTCAAGTTAGTGGTTACTTCGCGAATGCACGTTTGCAGTTTAGAAACAATCCACTTATCCGCAGGCGTTAATTTCACGCTTTCGATAGGCGCAATTTTTCTATCCCCTACGTTCATCAGCACGAAACGCGCCGCGTTCCAAAGCTTATTGATAAAGTTGCGACAAGATTCCACTTTCGCATCCGAATAACGAGTATCGTTACCGGGCGCAACACCCGTGAGCAAAGACAACCGCAACGAATCTGCACCGTATTTTTCGATAACCACTAAGGGGTCGATACCGTTGCCCAGCGATTTACTCATTTTTCTGCCCTGTTCATCACGAATAATACCGTGAATGAGTACGTCGTGGAAAGGTACTTTTCCCGTGTGCTCTATCCCCGAGAAAATCATTCTCGAAACCCAGAAGAATATGATATCGTAACCCGTTACCAAAACGTCGGTGGGATAGAAATAATTATAATCTGCCGTGTTTTCAGGATAACCGAGCGTAGAGAACGGCCAAAGCGCGGACGAGAACCACGTATCGAGTACGTCTTCGTCTTGACGTAAATGCGCACTACCGCATTTAGGACAAACGGTGGGGTCTTCTTTCGTACAAATCACTTCGCCGCAGTCTTTACAATACCAAACGGGAATACGGTGTCCCCACCAAAGTTGACGGGAAATACACCAATCGCGAACGTTTTCCATCCAGTTATAATAAATTTTCGAGAAGCGTTCGGGTACGAAACGCACTTTATTGCGCATTACCGCTTGAATAGCAGGTTTTGCAAGCGGTTCCATCTTTACAAACCATTGTTTGGATACGATAGGTTCTACCGTAGAATGACAACGGTAGCAATGCCCTACGTTATGCGTATGCGCTTCTATCTTCACAAGATTGCCGCTCTTTTCCAAATCGGCAACGATTTGCTTACGCGCTTCGTATCTATCCAGCCCTTCGTACTTCCCTGCAAGGTTGTTCATAGTACCGTCGTCGTTCATAACGCGGATAATAGGCAGGTTATGGCGCGTACCCACTTCAAAGTCGTTAGGGTCGTGTGCGGGAGTGATTTTAACGCAGCCCGTACCGAAAGCAGGGTCTACGTATTCGTCCGCGACAACGGGAATTTCTCTACCAACCAAAGGCAAGGTGAGTGTTTTTCCAACAAGCGCTTGATAGCGCGTATCGTCGGGGTGCACCGCCACTGCGGTATCGCCGAGCATAGTTTCGGGACGAGTAGTTGCTACGATAACTTCCGCGCTGTTGTCGGTAGCGACGTAGCGCAAATGCCAAAAATGACCGCCCTCTTCCGCGTATTCCACTTCCGCGTCCGAAAGCGCGGTTTTACAACAGGGACACCAGTTGATAATTCTGTCCCCTTGATAAATAAGTCCTTTTTCGTAAAGGTTTACGAATACTTCACGAACGGCGCGAGAGCATTTTTCGTCCATCGTGAATGCTTGACGCGACCAGTCGCACGACGTACCCATTTTGCGTTGTTGCATCATAATACGGTTGCCGTACTGTTCTTTCCATTCCCAAGCGCGTTTTAAAAATCCTTCGCGACCAAGGTCGGCTTTGGTAAGCCCTTCCGATTTCATTTTTTCTACAATTTTTACTTCGGTGGCAATAGAAGCGTGGTCGCAACCGGGAAGCCAAAGCGCGGCATAGCCTTGCATACGCTTAAAACGAATAAGCGTATCTTGCATCGTCGCGTCCATAGCGTGTCCCATATGCAGCTGCCCCGTGATGTTGGGAGGCGGCATCATAATGGTAAACGGCACTTTATTTTCGTCGATTTCCGCGCGAAAATAACCCGAACTTTCCCAGTCCGCGTAAATTCTGTCTTCAAAATCTTTAGGATTATACGTCTTTTGCATTTCCATAATCACAACCCTCGTCGTACGTCTTTTCTTTATTTTCCCCACGCGTTAAGCGCGCAATCATCCATTTTAGAAAATAGAATAGCTTACTCATTTTACTACTTTTTTGCGCCGTTGTCAATTATTAACACCCTATCATATAATATATTATTCTAATTTTTTTCAATTTTGGAGGCCTTTTACAATGAAAAAACAAACAAAATTTTTATCCGCGGCTCTTGCCGCTTGCTTTACTATATTACCCCTTTCCGCTTGCGGCGAACAACCTAACGGCGTGAAAACGTTACAAATTAACGAAGTTACCCACTCCGTATTCTACGCGCCGTTATACCTTGCCGATTCTTTGGGGTATTTTGAAGCGGAAAACATCAAAATTGAACTCACCAACGGCGGCGGCGCGGATAACGTAATGTCCGCCGTGCTTTCCGGCGACGCCGATATCGGTTTTTGTGGCCCTGAAGCGGCGTTATACGTACTTGTGGGCGGCTCGTCCGACGTACCTACGGTATTTGGGCAACTCACCAAGCGCGACGGCTCGTTTTTGGTTTCGAGAAACCCCGAACCCGATTTTAAGTGGGAGAACTTAAAAGGTAAAGAAATTTTAGCCGGACGGAAAGGCGGCGTACCTGCTATGACGTTTGAATATATACTTACGCAAAACAACTTAACCGACGGCGTAGATTTAACTTTGAATTACGACGTGGCGTTTAACTTGATGACCAGCGCATTTGAAGCGGGCACTGCCGATTATTGCACTATGTTCGACCCCGTAGCATACGAATACGAAGCGGCAGGCAAGGGCTACGTAGTAGCTTCCGTTGGCGAAGCTTCGGGCGAAGTACCCTACACCTGTTTTATGGCGAAAAATTCTTGGCTGAAAGCTAACGAAAGCACGGCGGAAGGCTTTTTACGCGCCGTTACCAAGGCAGTGAAATATATCAACGAAACCCCTGCCGCCACCGTAGCCCCTTATTTAACCAAATATTTCGAAGGCACGTCGCAAGAATCGCTTGCCGCGTCGGTGGAAAGGTATAAGAATATCGACGCTTGGCGCACCGAACTTTCTATGACGGAAGCAAGCTTTAACCGTTTGCAGGATATCATTGAAAACGCAGGCGAGCTTACCCGTCGCGCTCAAATGAGTGAAATGGTAAACAACGCGTACGCGAAAAAAGTTTATAACGAGATTTATAAAAAATAACGTTTAGAAATACTATCTGGAAGGAATACGCAAATGAAAGAAGTTTTACGTTTTGAAAACGTTTCGATGCACTATCACAGTAAACAAGGGGAAACCGTTGCCGTGAAAAATTTAAATTTAACGGTATCGGAAGGCGAATTTGTTGCCATAATAGGCCCTTCCGGTTGCGGAAAAACCACTTTGTTATCCTTGGCGGCAGGCTTATTGCAACCCACTTCAGGAAAAGTGATTTCCGACGGAACGTTTGGATATATGTTACAAAAAGACGAACTGTTTCCTTGGCGCACGATAGAAAAAAACATCTTTTTGCCCTTGGAAATTAAAGGCACGAATAACGCAAATCAACGTACGCGCGCCTTATCGCTCGCCGAAAAATACGGTTTGAAACAATTCCTTAAAAACTACCCCGCCGCCTTATCGGGCGGTATGCGGCAACGTGCAGCGTTGATTAGAACGCTTTCGGTTAATCCTGATATATTATTGCTCGACGAACCGTTTTCCGCACTCGATTATCAAACACGGCTTACCGTGTGCGACGACGTATATAAAATTATCCGCAGCGAAAAAAAGACGGCGCTTTTAATTACGCACGACATCAGCGAAGCTATTTCGGTAGCGGATAGAATTTTCGTTTTATCCCAACGCCCTGCAACCGTCGTTGCCGAACACACTTTAGACTTTGAAGAAAACGAACCGTTAAAACGCCGTGAAAACAAAGCGTTTTCGGGTTGGTTTGAATTGCTTTGGAAGGAGTTAAACGTATGAAAAACGAAATGCAACATTCAAAAGAACATATGACGTATCTCAAAAACGTACGCAAAAAAAGCGTAATCGTTAACGTGGCGCGCATATCGGTATTGCTTATATTACTCGTTTTTTGGGAGCTTTCGGCAAGCCTGCAATGGGTAAACCCCTTTATTACAAGTTCCCCGTCGCGCATTGCGAAAAGCATTGTAGATTTATACGAAAACGGCACTCTTTTTTATCATATCGGCACTACGCTTTGGGAAACGCTAGCCGGCTTTTTCATTGCCGTTGTCGTAGGATATGGCGTTGCACTTCTTCTTTGGTGGAGTGAAGCCTTTCGCCGCATTTCCGAGCCCTATCTCGTGGTACTCAACGCCCTGCCGAAAATTGCGCTTGGACCGTTGATTATCATTTGGTTCGGCACGGGCAGCAAAGCGATTGTTTTTATGACCGTATTGATAGGACTTATCGTTGCCATTTTAAATATGTTAAACGGATTTATGGCAACGGATGAAAACAAAATTTTATTGTTACGTTCTATGGGCGCGAGTAAATGGCAAATTTTAACCAAGCTCGTCGTTCCGTCGTCCCTGCCGAATTTTATCTCTATGCTGAAAATCAACGTAGGTATGGCTTGGATAGGCTCGATTATGGGCGAATATATCGTTTCGAAAGCAGGAATAGGCTATCTTATCGTGTACGGTGGGCAGGTGTTTAAGCTTGACCTTGTAATGAGTGCGGTATTTATACTCTGCGTACTTGCCGCCGTTATGTACGCTTTGGTGGCGTTGCTTGAAAAATTAGTAATTAAAAACCGATAATATAAAAGCAAAAAGCCGTTCGAAAAACGAACGGCTTTTTGTTAGCCTTTTGTTAACCTTTTACCGCGCCGCTTGTTACTCCTTCCACGTAATAGCGTTGCATACTCATAAATAACGTTACGATAATTCCGCCGACGACAAACGCTCCAGCGCAAAACACCGTGAAGTTATCGTTAAAACTACTCCGTTCGGCGTTTATCATCTTATACAGTCCCAGAGAAACGGTATATTTTTCTCTATCGCTGATAATGGTGTTTACGAAAATAAAATCACACCAAGGCGAAATAAACGAAGTGAGTACCGTATATACGATAATCGGCTTTGCCATAGGCAAGATAATTTTCCAAAACACGACGGGTTGGCTTGCTCCGTCTAAAATTGCCGCTTCTTCCATTGCGCGCGGTACGGTATCGAAAAAACCTTTACAAATATAATACGAAAGCGCCGCACTGCCCGAATATACCATTACGAGCGCCACCAAAGAGTTTGTAAGTGCCATTGCCTTTAAGATGAAATATACGGCAATCATACTCATAAACCCGGGGAACATTCCTAATACGAGCAACACGTTCATAAGCGGTTTCCGCATTTTAAAGCGCAGCCGTGAAAGCGCGTAACTCACCATTAAAATAAAGAAAGTAGTAAGCGCGCAAGAGCTGAAAGCCACGATAAACGTATTGAGTAGCCAACGCCCGAACATTGTATCCGAAAACAAACGGTTGAAGTTATTAAAACCGAGCTGTAAATTATCCGGAAAGAGCGTATTAATAATACCCGTCGACGGCGTTACGCGGAATGCCGTATATACGAGATAGCATATCGGCAAAACCCATAACGTACCCAAAATAATAAGCAAAGCGTATACCGTTATATTTGCCGTATTTTTGCGTATTTTCAAAAATAATTTATTCATTATTGAAATGCGTCCTCCCTTTTTGCCGCCGACGTTCTATTATACGTCAACAGTGAAATTACCGCACTGATAACAAAAATGACGATACCGATTACCGAAGCTACGTTGTATTTAGGGTTTTGGTCGGTAGTCAAGCGGTATAACCAAGTTACAAGTAAATCGGTAGACTGCGCTTGCGAGCCTCCGCCGTAATGCACGTTATCCACCGGTCCGCCGCCCGTCAAAAGCCATATTACGTTGAAATTGTTGATATTCCCTACAAATTGCGTAATTAAATAAGGCGTAGTGATATGCAACATATACGGCAAGGTAATATTCATAAAAATCTTCACAGGAGAAGCCCCGTCGATACGCGCCGCTTCGTAATAATCGGTAGGGATATTCATTAAAATACCCGAAGCCATTAAAATGGTGTACGGCACGCCTATCCAAATATTGACTAAAATAATCATAAGCCTTGGGATAAGCGATAAAAAACGTTGGTCGGCAAGCCATAAAATATTTGTACCTAAAATTTTATTGAGTATCCCGTCGCCATCGAGAATTTTTTGCATCAAAAGCAGCGTTACGAACTGCGGAACAGCTATTGCTATCACGAACAGAGTACGCCAAAGCGCTTTGAATTTTATTCCTTTTTTTTGAATGAGCAGTGCGATAATCAATCCTAAAAAGTAGTTGGTAAACGTGGCGAAAAACGCCCATATAAACGTCCATATAAGCACGCGTAAAAACACGAATGCAAAACCCGACGTACCGTTACCGATAGAAAACATAGTAAGAAAGTTATCAAAGCCTACCCAGTCGAACAGTTTCCCCGGCGGCATATGCGCGTAGTCGTAATTAGTAAACGCCAGCAGCACCATAAACACAAGCGGCATTACGGTGAAGACAAGCAGTCCAAAAAGCGGCACTACGAGAAGCGGACGGTGGAATTTTTCATTTAAGAGTAAAGAAACGTCTTGTTTTAAGGTGCGTACTCTTTCCCCTGCGCGGATACGCTTATCGTTTTCATAACTCCCCAAAACGTTGCTTGCCCAAACGGCGACAAATACCAGCGTCAGCACGATGGAAACCACGCCGTAGAGTAAAATTAAGAAACTGTTATCCCCTTTTACTTTTTCGAAAATTTGTAATTCTTCATTCCAAATTTCCCCTGCAAGTTGATTGCCCAAGTTCCCCGAAAACAAATGCAAAATATATCTACCGCCGAAGAATATCAAAAAGAGTATAAATGCAATTTGCGCGAGCAAATACAGCGCACCTTTTACAATTTGCCCCCTTGCAATTTGTCCGCCGCCCATACAGAAAAAGGAGAGCCGCGTTGCATTAGAACCTTTCCTAAACGCTTCGATAACCGATTGTACGGCGTTTTTTTCGGTAGGTTTTTTCCTTTTTGTTTTTTGCATATCGAGCTCTCCTTTCCCCTTTTAAAACGTTTATTTTTGCGAAGAATTGTTAGAATTGTTTGTCGTTGCTTGCTTTTCAATGCCGTCAACGCACGCTTTTAATTGTGCCTGCAAATCAAAATTACCGTTTTGCGCGCCCGTAATCATTGCCGAGCCAAGCCCTATCATTGGCGTCCAAAGCGTCGAAGGCACGCCTTTTTGCGTTTTACTGTGCCCAAGCTGTGCGGTAATTGCTTTCGCGCAAATATCCGCTTGCACCTTTTCGTCGGCACGCGCTCCTTCGTCCGTCGGCACGAATCCGCGCTGTTCAAAATGCTTTATTTGATTTTCTTTGTTGGTGTAGAATTCCGCAAAATCCATTGCGTCCGTTTTATTTTTGGAATAGTTATTCACGCCCATAAGTTTATATCCTGCAAAAGAGACAAGCTGTACTTGTTCTTCTTCCGACGTGCCTTTTTTAAAGGTATACGTGGGCAATTTTGCTGCCGCAAAATTATCCCCTAAATACCCTTGAATAGTGTTTTTATTCCAAATCCCCGAAACGGCAGCCACCACCGTACCGTCGTTGAACCCTGCGGTGATTTTCGAATCGTTTGCATCCGCTTTAAAGCGTTTATCTTGCACGAGTTGCCACATCGCTTGCGTTACTGCAACACCCGTTTGATTATCGAAATTACAAGTGATAGACGTTTCTGCAAGATTGTCGTCATATTTCACGTCGTAGCCTAAATTTTTACCGAAATAGAACGCCGAAGTATACCAACCGTCCGTCATAGGATAGGCAAACTGTTTATTTTCACTGCATTTTGCTAAAATGCCGTCTACCGTTTGCACGTCCGTTTCGCTTAAAACCGATTTATTGTAATATAAAAAGAAAGTATTATCCGTATACGGCATACCGTATACTCCCGTTTGCCCTTTTACTGTCATCGTTGCCGAATCGATAGATTCGTCTGAATTCGCTTCCTTAACGCGGTTTAACCGCTCCCCTGCAATTTGCGCAAGTGCATCCCCGTTTAAAAGCGTACTCAACTGATCGTTAGAATACGAATATACATCCGCCGCGTTTTCCACGTCGTTTAAAACGCGGATTGCCACGTCGTTTTCGCCTTGAATATCCACGACGATATTGTATTTTTTATCGGGGTGCGCCGCTTTGAATGCTTCCGCGACAGACCTTGCAAACGCGCGGTCCGCTTCCGATACCCAAACAGTGAGTTTTACACTACCGTCGCTTTCACCCATACAACTACAACCTGTCGCGCCAAGCACACTACACGCTGCCAACGCCAAACATAAAGCCTTTCCCTGTCTTTTCATAGTTCTCTCCTTTGCCTCGAAGTTTTTCGAAGCGCCTTTTCTTTTAGTGTTCTTTATCTTGTCGGTTTTTATTCGCGTAAACAAAAAAACAACGGTTTATGGCAATGAAAAACCCTTAACCAAACAAGTTAAGGGTGATAGGTTTATCTATTATATTCTTCCGACATTTCTTTCAGCCAAGCGGCTTTTCGTTTCTTTAAATCGTTCTCCGTAAAACGGAACGTCCAGTTTGCCCCCGACACGGTAGACGGAGCGTTAAACCGCGCTTCTTCTCCTAATGCAAGTACGTCTTGCATCGGCACGATTACCGTATTCGCTTTTGTGGAAAAGAGTAAGCGAATAATCGTTTCGCATTCAATTTCCGTATTTTCTGTTAAATAGGGCACATCCGCTTGCAAACACTGTTTTTCCAACTCCGTTTCAAACGCCTTGCGTTGTTTTTCGTCCATATTCTCCAAAAAAGCGCGCAACGGTTCGTTATCGTGCGTACCCGTATACACAACGCAGTTTTCACCGTATTTATCGGGTAAATACTCGTTATCGGGATTGCCGTCGAACGCAAACACGAATACTTTCATACCTGGGTACCCCGTTTGCTTTAACAACGCGCGCACGCCGTCGTCAATGATACCCAAATCTTCCGCGATAATTTTGCTGTTTTCAAAGCCTTTAAACACTGCAGCTTTCGGCCCGTCCTGCCATTCCCCTTCCTTTGCCGTTTGCGCGTCTTTAGGGATAACGTAAAAGCGGTCGAACGCGCGAAAATGGTCGATACGCACGATATCGAAAAGGGAAAACGCGTACGCAAAACGGTTAGTCCACCAACGATATTCGTCTTGTTTGAGTTTTTCCCAGTCATATACGGGATTCCCCCAAAACTGACCGTCTTCCGAAAAGGCATCAGGCGGTACACCTGCGCGCAAGGAAACGTTGCCGCCGTCGTCCGTAACGAACAGCTGTTTTCTGTATTTCCACGTTTCCACGCTATCGTACGCAACGTATATGGGCATATCCCCCATAATTTGTACGCCCTGTTCGTTGGCGTATGTTTTTAATGCATTCCATTGCTTCAAAAACAAAAATTGCGTAAACTGCCAAAATAATATTTCATCAGCGTATTCCTTTATATGCGACTGCACCGCTGCGCTTTCCGGGTTTTGAAAGGGCTCGTCCCAGCTTTCCCAAGGCGCATACGAAAAGCGGACTTTTAAAGACATAAATAAAGCAAAATCGGCATATGTTCCTCTTTGTAAAAAAGAGTACCATTCCGCTGAATTTTTATCAAACCGCGCAAATGCTTTCCTTAAAATTTTTACTTTATTTTCAAACTGTTTCCCGTAGTCTACACGGCGTTCGTCGTCGCCAAAATTAACTTGTGCATAATCGGCGTTTTCCAGCAATCCGTCTTTTTCTAAAAGCGCAAAATCGATAAAATAATAATTGAGCGCGTCGGACGCAAACGATTGATACGGACTATCGCCAAACCCTGTGGGGAGCAGCGGCAATACCTGCCAAATTTTTATCCCTGCCGAATGCAACCAGTCGATAAAATTGTACGCGTTTTGACCGAGCGTACCGATTCCGCACGGGGACGGCAACGAAGAAACGGGCATTAATATCCCTGCCTTTCTTTGGCTTTGTTTTTGTTTTTGCATTTCTATCACCTATCTTTCTTATGTTTGCCGTTTACCCGCATTTTTATACCGCACAAATACGCGAAAGCAATATTTTTTCCGCTTTGACAACCCCTGCTATCAACTCTTTTTCCAAATAGTTTTCCGCGCTTTCTTTCAAGAGTAAACATTCGTCCGTTTTTCCACCTGCAAAAGCGCACGCCGCTAATACTCGACGGGCAACTGCCGTTTCCGTTTTTAAGAACTTTTCACAAAGCTTTGCGCATTGTTGCGCGCTTTGCAAATCTCCTTTCAAAGCGTGCATATACGTAAGCTCGGCGGCGAGTTTTTCCACTTCTTCCTGCGGCAAATACGCCTGTGCGTTTGCCAAGCGATTTAAACAATCTGCCGCGTTATCGTATTCTTCTTTTTCTAAGTAGTAGCGATAGCGTAAATCGAGCATCACGGCAAAAAGCGGCTCGTCTTCGCAAAGCTGCGGTTGGTTAAAGTACAGGGTTTCGTCGATTTCCGTATAGCTTTTCCCTGCATATAAATTGCCCTGAATTTCCATCGCGGCAAGCATATTTTTTTCCGCGTCTTCCCCCCTTTGAATACCGCAATACACCAACGAATCCGTTTTTCCGCTTGGATATTCTAACGGAGCAAGATTTAAAAACAACAAATACGCCGCGTAAGGCAGCATACCCCAAAGCGCGAAGTTCGTTGCGTTTACAGCGGTACAAATAACAGCCGCGATAAGTACCGCCGCAAAAAATCCGCTACTAAAAATCAATCCGCCAAGCGTATACCAAGACGCACGACGGCGCATATCGCCGCCCGTTTTGGGTACGGCTTGCGTTTCGTCGGGCGCAAACGGAGAAGCAAAGTACGGACGGGATTTTTTGTTTTTGACTACGATTTTAAAGCAAAAGAATTTCGCGTACATTACTTGCATTTTGGTTATATCCGCAAAAGCAATATGCCCAAGCTCGTGAAAAACGGGAGCTAAAAATAAGCTGATAGCAAACCCAGCCAAAACCGCGATAACGTTTTCCACGTCGTCGCTTTTCCAAGCAAAATAAAAGACGAGTACAAACGCGCCTGCAAGCAACAACGTACAAACTACCGCGTAGATAGTGGAAAGTTTTCTTTTCATACCGATAACCCCTTTTTCACGGCGTAGCCTTCTAAATTATCTCTATCACTGACAGTCAGCTTGTCCAAACTCAACGCTTGCATTACCGTCAATAACCATATCGCGCCGCCCGTTAAAACGTCCGCCCGACCTTGGGACACGCAAGGCATTGCTGCAATTTCTTCTACCGATTTTTTACTCAGTTCGTCCACCAACCGTTGCATGGTTTGCAAGGAAAGCGCACTGCCCGTTACTTTTTTAGACGAATATTGTTGTAAACCCAGCGCCAGTGCCGCAAGCGTAGTTGCCGTGCCGCCGATTGCGTATATGTTGGAAATTTTCGGTGCGTTTAAAAATTGCACAACTTCTTGTTTGCAACGGTTTTCAAGCAACGCTTTTTCATTGCCGCAAGCGTCTTTTAAGCGTACCACGCCGACGTTCACACTCTTTTTATAAACGATTTTTCCGCTGCTTTGCATTACCAGCTCAGTACTTGCACCGCCGACGTCTATCACCGCGCCGTTTTCTGCGCCAAGCGCACCGAGTAAACCGATTTCCGCTTCCGTTTCCCCCGAAAGGACTTCTATTTGTAAGCCGCAACCGTTTTTTACCGCTTGCACGAAATCCTGTCCGTTTTTCGCGCTGCGTACAGCCGCAGTTGCAAATGCGAATACTTCTTCCGCGCCCTCGTTTTTCGCTTGCGCAAAAAAGGAAGTTACCGCGTTTGCCGAACGGACTATCGCTTCCGTTTTTAAAACACCCGTTTGTGCAAGACCGTCCCCCAACCGAGTGGTGTTTAAACGCTTATATAAAACTTTTCCGTTCGCCACAAACATCAGGCGAACGGAATTTGAGCCGATATCTATTACGGCGTATTTTTTCATTTTTTACCCCTTACGGACGCACCCAACCTTGCAACCAAGCGTTTACTTCTAAACCTGCTTCCGATTCGTAATATTCTAAGTCGTTCTTTTTCTGTTCAATAATTTGCGTAAGCTCCGCGTTTTCTTTCGTCAATTTATCCACACGGTTACAAAGCACTGCGTAGCTTATCCATTGATAAATTAAAACGGCAAGCAAAACAAGGAGTAGCGTGGTTGCCGCAACGACACACGCCGTAACTATTTTTCTCACTTTTTCTTGCGTCATATAGTTTCTCCCTCTTTTTTAAGAGTTTTTTCTCGTTTTTTTGCCTTTTTTATCAATTTTGTTATCTCATTATAACACATAATTTGTAAAAAGGCAAGTATTCTGTGCAAACTTTTTAAATATATTATCCCACCGACGGCATACCCCAGCCACATATATACCCGAAACGACGGAAATTGAAACGCATACGCCGTAAATACCGCAACTACGGCAAAGAGTGTAAAAAACAGTACGTCTGTCAGTATGCTTATCCCTATACGTTTGCCCTTTCGGCAAAATAAACGCCGAATAAGACAAAAGGGTTCGTATACAATCCCCATCAAAAATCCGACGGCAACGCAAACGGTAAATACTCCAAATTCGTTTGACATTATTTAAACAACTTCGCCGCGAAACCTTTTCCGCCGTATGACACGCCGCTAATACTCCCTTCAGCGGTAAACGAGCCGCTGGTTTTGGAAAAGCCGATTATTTTCAAGCCCGTACCAACGACGTGCATTTTTTCGCCGCCGATAAGCGTGAGCACTATTTTCACTTCCGAAAACGCCGTAACGCTTTCCACACCGCTAACCGTTATCGTTTTCCTTTGTTCGATACCAACTGAATGTTTATTGTTTTCTTGCATACCTTATCTTATGCCGATAGGCAAAAAAAGTATGCCGTTATTTAGAAAATTTATCCAAAAAGTTATGTTTTACCCCGTCCGTTTTGTATTCAGCCAACGTATCCAACTGTACGTTATGAATGCTTTGGAATATATTATTTTCCACGTTGGGGTTTTCCTTTTTGAGCGTAGCTATCCATTCCTTTACCCGACGACGCGCCGAAAAGGAATCTTCTTCTCCACCCGTCGTTTTTTGCGTGAATTTACAGGCACAAGCGATAAATTGCAAGCTGTTATATTCTTTCCAACGCAAAATATCTTCTTCTAAAATACAGTACATAGGACGAATGAGTTCCATTCCTTCAAAATTTGTACTAGCAATACGCGGCAGCATACCTTGCAGTTGTCCGCCGTACAGCATACCCATTACCGTCGTTTCAATAACGTCGCTTTTATGATGCCCCAGCGCAATTTTATTACAGCCGAGTTCTTTTGCTTTTGCATATAAATGTCCACGGCGCATACGGGCGCACAAATAGCAAGGCGACTGCTCGTTCGCCGTTTCCGAAGCGGCAAATACGTCGCTTTCAAACACCGTAATCGGCACGCCTAAAAGCGCGGCGTTTTCTACTATTTTTGCACGGTTTTTAGCATTGTAACCCGGGTCCATTACCAAAAACACCAACTCGAACGGAACGTCGCTATGCCGTTGCAACTGTTGCATCAATTTCGCAAGCAGCATACTGTCTTTGCCGCCGGAAATGCAAACGGCTATTTTATCGCCTGCGGAAATAAGCGCGTACTTTTTCACCGCCAAAATAAACGGCGACCATATCGTTTTACGATAGGTTGTAATAATAGAACGCTCAATTTGTTGCACTTTTGTTAATTGTTTGGGCATAGCTTTGTCCTTTATCGTATAATTAGTAATTTTTCTTTTGCACGCGTGATTGCCGTATACAACCAACGGTTTTGTTCTTCTTTGAATGCCCAGCCTTCGTCGAATACTACTACGAAATCGAATTCTGAGCCCTGTGCTTTATGACAGGTAACGGCGTAGGCGAATTCGAAACGGCAAATGGGTTCGTCGGAGACCGATTTCAATTTATGCAGCAGTGCGAAATTCCCTTCGTGCACCACCGTGCCGTTAGACAGCGTTACCGCCCGTTCTCCGTACAAATGCCGATATTTTCCGTCGGTAAAAATGGCTGTATCAAACGGAACGCGTATGCTCTCTTCCATAAAATCCGCTTTAAATTGCATAGTAGCCAATCCGTCTTCCTGCGGCTGGATTTCCGTCGCCGTGCCGATAATTCCGTTGACTAAATGAAAACGTTCGTCCTTATCCAACGGCTTTTCCCAATCGTTCAACGTACAAATCAGCTTTTCCCCTTCCACGGGTAATTGTTCCGTTTCGTCGATCCCTTTGTATTGCCGCAGTTCTTCGTTGAGTGCGTTCCGCGTTTTATTTCTCCCGCAAATAATTTGGTCGGCTTTTAATAAAATGCGTTTGCGTTCCGCTCCGCGAAAGGCGTTACGTCCTATCACGCACACACTATCGCCGTAATTGCCGTATTCGATACGCTTTCCTTCGCGCGCCATCGTCGCCACACGAATAATGGGATTATCCGCCGCTTGCCGCACGATTTCCGTCATTGTGTAATGGGGATTTTCCATCAGCGGACACGTACCGTTTACGGGCGGAAGCTGTGCACCGTCCCCACAAAATAGACACTTTACGCCAAACGACAATAAATCGGTGAGTACCGTTTCGTTAATCATAGACGCTTCGTCCACGATTATCAAACGAATGCTTTCCATAATGGACGGACGACGGATAAACGTGAGTTCTTTCCGTTCGATAATTTCGCCGTTTTCGTCCACGTCGAAATCGTCCCCGTCGCGCATATAAATTAAACTATGTACCGTACCAGCTACCGTACCGTTTTTTACAAGGTTGGCAGCGGCTTTGCCCGTCGGCGAAACGAACACCGCTTCTTCCCCTGCTTTTAAACGCAACTCCTGACGAACGATATAATCAATTAAAAACGTTTTGCCCGTACCTGCATACCCCGACAACACGAACACTTTATCGTCCGTATGTAAAAACCATTCCACTATTAAATTTTTCGCATTTTCTTGGTCGGTGGTGAGCGTAATATCCATAGCTCTCTTATTGTATCACAAAATTTTTACGAATGCAAGGATTTTTGACATATTTCGCGAACATTTGTTTGTAAAAATAAAAGAATATGACGATTATCATACTCTTTTACGTTCCATATTCTTTTTATTTTTGTTCAAACTGCATACAAAGCGATTGTCCCCCCACGGGAAAGGTTAGCGTCAATACGCCTTTTTCCAGCGGAAAACAACGCTTGAATTCTTCCCTGCCGCCCAACGAAAAACAAATTGTCTTTTTTGCTTTATCGTAAACGTATTTGCCCGACTGTTCGCCGCGTTGCCCGTCTTTGGTTTTATAATATAAGTGGAAGGTATTATCCATGCTCAATTCTAGTTTGATATAGGAAAAGTCTTGCAAATATTCCTTTTCGCCCAGCGTTGCGCTTTGACATTCGTATTCGCCTAAATAGGGCTTGGTAATATCGGTAATTGTGCCGCTTTTTAAAGACGGGAAACACAAAAGCAAGCCGAATATTACGCTGCATAACGACGTTTTTAACGTTACTCTTTTTTTGCTTTTCATATACTACAGTTTGAGTTTTTCCGTACGTTTTATACGCTCTTTTATTATTTTTTCGCTGTTGATAATAACACCGACGATAAAACATATCATCAACACGTACAACCAAAGCATAAACACGATAATTGCCGAAAGTGCGCCGTATAAACGGCTCATATTACTGATTTTTAAATAGATACCAAACCCTACGACGGCAACACTCCAAGCGGCGACGGTAAGCAGCGTACCCGGTAAAAAACGCTTTAACGGAGCGCGATAGGGACAAATATAGGTATTCAACAAAAAAACGAGTATGATAGAAAGAGTGATTAGAAGCGTGTAATCGGCAAATGCTTCCCAAAATGGAGATAAAACGCGCGCGAAGAGTACCGTACCGAACGTAAACAGTAACAAGACAAACCCTACGGTGAACATTACGATAAACATTAATAATACCGCCCCCAAACGCAAACGAATACCCCGTTTTTGCGATTGAAAACCATAAATTAGCTCGCCACTTCTACGCATTTGGTAAAAAAGTGTCGTTGCCGAATACAAGGAAGTGAATAACAACAAAACGGACACGCCCGTAGTGGCGTTTTCCGCTTCTTGACGGATATATTCGAATACTTTTTTCACGGAAGAAAACACCGAAAGGCGAAAAACCTGTTCCACGGAAACGGGCAACCGTCCGATAAAAAGAGTTAGCCAAAAGGTAAGCGGCACGATAGACATAATTAAAAAGAACACAAGCGTGCCTGCCAACGTGGAATATTTTTTCAGAGATAAAAAACGGTATTTGTCCCGTAAAAAGCAATAAAAACGACGCAACTTTCCCATTCCTTAAGTATGCGCCGTTTTTCCTTTTTTCAAACGCTGTATTTTCTACCTTTTCGGTTTATTTTCCGATTTAGCAAACAAGGGCAACGGATTGCTCCGCCGCCCCCTTTTTCCGCTGTTAACCGTTGTAATAGTTATAGCCACACCGTCTACTGCAACGACCAAAGCCGTTATAATCGGTTGTGTCCGTCGTTTGCGCCGTTGCTTGCGTTGTTTGCCAGTTACCGCAACGGGTTATGCAATAAAAGCCGTTGTCGGTATTGCCGTTACCGTTACCGTTTTCTGTCGCACCCGTATCGTTACCGTTACATTGACAACAGCCACAGGTATGTTGGCAACAATGACACGTATTTTGACAACAACCGCAGGTATTCGTACCCGTTCTCACACGGATATTGCCGCAAGCGTCGCGACAAATAAATTGCGTACCGTTATCGAAAAGAGTATTCAACAAACCGTTGCCGTAACCACAGCCGTAACTACAGCCCCAACCGTTATTCCAAGTAGTGCCGTTACAACACGTATTACATCCATTACACATAGTATTTCAAATTCCTTCTTGTGTATTTGAGCCAAAGCTCATACTATACTATATGCAAAACCCCGTCGTTTTGTTACGACGGGGTATATATGATAAATAAAATTGTTAACGTGCAATATCCAAAAGAGCCTTTTTACAAAAATTATACGAGATACTTTGCTTGGGGTCCTTTAACAGGTCAGGAATTAACGTTCCGCCGCGAACATAGTATTCATCATAAGGTTCTTTATCTAAATCGTCTATTATTCTGCGACAACAATCGCAAAATTTTTCCACGTTTACGGGTTTTGGTTCTCGACCAAGAAAGGCAAAATAATTTTCATAACAAATACGGGATGCCGTTTCTTCCGTTAAATGCAACCCCATTACGTTAAAATCTTTACCGTAACAATATTGCGAAAACGCCCCTTTTTCCGTCAATTTCCTGTACACTAAAAGCTCGAGTTCTTTATTGCATTTTTTTACAATATTACAATCCGTTCCAAACAAAATGCGATGACTGTATTTTTCAAAAAACATTTGCCACCTTTCTATTTGTTTGTCAAAATTATAATACATTTCTACGCCCGGAGTTAAATCGAACCAAACGTTTGGATATTTTTCCATTACGCGCTCTGCTTCTTCGGGGAAATTTGACAAAAACATAAAATGAGCAAAGCAGACGCGAAGACGCGGATGCTTATCGAGCATTTCAAACGCTTCTTCATACATTTGTGATTTTAAGGGAAAACTGGAATCTGCGTATTCTTGACCAACGTCCCAAAAGGTTTCGGGGTCGGCGAGGTGTATATTCACAGGAATTTCGCGTTCTTCAAGAAACTGAAACATACTATCGTAATACGAATCGTTTAGGCCCTTTCCGTAAAATCTTTGCAAGTCGGGGCTAAACATCAACTTAATTCCGTCGCAACCAAGACTCAAAATATTTTCCACTTGTTTTTGTGGGGGAAGAATAGCATATCTATCCGTAACGTGTAACCCGCCGAACGCTCGTACTTGCATTTTTTTATATACCATCTTTACGTAAAGAGCAAATAAGTTTTCCGCAACACCCCTATACGGAAGAGATAAAATACAAGCGTCTGTTACCCCCACGGAAGCCATATCCTCAAGCATAACAACGGTGTTTTCATAATTCATAAAACGAGTGTGAATATGAGAATCGGCTATTTTTATTTTCTTAAAACATTCCATTCTTTCTATTTTATTATTCCCATTCAATCGTTCCCGAAGGTTTCGGTGTTAAATCGTATAATACACGGTTTACGTTTTTCACTTCCGTAGTGATACGGTTGGTGATTTTTGCAAGTAAATCGTAAGGGACTTCTTCAATAGTAGCGCTCATTGCGTCAACGGTATTCACCGCGCGAATAATAACGGGATACGCATACGTACGCTTGCCGTCCTTTACGCCTACCGAGCAAAAATCGGGTACGGCGGTGAAATATTGCCATACTTTACCGGCCAAACCGCTATTTGCAAATTCTTCACGTAAAATCGCGTCCGATTCGCGCACGGCTTCCAAGCGTTCTCTCGTGATCGCGCCAAGGCAACGAACGCCAAGCCCAGGACCGGGGAACGGTTGACGGTAAACCATACCGTCGGGCAAGCCGAGTGCGCTACCCACCATACGAACTTCATCTTTATAGAGCAAACGAATGGGTTCAACGAGCTCGAATTGCATATCCTCGGGCAAACCGCCTACGTTGTGATGCGCTTTTACCCCGTCGCTTTCGATAATGTCGGGATAGATAGTGCCTTGTGCCAAAAATTGGATACCTTCTAATTTTCTCGCTTCTTCTTCGAACACGCGAATGAATTCCGCGCCGATAATTTTACGTTTCTTTTCGGGTTCGGCTACACCCTCAAGTTTTCCTAAAAATCTGTCCACTGCGTCTACGTAGACAAGGTTTGCATCCATTTGATTACGGAACACTTCTACTACTTCTTCGGGTTCGCCTTTACGGAGTAAGCCGTGATTGACGTGTACGCAAACAAGTTGTTTGCCTATCGCCTTGATTAAAAGCGCGGCTACCACCGAAGAATCTACACCGCCCGAAAGAGCGAGAAGTACTTTTTTATCTCCTACTTGCGCGCGAATTTCCGCTACTTGCTCATCGATAAACGCATTGGCAAGCGCTTTGGTTGTGATGCGTTCCATTGATTCGGGACGTACGTTGTTGTTCATATGTTTTTCTCTCCTATTGAAAATTAGTTTAGATGTTGTTTGATTGCCGATAACAGTTCGTCGTACGTTTCAAACGCAGGCAAATCGGGATTGTCTTTTTTAATACTATCCGTACTTCTAAACAAGAACCCTGCTTTACTTGCTTTAATCATACCTAAATCGTTATAGCTATCTCCTGCGGCAATCGTTTCAAAACCCATAGATTGTAAGGCTTTGACCGTTGTCAGTTTTGAATTTTCCACTCGCATTTTAAAGCCCGTAATTTCGCCGTTTTCCGCCACTTCCAACGTATTACAAAACAATGTGGGCATACCGAGTTTTTTCATCAGTGGCGCGCCGAACTGCGTGAACGTATCGCTAACGATAATTACTTGCGTTACACTACGCAATTCGTCTAAAAACGCCTTTGCGCCGTCAAGCGGCTCTATCTTCTCAATAATTTCACGAATTTCGTTAAGCCCCAAACCGTGCTCTTTCAAAATTTCTAACCGCCAACGCATCAATTTATCGTAATCGGGTTCGTCGCGCGTCGTTCTCGAAAGTTCGGGAATGCCGCTTGCTTTAGCAAATGCTATCCAAATTTCCGGCACTAAAACGCCTTCAAGGTCTAAACAAACGATATCCATATATAATCCTTAATGTTGCGAATAGTTAGGCGCTTCCTTGCTGATAGAAATATCGTGGGGATGACTTTCCACAAGGCTAGCGTTGGTAATACGGACAAATTCTGAGCTCGTACGCAAGTCTTCAATAGTCGCCTTGCCGCAATAGCCCATACCTGCACGCAAGCCGCCTTTCATTTGATAGATTACGTCCGCTACGCTACCGCGATAAGGCACACGGCCTTCCACCCCTTCGGGCACGAATTTCTTCTTGCCTTCTTGGAAATATCTATCGCTGCTACCCGTTGCCATTGCGCCGAGCGAGCCCATTCCGCGATATACTTTATAACTTCTGCCTTGGTAAAGTTCCACTTCACCCGGGCTTTCAAGCGTACCTGCAAGAAGCGAACCGACCATTACCGCGCTACCGCCTGCCGCCAACGCTTTCACGATATCACCGCTATATTTGATACCGCCGTCGGCGATAACTCTCTTACCGTATTTATCCGCCATTTCCGCGCAATCCATAACGGCAGTGAGTTGGGGAACGCCGATACCTGCCACGATACGAGTGGTACAAATAGAACCAGGCCCGATACCCACTTTTACAACGTCCGCGCCCGATTTAATAAGCGCTTCGGTTGCCGCCGCCGTTGCAACGTTACCTGCAATCAACGTGATATTAGGGAATTTCGCCTTGATTTCTTCCACCTTTTTAAGTACGCCTGCGGAATGTCCGTGTGCCGTGTCGATAGCAATGACGTCCGCGCGCGCTTCGATAAGCGCCGAAATGCGTTCCATAGTATTCGCCGCCGTGCCTACTGCCGCGCCGACGAGCAATCTACCGTTTTCGTCGCGAGCGGAGTTGGGATATTGAATGGATTTTTCGATATCCTTGATGGTGATAAGTCCTTTCAAATAGCCGTCTTTATCTACGATAGGCAATTTTTCAATTCTGTGTTTGCCAAGAATTTTTTGAGCTTCCGCCAAGGACGTGCCTTCGGGCGCGGTTACCAACTCTTCTTTCGTCATAATGTTGGAAATGGGTTGTTCGTAATTGCTTTCAAAACGCAAATCACGGTTAGTAAGGATACCGACAAGCTTACCGTTTTTCGTGATAGGCACACCGCTAATGCGATATCTTTCCATCAAAGCCAGCGCGTCTTTTACAAGATTATCGGGCGCAAGGAAAAACGGGTCGGTAATAACGCCGTGTTCGCTGCGCTTTACCCTGTCTACGTGATTAGCTTGCTCTTCAATCGACATATTTTTATGTATGATACCCATACCGCCTTCACGAGCCATAGCAATAGCCATACGGCTTTCGGTAACCGTATCCATTGCCGCGCTTAAAAGGGGCAAGTTTAATTTAATTTTGTCGGTGAGCTTGGTCTTTAAATCGACGTCGGCAGGCAATACGTTAGACGCTTGCGGAATTAAAAGTACGTCGTCAAAAGTTAAACCTTCTTTGATAATTTTGCTACTCATGTTTTTTCTCCTTGTATAAAAACTGTAATTTTTATGATTATCCTTCTTATATAAAACGAAATGGATTTACCGCCCAAAAGGCAGCTCGTCCATTTATCCGTTTGTTAAGGCAAAGACGTCGTCAAACCGCGAGGCGTCCGCCGCCGTAAAAGCGTCTTTGTCTATCTCATTCATTTTTTCCCTTATCGCAAGAAGCGTTTCCGTATCGTCTTTTTTACGCGCGGCTATTACCACCGTTGCCACGGCATTCCCTTGCGGAAACGAGTCCGCTTCTAACGACAAAAACGCTTTATTTATCACTAATGATTTTTCTGCCGCCGTCGTTGCGATAACGTACTCCGCCGCGTAAACCTGCCCGTAAACGTACTGTTCGTACTTACCCGTTGCAAGAGGCGGCTTGTCGGCGTTTCTCGCTGCGCAATAGGTTGCAAATTGCTCGTCGGAAATAAGTTCGTTACCGCACTCGGCAATTTTTTCGGTATTACCGTCTAAAATAGCCACTTCGGTAGCAAACGCTGCGTAATACACGTCGCCCGAATAATCGTATGCGCGTTCGGCATATTTCACGGACGCGGCGTTCATACCCATATCGTACGTGATGTGCATCATAGTAGACGGAAAGACAAAGCACAGCGCAAGCGTCATAAACGCACAGAGCATCAAAACAACGGCAAGCGTTGTCAATGCGGCGCGTAAAATGATTTTATCAACGTGCATATGCTTTTACTCCTCCACTATATTTATATTATTTTACCACATTAAAAATAAAAAATCAACTGTATAAACGAATTTTGTTGGTTATGATTTCAATCTTTTTTTAATATAATGACGTATGAGAACTTTTCAACGTAAATTGTTAACGGTTGTACACCCGAAAAAACTCTTTTTTCTATTTTTTGGCTTCCTGCTTGTTTTGCTTTGTGCTTGCAGCAAAAACGTGAACTATTTCGACTACGTTTCGGAATTGAGAGAGAATATATTCCTTGCGGAAACGGACGGATTTTCCTTACGAGTATACGCCGTAGCCAAAGAAACTCCCTATCTTTCCGACGGAGCGAAACGGGAAACGTCCACTCGTTGCGAAGTGTATTTGGTTGCCCCTTCGTTTGAAAAGGAGTGTATCCTTACGTTTACGGTAGACGGCGAAAAGTACGGCGGAGAAATGTCCTTCGACAACGTGAAAAGCGAATATTTTTATTCTTGTACGCTAAACGTTGCAAAGCAAAAGCAAATCGATTGCAAAATTACGTACGGAGAACAGGAGCTCTCTCTTTGCGCGCAATCGGTGCTTACCGAAGATACTATATCCCCCGAAACGGCTTTAAAAGGTCTTTGTGAAGCGGAAAAGGAATTATTTTCGAGCCTGACTGACGAATACGGCTTTGCAGGAGAAATTTATTTGCGACTGTTATATGAAGATGCGCCTTATTATTACGTAGGCGTTATCGGACGGGACGGAAAAACTACAGCGTTTTTATTAAACGGAAAAACGGGAAAAATACTCGCCAAAAGGGAGAGTTAAAAAAAGAGAGAGCAAACGGCTTGCGTTTGCTCTTCTTTTTTTTAACATTTTCATACTGACTACGCAAAAATGCCCGACACTTATTCCGTCATTTTTTCTTGCTTGACTTTATGGTCGATAACGTGGCGGGAAGCAAGTTCCTTTTGCACGTCGTCTACGGTAATGCCGTTTTGCACCATCATTACCATTACGTGATAGGCAAGGTCGGCTATTTCGTATACCGTTTCCTTTTTATCTTTTGCGTGCGCGGCAATGATAACTTCCGTACTTTCTTCCCCTATCTTTTTGAGTATTTTATCTAAGCCTTTCTCAAACAGATAGGTAGTGTACGAGCCTTGCGGCATATTCTTTTTTCTCCCTTCCAACAACGCGTATAAGCCGCGCAAGCTGAATTCCGATTTTTCCTCGTTAATATATACGGGGTTGAAAAAACAACTCTCCGCGCCCGTATGACAGGCAGGTCCGTCCTTCTCCACTTTTACAACCAACGCGTCTTTATCGCAATCTGCCGTTATCGAAACGACGTGCTGATAATTACCGCTAGTTTCCCCTTTCAGCCAAAGTTTTTGGCGACTTCTACTCCAAAAGCACGTGCAACCCTTTTCCAAAGTGATTTGCAAACTTTCCTTATTCATATACGCAAGCGTGAGTACGTCTTTCGTGTGCACGTCTACTACGATTGCAGGAATCAATCCGTTTTCGTCAAATTTCAATTTGTCAATGTTAATCATAATTCTCCTTATAAACGCATATTTATGCCGTTTTCAGTAAGCATTTTCTTTAAATCACGTATTTGTATTTCTCCAAAGTGGAACACGGAAGCCGCCAGCCCTGCGTCTATCGTGGGGATTTGTTGAAAAAGCGAAAGGAAATGTTCTTGCTTCCCCGCGCCGCCGCTTGCTATTACGGGCACGTCTACCGCGCCGCATACACGCTGTAAAAGCGGAACGTCAAATCCGTTTTTCACTCCGTCGGTATCCATAGAATTGACTACCACTTCCCCTGCGCCTTCGTTTACGCAGCGGACAATCCATTCGATAGCGTCCATACCCGTATCTTCCCTGCCGCCTTTGGCAAAAACGTGAAACGATCCGTTTACCCGTTTGATATCGGCGGAGATAACTACGCATTGATTGCCGTATTTTTTCGCCGCTTCCCCTATCAGACTTTTATTAGCTATCGCGCCTGAATTGACGCTGACTTTATCCGCGCCGCAAGAGAGCACGCGCTCGAAATCGGCTACGCTACGGATTCCGCCGCCCACGGTGAGCGGAATAAATACGTTTTGTGCCGCTTCCTTTAAGATATCGGTGAATATTTTCCTACCTTCCGCTGAAGCGGTAATATCGTAAAACACCAACTCGTCCGCGCCGCAATCGGAATAATATTTTGCCAAATCGACGGGAGAAGCCACTTCGCGTAATTTATCGAAGTTGACGCCCTTTACCACCCGTCCGTCTTTGACGTCTAAACAAGGAATAATCCGTTTGGTTATCATTTTGCCACCTGTATTGCCGTTTGTAAATCAATCGCGCCGATATAGTATGCTTTACCGATAATCGCGCCGTACGTACCCGTTTCTTTTAACGCGGAAATATCGTCCATCGACGATACGCCACCGCTTGCTATCACGTCGATTGTGTATTTGTCTTTTAAATATTTATAAAGCGCGTGATTTGCGCCTTTCATTGCTCCGTCTTTGGAAACGTCGGTACAAATTACCGTTTTTACGCCAAGCGAAAGCATTTTTTGCATAAACGTATCAATGGTATAATGGGATTTTTCCAACCAACCTTTAATGGCAATTTTGCCGTCCGCTATATCCGCGCCCACCGCTATTTTATCGCCGTATTTTTCGAGAGCTGCTTTTAAAAAACTTTCGTTGGTAACCGCCGCCGTACCTAAAATGACGCGGTGCACGCCTACCGAAAGATAGGTTTCTACCGTTTGCATATCACGAATACCGCCGCCCACTTCGATAAACAAGTCCGTTTCATTTGCAATCGCGCGTAAAATATCCAAATGCACGGGTTTTCCCAGCTTTGCCCCAGCCAAATCTACTACGTGGATAAATTGCGCGCCTTGACGTGCAAAATCACGCGCGACGGACACGGGGTTGTCGCTGTACACCGTCATTTGCGCGTAATCGCCCTTATATAAGCGTACTGCTTTATTATCGTATAAATCTATTGCAGGAAAAATATTCATATATGTCCTTTACTGTAAAGCGCAAAAACCACGCAGGATATTCAAACCCACTTCACCGCTTTTTTCGGGGTGGAATTGACAACCCATAACGTTGCCCTGCGCTACCGCAGCCGTCAGCTGCTTGCCGTATTCCGTCGTTGCAATTACCGCTTTAGCGCAATCTGTTGCGAAATACGAATGCACGAAATAGGCGTGGTCGCCTTCCTTTATATATTGAAATAATTTATGCGGACGGGTAAAATGCAAAGCGTTCCAACCGATTTGGGGAATTTTAAGGGAAGCGTCCACTTCGCCTTTGATAGGCACTACTTTGCCTTGAATCAAGCCCAAACCTTCGTGCTCGCCGTATTCGAAACTCTTTTCAAACAACAACTGCATACCCAAGCATATGCCCATAAGCGGCTTGCCCTTTTTTACCTGCTGTTTTACCACTTCGTCCAAACCGCTTTCACGGAGTTTTTTTGCCGCGTCTTGAAACGCGCCAACGCCCGGCAATATAATTTTATCGGCTTTTTCTATCTCCGCTTTATCCGACGTAACCACCGCTTCCTCGCCGATACGTTTGAAAGACGAAAGCAGGGAAAATAAATTGCCTACGCCGTAATCGATAATCGCTATCATTGCCGTCCCCTTACAACACGCCTTTTGTAGACGGTACTTCGTCTTTCCGACGTTCGTCAATAGCCGTCGCCTTACCCAACGCACGCGCTACCGCTTTGAATACGCCTTCTATAATGTGGTGAGAGTTTCTACCCGCTAATTGTTTCACGTGTAACGTTATTTTCGCTTCACGCACGAACGCCAGAAAAAACTCTTCGCAAAGCTCGCAATCGAAATCGCCCACTTTTGCGGTGGGAAGTTCTAAAGCGATAGAAGCATAATCTCTACCCGATAAATCTACCGCCGCCATAATCAGCGTTTCGTCCATAGGCAACATAATATCGCCGTAGCGGTATACGCCGCGCTTATCGCCCACAGCGTTATAAAACGCCTGACCGAGTGCGATACCGATATCTTCTACGGTATGATGATAATCTACTTCTATATCCCCTTTACAAAACACCTGTAAATCGTATCCCGCGTGTTTGGCAAACAGAGTGAGCATATGGTCTAAAAAGCCGCAACCGCTATCGATTATGCTTGCGCCCGTACCGTCGATTGTAAGCGATAAACGAATATCCGTTTCCGCCGTTTTACGTACAATTTCACTTTTTCTCATACCTTTTGCTCCTTTAAAATTTCTTCTACCGCAGCCAAAAAAGAGTCCATTTGCGCTTTCGTGCCTATGGTTACGCGGTTATATGCCGTTATGCGCTCCGCGTTAAAATGCCGCACCAAAACGCCTTTCGCTTTTAATTGTTCGTACAACGTTTGCCCGTCGATTTTATCCGATTGGATAAACAGGAAATTTGTTTTACTGGGCAATACCGTAAACCCGAGTTTTTCCAACTCTTTTGCGGTATACGCGCGGTTTTGGCAAATTTCGTTGCATTTTTGCATAAAATACTCGTTTTCGCAAAGCGCTGCGTGCCCTGCTGCCATCGTCATACCATTGACGTTATACGGATTTGTAGAGTACTTAATGGTATTCAAATCCTTAATTAGGCTTTCGCAAGCAAAGCCCACGCCCAAGCGCGCGCCTGCTAAACTTCGAGATTTGGAAAAGGTTTGCGTTACTAACAGATTATCGTATTTATGGATAAGCGGTACACAGCTCTCTCCACCGAAATCGACGTATGCTTCGTCGATTACCACTACGTTATCGGGGTTAGATTTTACAATTTCTTCTATTTCCGCTACGGTAAGCGTAAGCCCCGTCGGCGCGTTGGGGTTTGCCAACACCACCATTGCGTTGGCGTGTAAATAATTGTGATAATCTATAGAAAAATCCGCTTTCAACGGAATTTCTTTATACGGAATATTATACAGCTTTGCAAATACGGGATAAAAACCGTAGGTAATATCGGGGAATATCGCACCGCTATTTTTATCGCAAAACGCCATAAATGCGAAATTCAATATTTCGTCCGAGCCGTTTGTAAACAGCATTTCCGTACGTTTAACGCCAAATATTTCCGCTGCTTTTTCCGCAAGCAGAGTGCAATTTGGGTCGGAATACAGTTGCGCTTTCGACGCGGCTTGTTGCGCCGCATCTACAACCGATTGCGGCGGCGGAAAGGGCGATTCGTTAGTGTTGAGCTTAATATATTGCATATCCTTGGGTTGTTCCCCAGGGGTATACGCCGTAAGCGATTTAAATTTTTCGCTAAAAAACTTACTCATTTCTCTTCCTCAAAACGCGTGGTAGCGCTTTTTGCGTGGCCTTCCAAGCCTTCCTTATTAGCAAAGTAGGCAATTTTATCCGCTACCTTGAAAAGGGCTTCTTTCGTGTAATAGGTAAACTGTGTTTTCTTTACGAAATCGTCCACCGAAAGGGGGGAAGAAAAGCGCGCCGTACCGCTTGTGGGCAACGTGTGGTTTGGTCCTGCAAAATAATCCCCTAACGCTTCGGGACAATATTTACCTAAAAATACCGAACCTGCGTGTTGTACTTTATCTAAATATTCAAACGGGTTATCCACGCAAAGTTCCAAATGTTCGGGCGCAATTTCGTTGGCGATTTCAATGGCGGCAAGCAACGTATCCGCTACGATTATCTTCCCGTTGTCGTCAATGGATTTTCTCGCGATTTCACTGCGTAATAACTTAGGAATACGCCGTTCGAGAGCTTCAGAAACCGACTGTGCAAAATCCGCGTCGTCGGTAACGAGTACCGCACTCGCCATCTTATCGTGTTCGGCTTGGGAAAGCAAATCCGCGGCGATATCGTCGGGGTTGTTGGTATTATCCGCCACCACCAAAATTTCGCTTGGTCCTGCTATCATATCAATGGAAACCTTACCGAAAACCTGTTTTTTTGCTTCGGCAACGAATGCATTGCCCGGACCTACTATTTTATCTACTTTGGGTACGCTTTCCGTGCCATAGGCAAGCGCCGCTATAGCCTGTGCGCCGCCGATTTTGAAAATACGGTCTACCCCTGCCACCTTTGCCGCCGTTAAAATATCGGGATTGACACCGCCGTCTTTTGCAGGCGGCGTTACCATTACAAGTTGTTTACAGCCTGCAATTTTTGCAGGAATGGCGTCCATAAGCACGGTAGAAGGATATGCCGCCGTACCACCCGGTACGTACAATCCCACGTTTTCAATAGCGGTTATCTTTTGACCGATAACCACTCCGTTTTCCTGTTGTAAGGTAAAGCCTTCGCGTTTTTGCTTTTCGTGAAACGCGCGAATATTTGCCGCCGCTTCTTGCAGCACTTCGATAAAATATGTATCCGCTTTTGCATACGCGGCGTCAATTTCCGCTTGGCTTACTTCTAAACCTTCCAGCGTTACGCCGTCGAATTTTTGCGCGTACGCTTTCAGCGCTGCGTCCTTGTTTTTTATTACTTCCGCTATAATTTCCGCTACCACGCCTTCTACCTTTGCAGTAGGGTTGACGCGCGAAAATATTTCTTCGTTTGACACTTCGCCGTATTTATAAATTTTTATCATACTAAGTCTCCGTCGATAAGCTGCCCAACGCGCGATACCAGCCGTTCTACTTCTTCCGTTTTAAATTTAAAACTCGCTTTATTTGCAATCAATCTTGCACTGATAGGGAATATCGTTTCTTTCACTTCTAAATTATTTTCCTTGAGCGTCGTACCCGTTTCCACGATATCCACGATAACGTCGGAAAGCCCTAAAATAGGCGCGATTTCAATAGAGCCGTTCAGCTTGATAATATCGATATCTCTACCCTTTTGCGCGTAATACGCTTTGGCAACGTTGACAAACTTCGTCGCCACTTTAAGCGTGGTTTCTCTATCGTCGTAAAAATCTTTTTTCGCCGCCACTGCCATTTTACATATGCCTGTCTTTAAATCGAGCAGTTCGTATACACTTGGCGAATATTCGGCTAAAATGTCTTTACCGCAAACGCCGATATCCGCCGCGCCGCGTTCTACGTAAATGGATACGTCGGACGGCTTTACCCAAAAATAACGGATTCCCTTCTCCGCGTTTTCGAAAATGAGTTTACGGTTATTTTCCTTAATAGACGGGCATTCGTAGCCCGCTTCTTCAAATTTGGCGTAAATTTTTTCGCCCAGCCTGCCTTTGGGGAGTGCTACGTTTATCATACGTTACCCCCTTTACCGCGTAAATCGAGCGTTTCGCCGCCGCGAATACCTTCCGCTGTTTTTTGTACGCGGAAACGCATATTTTTCGACTGTAAATTTTTGGTTGCATTCGCCAAAACCGACAAATCCGTTTGTTCGTCGTACAATACCACTATATCGACGTCCACCGACGGTTTTTGTGCGTTTAAGCGTTCCAACAAATCGGTATACACGGCAAAACCTATCGCTTTAGATTGTTTGCCTAAGCGTTTCATCAATCTATCGTACTGACCGCCCGAAAGCACCCCTTCGCATACGCCGTCGATAAAGCCTTTGAATACGATTCCGTTATAATATTTCATATCGTTGACGACGGAAAAATCTAACCGCATACGGGTATAATTTTCGTCGCTTTTTAATAAGGCAACCAGCGCGCATAATTCGTCGTAGGCTTTTTTGGCTTTGGCGTTTGTACAAACGGGCGCGAGAACGGTAAGCACCTTTTCCATATCACCGTACGCCTGCAATACCGTAAGCAGTTTTTGCGTTTGCGTTTCGTCTACGTTATAGGAAAGGCAAACGCAGCGGAGCTGGTGTGCGTTTTTATCCGCAAGACAGCGCATAATTTCCCCGTTGTATTTTTCTCCTTTCCCGATTTCGTCTAAAAGCGCGGATATAATTCCTAAATGCGAGATATCCAAAACGAATGTGTTTGAAATTTCTTTTAAGCTTGCCGCCGCCAGCGTTACCGTTTCATACACTTCGTATAAACCGATATTGCCAAGGCATTCTAAACCCACTTGCATAATTTCTTTAAATTGCTTGGTTTCGCCCGAAATACGGTATACGTTTTCGTTATAATACACCTTTTGCAGTTCGCCGTCTTGCGTGTTTTTAATAATAGACAACGTAACGTCCGGTTTTAACGCAAGCAACTTACCGTCGGTATCCGTAAACGTAATAACGCCGTCTCCCACCAAAAAATCTTTGTTGGCTACGTACAAATCGTACGGCTCGAACTTACTCATTTGATAGGGTAAATAGCCGTACGTACGGTACAACGCACGTAAGGCTATCGCTACTTTTTCTTCCTTTTTGAGTACGGTTTCAGACATAGTCTTTCTCCTGTAATTGTCAATCGTTATAAATACGCACTCCGAAAACGCCTTCGATATTTTTAAGCGCGGCAATGACTCCCGCATCCGCCTTTTCGTTGGTTTCGACGATAGTGTATGCCACTTCGCCCTTCGAACCGTTAGCCATATTTTCGATATTGATATTTTGCGACGAAAACGCCGAAGTGATTTGCGAAAGCATATTAGGCACGTTTTTGTTCATTACGCAAACGCGCGGATGTCCCGAACGGGGCACGCTAACCGTAGGAAAATTGACGCTGTTTCTAATATTGCCGCAAGTTAAAAATTCGTCCAACTCCTGTGCCGCCATTACCGCGCAATGGTCTTCCGATTCCACCGTGGACGCGCCAAGATGGGGAATGGCGGTAATGCCTGCCACCCCTACCGTTTCTTCGGTGGGGAAATCGGTAATATACGCCGCTACTTTTTTATCCGCGATTGCCGCCTTTATCGCCGCCGCGTCTACCAAATCCGCACGTGCAAGGTTGAGTATACGCACGCCGTCTTTCATTTGCGTTAACGATTTTTCGTTAATCATATTCTTCGTTTGCGGCGTTGCAGGAACGTGTAAAGTAATATAGTCGCACGATTTGAAAATTTCCGCATAATCCGCCGCTTGACGTACGGACGGAGCTAAACTCCACGCGGCTTTTGCCGTAATGTAAGGGTCGTAGCCCATAACGTTCATACCGAGTGAAATAGCGGCGTTTGCTACCATTCCGCCGATAGCGCCAAGCCCTACGACTCCTAACGTTTTGCCTGCAAGCTCGTGCCCGACAAACGCGGATTTACCTGCTTCTACCGCTTTGGCAACGCCCGTTTGCCCTGCCAACGTTTCCACCCATTTTACACCGCCGACGATATCGCGCGAAGCCAAAATGAGTGCGGCAATGGCAAGCTCTTTCACGGCGTTGGCGTTTGCACCCGGCGTGTTGAATACTACTACGCCTGCATCGGTACATTTATCCACGGGGATATTGTTAACCCCTGCGCCGCAACGCGCGATAGCACGAAGATTAGGAGAAAACGGCATATCGTGCAACGCCGCCGAACGTACCATAATGGCGTCTTCGTTGGCTACTTTATCACTCACTTCATATCTATTCGCTAAAATATCCGTGCCCACTTTAGCAATTTTATTCATCAATTTAACTTTTAACATACTTTCACTCTCCTTTGGGGTTTGTCGCTGCAAACGCTTTCATAAACTCCACTAATTTTTCCACGCCTTCTTTCGGCATAGCGTTATAAATGGAAGCACGCATACCGCCCACCGAACGGTGGCCTTTCAAATTATGCAAGCCAGCCGCTTTCGCTTCGGACGCAAATTTTTTATCCAAAGCTTCGTCGCCCGTAACGAACGTTACGTTCATCATTGAACGGCTTTCCTTTTCCACGGGCGCCTTGTAATAGTTTTGCCCGTCTAAATAATCGTATAAAAGCTTGGCTTTGCTTTCGTTGTGCTTCTTCATCTCCTCTAAACCGCCAAGGCTTAAAATCCATTCGTATACAAGCTTGGCAACGTAGATACAATAGCACGGCGGCGTATTGTACATAGAGCCGTTATCCGCCATCAATTTGTAGTTGAGCATAGACGGCGTTTCCGCGCGCGCATACCCTAACAAATCTTCACGAATGATAACCACCGTAAGCCCTGCAGGCGCCATATTTTTTTGCGCCCCTGCATAGATAACCCCGAATTTGGAAACGTCGAACGGCTCGCTTAAAATACACGACGACATATCCGCCACCAACGGAATATCCCCCGTATCGGGAATATACGGGAATTTCGTGCCGTATATCGTATTGTTGAAACAAATATGCACGTAGTCGGCATCCGCGCGGAAAGCAGATTTCTCTACCTTTGGTACGTAGGAAAAATTTTTATCTTTCGACGAAGCTACCGCTACGATATCCCCGTATTTTTGCGCTTCTTGATAGGCTTTCGTGGAAAATTGCCCCGAAAGAATATAATCGGCTTTACCGCTCTTTCTCAAAAGATTTAAAGGGACGGCGGCAAACTGCGTAGACGCGCCGCCCTGTAAAAACAATACCTTGTAATTATCGGGAATTTGCATTACTTTACGCAGCAACGCTTCAGCATCTGCAATAATTTTTTCATACACGGGTGAACGATGACTCATTTCCATTACGGACATACCGCTGTCTTCATAGCAAAGCATTTCGCTTGCCGCGCGCTTTAATACTGTTTCGGGTAACATTGAAGGTCCTGCCGAAAAGTTAAATACTCTTTCCATATCATCTATCTCCTATAAACAAAAAAATTGAATACATAAGGCTGTTTAATCAAAAATATTGATTGCACATATTTTACCACATTCGACTATAAAAAAGCAAGGATTTTAAAGGGTTTTTCAACATTATTTTATAAATAATTTACCACTTTTGTGTGTATTTTAAAAAATATAAGCGGATTGTGCGTGCAATCCGCTTACTTATCCTTTTTACGTTTCGGTATCCAGCATAATCCGTAATATTTCTTTATCTGTTTCTTTCATTCCTTCTTGCGCCAACCTTGCTACGCTTTTGATGGTGTTTTCCACTCCTTTTTTGACAATTCCCTCGCCTGCAAAAAACTGGTTGCCGTTGTAATACATTTGTAACCCTAACAGTCCGCTTTCTACCGCCGTTGCAATTTTCGCCGCGCAACTGGCTTTTGCTCCGTCGCAAATAATTCCCGAATCAATGGCGAGTGCATTGACAAGCGTATGCGAAACTTCCTTTTTCGTACCGCCTAAAAGATAGGCTATACCGCACGCCGCGCCTGCACCTGCCGATACCACTCCGCAATATGCCGAAAGCGTACCGATTCCGCTTTTTAAATGGATTGTAATTAAATTAGAAACGCAAAGTGCGCGATAAAGCCGTTCTTTGGAAAGATGTAAACCGCGTGCATACACGATAACGGGCACGGAAGCCGTAATGCCTTGATTGCCGCTACCCGAATTGATGATGACGGGTAATTCGCAACCGTTCATACGGGCGTCGCTTGCCGCCGCCGCGTACGCTTTCGCCGTTATCTTGATATCCGGTTGATAACTACGGAGCAGCACTTTGCCCACGTTTGCCCCGTAATCGTTTTTCAAACCTTCTTCCGCGATTGCCATATTATAATCGATTTGCCGTTGCAGCGTTTCCGATACTGTCGACGTGTCCACTTCGTTTGCAAACGCAAGGATATCTTCTACGTTGAGTACGCTTTTATCCGTTTTTTGCGATTCGCTTTCAAGCGTTTTTTCAAATAACGTGTCCCCGTCGAAACGCATACAGACAACGTTGGTATGGGCGTCGGCAATACGCACGTACGAAGTGTGATTTGCCGAATATAACGTTACGGCAATATCAAACACGCGCGACGTTTCGGGGGTTATAATTTCCAAAGGAAAGGTATCCCGTACCCGTTGCATTTGTTCTATTTGTTCGTCCGTAACGGAAGAAAGCGTTTCCAACTCCTTTGCCGCATTGCCAGCCACAAGTCCTGCGGCAAACGCCGACGGAATACCGCGCATACCGCCCGTATGGGGTACGGTAACGCTTTTTGCGTTTTTGATAATGTTGCCGCTTACTTCCAACCGCGCGCGGACGGGTTCTTCTCCCGTTTTCGTAAATAAGCTTCTCGCCTTAGCCACCGCGTAGGCAATGGAAATAGGCTCGGTACAGCCCATTGCAGGAATTAACTCTTCTTTGAGTATTTGTACGTATTGACGGCTCTTTTCTTCCGTAAGCATAGTACTCCTTTAAATGCGAAAGAAAGGCGTATACAGCCTCTCTTTCTTGTATCGTTTTGGTTTAAAATTATTGTTCTACGCGGATAATCGAATCTACTCTACCCAAAGTGGACGCGTTGATTTTCGACACAACGTTTTTCACGCTGTTTTCGGTAGTTTTATGGGTAACGATAATAAGCGTAACCGCCTTATCGTCTTCCGCGTCTGCCTTGGGCAGTTGCGAAACCTTGACGATGGAAACGTTATGCTTACCGAACATACCGCAAATTTTGGCAAGTACGCCGGCTTTATCCGTTACGGAAAGGCGTAAATAGTACGCGCTTGCAAAATCGGAAACAAACTTGGTATCCGTATCCGCCGTCGCATTGTTTTTAAAAGTGGAATATTTTATTTCGGAGTGCGTAGCCGCATAAATTACGTCGCTAACTACTGCGCTTGCGGTAGGCAACGCCCCTGCGCCGCGACCGTATAACATAACGTCGCCTACGGCGTCGCCGTTTAAGTACACTGCATTGAACGAATCGTTCACGCCGGCAAGCGGATGTTCGTGCGGGATAAACGTGGGATGTACGCGTACCTCCACCGTTTTGCCGTTCTTTTTCCCGATTGCCAACAGCTTTAACGTATAACCAAGCTCTCTACCGTGCGCGATATCTTCTACGCTGATTTCCGAGATACCTTCGCGGAAAATTTTCGTATACGGAATTTTCGTATGGAACGCCATCGACGACAAAATGGAAAGCTTGTACATAGAATCGAATCCGTCGACGTCTGCCGAAGGATTTGCTTCCGCATAACCGAGCTTTTGCGCTTCCTTTAATACGTCGGCGTAGTTCGCGCCTTCGTACGTCATTTTCGTCAAAATGTAGTTGGTCGTACCGTTGACGATACCCATCATACTTTGAATATGGTTGCCCTGCACGCCGTCTAAAAGCGTACGGATAATAGGCACGCCGCCGACGCAGCTCGCCTCATAATACAAGCCGCAATGATTGCGCTTTGCCAAACGTTCTAACTCGTGCGAGAATTTACAAATGAGTTCTTTATTCGACGTTACAACCGTCTTTCCGTTTCGAAGCGCCGCCGTTACAAACGCCTTTGCTACACCGATACCGCCTATCGTTTCAATGACGATATCTACGCTGGGAGAAGCCACTACTTCTTCTATATTTTTTGCGATTGCTTCCGTGGGCACGCCAAGTTGTTTCAAGCGCTCTAAATTTAAATCGAGTACTTTCTCTACCGTGATATCCACCTGTTGCGTTTGCACGTAAAAATCGTGATGCTCAACCAACGTTTGATACGTACCGCCGCCCACGACGCCAAGTCCTAAAATAGCTACGCCTACTTTTTTAATCATATTCTAACTCCTTACGAAAAACATTACGTTTTTTTGTTTCGTTACATACCTGCCCTATGCTTTTTCGGGGGTATTTAAATCGTATAAATATTTCAAGCCCTTTAACGTGAGTAGTTTATCCACCACGTCGATACATTCTACTTCTTTGGAAATAACGGTACTAAAACCACCCGTTGCTATCGTTTTGATATCCGAACGTTTCATTTCCCGTTTGATACGTTTTACGATATATTCTACCAAGCCCGCAAACCCAAATACGATACCTGCTTGCATATTCGTTATCGTGTTTTTTGCGATAATGCTGTTGGGTGCTTCTATTTCCACTCGCGGTAATTTCGCCGTACCGTTGACAAGCGAATCGAGCGAGCCTTTAATGCCCGGAGCAATAACCCCGCCGATAAATTCGTTATTTTCACTGATAATATTAAACGTGGTTGCCGTACCAAAATCTACCACTATCATAGGTTTATTTTCGCCGTAGCTAACGATAGCCGAAACGCAGTTGACAATTCTGTCCGCGCCCACTTCCCTTGCGTCGTCGCAGCGAATATTCAACCCCGATTTCAAGCCGGGCGCAATATGCAACGGCTTAATATGCAAGTAGATTTCGCACATTTTATCAATGGTATAATCGAGCGAAGGCACGACCGACGACATAATGCCGCCCGTTACGTTACTCGTTTTTACCCCTTGCGATTCTAACATACCCGTCAGCTGTTCGCCGTATTCGTCCGAAGTCTTTTTTAAATCGGTTGCCACACGGAAGGATAATTTTAAAACGTCCCCGTCGTAAATGGCATATTTTATGTTGGTATTTCCTATATCTATGCAAATAATCATTGTTTTTTCTCTCTTTCAACCTTTGCGCGCAAAGGAATTAAATCAGGCGTTTTCGTATACTTTTTCATAATGCGAATGAATACGGGAGTCAAGAATATCGAACAAGCAAATTCCGCCAAGAAATTCACTCCGATAATCACCTGCCAAACGGTATCTATAAACGCGCCGCCCGAAGAAAAAATTTCCATCGCGCCAAGCACCAAAACGGTGTGGAGCAATACCGTAAGCGCCGCTGCAAGCATACGCGTTCCGTCTTTGGCTTTGCCTTTCGTCCAAACGGTGAGTCCGTGCAAAATAAAATAGCCTGCCACCCCTGCTAACGTTCGCGGCAATACCGAGATAAGCGGATTATAAAAAACGGTGTATCCAACGATAAACGAAAGTGCGAACGAACAACAACCGAATACCGTACCACCGATAAAACTGTTTTTCCAATCGCCATACATAGACAACGCTATAAAAAGCGGAATGGATAAAAACGCAGGAGACGGTTTAATAAAATAAATAAACACGTACGTTTCCAAAGTGAGCACGACCGCCATTAAAGCGGTCATTAAGCCTATAAAGGCTACCGTATGCGAAATATCGCGTTTCATAAAAAAACCTCCATCGAGTTCTGTTAAGATACCCGTAGAAAAAATAAGTATTTATTTGCCGTATAGGTAAGACCGCAAAAACGTATCTCCCGTGCAAACATATTAGTATTATAACGCATTTTTTTAATTTAGGCAACAAAATGAAAGGGAATTTTTCTTATTTTTTCACGGAAACGTTTGTTTCGTTACACAATTACACGTTTTTTTGAATATTATGTAATAGAAAGACAAAACCGCAGGCAATTTTCCGTTTCGGAGCAAAATACATACCCCTGCGGCGAAACACAGGAGGTTTTTTATGAATTGTTGTTGTCAGGGTAATAACGTAACCCTTTGGATTCTCATCGCTTTGCTTGTACTTGGTTCGAAAGACGGGATTTTCTGCTCGAATATCTTCAGCGGTTGCGGTCTTCCCATTATCGTTGCCCTTTTGTTCTGCTTATACAAAAACGGCACGCTTTCGGCGATTTTAACGCCGCCTTGTAACTGTGGTTGCAGCTGCAACTGTCGTTAATTGCCCTTCTTTTCTCCTTGCATTTTGTTCATTGACAAGCAAAAAGCACGCTATGAAAGCGTGCTTTTTGTTTTTTGCCGTCTTTTTTTATTTTCTCGCCGTATATTCGGTTACCCCCGAAATCGTTTCGCCGTCGATTTGTAACGCTCGAGGACTATCGTATCTTACCGTAATTTCCTTACCGGAAAGCACGGTGATATGTTTCGTATGCTTTACGTGCTCTCCCTTGAAAATAGACGGGAATATCATTAAAGATTTTAATTTGCCCGTTCCGTGGAATATCATTACCGAAAGTGTATCGTCGTTGCGGTTTTGCTCGGGCGTGGGAATCATACCGCCGCCGTAATATTTCCCGTTCATAGTAGGTGCAAGCCAAACCTTTTTAAAACGGTATTCCTTACCGTCCACAATCACCGTCGCGTCCGTAGGCTTGTAGCGGAATAACAATCCTTTAATAGCTATCCCCGTATAATTGATGGGCTTACTTGTCTTGGCGCGCAGCTTATCCCCTTCTTCACAACAATATCCGTCGATACCGAAACCGATTCCGTTAATAAAGCGGTACGTTTTATTATTGACCGTTACCGTCGGTAAATTTTTTATGTATTCGTTTAAAGCGACCGTTTTGCCTGCTTCCGTTTGCACTTCGCGCATAAAATCGTTACCGCTACCGCAAGCATAATAGGAAACCGCTTTCGTTTGCGCCGCTTCCCCCGCTTGATTGACAAAACAATTTAGCGTACCGTCGCCGCCGCAAACCACCACTTCTTCATCGTCGTTCAACTGTGAAAAAAACTGAGCGTAATCTTCAATTTTCGTCATATCCGTAAGGGCAATTTCCCCTAACGTTTCTTCCAACTTTTTCGCTTCCGCTTCGCCCGTTCCGCAACCTGCGTGCGGATTGTATAAAACGTGATATTTTTTCATTTGTTCCTTTCCTTTATTGTAAAATGTCATAAAAACATATTACATATAGTATAACAAAGGAAAGATATTTCGTCAAGTATTTGACGGAAGTTTTTCAAAAAATATCACAACTTATTTTCCCGTAAAAAATAGGCTTGCAAGGCAATTATCGTTTTCGCGTCTTTCAACTCACCCAAGCGCAGCATAGTTTTTACTTTATCTATCGGCAACCAAACGACGTCTAAAAACTCCCCTTCGTCAAGCTTTTGGGGTTGGCGTTTCCCACCTTCTGCTAAGTAGACGTAAATTTTTTCGTTGGTATAGCCTGGCGAAGGATATACTTCAAAAAGCAACGTACATTTATCCGCCAACACGCCCGTTTCTTCAGCGAGTTCTCTTGCGGCGGCAACAGCAGGGTTTTCCCCGTTATCGCATTTTCCTGCCGGAAGTTCATATACGCTTTCCCCATAGGCGTAGCGGTATTGTCGCACGAATAATATTTTATTGTCTTCTACGTACAACGCGCACGCGCCGCCGCTGTGGTCGACAATTTCTCGCTTGCAGGGTTTTCCGTTGGGAAGCAAGGCGTCGTCCACGCGCAGGGATAATATTTTTCCTTTATAAACGTAATTTTTTTGGACTGTTTTTTCTACGTATTCGTGCATAAGAGCTCCTTTTTTACCGTTCGGCAAAATAGACAAGTTTTTTTCGATTTGTTATCATTATAGCACAAAATAAAAAAATAATAAATATTTTTCGGCAAAATATCTTGATTTTATTAAAATTATCCGCTATAATATATGCAATTCCATTCGCGTTAGGAGACGTTTTATGAGATCGGTGAAAATTTCGTTGGAAATGGCGCAGTCGGTAAAGGAATTTGTAAATATTACGCAAGCATATCCTTTTGAGATTTTACTTAAAAGCGGCAGATACGTTGTCGATGCAAAATCTATTTTAGGGATTTTTTCATTGGAATTATCCCAACCGATTACCGTGGAAATATACAGCGACGATTGTGAAGAATTGTTAGAAAAGCTGAAAAAATTTGAAGTATAACTTTTACCAACCCGAAGAAAGCCGCGGGATTTTACCGCGGTTTTTTAAATGAAACAAGGAGTAATACGCAATGCAAATACAAGGTGAAACGTCCGTTAATAAATTGATTGTGCTTTTCGTTTTTGATAAAATGGAAAGCGCCCTTTCCGAACGCACGATTGTCGAAATGTGCACCGCTGGAAATACGTGGCTCAATTATATGGACTGCGTAGAGCTTATCCCAAAACTCCTTGACGACGGATTTATTTGCCGTATTTCTTCCGCGGAAGAAGAACCGTTATATATCATTACCAGCGACGGCAGAGAGAGCTTAAATAATTTCTATATTAATATTCCCAAAAGCATTCGCGACGAAATTTCCGCATTTGTAAAAAAGAATAGCGGCAAACTGCGTAATCGGCAAGAATGTAAAGCCGATTATTATCAAAACGTAGACGGTACGTATACCGTATTTGTAAAAATACTTGCGCCCGTACAACCGATGCTTGAATTGAAATTTGTCGTTCCCGATAAGAAAACGGCACAAAATATCTATAAAAATTGGGAAAGCAAGGCTTCCGAATTATATTCTGCCATTTACGATACGTTGGTGGATTAATTTATCAAAAATCATAAATAATTTACGTGAGGTGTTTTTATATGTTTACTTATTCTACCAGAGGCACGTGTTCCCGTCAAATTTTATTCGACGTGGACGCAAACAACAAAATGCATAACGTCCGTTTTATCGGCGGTTGCGGCGGTAACTTGCAAGGGATTGCAAAGCTTGTCGAAGGAAAAGATATCGACGAAGTAGCCGCTTTGCTTGCCGGTATCCGTTGTCGTAATAATACGTCTTGTCCCGACCAGCTTTCCAAAGCCATTGGCGAATATAAAGCTTCTTTAAACAACGCTTAAATAGTTTTCCTTTGTTTTATAAAACCGAGCCGAAATCTTTCACGATTTCGGCTCGGTTTATTATACTCGTTTACATTATAACGCTGCGATAGCTTTATCCAAGCGCGCAAGCGTTTCTTCTTCGCCCAAAATTTGCATAATCGTCCACAAATCGGGCGTGTTGGCAAGCCCCGTCGTTGCAATACGCAGCATTTCCGCCACGTCGGAAACGTTTCCCGGGAATGCCGTAGGGTCTGCTTTATACGCTTTCATATCGGTAGCAAATCCGTTTTCCGCCGCCACTGCTTTCACTTTATCAAACCACGTGCTGCAATCGTCCCCGTACGCATAAACCGACTTAAAACCGCTTAAAACTTTCTTTACCGTTGCATTATCGAAGCGGTAAACGTATTCGGGGGCAAACGTCGCGGGGAAGAAATACGCCACCATATCCATAGCTTGTTTGGCGCAAATAAAATCTTTTCTCCTCTTTTTACCGCCGATACCCATACAAAGCGCCAGCACCTTCAGCATATATTCCTTATTGGTAAAATATGCCTTTTGCGCGCTTGTGCCGTACTCATTTGCCCACGTTTTAAAGAACGTAAACGCTTCTTCTTCGGAGAGTTTCGCCATACACGTTTTTGCGATATCGTTGAGTTTTACAATATCGAAAAGCGCGCCGCTTTTACCCATTTTGTTAATGGAATACTTAAATTCTTCCAACGGCTTATCGGGGAATTTCAAAAGCCATTCTTCAAAGTTAGAATTTAAGAGCGTCATCATATACGTACGCACCGCTTCTTTCGTATAGCCCTGTTCGCGATAGAAGGTAAGCGAAGCTTCGGGGTCTTTACGCTTAGAAAGTTTTCTACGCGTTTCCCCGTCGATTTTTTGAATGGAACAGTTGTGCCCGTATTTAGGGAGTTTAAAACCGAGCACTTTGAAAAGTTCGATATGAATAGGCAAGGAAGAGAGCCATTCTTCACCGCGAATAACCAGCGTGGTGCGCATAAAATGGTCGTCAATGGCGTGCGCAAAATGGTAAGTAGGAATACCGTCCGATTTCAAAATGACTACGTCTTGATTGTTTTCGGTTACGGTAATATCCCCTTTCACTTCGTCGTGGAAGGTATGCTTCACGTCCACGTCGCCCTGCGATTTTAAACGGATAACGTACGGCTTGCCTGCTTTTAAATTTTTATAAATTTCTTCTTCCGTTAAATTGCGGCATTTTGCAAATTCGCCGTAATAACCGGGAAGCAGTTTGTTTTCCGTTTGATGGTTACGGGTATTTTCCAAATCTTCTTCCGTGCAAAAACAGGGATATGCCAAACCTTTTTTGATAAGTTCCTTAGCGTACGCGTGATACACTTCCGCGCGTTGGCGTTGATAGTACGGACCGTAGTCGCCACCCAAATCTGCGCCTTCGTCAAAGAGTACGTCGAAATATTTCAAAGACGAATGAATAACTTCCACCGCGCCTTCCACTTTACGTTTTTCGTCGGTATCTTCTATGCGGAGATAGAACACGCCGCCGCTTTGGTGCGCGATACGCTCGTTAGCGAGTGCAACAAATAAATTACCGATATGCATAAAGCCCGTGGGGCTGGGCGCAAGACGGGTAACCTGTGCGCCTTTTTCTAAATTTCTTTCGGGATATTGCGCTTCGTAAAATTCTAAATCCTTTACGTTCTCGTCGGGGATAAGCGCATTTGCAAGTTTTATTAAATCCATACCTGTATACCTTCTTTTTGTTTTTTTCTATTTACTGTTTAAAAAAATCGACGTTTTCCAAAGCCGTTTCGTATAATCCGTTTTCAATGCCATGTACAATTTCAACTACCTTTTCACAAAGGGGCGTTTCTACGCCTGCTTCTTTACCGCGTTGTACCACTACGCCGTCAATATAATCAATTTCGCATTTTTTACCGTTTTGTACGTCCTTTAACATACCCGAAACCAAATGTTTATGCCGTTTCATTGCAATAGGCAAAGCAAATAACGCAAACGACGTTTTGAAAAATCCGTTTCCGCCCAGCAGTTTTTGCATATCGTGGCCTTGCATAGGCTCAAGTTCCACGCCCATAGCGTTGGCTACGGACATACATTCCCGTAAAATACCCAGCGCAATTTTGCGCGTTTTTTTAATTTTGGCAATTTCCCCAAACGTTAACCCCGTAACGACGGACAAGCCCGAAAACGCCGCGTTGATGGCAAGCTTACTCCACCTTGCGCCTTGTAAATTTTCCGCAATTTGAGCAAAGTTTTCGTTTTGAATGGGCTTGCCTGCGTGCGATAAAACGGACTGTAAAAACGTTTCCTTTTCCCTATCGCCCGAAAGGGAAGCCACTTGTATGCGCATTCCTAAAAACGCGGAAGTCAATTCCACCTTGCCTTCGCCGATAAACGTCGCGCCAAACGAAGCCACGCCGCCAAAGGTACGTCTTGCGCCTACCACTTCTTCTACCGAGCGTTCGGGTAAGCCGTTTTGCGTAGTGCAAACAACGGTATCCTTGTGCATAAACGGCAAAAGCGAGCGTAAAATAGTTTCGTTATCCCGTTGTTTGGTCATCAAAAATATCACGTCGTACGTGCCCTGCATTTCTTCGGGCAAAAGCGCCTTTACAGGGGAAGTGCGTTTTTCATTTTCCGCCGTGCATACAAGCGTTGCGCCTTTGGTTTGCAAGCCGTGCACGTGCGCTTTATTGCGTGTAATAAGATATACGTTTTCCAAACCGCCGAGCGTTAAAAGCGTACCTAAAACCGTACCCATTGCCCCTGCGCCGTATATGGCGATTTTCGCTTGTTTTACGTTTGTCATTGCTGCAAAATCTCCACGATTTTTTCCACCGCTTGCGCTATCGATTGTCCGTTTAACGGAACGATAACGTCGGCGTATTTTTCATATAACGGCGTTCGTTCGTCGTATAAATCTTTTAAGGTAAACCCGTCTTTTAATGCCACACCGCGTTTTTTTAAATCGCCCAAACGGCGTTTAATTACTTCATAAGGGAGTTGTAAGTATACAATTTTACCAAGCTGTTTCAGCTTTTGCATAGCCGTATCGCGATAAATAACGCTACCGCCTGTGGCGATGACGCACCTATCCGCGCAAAGTTCGCTATTTACCTTTGCTTCAATGTCTAAAAACGCTTCCCTACCCACTTCGGCAATGATTTCGTTTAAACGTTTGCCCTCGCGCGCAACGATTACGCTATCGCTATCGATATAACCGTATCCCAGCTTTTCGGAAAGCTCCGTGCCGAGCGTAGTTTTTCCACTCCCCGGCATACCTATTAAAATAATGTTGTTTTTCATTTCAACGCGTACCTGCCCTTATGTTTTAGTTAGTTTCCGTCGTTCGCGGTTCTTCCATAAACGGCATCAATATCGAATTTTGCACGTATAAATATTCGTCCTTTATCGTGAGTATGCTACCGTTTAAATTTAAATACTGCGCCGTCTTTTTAAGTGCCGTAGGAAAATCTTCCGCAAGCGAACTGCCAAACTCTTTTTTATAGGCTTCCATATCCACTCCGTATTTCGTGCGGAGCGCAAGCATAATAAATTCGAACTTCGCGTCGTCTACGCTCACCTGTTCGCTCGTTACTGCAGGATAGAAGCCTGAAATAATACATTTCATATACTCGTCTAAATCGAAGGTATTTGTAAAGCGTTTGCCTTGCATAAACGAGCTTGCCGAAACGCCTACGCCGATATATTCGCCCCGCTTCCAGTAGTTTAAGTTATGTTTACTTTCATAACCGGGAATGGCGAAGTTGGAAATTTCGTACCGCTTATAACCCTTTTCCGCGAGTAGTTGTCTGCCGTATTCGTACAATTCGGCAACCTCGTCGCTATCGGGCAGTTCGCCGTTTAAATAGTCGGTATAAATAGGCGTGCCGTCTTCTACGGTGAGCGCGTACATAGATATATGCTTCGAGCCGCAAAGGTGCGCAAGTTCTATCGTTTTACGTACGTCTTCCTTCGTTTGGTTTTTTAAGCCCAGCATCACGTCGGTACTGAAATTTTGCCCTTTCAAAAGTTTCGTCGCAAATACGTAGTCCTGCGCGTTATGAATTCTGCCTAAATCGACAAGTTGTTCGTCGATAGCCGTTTGCAAACCGATAGAAAAACGGTTAATACCCGCGCTTAAGTACGTTTGCACTTTCCCTTCCCCTATCGTACCGGGATTGAGTTCTAACGTGATTTCCGCATTTTTGGCAAGACGGAAACACTTTTTAATTTGATTCATTGCCCCTTTAATGAGTTTAGGCGGAATGTACGAAGGCGTGCCGCCCCCAAAATATACGGTGTCGAAGACGTAATTTTTCAATTCTTCGCCGCGCATTTTAAGCTCTTTATACAAACACGCCATATACGCTTCCGCATAGTCGATTTTATCGGGGAAGGACGTGAAATCGCAATAGGAGCATTTGTGCCGACAAAAGGGTACGTGAATATAAATACCTGCCATAATTTTACCTTTAATCTTTATTCGTTTTAAGAATTTCCATAAATACTTCGCTGGGAACGTCGACCGTGCCCACTTTACGCATACGCTTTTTCCCTTCTTTTTGTTTTTCAAGGAGTTTACGTTTTCGCGTAATATCGCCGCCGTAACATTTAGCAAGTACGTCTTTACGCACGGCTTTTACCGTTTCGCGTGCAATAATTTTGCCGCCTACCGCCGCTTGCACGGGGATTTCAAACAACTGACGGGGAATAGCGTCTTTTAAGTTTTCGCAAAGCGTCCTGCCACGTTCGTATGCGCGACCTTCAAATACAATGGTAGAAAGCGCGTCGCATATCTCGCCGTTGAGTAAAATATCCAACCGAACGAGTTTGGAACGTTGATAGCCCGAAAGCTCGTAATCGAAACTAGCATACCCTTTGGTACGGGATTTTAATCCGTCGAAAAAGTCGTACACAATTTCATTTAAGGGCAACGTATATTCTAGTTTTACACGTCGCTCGTCCAAATAGGTCATATTATGAAACACGCCCCGTTTTTCCTTGCATAAATCCATAATGGGGCCCATATAATCGGGCGGGGTATACACTTCCGCTTTTACGACGGGCTCTTCCATATATTCGATATCCGAAGGGTCGGGCAAATGCGACGGGTTATCCACGAAAAATTCCGTGCCGTCCGTTTTATGCACTAAATAGCTTACCGACGGCGCGGTGGTGATGATATCCAAGTTGAATTCCCGTTCGATACGCTCTTGAATGATTTCCATATGCAAGAGTCCTAAAAATCCACACCGAAAACCAAAGCCGAGCGCAACTGAATTATCCGGTTCGAAAATTAAAGACGCGTCGTTGAGTTGTAATTTTAAAATGGCTTCTTTTAAATCGTTAAACTTACTACCGTCTAACGGGTAAATACCGCAAAATACCACGGGTTGTACTTTTTTATAACCGGGAAGCGGCTCTTTTGCGGGATTTGTGGCAAGCGTTACCGTATCGCCCACCGCCACGTCTTGAATGGATTTTATCGAAGCGGCAATATACCCTACTTCCCCTGCTTTGAGTACTGCTTTGGGGTGTAAACCGGGTGCGAACGCGCCCACTTCGGTTACGTCGTATACCGTGGACGATAAAAACGTTTTTATTTTATCCCCTACTTTCACTTCACCGTCTTTAATGCGAACGAAAAGAATAACCCCTTTATAGTTATCGTAATAGCTATCAAATATCAGTGCCTTTAAAGGATTTTCGGTATCTCCGCTGGGCGCAGGGAAATACGTAGTTATCGCTTCTAATAAATCTTCAATATTCGTGCCTTCTTTTGCGGAAACGCAAGGCACGCCTTCCGCATCTAACCCTATAACGTCTTCTATTTCCTTTTTCACTTCGTCAATGCGTGCGCTGGGAAGGTCGATTTTATTGATAACGGGTAAAATTTCCAAGTTGTTTTCAATGGCAAGATATACGTTGGCAAGCGTTTGCGCTTCTACGCCTTGCGTGGCGTCCACCACCAAAATAGCACCTTCGCACGCCGCTAACGAACGACTGACTTCGTACGTGAAGTCTACGTGTCCCGGGGTATCGATAAGGTTAAATTCGTATTCCTGTCCGTCCTTTGCCGTATAGTACATACGTACGGGCGTGAGCTTAATAGTAATACCGCGCTCCCGTTCGATATCCATACTATCCAACAGCTGTTCTTCCATATCCCGTTCGGAAACCTGCCCCGTGCGTTCCATCAATCTGTCCGCAAGGGTGCTTTTACCGTGGTCGATATGTGCAATGATACAAAAATTTCTTAAAAGAGAATTTGGTTTCGCCATAGATGTTCCCTAAATGATTATTCCTTACAAAAATCTTCAATAAAACAATGTACTGCATACGAAACGGGCGTTGCTTTATGCAACAACATACCCACTGAACGGGTAGGAAGCGCAATATCCGTTTTGATTTCGTATAACGCGTTGGTTTCCCGTTCTTTCGTGATGTATTCTCGGGGGATGACGCCTATCCCCATACCGCGCGCAACAAGCCGCTTCATTAAATCCCAACTGCCCACTTCGATGGCAGGCTGCAAGGTTACGCCGATAGAATGTAAAAACGCATCCAGCGAACGGCGCGCCACCGTGTTTTTATCCATAAAAATAAGTGGATATTTAGAAAGCTCGGCAAGCGGCGTTTTTTCTTGGGCAAGATAAGAAAATTTTTCGCCTGTAACGAACGAGTCGTTTAAACGCATACAATTACTTTGCAGCTTTAAATCAGAATCGTCTTCAATGGGTAAATTGACGAACGCCACGTCGCATTTGCCTTCCTTTAATTTTGCAATGGTATCGGGAGTAAAATCGGCAACCAAGTCGATATTCACTTCGGGGAAGCGTTCGTGAAAATCTACTATTTTATCCGCGAGAAAATATTCGAAAATGGTATCGCTTGCGCCGATACGCAGTGTGCCCGTTGCCGTAGTTTTCCGTGCTGCGATACGGTTTTCGGCGTCTACAAGCAAGGTGAGTGCACGTTCTACTTCGTCGAAAATAAGCTCTCCACCCTGCGGAGAAAGTTTCATTCCCCTATGCGTACGCGTGAACAACGACACCCCAAGCTGCGTTTCCAGCTGTTTTATCGAACGGGAAACGGCTGGCTGGGAAATGTATAATTCTTCCGCGGCTTTGGTTAAGCTGCCGCTTTTCGCTACCGTATAGAAAACTCTGTATAAATCTAAATTTACCATTTCCTTTCCCCTTTGCTTTTGTTATTTCCCCACGCAAAATTTTGCAAATATTTCTTCGATAATCGTTTCCGTTGCCGTTTCACCCGTGATTTCGCCTAAAGCGTCCCAAGCCGCTTTTACGTCGATTCCTATTAAATCGAGTGGTTCGCTTTCACACGCGTTGATTGCTTTTACAATACTCTCTTTGGCGCGGCGTAATGCGTCGTAATGACGTTCTTCAATTAAAAATGCCGCATCTTCGCTTCTATCGCCGAAGCTCTTTTCGTATAATAACTCTTTTAATTTCAAAATCCCTTCGCCCGTCATTGCCGAAGTGTGCACGTCGGCGTCGGTAGGCGTTTCGTCTTTCGTGATATCCGATTTATTGAGTACCTTAATAAGCGGTTTTCCGTGAACCATAGCAAGTATGCGTGCGTCTTCTTCGTCGATACCGCTGATAAGGTCGGCAACGAATACCACTACGTCCGCCGCGCGAACGATAGCTTCGGCGCGTTCGATACCGATATTTTCAATGGCGTCGCCGCTTTCGCGCATACCTGCCGTATCGTATATATTAAATTTTCTACCGTTGATTTCCAACACGCCTTCCACCGCGTCGCGCGTAGTGCCTGCCACGTTGGAAACAATGGCTTTTTCATAGCCGAGCAGTTTATTTAAAAGGGAGCTTTTCCCCGTGTTCGGCTTACCGCAAATAGCTACCGTTACGCCAGATTTAATTTTTTTACCCGTAGCGTAACTATTAAGCAGCGTTTGCAGCCTTGCTTGGATAGGCGCAAGCGCCAAAGCCAGCTCGTCGATATGTTGTTCTTCGATATCTTCTTCGGGATAATCCACCGAAACGTCGATACCTGCAAGCATAGTGGTTAAATCCGCTTGCAATTCTTTGACAAGACTAGTGAGTTTTTCACTGTACAACAAGTATCCTGCTTTTACTTCGGCGTCCGATTCGCCGTTGATCATATTCGCAACGCCTTCCGCGGACGACAAGGAGAGTTTTCCGTTTAAAAACGCGCGTTTTGTAAATTCTCCCCTGCCTGCGCTTTTTGCGCCGTGCAAAAACGTTTGCTTTAAAATACCGCGCGCGACGTTTTCGCCGCCGTGGCAATGAAATTCCACAATATCTTCGCCCGTATAGCTTGCCGGTGCTTTAAAGTATACGCACAGCCCGAAATCGGTAAAATTGCCCCCGTTAATATGGCCGGGATACATTTTATACGGCATAAAACCGCTGACAGGCGTTTTCCCCGTAGGCGTGAACATTTTTTCGGCTATTTCCAGCGGACTTTTTCCGCTGATTCGGATAATGGCAACACCGCCTTTCCCCGGTGGCGTAGCGATTGCCGATACGTTGTCTTCCAGCATATAAACTCCTTTGTATTTATAACGTACGCTTATATCTCTATTCTATTATACCACACAAGAAAAATGGTGTAAACCGTTTCGCGACGTTTTTGCGTAAAAAAAAGACGGAATATATAAGTTTTCCTTATTTTCCGTCCGTTTTTTAGTATGGATAAAATTGTGTTTTTCAGTGGAAAAACTCTTCGTCGTCCGCGCCGTTTGATTGACTTGTTTTTTCGCCACCTTGCTCCTTGCCCGTTCCAAATTCCGCAAACGGTTCTTCGGGGGGCGCAGGCGGCGTATCCTGCGGCGGACGGTTATAATTTCCGTTGCCGTTGTAAGGATTGCCATACGGGTTGTTATAGGGATTGTTATACGGATTTCCGTATTGATTTTGATACTGCTGGCGTTGACGGAAATACGCTTCTCTACGAGCGCGCATAAATGCGTCAAAGTCGATTGCCTTGCGTTTGCGCAACACGAATATGGCAATAAACCGTGCTTCAGGCACGAATAAAGACAACAATCCAAGCCCCGAATAGTTTTTGGGCGAATATTGTTTTAAAAGTCCCATCAAAAGTACCATCATAAAAATGTTATATAAGAGTACGGGAATAGAGTAGATAAAATTACTAAGCGCGTAAAATTCTTCTACCACACCTGCAAAACCTGTCAAGCCCCAGTAGGGAGTTTCCAAAACTCCGTTGATTTGCGGCATTCCGTGCGCGATATACAAATACATTTCCGCGGCAATACAAGCGAACGAGAAAACGGTTACGAAGATTTGCAATAACATAGTATACAACCCTGCGCGTTTAATGGGATGCCCAAAAATATCGCAAGAACCTGCCATTTTGCCCATCAGCCAAATGTTTGCAAACGGAACGAACGCAAGCGCACGCTTAGATATCCCCTTATTTTTTGCCATTGTGTACAAACCGAACCCCTGCAAAATAAACAGTGCCAACCAAACGGCAAAACCTGCGCTTAAACCCACGATAAAACCCGTAGGTACGTCTAAAAAGTTAAAATTGATTAACGGATAGGCAAACGCCTGATATAAACCGAAAATTTCCATAATTGCGTGTGTTTAATAAACTCCTTTTGCTAATTACAAACCGTACTCCACCTGCATCAACGTCAAGCCTTTCGCAGGCATTGTCTTCGCCAACAATTCTCTTTGCCCCGTTTCAAAAGCGAGTGCTAAACTTTCCGCACTCTTTTTTCCGTCCGCCAAATCTAACAATTCCCCCACGAGCGTACGCACCATATTGTATAAAAATCCGTTGCCCGTTACGTATACGTCGATATTGCGCTCGCCATAGCTTTTCGTTTCGTCCACGCGGACTTCGTACACCGTACGCACAGTAGTTTTCACCGACGAGCCCGAAGCGCAAAACGCTTTAAAATTGTGTTCGCCTTCAAACAGCTTCGCCGCTTTGCGAAGTGCCTGCAAAGTAGGCGCGCTTTCTATCCGCACGGCGTAACGTTCTTTCAACGGCATATCCCGTTTGCTTACGTATAAAGAGTATTTATACGTTTTCCGTTTCGCACTACGGTTACAATCAAACCCGTCGGGGGCTTGCCAACCGTCTAACACTCGAACGTCGGGGGGCAAAAAACGATTTAAACAATCGGGCATTTTTTCCGCAGGAACACTACTCTCTAAATCGAAATGGCAGGTTTGACCTGCGGCGTGAACGCCTGCGTCGGTACGTCCGCTGCCCGTAATTTTTACCGATTTCCCCAAGGCGGTTTGCACTGCATTTTCCAAAACTTCTTGTACGGATAGCGCATTCTTTTGGCGTTGCCAGCCTGCGTACTGCGTACCGTCGTATGCAATTTTCATAACGTAACGCATCGCCTTTCTCCTTAAATGACCGCAGGGATATATATCCGCATTACGATAACGCCACCAAGACACGCGGCAAGTAATAAAAATACGATTATATCTCGCCAACCGAGCGTAAGTTTTTTGTACTTCGTACGCACTTTACTACCCGAATAGCAACGCGCGTCCATTGCGTCGCCCAGCTCGTCCGCACGGCGGAACGCACTGATAAGAAGCGGAATAAGCACGGGTAAAATGGCTTTCACTCTTTTGAAAAGTCCGCCGCTCTCAAAATCTGCCCCACGCGCTTTTTGCGCGTTCATAATCCGTCCCGTTTCGTCGGTAAGAATGGGAATAAAGCGCAGTGCAATAGACATAATCAAAGCCAGCTCGTGCACGGGAAAGCGAATCCATTTTAAAGGCGTAAGCAGGCTTTCTATGGCGTCGGTGAGTGCAACGGGCGTCGTCGTCAGCGTTAAAAGCGCGGAAGATAGCACGAGCAGGAACAAGCGCACGGCTAAAAAGATAGTGAAATACAACCCTTCGTACGTGATAAAACTCCCTTCCCAAAGGGGTGTTTTGCCAGAATGGAAAAATAAATTTAAAATTGCCGTAAACGCAAGTAAAAACAAAACCGCTTTTACCGAACGAACAAGACTTTTAAAGGGCACGCCCGAAAACACAGCGATAAAGACGAATACCGCCGCAAGCGCACCGAGTGTGTAAAAGCTGTTGGCTAAAAATATCGCTACGATATATACGATTAAAAAGAGTATTTTTGCACGGGGGTCGCATTTATGCACAAAGGAGTTACCAGGGTAATACTGTCCGAAAGAAACGTCAAGCATGGCTTTCCCCCTTTAACGGTAATTGCGTACCTGCCCCTGCCGCTTTTATATATTTTAACGTTTGATAAATAAAATTATCCGTGGTAAAATCACAATCGATAGGACACCCACGTTCTTTCAAAGCCGCCGCCGTCTTTGCCGTAAAGGGAACGTCCAGCCCTACCGATTGCAACAAAGCCGTATCGGCAAACAAACGCTTCGGCGCATCCGTTGCCAAAATTTTTCCGTTTGAAAAAATTGCCGCACCCGTACAATTTTCCGCGATTTCGTCCATATCGTGCGAAACGATAATCACCGTTTTGCACCACTTAGAATGTATCGTATGCAAAAGGCGCATAATATCTTCCTTGCCAAGCGGGTCTAACCCTGACGCAGGCTCGTCCAAAACAAGAATTTCAGGCTTGGTTACGATAACGCCTGCAATGGCTACTCTGCGTTTTTGCCCACCCGAAAGTTCGAACGGGGAACGGGTTTTCACTTCTTCAAACGAAAGCCCTACCGTTTCCAACGCTTCGCGTACGGCGGTTTGTACTTCTTCTTCCGAAAGCTCGGGCGCGTAATTACGAAGCCCAAACGCCACGTCGTCGAATACCGTTTCGGCAAAAAGCTGATATTCGGGATACTGGAACACCATACCCACCTTTTTGCGCAAAGCTTTAAAATCGGTAGTTTTATCCGTTAAATCAAATCCGTTTACCGTGAGCACGGTTTTAGGGGGTACAGCTTCCCCTTTTTTAAGTTTTTTCGGCTTATATTTCTTTTCCGCCGTCGGCAATTTAAGCAATGCGTTCAAATGCTGCACAAACGTCGATTTTCCGCTGCCCGTATGCCCTAATACTCCAAAAAACGAGCCGCTTTTTATTTGCAAATCCACTCCGTTTAACGCGTGCGTTTCAAACGGCGAAGAAGGATTATAGGTATACGATAAATTTTCACAAAGTACGTTGCCTATTATTTCATTGTTTTGTATACGATTTTCCGTCTTTTTTTCGGGCAAGGAAACGTTTTCCGCTTTACAAGTTTTCGTCGCTTTTGCAATTTCGTCGGCAAGCGCTTCTTCCGAAAACACGTCGGCAACGTCTACTCCGTGCGCTTTTAATGCGCGGCAAATTCGAATGGAACGGGGCGCAACAAGTCCGCTATCTTTTAAGCAATCGGACTGCGATAATATCTCCTGCGGTGTACCTTGCGCCACAATTTTACCACGACTGATTACCATCGCTCTATCCGCAAGCAATGCTTCTTCGGGGAAATGCGTAATGAGTAATACCGTTATTTTTTCGTCGCGATTGAGCTTTTTTACCACGTCGATAACTTCTTTTCTGCCACGGGGGTCAAGCATTGCCGTCGCTTCGTCTAAAATCATAATTTTCGGTTTTAATGCCAACACACCTGCTATAGCAATACGTTGTTTTTGTCCACCCGAAAGACGAGTCGTTGTGGAATGGCGATACTTTTCCATACCCACCGCTTGCAGGGCAAACGTAATGCGTTCGCCTATTTCTTCGCGCGGAATCCCCACGTTTTCTGGCCCAAACGCCACGTCGTCTTCCACGATAGAAGCCACCGTTTGGTTATCGGGATTTTGGAACACGATACCTACGTTTTTGCGTATTTCAAATAAATTTTTCTCGTCGGTAGCGTCCATACCCAACACGTGAATTGTTCCGCTGGTGGGCGTAAGCAAGCCGTTTGCAAGGCGCGCTAAGGTAGATTTACCGCTTCCGTTATGTCCTAATACGGCAACGAAGTCCCCTTCGTTTATCGTTAAATCTACTCCGTCCAAAGCAAACGACGTAGCGGACGCAAACAAATCGTTTGCGTCTTCTCCGTCCGTATAAGAAAAATGTACCTTTTCAAATTCTATTGCCGCCATCTTTATCTTTCCGTATGAGTACGAAAGTATCCTTCCTGTATATTATATCAAACTTTTTTCCGTATTACAATGAAAACAAAGTGAAATTATGCGGAAAACTGTGTTATTTTTGTTGTGTTGATACGGCGTACGCGCCTTCCGCGGATACCGTTATCATTACCGTTCCGTCTAAATCGGTACGGTAAACGTCCACTTCCGCCGCCAACAACCGCTGACTCACTTCTATCGACGGATGTCCGTACACGTTATTTTCACCGCAGGAAATTACCGCCGTTTGCGTTCCCGTAATCCCTTCGCTCAAATACGCAAGCCATTCCGCGCAAGTAGAACTGTTACTGCCGTGATGCGCCACCTTGAATATTTCCGTAGAAGAAAGATTGACGTCTTTTCTGGAAAAGCCTAACTGACTCTCTTTCACAAGCCTGCGTTCTATTGTATCACTGATATCGCCTGTAAATATGGCGCTTACTCCTTTATAATCTAACCAAATTACGCAAGAAGAATCGTTAGAAGATACGTTGCTATCATCCGGTTTCTCCCCGTCAACGGTATAGGGATATAAAAACGCAAGCGTATACGGCGTTTCTCCGTCTAGCACGCTTAACGTAATTTCCCGACGGGAAAATTCTTGCGTGCAGTTTTCCCTTTGCAACGCCGTGAAAAACGTTTGATATGCCGCACCGTCTACGTCTAATTCATCTTCGGTGGAAGACGGTACAATCGGCAAGAAAGCGCGTTCCACCCGTTTGTAGTTTAGCACTTCCGCTAAGCCGCCGCAATGGTCGGCATCAGCGTGCGTTGCCACGAGATAATCAATCGTTTCTATTTCCAACGCATTTAAATAACGCAACAGCGCATAGTTGGCTTCTTCCGAACCGTCGCCGCCGTCAATGAGCATAACTTTGCCGTCGGGTAACTCTATCAAAGTAGCGTCGCCTTGTCCTACGTCGATATAATGAATACGCAGTTCGTTTTCGCCACGCTTTTCTACGCTGGGCAAAAGCACATTATACTTCCATTGCGATGCGTTGGAAATAAAGGAATAGCCAACAAGAATCGCAATTGCGATAAACGCGATAATGCTGATAACAAGATACGCTATCCTTTTCTTTTTTATGGCTTTCTCCCTTTTTCCTGCGTAATTCATACTCTTCCTTTGTAACGCTTTTATTTGTTCTGCTTGCTCCGCTTATTCTGCTTGGCGCGGCGTAGCCTTTTCAATTTGCGTTAAGATGTCCTGTAAAGCCGAACCGTCGTAATCTTCTATACGACCTGCGTCGGCAAGCTGTGAAATTTTTGCGTCTAACGGCATACGCGCTATTGCAGGAATGGCGTATGCGCTTGCAATATTCTTTGCCTTACTTTGCCCAAATACTTCTATTTTCTTGCCGCAATCGGGACAGGTAAGATAGCTCATATTTTCTACCAAGCCCAATACGGGCACGTGCATCATATTCGCCATATTAACCGCTTTTTCTACTACCATTTTTACCAAATCTTGCGGAGTGGTTACAATAACGATACCTGCAATGGGAATACTTTGAAACACCGTAAGGGGTACGTCGCCCGTTCCCGGCGGCATATCGATAAACAGCAAATCGACGTCCTTCCAAATAACGTCCGTCCAAAATTGCATTACCGTGCCCGAAATAACCATACCGCGCCAAACGACGGGCGTAGTAGCTTCGTCCAACAGTAAATTCATAGACATTAGTTGCATACCCGACGGCGATAAAACGGTGTTGATGCCTTCTTCACTGCCCGTTGCACGCTCGGTTACGCCAAACATATGCGGTATGGACGGACCTGTAATATCTGCGTCCATAATCCCTACCGAGTTGCCTTTCTTTTGCGCAAGTGCCGCAAGCAACGACGTAGTGAGTGATTTCCCCACGCCGCCTTTACCGCTAACGATACCGATTACCTTTTTGATAGAAGATTTTTTGTGCGGTTCTTTTAACATACTCTCTTTTTTACGCGAAGCGCAAGTAGCCGAGCACGAAGAACAATTATGATTACAATTTTCTGCCATACTTTTTACTCCTTTTCATTCACCGATTATTATACTCTTTTAGGAAAATTTTGTCAATATATTTGCATAGCAAATATGCTACGCGCGAGAAATTTATCTGTTTTCGGCAAAAAGTTGTCTTCTTTTTTAACGCAAATAACCACGTTCCATAAAAAAACAGCTTGAAAACGGTTGCTTTTCTCAAATGAATGATGTATAATATAAAAGCTGCGCGTGGGCGGGGAGGTAGCGGCACCCTGAATCTGAAATCCGCTATATCAGAGCCGAACGCCTTTTCCGACGAAACGTATGGAAGGCCGCGCGCCGTAAGGGACGTTGATAGCAAGGTCTTATGCAACGCAATGCCGTGAACCGTGTCAGGACGGGAACGTAGCAGCACTAAGCGGATTGTTTGCGTGTGCCATAAGGTAGCTTTGCAGGAGTTACCTGCGGCGTTTCCGCTTCGGTGCGGTTCGGCAAAAAAGGGCTCGCGCAGTTTTTATTTTGTCAAATACCCCTTAAAAAACAGGAACCGTCAAAAGCCTTTCGGCTGTTGGCGGTTCTTTTATAAACAAGCGAAAAAAGTATTTTTCCGCCGATAGAAACAGTATCGGCAAAGGAAAGATACTTATTCTTTTTTTGTACTATTTTCTAATTTGGAAATTTTTTCTTCTTTTTGCGCCTTAATATCCAACCCGCCCAAACGCTCGTCTTTAAACACAACGCCGCGCTGCAAGGTTGCATAACCGTATTTTTCGCGGAGTTTTGCCACGGCGTTTTCCGCGCGTTCTTTCTTTTCATAGCTTGCCGCACCTACCGCTTCGCCTATCGTAAGTTGGCGTACGTTATAATCAAACCCCGAAACGGTTACCCCTAACATACGCACTTTCGCCCCCAAAGGATAATGCGCACAAAACAAATTAAACGCCGTTTTTGCAATATCGCCGCAAAGAGTTGTAGGTGGTATTTTCGTTTGAAAGGTAACGTCTTCCAAACGTTCGTTTCGCACAACGACGTGTACCGTATTCGCCCGTCCCACGTCCGCTTCTTTAAGCCGTGCTGCAACACTCTCCGAAAGTACGTAAAACCAACGCTTAATTTCGCCCCTGTCCGTTACGTCGTGCGGTAGCGTGGACGAGTTCCCCACCGACTTTAAGTCTTCTTTCCGTTTCTCCCATTTTACGGGCTCTTCGTCTTCTCCGCGCGCGTAAATGCGTACCTGCCCACCGCGTTTTCCTAAAAAACGCAGTAAAAGCGTTTCGTCTGCATTAGCCAAATCTCCTATCGTAGTAATGCCCAAGCCGTGCAACGTACGCTCGGTTGCCCCCCCGACAAGCCATAAATGGGATACGGGTAAAGGATACACTTTTTCTTTATAATTCTCTTTGGAAATAACGGTAACGGCGTCCGGTTTTTTCAGTTCGGAAGCGAGCTTTGCAAAAACCTTATTAAAGCTAACCCCAATAGAAACGGTTAACCCCAGCTCTTCTTTTACAGCGGCGCGGATTTTTTGTGCGATTTCTTCCCCTGAACCGAATAATTGCACGCTTTCCGTTACGTCTAACGCACACTCGTCAATGCTGCATTCTTCTATTTTTTCGGTAAACCGTCCGTAAATTTCTTTTACCAAGCGCGAATACCGTTTATATTCGGAAAAATGCGACGGTACTTTGAGCAATTTGGGACATTTTTTCATAGCGGAATACACGGTTTCCGCCGTTTTGATACCGTATTTTTTTGCTTCTTCGTTTTTTGCGAGTACGATACCGTGCCGTTCTTTCGGATCGCCGCATACGATTAGGGGTTTCCCTTTATACTCGGGGAAAAGCGCAATCTCTACCGACGCAAAAAAATTATTTAAATCGGAGTGTAAAATTACCCTTTCACGCCCTTTCATACGCTCTCCTATTGCTATTTATTCCTTTTTCGCCTTTTGCTTTTCACTAACGTACGCGCTCACCGCGTGCGCCGCCACGTTCCCTTCGCCTACCGCTTTGGCGTATTGATACGGTCTGCCCGTGCAATCGCCTGCGGCATAGCAACCTTCAAAATTCGTTTGCATATTTCGCGCAACCATAATATGTCCTTCTTCTGTTTGTAATCCTGCCATAAGCGCCGCTGGAAAAAGACTTTCGCGCAGCGCAAAAAATCCGTCCACCGAAAGCGTTTCGTCCTTGAAAACCACGTTTTCCACACGTTTTTCGCCTTGGATTTTGAGTGGTATTTTACGGAGTAACACAACGTTTTCCTTATGAATATCCACGTCCTTATACATAGCGATAAGGTATACTTTTTTTGCAAAGGACGCAAGGTGTTCTACTTCGTGTTCTAAACGCTTAGAGGTACAAAACACCGCCACCGTTTTATCCTTATATAAAAATCCGTCGCACGTAGCGCAATAACTGACGCCACGCCCTAAAAACTGTGTTTCCCCTTCTATTTCCTTTATGCTTTCCACGCCGCAAGCAAGGATAACGGACGAGCTTTCGTAATAGCCGCCTTCCTGTGTCGCTATGCCGAATTTTCCGTTCAACGCGTACACGCCCGATACCTTTTCTTCTTTTACGGCAATTTCCGCTTGCCGTAATTGTGCTTGCAAAGCCGCGACAAACGCTTGTCCCGTAGTATCCGCAAGCCCTGGATAATTATGAATTTTTTCCGCTTTAGCTATCTTTTCGGATAAATTTGTAGAGCCGAATATAAGAAAACTTTTTCCGTTTGCCTGCAGAGTAAGCGCGGCAGAAATACCCGCTACACCGCTGCCGATAATAATACAATCCGTCATTTGCATTCTCCTTTTTTACAGTATACCACAAAAGAGTAGAAAATGTAAAGCATACGTTTGTATTTTATACAAAAAAACCGCCTGTCAAACAAGCGGTTTAAAAATATTATTTATTACAAGTAAAATCGGTAGAAGATGCCGCGTTGGGTTTTCTTCCCACGTCGGTGTTGTCGTTTCTTCTATCCCGTAATTCTTCTACGGGGCTAGGCGCAACTTGATAACGGTAATCCGACCCCTTACGGCAAATATAATTTTCAATGACACAATGGGACGGCACAATTTGCGGCGTGGGGTTGATAATTTCCTGATAACGGAAAAAGTCGGCGTTGTCGGGTAAATCTTTGAGTTTTTTATACTCTTCCCTATCCGACGTAAACTGTACGGTAGAACCTAAAATATTACGCACGTAATCGATATTTTCGTGCAAAGAAATGGGTTCGGGGAAGTCGCCGCAGGGTATAACTTCCTGCCAATCCTTTTTCTCGTACTTTTTCAACAATTCCGCAGCTTTATGCAAATGCGCAATTTCAAACGCCAAATTTTCTTCCCAAAACCGCTTAATACGCGCGTCCGTTTCCGTCATATAACAAGACCAATATAAATAGCACTCGCAATATTCGTGCCAAAGCAACATTTCCAGCCACGTCGCGCCTGCGTCCATAAGCGATTCGTACTGCGTAACGTGTTCTTCTTCCACAAGCGCAATTTCTTGATAGAGTTTGCGCCCCATATCCGAGCGGGCGAAGTTGGTAACGTTCATATAATAGTTCATAGTTTGTTGCTCCGCCGCCGTAATAATCATAGTGGAGAGCACCGTTTGCACGTCCGCCTTTTTCGAATCGATTCCCTTTTTCACGTTATCTTTAGGATAACGGTGATGGGCGATTGTCGGTCTGCCAGGCATAATTTCGGTGTATCTGCCCACAAGCCATTCTGCATATACACCCTGTTCCATTTCCAGCAAGTTGGCATAGCGATACAAATGGTCGAAATCTTCTAAAAGCGCAAAATCCAACGCTTTTTTCACGTTACAATCTTTTTCGCGTTTGGCAAGCTCCGCCGTAAGGTCAACGGCGAGCTGTTCATAGCCGATAGTATGTTCTAAAATACTTTCGTCGCAAGGCTTTAACAGGGAAATTTTCAGCTGTTGTTGCTTTTCTATCATACGCGTCAAAGCCAAATCGCGGCGTAAATCGTTATCTTCGGTATGTCGAGCCAACTGATGAGAAAACCAATTCGCTTCAAATTCCGTACCATTCATTAAGATTATACGAGTTTTTGTATACGGGTCCACGCAACGTTTATCGTAAGGCGTGGGATACATTTGTCGCCAATTTTGCAAGGCATTCTCAATAGATATAGGTCTTTCTTTAAATGGATTCATGGGCATACTCCTTTTTTAATCGTTCTATCTTAAAGTATGCCCAAAGCGTTTTTTTTGTATACTTTTGCCTAAAAATAAAACGGATTGCGGTATACAAACCGTAACCCGTTACGTATTTATTTTGATTTATCGCGTACCTGCCCCTACTGTTTTTCGCTTTGACTCTCTTTTTGAGCACGCTTAAGCTGTTTAAAGAACAAGAATGTAAACGGAATGGAAAACAAGAACGAACATACGTCCGAAACCGATTGACAGCATTGCACGCCGAATAATTGCAACAATGAGGGCAATATGATAACCGCAGGAATATAAAACAAGCCTTGGCGGGAAATAGACAAAAGCGAAGCCGTCGCCTTGCTTCCTACCACTTGATAGGAAACGCCTGCCATAAAGTTCAGCGGCAAAAGCGGCATACAAATACTTTGCAATCGAAGGGATAAAACTCCTATTTCAGCGGCATTAGGAGATTCGCTTAAAAAGGCGTTCATAATTTGCGGTGCAAAAATAAAGCAAAGCACGGCAAAAACCGTCATTAAAGCGGCGGAAAAACCGAGCGTAAACAAATACGCCGAGCGTACGCGTTCGAAGCGTTTTGCGCTGTAATTATACCCTAAAACAGGCTGATAGCCCTGCCCGATACCCAAAGATATGGAAAAAGCAAGCATAAACACCTTTTGTACAACGCCAAGCGCAGCTAACGCGCCTTCATACGGTTGCACCGCCCAATTTAACATTACGGTACACAAACTTGCCAGTATTTGGCGGCAAAACGACGGAAATCCGGTAGCGATTACGTCGAAATATACTGCCGCTTTTCGCGCTATAGAAGTAAAGTGGATACGCACTATCGTTTTTCCCGATAGAAACAAGAATAATAAAATAGAAAAACTGATAATTTGACTGGCGCAAGTAGCAACTGCCGCACCCGTCATACCCATATTTGCACTGAAAATAAGTATCGGGTCTAATACTACGTTGATAACCGCGCCCGTAATTAAGCCGACCATAGAAAGTACCGCTTTCCCTTCCGCGCGAAGAAGATTATTCAACACGAACGACATACACATAAACGGCGCGGATAGTAAAATATAAAAAGTATACTCCCGTGCGTATTCTAACGTAGTTTTACCGCCCGTTACTTCTTGCGGCGCGCCCAAAAGCTGTAAAAGCGGCGTTAAAAACAGTAAACCGAAAATTAAAATAAACGTACCAATTATCCCTACGGCAAAAAAGGAAGACGAAGCCACTTCGTCCGCCTCTTCCCGTTTTCTCGCTCCTAGAAGTTTGGATACGATACTACCGCTGCCCATACCAAACGTAAAGCCTATCGCTTGAATAATCGACATCAACGAAAGCACGATATTTACCGCGCCCGTTGCCCGTTCGCCAAGTGTCGAAACGAAAAACGTATCCGCTAAATTGTAAAGGGACGTTACCATCATATTCAGCATGGTAGGAATTCCCAACCCTATAACCAAGCGCGGAATGGGCGTTTGCGTCATCTTCACAAATTGCTTCGCTTCCATTTTCCGTACGTTTTCGTCTATGATATTCTCTTGTATAACACTGCTATTTTCACTCATACATATTATTATACTCTTAATCCTTTCATTTGGCAAGCAATGAAAACGAAGCAAAATAAAATTTTTGTCTTTTTTATGTTTTCAAGAGAAAAGCCACAAAGAACGTTTGCCTTTTTTTTGACGGAGTGCTATAATAAGCGTATGAAAAAAGATAAAAAGACAACCGAAGCCAATCGCTTCTCCATTCGCTTTTCCAAAATAGTGCTTATATTATGCGTTGCCGCTATTGTACTTTGTATAGCAGCCATTGCCGTTTCCGTTTGGCGAATTACACAATTTGGAATTCATGAATTTATCGACGTTATTAAATATCCGTTTTTGATTGCCGTTTGCGTATTCGGTATCGCCTTAGTGCTGTCCGTTTGGATAAAATCGGAATACGTTGTGGACGAGAAACATTTATGGCTTAATTACGGATTTATCCGTAGCCGATACAACGTGAAAGATATCACTTCTATCGTGCAAGATACCGACTTAAAAAAACTTTCGGTGTATTTTAACGAACAGTATATCGTAATTACCATTGAAACGGAGTGGTTTGAAAAATTTGTACGCGCTTTACTTGCCGTCAACCCCGATATCGATTACAGTTTTACGCTTACCGATAAGCCTGATAACGAATAACGATAAAACACAAGCGTAAACCGCTTGTGTTTCTTTTTAACTATATGAAAAGCAACCCGTTTACACAGGTTGCCTTTTTTGTCTTTTCTTAGTACGGACCAATATACACAGCTACAATCACAGGGCCTTTTTCTTCGTCCCATTTATACTCTTTGTCATCCTTCTCGCCCAGTACGTTATTCGTGTTAATACTTGCGATATCCGATGCGGTTGTCTTCCAATATATACCGTCTTCCACTCCGTCTATTTTACCGATGCCATAGAAGCTACCACTCTTCGTTTTATACCAAGTAAGTTCATATAACTTTTGGACGCCGTCTACTTCTATTGGCAATTTCCAGGTGTTAATAGCGCCGTCTGTTGTTTCAGAAGAAGAACTATCTTCGTCAGGAGTTCCTTCGCTAGTGGAAGTTTCATCGTCGGGAGTTCCTTCGCTAGTGGAAGTTTCGTCGTCGGGAGTTTCTTCACTCGTCGAAGTTTCGTCATCGGGAGTTTCTTCGCTTGTAGAAGTTTCTTCGCTAGAAGAAGTCTCCACCGATTCGCTTACCGAAACCGAACTGCTAGAAGACGGTCTGCTAGAAGACGAAGGTCTACTAGACGAACTTTGCGAAGACGAACCGCCAGCCGGTGCACCGCAACCGACAAACAAGCCTATTGTTGCCACTACACTCATAAGAAAAATAATAATTTTCTTCATAATTCCCCTCTTAATTGTTTCTTTTGTATATTATAACACGAAAAAACATAGCTTGTCAAGCCTATTTCACATTTTTATACGCTATTTTACGGAATTTATCGATAAGTTGAGTTTATCCCAGCACCACGTCTAACGCCATCATCATTACAAACCCTATCAATACACCCCACGCCCCAACGTACGACATTTTTTCCGTGTTTGCTCTAGGAATTAAGTCTTGCGCGGAAACAAAAATCATTGCACCAGCCGCAAAGGATAAAAGCCACGGTTGTAAAAAAGACAAGCTAGTGGATAAAAAGTAACCTATAACGCTAAAAATAGGTTCGACAAAACCGCTAAACGCTCCCCAAAAAAACGATTTATGTTTACCGCAAACCGATTTCATAGGCAACGATATCGCAGCCCCTTCGGGAAAATTCTGTATTCCTATCCCTATTGCCAAACCCAGTGCTGAAAAATAAGTTGCCATATCTCCGCGTGCCGCCGCTATGCCAAAGGCAAAACCTACGGCAAGTCCTTCGGGGATATTATGCAAGGTAACAGCCAAAAACATTCTGAAATATCCACGCGTTTCTTTGCTTGAAAACGTTTTGAGCCACTCGTTTTTATCAAGGTTTTTAGGTATACTTTTATCAAGCAACACTAACAATACGCCGCCGAGTACAATTCCTAAACCTATCGGCACACAAGCGAGTGCGCCTACTTTTTCCGACATTTGCTCTATCGCTGGCAACAGCAGCGACCAAACGGAAGCTGCCAGCATAACGCCCGAAGCTATCCCTAAAAGCAGTGCGTTTGTTTTTGCGGAAATTTCTCCTTTAATGGCATACGCTGTTGCCGCGCCAAGCGTGGTAGTGATAAAACCGAAAATAAGCCCAAATACCGTTATCCAAACCGTCCACATTTGTATTTCTCCTGTTTTTCTAATGAATAGCGCGCAATTTATCTTTTACGCCTACTATTCAATATATGAAACAGGAAGAAATATCGTTCTAAGTTTATATGATTATAAATAAGTCGGCACAAACATTCACATTCAATATAAACAACGTCTAAAAATATTGATGTCATGTATAAAGAAAAGCCCACCCTTGTTCGTTAGAACAAGGGTGGGTTGGTTATGAAAAGCGGCAATTACCTATCCTCCCAGCAGTACCCTGCAAGTACTTTCGGCGTAAAAGAGCTTAACTTCTGTGTTCGGAATGGGAACAGGTGGAACCTCTTTGCCATCATCACCGC
>JAZQLI010000025.1:0-3508 GCA_045542595.1 Candidatus Scatosoma sp. | reverse complement strand
GGGGGGGGGGTCCGCCCCCCCCCGCCCCCCCCACACCCCCCCCCCCTTGGGGGGTGTTGTCGTTTTGGTACACGAAAGACCGAAGTAACTACATTCGGAGGTTCGCGCGAGCACGCTTGCGTGCGACACTTTTGCACGAAGTGCAAATTCCCTCTCGCGTTTTCGGGTGGTGGCGTTTTGGTACACGAAAGACCGAAGTAACTACATTCGGAGGTTCGAGCGAGCACGCTTTACACAATAAAATCGCTCTAAAAACATATTATATTGCAAAAAAATTCCCACGATATTGTCGTGGGATTTTTTTATTCGTTAATTTTTTTACGCTTTCATAGCTTGTTCGATAGCAACTGCGCAAGCAACCGTCATACCAACCATGGGGTTGTTACCAGCACCGATTAAGCCCATCATTTCTACGTGCGCGGGAACGGACGAAGAACCTGCAAATTGCGCGTCGGAGTGCATTCTGCCCATCGTATCGGTCATACCGTACGAAGCAGGACCAGCCGCCATATTATCAGGGTGCAACGTTCTACCCGTACCACCGCCCGAAGCAACGGAGAAGTATTTCACGCCGTTTTCGTTACACCACTTTTTGTACGTGCCTGCAACGGGGTGTTGGAATCTCGTAGGGTTTGTAGAGTTACCCGTAATGGAAACGCCTACGTTTTCGAGTTTCATAATAGCAACGCCTTCGGATACGGAGTCTGCACCGTAGCATCTAACTTTCGCTCTATCCCCTTCGGAGAATGCTTTTTCGTATACGATTTTCACTTCTTCGTTAGCGTGGTCAAATTCCGTTTCTACAAACGTGAAACCGTTGATTCTCGAAATGATATACGCTGCGTCTTTACCCAAACCGTTGAGTACAACGCGAAGCGGATTCTTTCTTACTTTGTTTGCGTTAAGCGCGATAGAGATAGCACCTTCTGCCGCTGCGAACGATTCGTGCCCAGCAAGGAAGCAGAAACATTCGGTTTCGTCGGAAAGGAGCATTGCACCAAGGTTGCCGTGGCCAAGACCTACTTGACGGTTTTGTGCAACCGAACCGGGAATACAAAACGCTTGCAAACCGATACCGATAGCCGCCGCTGCATCCGCTGCTTTTACGCAGCCTTTTTTAATTGCGATAGCCGAGCCTACCGTATACGCCCATACTGCGTTTTCAAAACAAATAGGTTGTCCTGCACGAACGATTTTATCGCAATCTACACCTTTTGCAAGGCAAATATCTCTACATTCTTCAACGGAGGAAATGCCGTATTCCTTTAAAACGTCGTTGATTTTATCAATTCTTCTTTCATAACCTTCAAATAAAGACATTTTCTTAACCTCCTATTATTCCTTACGGGGGTCGATAAATTTCACAGCGCCTTGTTCTTCGCTGAATCTACCATAGTGCCCCATAGATTTTGCATACGCTTCGTTGGGTTCCATACCTTTCTTAATGAAATCGGTCATTTTACCAAGCGAAACGAATTCGTAGCCGATAACTTCGTTATTTGCATCAAGCGCAAGACGGGTTACGTAGCCTTCTGCCATTTCAAGATATCTAACGCCTTTTTGCAATGTGGAATACATCGTACCCACTTGCGAACGGTGGCCTTTACCCAAGTCTTCCAAGCCTGCACCGATAGCCAAACCGTCGTCGGAAAATGCCGATTGCGAACGTCCGTAGACGATTTGCAAGAACAATTCTCTCATAGCCGTGTTGATTGCGTCGCAAACAAGGTCGGTATTCAAAGCTTCCAAAGGCGTTTTACCAGGCAATATTTCCGCTGCCATAGCTGCAGAGTGCGTCATACCCGAACAACCGATGGTTTCTACAAGCGCTTCTTGAATGATACCTTGCTTAATATTTAAGCTGAGTTTACAAGCGCCTTGTTGCGGTGCACACCAACCGATACCGTGGGTAAAGCCGCTAATGTCTTTAATCTCTTTCGCGTGAATCCACTTGCCTTCTTCGGGAATAGCAGCGTTTTCATGACGAGCAACGCCTGCGCCTTTTGCCACGCAGAACATTTGTGCAACATCTTGTGATATTGTCATTGTGAAATTCCTCCAAAAAATTTTTCGCGTAATTATACTGTCGAATGGTTATTAAGCACTCAACTGAATACAAGTATAGCATATTCCCTAAAAAATTTCAAGTAGGCAAAGGCAATTTTTTCCGCTTTTTTACAAATTTTATCTCTTTTTTCTTAATATTACTTCTTTTTCGGCTTTTATTCGAGAAAATCTTCCGCGCAAAGCCGCAAACGGAGCTTTTCAATGGCGTGTTTTTCTATGCGTGAAATATACGAACGGGAAATTTTAAGTACGTTTGCCACTTCCCGTTGCGGCAAAGGAATTCCGCCTTTCAATGCGTAACGTAAACATAGAATTGTATATTCTCGCTCACTCAAAACTCGTTGAATTTGTTCTAATAATTTTTCACGGCGAACGGTGCGTTCTACCTGTTCAAAAACGCAGTCTTCCTTTTCAAATAATAAATCCATCAAAGTCAATTCATTCCCGTCTTTATCCGTGCCTACGGGGTCAGATAAGGAAAGATTGTTTTTATGCTTTTTGTTTGCGCGGATAAGCATTAAAATTTCGTTTTCGATACAACGCGCGGTATACGTCGCCAAAGTTGTGCCTTTGCCTACGCGAAAGGTATCAATCGCCTTGATGAGTCCGATACTGCCAACAGAAAGCAAATCGTCCGTTTCCGCTGCACCCGTATATTTTTTAGCAATATGCGCCACCAAACGCATATTATGACGAATTAGTGTTTCCCGCGCATCTTTATCCCCCTTTTCTACAAGTGCAAGATACTTTTCTTCCTCTTCTTTAGAAAGCGGTTTTGGAAAAGAATTTTTCGAAGCGATTGCACCTGTGAAAAATACAATCTTTCCTAAAATCATCCACAAAAAATCTAAAAACATACGAACACACCTCCATTTGACGTTAATCTATCGTATGTTTTCAACGGTTTGTACTATTCGCAATAATTTTTATATAGAATTAAAAATTTTTTTTCAAAAAGGAATTGTTTTGGCTTGACTTTTTATTTTAGTTTCACTATAATATCATAGTAATCGATTGCAATGCTGCTATGGCTCAGTTGGTAGAGCGCGTCCTTGGTAAGGACGAGGTCGGCGGTTCAAATCCGCCTAGTAGCTCCAAAGGACACCTAAAATGGTGTCCTTTTCTTTTTTGTTTATTGTAGACCGCCGACGAGTCGGCATAAAGTCGCTTCGCTTTATACAACCCCACCTAACAGTTCCATAGGACATCTAAATAGGTGTCTTTTTATATGAAAACCCCGAAACGCACAATTTAGCGTTTCGAGGTTTTATTGTATAAAGAATACCCCGCGTTAGACGCGGGGGTTCAGGAACTGTTAAACATATAATTCTTGAAAATAAAAACTCCTTTTGGTATAATAAATTGAGGTCTGCAAACCCAAAATAAAAACCAAAAGGAGGACATTCAAGGTGAATGACATACATAGTTTAGCACATTCGAA
>JAZQLI010000024.1:0-45868 GCA_045542595.1 Candidatus Scatosoma sp. | reverse complement strand
CCGCATTGGGTTGTGATTTTAAGTTATGAATAATTTTGTTTAATGTTTCTAAATCCTTATATTTCAAATCTCCTTATTATTTTTATTGTATAGGGTTGATAACCGCACTTTTAACGGAAAGATAAGCACGGTTGCCCTATTTTATAATTTATCTCCTTTCTAATTCCCGACGTTACGGGTGTATTAAGCACTATATTGTGTTCCGCTGTGATTGTTCTTTAAGCATTTGGTATCCTATTCGTATTAAATCCACTTTCGCAATACCGTTGCTTTTTAAGAACGATGTAATTTCGTCATACTCTTTGACAGGAAGTCGCGTATTAAATTGCTTGGTTGCCTTTTCACGCTCTTCCTTATGCAAAAGTTCATACTTTTGTCTTGCCTTTTGTTTCGGCGTTAATTGTTTCTCCATTTGACTTTCTCCTTACATTTTCATGTAAGTCTATTATACCGTGCTATCACGGTATTGTCAAGTGTTTTGTTTGTATTTATTCTCTTTTTCTTGCCTTTTCGCTCTTAGCCTTCGTAGTTCACTTCTTTCATAGTTTTCCAAATACTTAGGAGTATCCCGTAAAAGACCTTCCGCTAATATTTTTCCGCTTGTGGATGTATCCCCTAATTCTCTCACTTTTTCATTAAATAGAGAACATAACAACGATTTGTTTATGATTTCACTTAATATAACTTCTTCTAATAAGTTTACCACTTCCATAAGCAATTCGTCTAATTTATAATACATTTTCACTTGCTTTTCGTCGTACTTTTCCGTTTCGCTTTCGTAGGTTACTTCACCTTTGGCTTCTTTTAATAGCAATGGCAAGCCGTAGTCTAATGCTTCATTGATAACTTTATTAAAACTCTTTTCATACTTTTTCATTGCCATAAGTTCATCTATCTGTTCCCACTTTTGCGTATCGGGAATAGATATAAATTTCCTTGTATTTCTATCTGTATTTCTTTTTCCTCGCACTTAATTTACCTCCTTAAATTTTTCGTTTGAAGTGGGTTTCCCACTTGCTTCCCTTTCGCCGTGCGAAAGGTTCAAAAATGCCACTTGTTGCATTTTTCTTAACCTGCTATGATTTTTGGGCTACTTTGCAACATTTTCCATAGCTTTCCGTTTTAATTTTACGGACTGTTTTAAGACCGTCCGCCCGTCTTTTATATTTACATTGGTAGCTCCTCCTTTTCTTTTTTTTGTTTGGGGTATTAGGGGTTTCCCCTAACGAGGCGATTTAAAAAATCGGTATTTGGCAAGCCAAATACGTTCCTCGCTATGACGACGAAATAGATTCACCCCATTATACTTTCATTCCAAAATTCCAACGCTTTAAGTCCGTCGCTAAGACTAAAAATTGTGCATTGAACCCACCTCCTTATAATTTTTAGATAAGAAAATCCCACGGGGTTTTACTCCGTGAGAATCTCTGTTTTCATTTAGTTATATCTTATCCCTTCACTATATAGCGATGGGCATTCCATTTTTATGCGCGACTTTTGAAAAAATTTTTATTTTTGTTTTTAGAAAGCCAAACCGTTCTTTAATTGATACAATAATACTTCTTTATAAAACGAATCTTCTTCCGTTTTTAGCCAAGCAATCGCCGCGTCGTTATCCAACTCAAAGCCTTTCCCAAAATATTTAAGCATTCGCTTATGCGAACCCGAAAAAGGACGTGCCGTTACGCGTTTTACATTTTCTTCAATTGGCAATCTATAATTGATAGACGGATTTGTGTTTAACAACGATTTTCCGTTATCGAAAATCGGTGCCGGGCGGTACTTTCCATCAACAGACATAATTACCCCTAAATTATGAAAATGCCTATCTTCATTAAGCGTAATATAGTCTGCCGTAAATACTCGGCTAAAATATTCCGACAAATCCAAATCTATCACGTCCTTGAAAAAATCCAAGACGTATTTTGCCGATTCTTCTATCCCTTTCATCAAGCGAATCGCCTCATGTAAGCGCTGACCTGTAATATTCACGTGCATTCTATCCAACGTCACAAATGTTTCGTCTGGATTTATAAAAGTTTTACTTCGACACGCCCGTTTTCCGTTTACAACCCCACGTTCGTATAATACATAGGCTTCTTTAGGCATATTTGTAAACGTCAACAATTTGGAAACTAAATATTCAACGATGTCTTCTTCCCCTTCGTTATTCGTTTTATACCAATATCCGTCCGAAAAATATTTCATTTGCGTACCGTCGCTCGTTCCGTCGGTATCCACCAAATAATCGTCCGTTAATCGTATATCGAAATCCAATTTAGACATTTCTAAACCTCCTCGGTGCAACGTCTTTCCATCTTAAATGCTCGCCACGAAACTGTATCCACAAAAAATCGTTATAAGAAACTCCGTGCGTCTTTCTTACAATCTCCAACGGGTCATAAAAAGGTACGCCGATTTTTTTGAGTAACTCGTCTATGCCCGCCCGATTATCTTCCCAACATCTCGTTTTCAAAATTTCCGTTAATTTGAATACGTCCATTTCTTCTACGGGAAATATTTGTTTGATAGGATGATTTTTTACAAAGCGTTTTACGTATACTCTCATATTTTCCACGTGTACTTCGGAAACAGGCTCGTCTTTCCAATAACAAGTAAAACCTATATTATCCCACTTACGGATATATGCAGGTCTATTATCCTTTTCTTTACAAACGAACTCCATACCAAGCACCTCAAATATCTTTTCTAACGTTTGCATACTCGGCACAAACGCCTTGCTTTCTATTCTCCCTATCGTAGATTGCGGAATACCGCATTTTATCGCTAATTTCGCCTGCGAAAGACCTAATTCTTTTCTCCTTTTCAAAATGCTTTCTACTGTTAAGTCTATCATTTCGTTTCTCCTTACAATTATATAATAGCATAAACGCTATTAAAAAGCAACTACATTTTAGTATTTTTTACTTTTCTACCGTAAATTTTTTGAAAGTTTTTTATTCTCGCTTTTTCTTCCTTTTCTAAAATCGGCAAAACGCGCGACTCTATAAACTCGTCTACCGTTGTTTTCTTCTTTAACCGTTTGACGATTTTCTTTAATATATCCTTATCCGCTTGGCTTAATATTTCATACCACTTTTCGTCCACGTCGATTTCTTCTTTCCCCGTAGCCGTATAATACGTATATCTATATTTTTTCTTCCCATTATTTTCTTTCATTTCGCTCCTTTTGTCGATTTTTATCAAAAAATGCAAACATATGTTCGTATTGAAAAGTGTTTTTTTAGGGCTACAAACCGTGTAGCCCCTTTTTGTAAATTGATTATTAAAAACCTAATTCCTTTTTACATTCCACAAACGCTTGTACGCATTTATCGATGTCTTCTTTGCTGTGTGCTGCCGACATTTGCGTACGGATACGCGCTTTGTCTTTGGGTACGACGGGATAGAAAAAGCCCGTTACGTATATGCCCTTTTCAAGCATCTTTTCCGCTACCTTTTGGCTGAGTACCGCGTCGTAGAGCATTACGGGAACGATTGCGTGGTCTTTCCCTGCTAAATCAAATCCGTTCTTTTCCATTTCACTACGGAAATATTTTGCGTTTTCCATTACCTTATCTCGAAGAGAAGTGTCCTTTTCGATTTTTTCAAGCACCTTTAATGTCGTAGCGCAAATAGCAGGCGCAACCGTGTTTGAGAACAGGTACGGTCTACTTCTTTGACGGAGCAAATCAATAATTTCCTTTCTACCGCTTGTAAATCCACCACTTGCACCGCCAAGCGCTTTCCCAAACGTGCCCGTGATGATATCTACTCTGCCTTGCACTTCGCAATATTCTGCAGTTCCCCTGCCCGTATCGCCGACAAATCCCGTTGCGTGAGAATCGTCTACTACCACAAGCGCGTTATGCTTCTCTGCAAGGTCACAAACACCTTTTAAGTTTGCAATAATGCCGTCCATAGAGAACACGCCGTCCGTTACAATAACTTTATGTTTTGCACCGTTTTCGTCCGCCTCTTTAAGTTTCGTTTCCAAATCTTCCATATCGTTATTTTTATAACGATATTTGGTTGCTTTGGAAAGCCTTACGCCGTCGATAATACTTGCATGGTTGAGTTCGTCGGAAATAATCGCGTCTTCTTTCGTCGTTATCGTTTCAAATAATCCGCCGTTTGCGTCAAAACAACTGCTATATAAAATGGTATCTTCCGTGCCTAAAAAGCTCGAAATTTTGTTTTCAAGTTCTTTATGTATCGTTTGCGTACCGCAAATAAAACGCACGCTTGAAAGTCCGTAGCCGTACTTTTCATAACTCTCGATTGCTGCTTTTTTAAGTTCTTCGTTGTTGGAAAGCCCTAAATAGTTATTCGCACAAAAATTGAGTACGCCGTTTGCTTTCGTCGTATCAATGCAATTACTTTGCGGGGTAGTGATAATACGTTCTTCTTTCCAAAGTCCGCTTGTCTTTATATCGTCTAATATATCCTGAAAATATTTCTTATCTATCATTTTACATTCCTCCAATCCAAAATTACTTTACCCGATTTTCCGCTATGCATCATTTCAAACCCCTTTTCAAATTCCGCATAAGGAAGTTCCGCTGTGATGATTTTGGAAATATCCAAGCCTGATTTCAACATTGCCGTCATCTTATGCCACGTTTCAAATACTTCTCTTCCGTAAATACCTTTAATCGTCAACATATTAAAAATGACTTTATTCCAATCAATGGTGGTATTATTGCCCTGCACGCCAAGCATTGCAATCTTTCCGCCCATAATCATATTCTCTATCATTTCATTGAACGCAATGGGACTACCGCTCATTTCCAAGCCGATATCAAAGCCTTCTTTCATACCGATTTCGCCTTGCACGTCTTTTAAGCGCTTTTCCTTTGTATTTACGGTCGTAATCGACGGACAAACCTGTTTGGCAAGCTCTAATCGATAATCGCTAATATCCGTAAGTACGACGTTCTTTGCGCCGACGTGACGGCAAATCGCCGCCGCCATAATCCCGATAGGGCCTGCGCCCGTTATCACGACGTCCTCGCCTACCATACCGTATTTGAGTGCAGTATGCGTAGCATTTCCTAAAGGATCGAAAATCGCATACATTTTTTCGGGGATTGCCTGCGTATCGCAAAGCCATAAGTTAGAAATAGGTATTCTTGCATATTCCGCAAAGATACCATCGCGATTTACGCCGATACCTTGGGTGTTCGGGCAAAGGTGTTTTCTGCCTGCACGACAGTTGCGGCACTTTCCGCACACCACGTGTCCTTCTGCACTTACGATATCACCCACCTTGAAATTGTCCGTTGCACCTTTGATTTCTACAATTTCGCCTACAAATTCATGTCCTATCGTCATAGGCGGATTGATGGTCTTTTGCGCCCACTCGTTCCAATCGTAGATATGTACGTCCGTTCCGCAAATTGCCGTATAATGGATTTTCACGAGTGCTTCGCCAAAGCCGATTTGCGGTATTTCTTTTTGTACCAGTTCCAAGCCCTTTTCTCTTGCGGGCTTGATGATTGCATTCATTTTCATTTGTCTTGCTCCTGTAATTTTATTTTCGGTAAATCCCAACGATATTTTGTCGCTAATAGCCTTATGCCTATGATAAATATCATTGCCACAATGCTGGGTAATATCGTATCATTTACCCATATTCTTATTAAATAATATAATACCGCGCCTAAAATGGAAGCCAACGCATACACGTGCTTTTTGAATATGTACGGCGGTGTTTCCGTTAAGATATCCCGAAGCACGCCACCGCCTACGCCTGTCAATACACCGATTGTTATAGATAAAAACACATTTTCCGATATTCCGTTTGTAAACGCGATTTCCGTTCCCATTACCGTAAATGCAGCAAGTCCTATTGCATCGAATATATTGTTGATATGTTCTATCCGTTCTCTAATTTCGTCAAATTTCTTGCGTTTGATATACGCCACGATAAACACGATAAGCGAAGCCAAACACGCAATACCTCCGATATAAATTTTCGAGAAAATAGCAGGTGGGGTTACGTCGATTAAAATATCTCGTGTAATTCCACCACCTACTGCTGTGATACATCCGATAACGAGTACGCCAAAAACGTCAAATTTTGCTTTGATTGCAACAAATGCGCCAGAGATTGCAAACGCTACCGTTCCGATAATTTCCAATGCTAATAAAATAATTTCAGGTAACATTTCCCCAACCCATTTTTTGTTTCATCGCAAATTGCAGACCAAACAGTATCTGCGCCCCACCAATACTTTTTTAGGGTTTTTACCAATCTACAATTCTCTTTTACCCCAACCGAATCAAAAATTTTTTTAATCGTTACATATCCTTTTTCAACACCATACATGAGAAAATATACATGCATGTATCCGTTTTTTCATGATCAAATTCCTTTTCTGCTTTCAATATATTTATCGTAATAAAACTACATTCTTCATTTCGCTATAAAATATTTGACCGCTCACAAAAGCGAACAAAAATCCACGATATATTTTTCGGATATTTTCTTAATTTCTTCCGCATATTCTTGGGAAGATTTATCATAGACGCCGAAAACGTGCATACCTGCCCGTTTAGCGGTTGTCAACGCAAGTAAATTATCATCTAAAAACGCAATATTTTTTATGTCTACGCCCATCTTATCCGCGGTTTCTCGATATATTGCAACTTCCGTCTTTTTTCTATTGAAATCATCGCAAGACCAGACGTTTTCAAATAAATCAAATATCCCCAAGCGTTTCAAACAACAATCCAACATTGCATGCGGGCTTGCCGTTAAAACGTTTAACGTAGCACCACGCTTTTTCAACGCTTTTAATACGCTTATCACGTTTTCTTTTGCGGGAATATTGTTTTCGTATTCCTTTTGAATCTCCGATTTCAACTGTTTAACGATATCGTCTACCGATAAATCGACTCCAAGCTTTTTATAATACTCCGCCGTGCCCTTATACCCAAGCGGTGTAATCGTTTTTACGATATCCTTTTCATATGGGATATGGTACTTGTCTAAAAATCGCAACATAACGGTTATATATGTCGGCATAGAATCTATCAACGTACCGTCCAAATCAAATAAATACGCGTTCACCACTACACTCCAAACTTTTTAATTCCTTTTTCATGTATTCATAAGGCACAAAAAATACCAATAATTATAATAACGACGTGAACTCTTTTGCAAGCCTTGTAATTTTTTCATAATCTCTAGCAACAATCGCTTTTTTATCCGCAATTGCCGTTGCTATGCCTACCCCCTTTGCTCCTGTTGCAATATAATCTTGAAAGCTGTTTGCATCTACACCGCCCACCGCAAGAAATTTAATATGCGATAACGGCGCAATCAACGCTTTAAGATAGGACAATTTTACTTCGGAGTTAGGAAAAAGCTTGACAAAATCCGCGCCATATCGATGTGCATTAGCTACTTCCGTCGGCGTAAAGGCTCCTGGCATAGAAACCATGCCCAATTCTTTCGTCTTTTTAATCACGGCTTCATAACAATCAGGAGATATAATAAATTCCGCCCCTGCACGATAGGCATATTCTACCTGTGCTTCGGTCATAACCGTACCTGCACCAACTCTAACGCGCCCAGCAAAATGTTCTTTAAGTGCTTGGATATTTGCCGCCGTCGTTTCATCGCTTATTACGCCCGATTGATCAAAGGTAATTTCAACAAGTTTTATCCCGCCTTTTTCCATAGCCGCTACGGTATGAATTAATTGTTCCCGATCAAATCCACGCAAGATAACGATAATTTTATTTTTCTCCACGTCCTTAATGATTTCTTCTCTATTTAACATATACATCTACTCTTTTAAAATCTCTACGGTTTTGCGCAACGACGTTTGCGCTGTATTGTCGTTTGCATTATCAAAAACAATAAGCTTATCTACAAGCCCTTTCTCTTCCAACAGTGTGGGAATACTGTAATCAATGTTTTTTACATATTCAGACCATTTCGCTAACTTCAAGTTATCTCTATCCGAATTTCTTGTTTTCATCCTTTCATAGCAAACGTCAATAGGTGCAACCACCCAAATCAAGACGAGTTCCGCGCCCATTGCTTTCACTCGTTCTTTCAGTGCATGCATATATTCCATATCACGTACTTCACGAACAAAAGGCGCGTTTACAAGCACTAATTCTCCAAAGCGTAATGCAGAAAAAGAAAGTTGAAATAGAGTATTATATTCACTAGAACGCAAATTTTTTATGTAAAAATCCCCGTCCATATCCAACTCTTCATCGCAAAGCGTAAAACAACAACGAACCAACTCACTTAAATCGTCCTTATCAAGATACGTAATATGTTCCACTTTCTCGCATATCAACTTCGAGACGTAATTTTTTCCACAGGCAGGCGGTGCTCCTACTAAAATCAATTTCTTTTTCATACCTTTTATTGTAGCCTATACTATAAAATAGGTTATTAAAATAATAGCGTATGTTTTTCGTGTACCGTATGCGTTTCGTCGGTAAACAACACTTCGGCACTATGCCTATTCAATACGATTGCCGCGCCCAAAAAATGCTCGGTTTCGCGGTCAGCGCCAACAACCACGGGATAGTTATGCGGTACTAAATTTCGTTTGTCGTCAGGCATAATCATAAACGCGCGATGATAATGTCCACAAAGCATAAAAGCAAGATTTATGCGGTCTAATTCCTGGCACCACTTCGTATAAACTTCCCTATCGATATCAAATTGCCCGCCCGCTTGCAACGTCGTCATAGCAGGACATACGTGCGATACCGCAAAAGTAATTTTATCCGTCCGTTTTTGTATCGTTTTTAAAAATTCCAACTCCTGTTTGCGATAGCCGTGGAAACGGTTAAGGCCCAAATACTCCACGGGCGTATCCACGGAAGAGTCGTATTCTTTTCTAACGTCCAATTTATCTTCCCCGCAATCAAGCACTACACCGTTTAAGCAACCCACTTCAAACGTATAATACGTCTTTTTTCCCTGGCTTGGGAAGTAATCAGGGAAAAGATGAGAAAGCCGTCCACGCGTATCGTGATTACCGCGCGAAAAAATCACGGGAATTTGACCGTTTGCGATTTCACCGACGAATTGACACACTTCCAAATAATTTTGTACGGTTTCCACTTCTCCGATGTCGCCGTTGACTACGAATAAATCTACGTCTGTCCCGAAATAGCTTGCGGTCTTTTTGGCAATCTCAAAATCATAATGCACGTCGGATATATGAAACAAATGAATATCTTCCGTTTTTTCAAGCGGTTTGAATACGAAATTCGCTGTTTTTGGGGGCAGAAATGTTGACCAGTAGCTCTTTCTTTCGTCCGTTTGGCGAAAAATTACCGTGTATTCTTTTGCGTTATCAAGCTCTTTTTGTGGTACGCGGATTTTGACAACCGTGCGTTCAGAAGGTAATACACCCGAATTTTCTTCATAGTAAAACGTATCGTCTACTTTAATGAAGCAGATACCAAACGCATTTAAATTAATCAAAATCTCGTACTCATTCCCGATAACGAATACGGAAGGATTACAATATAAAAACATATTATTCACAATAGTTTGCTCCCATTCTCGCATAATAGCTTTGATTACGGCTATAGCCTACAAATTGACTGATTTTTTTAATTCTAATTTGATAAATTTGATTTTCTTGTCTGCCGTTCAATAAATTTTTGGTCAACTCTAACGATATTTGCCTTTAAACTTTAAATACATTATCCCAAAGGTGTACGTCGTCTTGCAAGTACGCTTTATACGCGCTTTGCTTAAACGTTGCCAAATCTTTGAAACAGTATTGTCCTTGTACAAGTTGTGTCGGTGTAGCGTTTTGCGTAGATAATGCGTTCGTTTCCGTTATTTTTTCGTCTGCACCGTTTAACACTGTATACATACGCGTAACATTATCGACTGAAAGTGCTCGGAATATACGAATTAAATACGCACCTGAAGAAGTACCTTCTGATTTTTCCGTGCCAAGCATATATACGTTAGTCATATTCACCGTACCACGTTGCAAGCGCCATAATAAACCAAATTCTTTTACCGTTATTTCTTCGCAATCGACAAATTTCACGTTGCCTACAACGTTTGTCATATTCACTGTAACGTTCGAATTTGCCGTATGCCCGAAGATACCACCGTACACAAAACACTCCGCCGCGTTGCCGTCTAACGTAATTTCAATATACACGTTTTCTAACGTCGCCTTCCACAAAGTACCAATAAACGAAAACTCCTGCGTCGTTGTCGTGCCTGCGGATATTACTCTCGTAGCGTAGAACGCAACGTTTTTAAGCGTCGCCGTTTCAATTTCTTTAATGTAACTACTACCCACATACGTTATGTTGTATACTTTATGACCATCGCCATCCAATAGACCGCCGAAATAACCCGTTAAGTTCTTTCCGCTCATATCAATATCTTGCGTCAAGTAATACTGCATACGCGCGCTACTGCTTAACGCAGCCACCAATTCGTCCGCTGTGGATATCGGCGTATATCCAGTCCAAAAACTGTCCGCGTCAAACTTGACGATATCGTCCCAAATTTCGCCTTTAAACACGCTCGCATAATCCGAACGGTAGAAACGGCTCATATTTACAAAAGTATATTCTCCACCAAAACTGTATGCGTTGCTCGCCGTCGCTTGAATTAACAACGATTCGTCGTTACCATTTTGCAACAATAACGAGCCTTTCGCCGTGCTCTTGCATTCTCTTAATAGAGGAGCCGTTTTATCACTGATTACGTATACGTTCCGCATGGTCACGTTTACATTATTGAAACGGTACATAAGCAAGGGGGTTTTACCCACGCTACCAGCGATTATTTCGCCGTCCTTTTCAACTTCGTAGCTTTCGTTTAACGTTTTTACGTCGAAAAGAATATTTTCCAACAACGCTTCGCCCAGATCTTTGCCGTCTTCAAACATACCGTATTGTGAAGCGAGTATTTTTCCATTCGTTGCCTCGGCATGCGTAGACGTCGCGTCTAAATCCACCGTCAAATCCACGTATACGTTCCGCATTTCCGTCCCGCCGTACAATTGACTAATGAAGAATATATACCCCGTTTTGCCCGTTGTTTCTGCAATAGTAGCCGTTGCATAAATCGCCACATTATTAAACGAACCTTGTACGGAATATATCCAGTTTGTCGTAAAGCGTACGTTCGTAATCGAATACCCGTTCCCGTCGAACGTTCCCACAAACCGCGTACGGTTATATTCTACTCCCGACGCCGTTTCCATCGTCGTTTCCAACGAAACGCCCGACATATCAATATCGTTCGTAAGATAATATTTATTACCCGACCGATCGTTTAACGCCGCAGCAAGTTCTTCCGCCGTGGAAATAGGCGTGCTTTGCAACCAATTTTTTACAATAACGGAATAATAACCGTCCGACGTGCCGATATAAAGCGTCGTTTGTCCGTCTGCTACCGCAGATGCGGGAATTTTCAACGTGTTCGCCTTTTCGTCAACCATAGGTTCTTCATAACGGGTTAATAAATCCACTTCTGAAACCAACCAACGAACATCACTCACCGACAGGTTTTCACCAAAGGAAAGGGTGTATTCACCTTCCACTTCTTCACCTTGCAACGTAATGATTTCAAGCGTTTCCGTTTCGGGAACACTCAATTTAACACTCATTTTATAATATCCGTTCAACGTGTTTAAGTATAAAGTGTTCACTCCTGACGTAATCACGGCACAAGGCAAAGAAATTATATTATCTTCCGCGTTGATTCGCAAGTCCGTAAAAGTTTTATACATATCCAAACCAAGCGTCGCACTGATAACGTCCGCCGCATCAAGTTCATCGGAAAGTTGTATCGTATATCGTCCATCCGCCGCCGTCAAAATATTTACGTCCGCGCGATCCGTTTCGGTAACCGCCGCTTTTTTCACGCTTACCGTTTGACTTGCAGTTTTCGTTTCGTCCATAACGGACGTTGCAGTAACCGTCACGTAAATAGGCGTTTCCGATTCTGTGGTAAAAACGCCGTTTTCAAACGTCACATTCGACGTTTGCGGTACACTCCAAACAACGGGCATATTCGACGAAATCGTCGTATATCCAAGCAACTCGTTTACGTCGACGGAAATTTGTAAATCTTCGTTAAGTAAAATACTGTTTGTAATTTTTCTCGAATCTTTCAACGCGGACATAGTAGAATAAATTCCTGCCTTCGAAGCGTCCAACGAGCTAACGCTATCCTGTCCCACAAAATCCGTTCCGCCGTTTCCCGCGTACGTCGTCGTCACAACGTAACAGTTTTCAACCGTAACCATGGAATAAATGTTCGCTGCAAACGCACCACACGTCGGTGCAACTTCGCCTGTGCCAATATATTCCATCTCCGCCACGCAATCCGTTAACGTTGCGCCTTCATAAAACCGAAAAGCAAACGCTCCCGAATTAGACGATGCGTATGAAACGCCTTTTACGTAAAGATTATGCAATTCGCCAAGGCACGTACTTGCAAACGCGCCCGCTTCCGTAGTGGAAGCAAGTGTAAAATCAATAAGCCCAAAATTCTTTACCACCGCTTTGGCACCGATATTAAAGAAAAAACCTTTGTTTAAGCGAATATTCGATATGGTATATCCGCGCCCATCAAACGTACCGAAAAAGGACTGCGAACTAAAACCAAAGTTTTGGCCCAAATAATTGATATCATTATTTAAAACGTAATATCCGTAAACGGTGCCCTTCAATACTTCGTTAAAAACCCGTAAATCGTTTACCGTTTCTATCACCATATCCGCAACGACAACTGATGTTTCTACGCCGTAGTCTTGGTTATAGATAATCCACTTTCTCTCCCCAACTATTAAATTGGCGTTATTTTTAAAGGAATTGTTTACGAGTTGATAATGTCGCCCGCTTTCTACATCCAAAACTTCCGTAATGTCTATGTTTTCGCCGAAAATTTCTTCAGCTGAAAGCGAAACGCTACTCTTATCGCGCTCAGCATTGGTGTCTATCCACATGTCCACCAATATCTCGCCTGATTTTTCCATAATCGGGCGGTCCACTTTCACCGTCACCGACGTTTCTAAATCAAACGTTTTACCATCAACCGTCGTTGAATATTGCAACGTTATCGTCGTTTCCCCCGCCTTTAACGCGGAAACCTCACCGTTTGACACGTTTACAATTTCACTGTCTGCCACGCTCCAAACAATTTCATTTGCCGAAATTGCTTGCACTTCGCCGTCCAACAACAATTCAAATTCCACCGTCTTTTGCGTTTCGTACGTATTGTCTCCCAACGCATGTGTTGTATACAATGTAAGTTCATCCGCATTGGTCACACGCAACCCTAAATGCGGAACTACTTCCACTGATACAACTTTCGATGTGAATTCTTGTTTGAAATGTTTCCATTGCGTAAGAATGCTAATCGTCGCGCTACCATATGCCACGCCTTGCACGCTACCGCCTGAAACGGTTGCAACGCTTTCGTTGGAAGAAGAATAGGAAAATTCTACGCCTTCTACTACCTTATCGTTATAATATAACACTGGATTTAACGCAAACTGGTTGTTCTTTACCACCGAAATAGCGTCGCTATCCACGCGCAATTGCGGAACGAGTTGGTTATTAGACACGACCAAACGACAAATGGCGGTATAATCGTCCACCGTCGCCGTTATCGTCGTTTCCCCTTCGCCCGTACCTTCCACGAAACCGTTGTCCGATACGATGGCTACCGTTTCATTGGCGCTCGTCCATTCAATTTTACCGTCAACGTTTTGCAAAATAGGATACAGGCTTACGTTATCGTAAATTTCCAACTCGTAATAACGATAGTTTAAATCTAACATGGTTTCTTCTTCAACACCGACTTCTACACCGCTATCCGTTTGTTCGTTATTATCACAGGCTACCGTTGCCGTACAAAACGCACATAAACAAACCGTCGTTAAAAAGAACAAAATCCTTCTTTTCCACGCTTTTCTCATTTTCTTTACTCCTTATAACCATACAACGAATATTTCGCCTTTAACGTTTTGCGATTGGTTAGCTCCGTCGCCTCGCGCATACAATACAGCTGCGTATAATCACAATCGTTGAAAAATTGCGTTGCATACGCATTGACACTACCCGCAGTCAAAGTCGTGTAATTCAACTCTAAATACGTGTAGAGCGTAGAAAGACGCTCTGCCAAAATCATCTTTCTCATAATTTCCGTGCCACCTTCTATTTCTACAAGGTTGAGTGCTTCATCGTACATATCCATCCAACGCAACAATAGATTCTTTGGATAATAATCCGCTTTCAACATATCACGATAAGCGTTTTTATAACGACGTAATACGTTTTCACCCATCAAATCTTCATCGCTCATGCGTTGAAGATTTACACAGGATTCTTCATATATTTCCTGCATAACATTAGATGCCGGTCCGTATACAACGTCAAACCAGTTATTTATCAATTCATTTACGTCGGCATCGACGTCCCACATTAACTTACAAAGAATATAGTTTTGCAGCATATCCCAACCCGTAGTCAAACCCGTTTGCGCTACTTGCCCTTCAATAAACATATAATCACAGTTGTAATCGTTCATGATTTTCATGTATTGCAACACCGTTTTATAGGTATCCAAATGCAACATAAAGTCTTTATAGTTGGTGCTATACAACCAGCCCGAAAATCTATCCGAACAAAGCATCCAATCGTAAATATATTCGCGATGCTGGTCATTCGCCTCGTGATCTACTGGAAATAACCATTCGGTATTAAGCGGTGCCCAGAACGGATGTACCCCTTCTGCACATTCAATGGTAGGATATTTCTCACCGTTTGCGTCCGTTTTCACAGGCGGTTCCACGTAGCCCGCATAAGAGAGAATTTCCAACGTCCAGTTCCGTCTATACGGTTCTGCTTCGTCGCTATTCATCCAAGTGTCTACTTTTCCCCGAACGGCATTAGCCAACTTTACCATACTTCCGACGTATGTACCATATACTTCCCGTTCTGCCGCGCACGTTTTACAAGTACACGACGATCCTTCGTCCGCACCGCCAAAAACAACTCTATCACCCACCATATCCATTTGAAAACTTTGAATGATAATATCGCTAATCGTGTCCACAAGTGCGTTATATTCGGTTTCATTGTATGCGCCGTCCATATTACTACTACCTGTTAAACAAGCGTGATTGTTCGACGGAGAATACCACCCTGGATGCTCCGCAAAATATTTCGATTTTGGAATATACGTTCTTGTTAATATACCGTCCGTGCTTTGCGATACACCCAAAATTAGCAAATCCTTATTACCGTTTAAAGGATTCATTACCCGCAGTCTACTACCCGTACTTACGCTGGCATGGATTTTCTTGTTCGTGTATTTACGATAATCAAAATCGGGAATATCCGTCAAATCATAATCGCGAAGTTTCAAATTTTTTACGTTCTTTTCAATCGTCCAAATATCGTCGTAATAGAACTCGTAATTAAATTCTTCTTGCAACCACGTATATACGGCGTATAACGAACCGTCGTCCTGACCGCCACACATAAACAAACTGTTACCTTCGGTCACCACGCGTACGCCACTGCGTTTTAACGCCGCTTTATCCAACGTGATATTCGCCCCGTCAAATACGTTATTTTCACCAATGGAGAGATACTTCGCTTCTTCACTGTACGTACACTCTGCATCCGTAATAATCGGCAACATAAAATCGGTTGCATCTTTAAAGAAAAACTGCAATTCATTTGCCGCGTATTGTATTGTTTGCGACGCATTTTGCGATATTACAATTTTATAATCGCTTACGCCGTTTTGTAAAATATATTCGTCCGTTTCAGGAGCGCCCGATTGTTCTGCAGATTGTTCCGTAGAAGACGTTTCCACGGACGACGAAAGTCCCTCGTTTCCTCCGCAAGAACATCCTACCACCGTAAAAGCCATCAACAAACTCATTATACTTGCTAAGATTTTTTTCATCTCTTTCGCTTGCTCCTTTTATCAATCAACGGTCACGTCGTATTTTACAACCGTTAAATTCTTTGCTTCGTCATAGACGAAATAAAAGATTCGGTAAACACCTTTTTCTGTCGCTTTAAACGTATCGCCACTTAATACTTCATAATAATTGGATGGCGATTTTACAAATTTTTCAATAATACAATTCTCGCTCTCGTCGTCCGTCGCCGTTACCTTTGCTATTGTAATAGTATCTTCAACGGAATATTCAACGGTTGTCTTTGAAAGGCTGACCGTTGGCGGCGTAAAATCTTGCACCGTATAGTTTATCACGTATAAACGTCCGCCGTTTTCCGCATAGTCTTGTACTTTATACCAACATTTATATACACCCACCTGCTCCACACGCACTTCGTACGAACGTGTTAAATCTTGTGTACCGTCTAAAAGAACATTATCCACTGACGTGACGAAATTCCCATCAGGGTCTTTAACGCTCATTTCAAACGACGGCATAATATCCACAACGTCTTCCACGTAAAAACGTGGAATCGTAATAACGTCTTGTTTTGCATACACCGTATTGGCAACGATGCCTTCAAAATAAACAGAAGGATCCACACCATCCGAGCGAGACGTAAGTTGATGGTTGTTGATTTGAGTAACTTGCACTACGTATGCATCTCTAACATTTCTCAAAGTAAAACTAACGAAAACTTTTTTACTGGGAAACCCAGCAAACATACTCTCATCCGCATTTAACAATACTTCCACAGGATTGGATAAATCAAACGTGACCGTTTTACTGCTTTCTTCATAGCCGATAGAGAACTTTTTGTGAGCAAACGCTTTGTTTAACGTCACTTGATAACGCCCATTGACAAGCACTTGCGTTTGATTTCCATTTGCGGTTAATGCAACCGTTAATCGCGAAGACGGATTTTCCGAATCGGTCAGTGTCAATTCCAAACAATCGTATGATTGCAAATTTTCTTCCAACAAACCGTGCGGAATCATATCTATTGAAAAATTCCATGCGCCAACCGAATGAATAAAATCAAATTTGACGTTGCCGTCCACAGGCGCACTTTCACCTTTATAGGTTCCCTTTTCTCCCGACACGGACTGATTAGTTTGAAAATAATCGTGCACGTGCAACGAATTTCCTGCGCCGTAACCCACATCGATTGCCGTAAGAGCATAAGTCTTTTCTACGCTTGCACCGTTTGCTTCCGCTACATATATCAACGCAAATTGACCGCTTTTTTGCACTGCAAACTTCTCGCCAACTTGCTCGCGCGAGCCGTTATTATAGGAAACGTATACTTGTGCTTGCGTTTGTTCCGTTTTTCCTGATTTTATATAATGAGCGAACAGTGTAGGAGTTTCATACGTAGCGCCTTTTATATAATAACTGTTTAAAATTGGATCGCTTAAAAATTTCGGAGCATTCACCGAGACTACGTTTATTTGCGTTTCTAGCACCGTCGACAAAATATAATCACTCGCTTTGTATTGAATCGTATACGTTCCCACTTCCGTCGGTATAAACGTCCACTCATCGATATTTAAAGCCGTTTTTTGTCCAGATGGAGCAATCGCCGTAACTTCCAACGATACGTTCCCACTAACGTGTTCTGTTTTTACGGACGGAACGCGGAATACGTCAAACACATTACCCGTTTGCACGCCGTCTTGTTGCAACGTCAACGCAAGGTTTTGTGTCGTCGAAGGCTTTATTTCGATATCCAAAGTTTTAATCGTTTTAACCCCAAAAGAATCCGTTGCAGTATATTCAATCGTACAATCCCCCGCCAACGTTGGAATAAAATATCCGTCCTGCGTAGGAATTTCAACCTTATTTGAATAATAATTTATATACACCTTCGTTTCAAATTTTACTGTTCTCACAAACGGTGCAGTGAGGCGCGCGGCAAAAATATTATATCTTTCCCCTACAATTCCAAACGGCAACGATTGCTCGTCATAGCCAAGCGTATCCACGTCTATTATCGTGTTTACGGACTGTTCTAATGTATCGACCGTTAAATCATCGCCGTTTACGTCAGTGATAACAAAATTCATCGCAGACGAGTTATAACCTTTACCGTAAATAGAAACAATTGTTTCCCCCGTCGTAAAGCCTTTCCAATTGTTTTTGAAAAATACATCGCTGTCAAGATCCGCAACCAACCCGTTTTCCAAATACGTACTGGTGGGCTTTGCATACACTTGTTTCGTATCGTAATCGTAGCAAACCGTGGCACACTTTTCCCCAAGCGTATACGATTCGGTTGAACTTTGCATTCTATACGTCAACGGAGTTCCCCAACTCGTATCCCCTTGGAACATACGGTATTGCTTATTTTCAAACGTGACGAGTGTCCAAGTGGCATCCGTTGCGCTGGATCGGCTTTTTTCCAAGCCTACTTTTGGCGCATCCAAAGGGCCTGCCGTAACCGCCGCATTGTTTGCCGTATGAAAATCTACTTCAAAATAATTATCTTCGTCATACAAATCCGTAAAACGGACGATTAACGATTTTGCGTCCTGTATCCCTTCGATTTCAGGCGCGTTGAAAAAAGAAACCAAACCGTCGGTGTAGTTTTTCTCTTTTAAATCTACCACCTTATTGTAAGTGAACACGTCGCCGTTTGCAAGCGAAACCACAATACCTTTCGTGTTTGGTGCGTATTTTTGATGCGAACCGTAATACACGCTTGAGCGTTCACTCGATACCGAATACAATACGTCCGAAACGGTAAACTTTCTGCTTTCTTCTAACAGTTTCCCGTCATCTGCAATTGCTTTATACTCCAATATATACAAGCCCGCTTCATCTAAAGAATAGTTGTTTGCAGAACGCATCGTACCGCTAGGATAGGTAAGATAAGACACCGCAGAGTACGATTTCCCATTGTACGAAAGCGTTGCTTTAGGCGCAACAATCGATTGCCCTAACGTATATGTAGATTGTAATTGTGCATCAAGCTCTGCTTCTTGTGCGTTTACCCCGGTCACGGCATAGCGTACACCGACAACCGCAGTAAGCGCACAAACAAGACCCAACGTGGATATCAAAAACTTTTTCCTTTTCTCTTTTATCATTCTTTCAACCCCCCCATAGACAAATTACCCATCAATTTATCATGGAATGCAATAAAAAGTATTAATATCGGTAACAACAACATCATCGATGCCGCCAATGCAATCGGTGGAATTCGAGTATCTATGTTCCCCATTTTTATACCGATTGCCGAAAGTTGCTGTACGGCATACGCCAATACGGGCAACGACGGCGTATAAAGCAGGGAAAACGAATAATCGTTCCATAATCCCACAAATAAAATCAAGAAAATTGTAAAATACATCTTATACATCATCGGACACATGATTTTGAAGAATATGGCATACTCCGATGCCCCGTCGATTTCCGCCGCCTCGCGGTATTCGTTGGGAACTCCTTTCCAAGACGCATAATATATCAAATAATAAGTATTGATGAAATTCAAATGCAAAATAATGATACTACTCCGCGTATCAAAAATCCCAAGGTCATTCAACACGCGAATCGTAGGAGCAGTAGAGCCAATAATAGGCAATGCAATTAAAATAATAACCATCGTATTGATAATTTTACAATACGAATAATTGTATTTTGCAGTTATATAGGAAACTACAAAAGGAACCGCAGCCCCCAAAAGCGAACTAACTACTGCATAAAAAATAGAATTTCCTAAAAGCCCCCAAATATCGTAAATCATCGCCGTTTTGACAACTTTTATTTGAAAACTTTCATAAACCACTTTGTAATTGCTCCATTCCAGCGCGGCAAACCCACCCGTAGGCAATAAACTTAAAGGATTTCCCGTATCGTACATATAAGAATGTTCAGATTTTAACGAAGTGAAAAATCCCCAGGCTATCATATAAACGAGCGCAGCACTGTATACGAACAATACTAAAAAAATAATTACTTTTATAGGCGAAAAGGATAATTTCTTTCTCATTTTTAACATCCCATCAACCTCCTTAATCTACACTCGGCCCAAATTTACGAAGCATATATCGAACAAAAAACACAAGCGGGGTAATAATTGTTGTGAAAATAAGCCCCATTGCCGACAATTCCGGCAACATACTGTGATCGGAAATAGCCTTCTTCGTTTGCACAAATAAATAATATCCGTACGTATATAGTTTATCGTTGGCGTTTACGTCAAAGAAATTAAACAAAGACAATTGTTGATTGAAAAATCCCGCTACTGAAACGGTAATAAACGTCGTGAACGTGGGCCAAATCATAGGCACCGTGATATAGAAAAATTCTTGTACGATATTCACGCCGTCAAGCGTTGCCGCTTCCACCAAAGATTCGGAAATCCCACTCATTGCGCCTGAATAACTTAAAATTTGCGTACCCATGCCCATAAACATACCAAAGCATACCAGCATGACAAATTGCGCATCCGTATCAGCGCTTGCCGTCAATAAATTTTTCGGCGTGCCAAATAAATATGGTAAAACTCTATTGTCCATACTTTTGAAAATGCTAGCGAAAACAACCGTCGAAACGATATTCGGTAAAAATAGCATAATCTTAAAATAACTGGAAAAAATCCGTTTATGATAGATATACGAAGAAAATATCAACGTAAAACTCATCCCAAAAATTAAGTTGCAAGCAAACGCTATCAAAGAATTCCCGAAAGACTTTTTTAACTGAAAATTATTTGAAAGTTTGTAAAAAACTTCTTTAAAATTCCCGAACGGATCGTCCAAAAAAATGTAATTACTTTTTCCGCTTGCATCAAGCGTAAATTTTTGAAACGCCATTATAATTTGATTGTAGTTGACAACAACGAAAAATATAAAAAATTGTATCAACGGAACAATCAAAAACGACCAACAAAAAATATGTTTTTTAATATGTCTTTTTAACGTTTTGTTCATAAAAAGCTCCTTGTCAACGATAGGCTTTCTTTCCTAATATTATTTTTTCATAAAATCGCTATCCCAAGTTTCTTTGCTAAGCCAAGAACTCGTAAACCACGACTTTACAGGTATCGGCGTTACGCTTTCAAATTCAACGTAAGCACGTCCATAGCCTGTACTCTTCCACATATCTTTATGGCTCATTAAATCGTAATAGGTAGGATTATTTTTATACGTTTCGCTCGTCGAGAACGGGAAAACAAGCGCATCGTTTTCTATTACGTTCTGATAAATATTCCATTGATCTTTTCCGTAAGCGGATAACTTATTATAACGATCCCCAATTTCGTATTTCACGGCTACAGGCAAACTGGTAATTTCCGTATAGTAAGCAAGCATATCGTCCGTGTATGCAAAACGCATAAACAATTTAGCCAACTTTTCCGTTACGGGATTTTGCAAAATATTTGCGTTCAAATACATAAATACGTTCAATTCACTCGGCAACGCCCAAACGGTACCCTTGTTTTCTTCTACCGTACCGCAAAGTTGACGAGGTATAGGCAACACTTTCATATCGTCCACCGAACCGTAATTATTCTCTGCAACTTTTAAACTGGTATTCGCTTCATAATACCAAAACGAACCGTCTAAAAGCATCGCGATAGGTTGTTCACCCGGTTCCAACGCACTTTGAATGAAATACTTTTGCGTGATTGCGTGCGAAGGATCGCCGAATTTTGCGTTGTGGTATTTATCCTTGGCAAGCGTCTTTTTCAATAAATCAAGCGCATAATATTTCCCTGCTCTTTGTGAAAATTTATATCCGTCTGCTTGCTCAATAGCAATATCTTCAATGATAGGATTATTACCATCCCAGCCCGTTACGATTTCCACCGTGTTTTCGCCCACGGTATATCCGTCAAACATCGCTTTCATATCTTCCGCACTATCGTAGCCGCACGCAAACGCCGCGTAGAATTTATTCGAATATTCGTAATTGCCACCGCTAAAACAAATAAACGGTGCAATCCCTTTTTCTTCTACCATATAATCCAACACGTATACAAATTCTTCATAGGTGGACGGCATACCGTCGTCATATGTACCGTATTCACCGTCGGGGCCAGGGGATTTGTCTTGACCTTTACTCTTTATAAAACCCCTACCCGTATACGCTTGTCCCGTATAGTTGCTCAACTGCAAATTATTTTGCTCATCTAAAAGATAAATCGCATCTTCTTTATCGTCTGCAAAATGCAACATCTTCTGTTCCCACAACGTAGCGTTATACGGAAGCGCCGGATAACTCAACGTCCAAGGCAACGCATAATACGAACCCGTTTCTCCAAGATATTCTTGCGCTTGCGGGAAAAGTTTCGATTCCAACGTTTTCGATTCGCCCATAGAAATTACATTGCCATCCGCGTCTACAACGTCAAAATCCATCGTCCCTTTTACAACATCCTTAATATCCGCAAGCATACCTTGCTGCGTATACGTTGCTACCGATACACAGTCGTTTACAATAACACTATATTGCGAACCCGGCTGCACGGATAAATCCGCACTGCCGCCTACTGCAGCATCCGGTTCGTCAATAATTTGCGCCCCAAGTTTTCCTTCTTCAAAAGATACGTTGGCATACTTTTTCTCAAATTCATCCGCTATCTTTTGCAACCATTCTACGCCGATACCGGCATTACGGGTCGTTATGTATAACGTCGTTTTCGATTCATCCTTCTGAACGCCAGTGTCTACTCTACCACCGCAAGAGGTCAAAATAAACGATGCGCTCATTGCAACCGCTCCTATCGAAGCTAAAAAATTCTTTCTCATCTATATAACTCCTTTTAATTTTTTTCTTTTTTATCCTTTTTTTGGATATTCTTAGTGTGATTGGTCGTCTTATTATACAATGTTTTTCGTTCTTTTACAATACGAAAATTTTTCCAATGAAACAAATATCCAATTTACAGGCATATTATATCATAAAAAAACTTGACTTTCTATATAAAATATGCTAAAATTTACAAAAAACATAGAAATATCTCAAAGGTGGGGTTCTATTTATGAATCTTGTAAACATTAACAAAGTGGAAAGCACAACGAACTACATTATGAATTCTCTGCATTCGCATCCGTATTACGAAATTTTTTTTCTCACCAAAGGTGAAAGAAAAATTTTTTCTTTAAATCGTTTGTACACCATCAGTGCTATGTCTATGCTCATTTTACCACCGCATGAATCGCATAAAATGGAAGGCGCGGCATACGAACGTTACACCATTTGCGCACATCCGCTCTTTTTGGATGAATCGGAAATGAATATTGTTAAATCATTATCTTCCATTGCTATTTCCATTCCAAAAGAACAACAAAAATTTGTTTTAACTTTATTGAACGATTTAATAAATATACACAAAAATGAACAAATGGACGAAAACAAAAAAACGCATCTCTTCCATTCATTGTTTAGTACCTTGTTGTATTTAGTGACTAAGGAATATTCTCAAACCGAACCACAAAAGATCAATAATGAAATGCCACCACTTTTAAACAACATACTTTCTTATTTGGATGCACATTTTGGAGAAAAAATCGTCTTAGACGATTTGTCCACCTCATTTTTCGTTTCCAAGTCCACTATTTTATATAACTTCAAAAAGCATTTGCAATGTTCACCTATGGATTATTTGTTGTCTATACGATTGATTAACGCCAAAAAGTATTTATTGGATGAAAAGAAGAAACATTCCATAACCCAAATTTCCGAACGTTGCGGTTTTTCCTCTTCCAACTACTTCACCGAAATTTTCAAAAGCAAAGAGGGCTTGTCCCCCTCAGCTTACCGAAAGTTTCACATTCCGACAATCCATTAAAACTTGCATATCCCTTTTCCGTTCCTTCTCATAAGGAACGGATTTTTTTATATTCGTTTTCTTGAATATATGTTTTCAACTTTTTTATACTAACAATCTCACTTTGCAAGATTTATTCTACAATTTCAAAATTGTAAAAGCGGTTAATTCCTTCGCACGCCGTAATACCAAGATGGAACGTATCGGGAATTTCTTCGTTTTCCACTTCAAACGCGTTTCCGTTTATGTCTATGTAAATTTTTTTATCAAGCATTTTCACCGTCATCGTAAGCAAACAACCATCTTCGAGTTTAAACGGCAAACTACCGATTTTTTTCGGAATCGTAGGACGCGGTCCTTCAGGATTGGGTTTAATCAACCATACGTTACAACCGTCCTCGTACGCAACCACTTCAAAATGCGCTCCGTACATGGTATTTCCGTCCTTTTCCCAAAGCTCATTCGTAAAAGCGATTAAGGGCGCACCGAATTTATCATAACGACAATGGGTCGTTGCTTTTACGCCTGTTGCATATTTTTTCTTGGTGATAATACTGATATATTGGTAGCCGCAAAGTCCCAAACCTTCTTTATTTACGATGCAATCTTCTTCTTGTATAAACTGGGGAAATTCTTTGCAGGCAGGCGAATATGCATACATAAAATCATCTTTATTCCAACCGTCTTTCTTAAAAACGTATTTCATTTTTTATTTCTCCTTAACAAAATCTTTCAAATACAGATATTTATCGGGCGTATGAAAATATTTACACAACGTAGGATTGAGTGCAAACAAATGCTTTTCCATTTCTCCGCCATCCGTTTCTAAACGATAGGCGTTAAAATATATATCTCCGTCACCCGTCATAATGTCTTTTTCGGGAATATTGATTTGCGCGATATAACCGTTCTGTGTACGTTCTACGTTGCTCGTCACGAAACAATTTTCCACCAAATTTACGCCCAACAAAACTCGCCCGTTTTCATTCTTACCTTTATACTCCATCTTTGCAAGCATTAAATCGTTTGCTGGACTTAATTCAATTTCGTAATACCATTGTCTATTTGGGTCCGAACCGATTAAAATTTCACAAGCGTCCCCAACCGAATGGATTTTGTTGTAGCCGCTTCTTGGGCAGTAATATTGCGTATTTTCTGCCATAAAAACGAACGTAATAATCCCGTTTTTTCTTGTAATATCCACCTCTGTTTTATATACGGCTTTTTCGCCGTTTCTATTATTCTTTAACTCGTACATATAACCTTCCTATCCCATTTTATTTTATTTCCGTTACGTCCAAGCAACAGTTTTTTACGTTGACCGCATAAACGGTATCCTTTATTTTATCGCCTGTTTTTTCCATTCTTACGTCTTTAAAAACAACGCCGTCCACGTAATTTTCTTCCCCGTCGAAGCCCTCCAAAGAGACGGTTGGAATATCTTTGAATGGACTTGCGTCAAACAACATAGAGTCAGGAGATTTAAAACGTACTTTTTCCAAGCAAACGTTTTGGATTTTAGTCAAATAGCCAGCGCTTTCGCCGTCGTTATTATACCCCAACTGTGTCCTTATAGCAAAACTACGTAAACTGCAATTATATACAAAAAAATTCTTCACGTATCCACCACGTTTTACCGTTGTTTTTATATTGATGGTTCGCACACTGTTTAAAAAAACGCAATCCCATATATACACGCCGTCCACACCGCCGGAAATTTCACTTCCAACTGCGACACCGTTTTTACCGTAACAATCAAAAACACATATGTTTTTTGACGGACGATTGATTTGATTCCCTTCGGGATTTTTCCCCGATTTAATTGCTACACCGTCGTCGGCAGTGTTTAAAATCGTATTAAACAGCGTACAATCTTCCGACGAATCGGGGTCCCAACCGTCGCCGTTCCACACGTTTTCAAGCTGCATGTTGCCTCGTCCGTCAAAAATTTTATCCGACTGAATGACACAGTTATACGTCACTATGTTTTTGCAATAAATGAAATGAATATTCCAAGAAGGGCCAAACCCTAATGTAAGACCACATATTACGACATTTTCGGCATTACACATTTGAATAAGCCGACCTCTTGCGCGTCCGGCTATCGTATTCTTATGTTCGCAACTGTTCACATACTCTTGGTTCGCCCTTAAAAAATCTCGCAACCGATGATTTTCCGACGCAATAATCGCCTTTGCCAATGGTGCTCCGCCACCATAAATGACTCCTTTTCCGCGAATAACCACGTTTTTGCAATTATATCCACCCTTATTATCTAATACACCTATATTGATAAGTGATTGATAACACATCATTTCCTTACCTTCAAAACGGCTTTTGATTTTCGGGGCGTAATCTTTCACTTCGTCAGTGCCTTGTAAAACGGCATCGCTGTCCACATATAATTCACTGTCTCCGTGCATAGTTAATGCACCCGTCAAATACACCCCTTTGGGTAAATACACTCTCTCGTCTTTCTTGCAATCATTTAAGGCGCGTTGCAAAGCGGCCGTGTTTAACGTGACGCCGTCACCTTTTGCAAAATAGGGCGCCTTTGTCACATCAATACGCCTTTTTTTCATAGGCGTTTCTACGCAAACCGTTTCTTGCCCTATTAAACGTTCGTCTTCATACGCTTCTATGCGTATTTCGTACTTCCTTTCCGCCTGTAAATCAAAAAACGAATAACGGGTTTTTGTCGTTAGACCCATAAATTCCCCGTCTAAATACAGTTTATATTCGGTCGCATTTAAAAAGACGTCGTACTTCCACCATAACGTAATTTCATCGTCAAAAACTATCGTATGTATCATAACTTCTCCTGCTTTATTGCCATTTCTTGCGTTCTTTGTTCTTTATACAAAACTATCCACCGCCGCGTCATACGTATCGTCATATATAAGTTATACAGTCCCGAAATTAAATAGGTCGTGTTTTCAAATGCCCCGCCAATAAATATAATCCGCAACCACATAACCAAATTGATAAATATATTTAAAAGCGACAACGGCAACGATTCGATAATCGCCAGCATTTGCAAAAGGGGCAACAAAAATCCTATCACCATTAACAATCCGTCCAGCACCACTTCCGTTCCGTTCATTTTCCAAAGCACAAACGACGTTGTGCTCCAAGCCGCAAGCAGCATGCCAACCAAAAGCGTCCTGCCTTTCCAACCCAATTTTCTAAATCTCGTCGCTTGTTTATACGCATTTTTCTTCCATAGGAAGAAAGATGTAACTTGCACCAAAATTCCAAATATTGTCGAAATAACCGTCCCGTATAACCCTTCGCGAAAATAACCGATAATATATATCACAGAATTTGTCGCACCGAGTAAAAATCCGATTCGGTTGGCGCGTGAATTGAAAAGCATAATCGCCAAGGAAAAACATACGGGCAACGTTTTTATCACCTGTTGTTTAAAGATAATCGCACACGCGACAATCCCTATAAACGTTACCGCCATCGGAATATATTCAAGCAGTATTTTTTGTCTTGTTTCTTTCTTTATCCCACTCATAATTTCTCTACACTATATATCATAGGACGTTTAAAACGCAATTCCTTTTTCTCGCATAACCCAATACGCACCGAACACCAATAACGGCCAGTAGCCCGTCGCCTTGGCAAAATCAACCGTTTCCGTTACCTTGATGAAGTCGGCGATAAGTCGTTCATTTACTTGATAATCGGGTGCCATTGCCATAATGATATACGCTTCGTTAAAATTCCGCATATGTTTGTTGACCAGATTACGCTCACTCTCCGTTCCGCACACGTAGCCTACACCGTCGAAAACGTACTGGAATTTCAGCTCTTTACGCCAATTTCCCCAGTATTCTTCGGGGGCGTAATCGGGCAAGAAATCTATACCGATTTGCACGTAGCGTTCCACGATTTCGCCTACGCCGTTCAACAGCTTGCGATAGCGCGCTTTATAGCTTTCTTCTTGCTCGCAATCATATAACAAGCGGAGAGAATATTGCATTTGCAGCAGGGGGAACGACCATTTTCGCGTGCGTTCTTCTTCGAAATGTTCTTCCAAAAAGTCGGTTGCCCAATCGCGATATTTTTTATACATATCTAACCAATGCTCGTTTCCACTCACTTCCCAAGCCGCCATATAAATCATGGGCAAACGGTGGGTTTCGTGTCCGCAGAGCCTATCCCCAAGCATACGGCAAACGACGCCGCGGCCACCGTCCTCACGCAATAAGAAAAATTGATTTTTTTCGATTACATCTCGTTCGGCTTTTTCGGCAAACCAAACGAGCGCCTGTTTGATTTGCGCCCGTTCTTCGTCCGTGGGCATAGTGCTGTTATAATATCTATGCGCGCCGTAAATCCAATGCGTGTATTGATCGCGCGAAGAGTCTATATAATGCGATTTCCCGTCGATTGGCGAAACGCTTCTTGCTAAAAAGCCTTTGTCATCCGACACCGTAGCAAGTGTATATAAACCTTGAAATACTTTTTTCGCTAATGCCTTTACGCTTTCGTCGCCCGTTATTTCATATCTGGCAATCAACGCTTCCATCGCCGAGCCACCGTTAAGTGCCGAATCCTCCATACCCGTAGACCAACCGCACGGGTTAGGCATATTCGCCTTCATTTCTTCCAGCGTAGGCAAAAACTCGTTGCCGTTTTCACTCGTTAAATAATCGTAAAACAAATTCGTTTTTTCGTTGAACAGTTTGTTATAGCAAAAGTCCCAAGCTTGTTGGATTTTTTCTTGCACATTCATATTGTTTCATCTCCTTTGAAAAGCGTTCCATACTTTTCGTGGTCAATATTATCATAATTTTGTATAGGTTTCAATAGGTTTTATCTTTAACTTTGAAAAAACCTAAGATATATTTCAAATATTGTGATAAAAGTGTTTTTTCTTTTTTGCGTTATTTCGTTAGTTTGTAAAAAAATTGAAACATTTTCTATTGTCATCATAGTTTTCGTGTGATATAATGTAATCAACAGTAAATATCCAAGGATGAAAAAACGAATGAATTTAATTGTTTTTCAAGACGAAATCACGTTATACTGGGATAAGGAATGGGAACTTGAATATTCCCCCACTTATCGAATAGACGTCAACGGAAAAGCGGTGCTTTCCACACAAAAAACGTATTGTTCTTTGCGAAATTTAACCGCCAATACGGCGTACGCAATCACCGTCACCGCTATTAATGGACAAACGGAAAGACATTTGTACGCAAACACGATTTCCACCCTTTGCGCAAAACGGCGCATTGACGTGACGCAAGCGCCCTATTTTGCCAAAGGCGACGGAGTCACCTTAAACACGAAAGCTTTACAGCGTGCCTTAAACGATTGCAAGAAAGACGAACAAGTATATTTCCCCGCAGGCGTGTTTTTGACGGGCGCGCTCAACATAGGCGACGACACGGAAATTTATATAGACGAAAGTGCTACGTTGCAGGGCAGTACGCACGTTGAAGATTATATGCCAAAAATCAAAAGCCGTTTTGAAGGCAAGGAAATGATGTGCTACCGCTCTTTGCTGAATTTAGGAACGCTTGACGGTACAAGTGAATATAACTGTAAAAACGTAGTTATTCGTGGGCGCGGGAAAATTTTCGGAGGCGGCGCGACTCTTGCCCAAGCAACAATTGACCATGAAACGGTTTTGTTGAACGATTATCTCGAACAAAATCTCGAATACGTAAAAACATGCAGTAATCCGAAAACCATACCCGGACGCACACGCGGTAGACTTATCAATATGAGCAACTGTGAAAACGTGGTTTTAAGCGGTTTGCACTTAGGTTATGCCGCGGCTTGGAATATTCATTTCATTTATTCCAAAAATATTATCACTTACGATTGTTTTATTCAATCCAACACAATTTACGACGACAACGGTAACATTATTACCCAAGGCGTTTGGAACGGCGACGGTTGGGACCCCGATTCGTCGGAAAATTGCGTATTGTTTAACACTGTATTCGACACGTACGACGACGGCGTTGCGATTAAATCAGGGAAAAACCCCGAAGGGAATATTATTAACCGCCCCACCAAGGACGTACGCATTTTTGATTGCCACGGTTCACACGCAATCGCTATCGGCAGCGAACTTTCGGGTGGCGTGGAAAACGTTTACGTTTGGGATAGTAGTTTCTCGTCCACCAACGGCGGAAGAAATTTCCGAATTAAAACGACACGAAAGCGCGGCGGATACGTCCGTAATGTAAAAATCAAAGATTGTAATTTCGGCGACATACGCATTTGGTCGGGATATACCTGTAATGACGATGGTGAAGGCTCAAATATGCTTACCAATTTGGAAAATTTCACGTTTGAAAACGTGCATTTGACGGGAGCTGTGCATTACCAAAAATCGGACGATACGTTTTGGCGTTTTGACCCTATTATTTTCGTCGGATTTAAAGAATTACCGATTAGAAATATCCGTTTGAAAAACGTTACGATTGGAAAATTGGAAACGAAGTGTAAAAAATTATCCGAAACACACGAATACGTTTTCGATACGTCGTATCCCAAACAATTGAATTTGCCCGTAGACGATTACACGCAACGTATATACGTGAAACACGTGAAAAATCTATCTATTGAAAATTTAAACCAAGAAGAATAAACAAGGAGCGTATTATGAGTTTTGCTGAAATTAGAAAATCGAACGTTCAATCTTCGCACGGCATGCCCGAATTGTATATTGACGGGCAAAAAACCGTACCGCTTTTTTACGCTTTAAGCGATATTCCCGCAGGTAGAGCATGGACGGAGCGGTCGCAAAAAGGCATTCAACAATTTGCCCAGCGCGGAATCCATATCGTTTGTATTGACACGAATTTATACGAAGGTTGGCAAGAAAACGGCGATTATTCTCCCGAATCCACGTTCAAGGAAATGCAAGCCGTACTGCAAGCCAACCCTAAGGCAAAAATTATCGTGCGCTTGCATATGAATGCACCCTATTGGTGGCTGCGGAAACACCCCGACGAATTGTTGGTGGTTTACGGCGAATCTCACACCGATTGCGGCGGTTATAGTGATAGAATTTTGGACAACGACCGTCCCGCAAACGAAATAAAAGCAAGCTGCGCGTCGGAAAAATGGTTACACGACGCAGGGGAAATGCTTACACAATATTGCCAAAAAATAAAAGCCAGCCCTTGGGGCGAATATTTAATCGGTATTCAACCTGCATACGGAAATTGTGGCGAATGGCACAGTTTCGGCGGCTTACTTGCGGATTACTCCGCTCCTATGACAAAGTTATATCGAAAAATTGTAAAAGAAACGTATGAAACGGAAGAAAAATTAAAAGAATTTTATGGCAAAAACGCCACTTTTGAAAACGTAGAAATTCCCTTGCCCGACGTGAGATACGATTATAATTTCGGTCGGTTTTACCACCCGAAAACGGATGCACCTATCGTAGATTCTTTCAAATGTTATTCGATTGCCGCCGTTTTGGCTATTTCACATTTTTGCCATATCATCAAACAAACTTGGGGAAAAGGTATTTTAACTGGCTCTTTTTACGGATATTTCTTTTCAGTGGGCGGTGCAACCAGTGCGCATTTGGAAACAAGCCGGATTTACGAAAACGACGATATTGATTTCTTAGCAGGTCCAGGCGCATACGGAGAGAACAAATTTGCCGGCAACGCGAATACGCTTCGACATTTGCCCGAGTCCAACCGTATCAACGGGAAATTATTCCTTTGCGAAATGGACCAAGGTTATTCTTCGCATTGTGCAGGCGGCGCGGCAAATTCCGCTATTTATACTTGCGAAAACCAAGCAGAATTTTCAGCAATCACAATCCGCAACGTAATGGAAAACATTTTACACGGAAACGGCGCTTGGTTTTACGAGCACCGATTAACACATGAAAGCAAATATAAAACCACTTTATATTGGGATTCGCCCGAAAGTCACGCCACGATTAGCGCCATCAAACAGGCTTGCGAAAGGATACAAAGCCGTCCGTTTGTAAAAAGCACGGACGTATTGATTGTGCAAAGCACGGAAGCTCTATATTATCAATTAAACGGTTGGTTCCCCTTTTCCTACGCCCACCGCGCCTTTTTGGACGCAGTAAGCAAAAGCGGCGTAGGGTTCGACCACGTTTATCTTGCCGATTTGGAAAAATGCGATTTAAAACGTTATAAATGCGTACTATTCGTCAACTGTACCGTTTTATCTAAATCCAAATTCGATTATATTAAAAACGTGGTAATGAAAGACGGCAGAACGGTTTGTTTTATGCTCAAATGCGGAAAGATATTAGATGGCGAAATTTCGGATGAGAACGTTGAAAAACTTGTCGGTAGAGCGTTGTTGCCCGAAGTCTTTTATCAAACGGAAGATTGTTCCGTATATTATTGCGAAAACGTCGTGTATTCTTCGCAATGGTATAATAACGTATTCAAAAAAGCGGGTGCACACGTCTACACCGACCACAGAGAAGTTGTCGTTGCCGATAACAATTTGGTTATGATACACTGTAAAAATATTGCAAAAACATATTTACATTTAAAAAATAAAGATATCATTTTAGAAAACGACGCTTGCAATACGTATGTTTTCGACGTGGAAACGGGAGAAAGATTATTATGATAGACATTCAACAATTACAAACCAAACACTACGACCAACTTGTGCATTTGCTTAACGAAGTGTTTTCCGCGTCCAACAAACGCGAAATGGACTTCGAGAAGATGCTCCCCGCCTTCTTTATACGCGACGACGCGCATATGGGGGCTCATTACGGCATTTTCGACGGCGAACGCTTAGTTGCCGCGCTTGGAAACTACCCCTTACAAGTGACGATTGAAAATACGCCTATGCTCTTTACCACGCTTGGGAACGTGGTCACACACCCCGATTATACGGGAAAAGGTTATATGAGCGAGCTTTGCAATTTTATCAGCGAAAAGAACAAACAGGACGGCGTTGTAGCGTCCGCCTTGGGCGGAAATCGACATAGATATAAGCGTTTTGGCTATGAACCGTGTGGTTTTTCTTACACCTTCGGTTTAAACGGCGTAGACCGCTCGCACGCATTTGCCGATTTTGGACAAAACGTTGCGTTTGAAATTTTGCAAGCGGACGACAAAAAAACGATTTTGGAAATATTTGAAATCTATAAACAAAACGCTTTATGGGTAGATAGAAAAGCAGGAAGAGAAGAAAAAGGCGTTTTCGACGTACTTTCCGCCTGGAACTCTATCCCTTACGTAGCACGTAAAAACGGAGAAATTATCGGGTATATTACCATAGGCAGTAACGAACAAGAGCCCACGGAAGTTTTTGCAAAAACGGTGGACGACTTTTTCCACCTGCTTTCCGCTTGGCAAATCCGTATCGACAAACCTGTTGTTTTTAAAGTACCTGCCTACAATTATGAAATCGTAAAAATATGTCTGCAAAAATGTGCACACGTCGGTATACATAATTCAGGCAGTTTCGCCGTGTACAACTGGGCAAAACTCACGAACAGCCTTTTAAATTTGAAACGCCGCTATTGTACGCTTATGCACGGAAAAATGAACCTTGCCATCGAAGATTACGGCACTTTGTCTATTACCGTAAACGACGACGGTTCAACTGCCCAAAAAACAAATGAACCCGCCGATTTTTCTTTGGATAAATTATCGGCGCTTCGATTGCTGTTCGGTTGCGCCCCGTCTTATTACGTACAAAGCGACAATCCGCTTGCCACTTCGTGGTTTCCTTTGCCCCTTTCTCTGCATTATTTAGATAGAGGTTAACCTATTATTTCCTGTGTAAAGCCGGCAAAAAAACATTGAAGTTATAAAAAGAGTAAAAAAATGAACGCTGTATTAATTGACGTTGGTAGTACGTTTATCAAATATTCGATATACAATAAAGAAAAAAAGCTGATACTTTTCGAGAAAACACCTTTCCCCGAACCGATTGTAAACGACGGAATACGTTTCGTCGTTTCTAAAAGTGAAATCTTCGATAAAATATTAAAAATATTAAAAAAGCCAAAGAATATCATTGTTCCGTTGCAATATTTAGCGTGCAAATGCACGGCTACGTCGCAAAATTTTACGACAATACTTTTTCGGATTACGTTTCTTGGCGCGATAAAAGCGGAAATAGCAATCAACAAAAGTTTGAAAACGTAAATTTCAACAATTTTGGCTTAACGCTTAAAAATAATCTTCCCGTCACCAAGATAGACAGCGCTACCGTGCAAGAATTTTTTACGCTTGGCTCATACTTATCCTATCTTTTGACCGGCAATAACACCACCCATATAACGGACGCGTTTGCTTCGGGCTTTTATTATTCCCCTTCGGGAAAACCTAACGATTTTGCAAAGCTTATGACGCTTCCGTCTGTCGCAAACAGTATACAGGAAGTAGGTGTCTACGAAGGCATAAAAATTTTATGTCCGTTTGGCGACCATCAAATAAGTTTTCTCGGCAGTGGCGCAAACGACCAATCGTATATGATAAATATCGGTACGGGCGCACAAGTTTCTTGTATAGCGCCTTACAACTATCCCGACGACACGTATCAGAAAAGACCGTATTTCGACAAACAAAGTTGTTTGTACTCTTTTTGTGGGCTACACGGTGTAGACGGACAATCACGAGATGAAAACGATTTTATACAACGTATCGTAAATTCAATTATCCATCTCCCGAAAAAGAATTCCGCTATTATCGGCGGAGGAAGCGACGAGCTTTGTTCTTTAATTAAAAAACAACTGGAAACAATGGGAATTTCTACGTTTAAAGCAGACTTTAACGTTGGGACACAAGGCTTGATAACAATAGCGGACTTATACTTTGATAAAACAATTTAGGTGTGAAGATATTTTTGTAAATGCGGACGACAAAGACTCGATTTTGGAAATATTTGAAATCTATAAACAAAACGCTTTGAGGTTAATTTATATGCAAGCAGCCTTCGATATTCATTGCCATTTCAACCACGAGCACCCATTTGACGAAGTACAGGCAAAAAACACCCCCCTTGCGCTTAAAACCTTGGATTTCCTACGCAAGGAGGGAAACGAATTTAACGTGCAAAAACGTGCGTTTTGCGGTAGTTTTCATTCTGTACTTTCTGCTGAAAACGTCTATCGCGAAAACGCCTTTCTCGCCCATTTAACCGAAAAAAACGATTGGATGTACCAATGGGTTGTTTTAAACCCGCAACAATCTTGCCTTTTTAAACAAGCCCAAGAATTGTTAACACGAAAAAAGGCGTTGGGGATCAAAGTCATTTGTGAATATCACGGCTATTCTTTGCCCGATTATGCCGATGAAATCTTCGCCTTTGCGAACGAACAAAAAACAGCCATAATGATGCATCCCGACCATATTTTACACGTCGCGCAGTTTGCGGATAAATACCCAAATATGAAATTGATTATTGCACATTTGGGTACGATAGAACATATCCAAGCCGTGAAACAAGCAAAACACGGAAACGTTTTCGTGGATACGTCGGGCATAGCAAGTAGCCAAAATAATATTATAGAGTACGCCGTAAAAGAACTTGGCAGTGAAAAAATTTTCTTCGGCACAGACACGTATTCTTGCGCATTTCAAAAATGCCGCGTAGAATTTGCCCGTATCGCCAAACAAGACAAAACGAATATCTTGCTTGGCAACGCATTACGCGAATTTCCACAATTAACGGAATGAATAAAATCCCAACAAAATTTATATAAAACAGAAACGCGGTGTAATCACCGCGTTTCGTTTTTTAGTTTTTTTAGATTTTGTTATCCTTTAAAAACTTTATTCCACAGTATGTCTGTAAAGACGTCAACGTATTCCGTATCCTTGAACGTTTCCATGCTCAGATAACAATACTTTTGACCAGCTTTAACATACTCCGTCTTCGCCCCGTCGTTTGTTGCCGTTATCGCATCATCCGCACCGTTCGTTATACTATACTTGCGCGAATTTGTGGACGTACTATAGAAATTATGTACGATAGCAAGATAATAGTTAGAAGCAAGTCCTTCCATTACCAAATACGCATTCTTCATCGTTATCGTACCGCCACGCAATCTCCAAATTAAGCCAAATCCATCACTACCTACTGCTACGTTATTGCTATTATTCGCAAAATGAACGTTAGCAACTACGTTGGTCATATTAATCGTAACACTAGCATTAGGGGTTTCTGCAATAATACCGCCGTACACCGAACCGCTACCGTTTTGCACGTCGAGCGTTAAATCGATATACACGTTTTCCATCGTGGAGCTTCTCGCTACACTGATAAATCCGACTTCGCCCGTACCCGTTCTCGTCGCGTAAAAGGATATATTCTTCCACGTTCCGTTAAAATATCCTATCAATTTATTCGTATACGTGATATTATATACCTTATGTCCGTTTCCGTCGAGTATTCCTGCAAACACTTTACCGCTTGTAATAGAAACGCCCGTCATATCGATATCGTTGGCAAGATAATATTTTGACGACGACGCCTCAGTTTCTAACACAGTCTTCAATTCGGTAGCCGTGGTAATTGCCGTGTAGCCGTCCTTTGCCAGTTGTGCCGCACGATTGTCTTGTTCGATTTGATAATACTCATCTTCGTCATACACGATGATATCCTTCCACATATCCGCCGTGAACGTTGCCGCATACGCCGATTTTTGGAAATGGCTAACGCTAACAAAGCCGTAAGCTGCGCCGTAATTGATAGAAGAAGTATTCTTGTCGATTGTATATTCATCGTCGTTGCCGTTTTTAACGGTTATCGCCGTATCTCCTATCGGACCATATCTTTCGTTTAACAATCCTGCAGCCCCGCTCATATCCACTGCGTATACGTCGTTCATATCTACGTTTACGTTATGGAAATGGTTTAAAATTCTAGTATAGTACGCAGTTACTGCCGAGTTGTTGATATAACTGACGTTGAAAAGCACATTGGTCAAACTTGCACTGCCTACGGATACCGTACCCGTTTGAGCACCCGCTTGATAGAACAATCTCGTTATTGCTCTTGTGCAGTTTTCAACATCTCTCGTCCAATCTACGTATACGTTTTCCATATTTCCGTTGCTGGAAATTTTATAAAACAAGTTCGCACTCTCACCACTGCCCGTTGCCTCAACGGTTACGTTTTTAAGCGTACCTGTAAAATCGCTAAATAACGTTCCGGCAAAAGAAAGATTTCTGATAGCATAACCATTGCCGTCGATATTCCCCGTGAACGATACCGTATTCGCAGGAAGCGTTACACCCGTAAGATCGATATCTTTTGCCATTTTATAGGTGACGCCGTCCGTTGCGCTGATTGCAGCACGCAATTCATCCGCCGTATAAATGGGCGTATAGCCTTTACTCTTTTGAATAAAGCCTTTCAAAACGTTTACGTTATCGGTATTAGGCGTTTCTTTTGCGATTTCCGTTTCATACGCCTTTTCCGCCACAAAACCTACGCTACGCGTATCATAATCGCTTGCACCTGCAAACATATACGTAGTCGATTCCCCACTCGTAATTGCCACGTAAGGTTTTGCATAGAAATCATGCGTATAACTCCCCTCGTTCAATTCCTTAATCGTCAAACGAATGGCTTTGTGTTGTACACCATTTACGGTAAAGGTATCCAACTCGCTATCCGCCGCATGCATAATTTGCGTTTTTCCTGTTGTTTCCGACACGTTATACACTTTTTCGCCGTTTCGCGTACCGATTAACCAGTAATAGTTAGCGTTTGCACCGAACATAGTCTCTTCGCTCAAATCACCGTACTGTGTCACGTATTCTTTGGGCATAACTGCAATACCAAACGACACGTCGTCGCCACTTGTTGCTTCGTACGCCGTTACTTTTTCATAATCGGCTGTGGACATTGTCGCTTCATAGCGGAATCCAGTAGGCTCACTCACACGGATACTTGCACCATTGAGATAAAAGAAAGCCTCATCACTTCCCAACGTAAGCGTAATACCTGTCTTTTCCGTTTCTACCGCCGCTTTCGCCGTATACCCCAAATTTATATGCACCACGCCCATCAATACCGAGCTTACCGCCACCACGCCAAGGAGTGACAATCTAATTTTATTAGTTCTTTCCATAGAAAATATCCTCCATAATAAATTCCCCTTCCGTTTTTGTAATTTCTTCTAAACTAGACGTTCTCACCACATCTTCTGCGGATAACGCCACTATTTTCAAAAACGGACTTGTGTAGTTTTGTTTTTTCATAAAACTCCTCCTTCATTTATTTGCTCTATTCTTCAACCGAACCACTTCAATCGTTATCAGGCTCTCGGTCAAATTCAATATAATAAATCGTCCAAATCTTTCTATTATTTAGCATTATATACTTTATTGAATAGGATTCAAAATAGAAAAATTCTAATATACAATTATATTATATCATAGTAAAACTTTGTTTTTCCATACAAAATATGCCTAATTTATCAAAAACCATCGAAATATCGCAAACTTTTTTTATCTTAATACATAAAGATTTAAAAAGATTAAAATTCAGGATATCTTTCAAAAATACAAATTATTATTTTTCGTTCGTGTGATTCCACGTTTTATAAAGTTCTCGCCAAACGTCGGTGTGCGCCTCGCAATCCAAATAATGCCCAAATCGATTTTCCAACTCTTGCGGAATACATTTATACCCACCTTGTACACTATTACAATATTCCCGCCATTTATTCAACCATTCATCCGTTTTCAAACTTTCGCTGCGCTCATTAAAACCTGTCATAATATCCCGCGTTTCCATTTCATTTGCAACGCGTATGCCTTGCCCGTCTACTACCACGGGAATAAACTCTATTTTTATCTTTTCTTGAAAATCCAACGCAACTACCAAGCCGTTGTTCCAACGGTCTTTGCCGCTACCACTCCACGCATCCCAAATAAAGTGAAAATTTCCTTGCCCATAGAGAATGTGACCGTCTTGAAATTGTTCATAACAACCGACGCAATGGCTATGTTGACATAAAACGACGTCCGCACCGTGTTTTATGAGCGATTGACAAAGTTTACGCAGTCTGGGCGACGGATAACGGCAATGTTCTTTTCCGCCGTGGTATAACACCACAACGTAATCCGCCTGTTTTTTTGCTTCTATAACGTCGTCGTTGGTGTCGTACGGATCGTAAGGCCTCGCCCCCATTCTGTCAGGCAAAGCGTATGTGTATTCGTGTTCACAAACAGCGATAACCGCCACTTTGATTTTTCCATCCGTAAAAATATAATTCTTGCGTGAATCGGTTTCGTTTTGTCCAAAGCCTGTCCATGATATGCCGTTTTTTTCCAACTGCGTAATGGTATCGTTTGCCCCCTCTTTTCCAAAATCAAAAATATGATTATTGGAAATAGCACAAACCGTTACCCCTGCCTTTTTGAGCGTTTCCACCGTACCAAGAGGTGCTTTTAAATTAGGTCCGCATTTTTTGATACGGTTTTCCGATTCTGTAACCGCACATTCTAAATTGACAATCACTTCGTCAGCATTTTGAAACAACGGCTTTACGTCGGTAAATAACGTTTCGTCATCTTGTATTGCAAACAACCTTTCACAATCTTCCGTAATGGATATATCCCCACCAATTAAAACTTTCATAACTCCTTCCTTTTTCTCGTTTTATATACAAATAATAGTTATCATTCTTCAGGTAAATAATAAAGGTCTGTGCCGATAAAACCTACTTGATTGAAATCTTCGGGATATTTTCGAATTAGGCAATCGATATAACTTTCTATCATACGCGCTGTCAGCACATACCCCGTCGGTGTCATATGCCCAAGCCGAAAACGTTTCCTATACGCCTCGTCGTTTACTGGAGCATACGTATACAAATCAATCAAATACGTCCTATCAAAAAATTGCGTAAATTGTTCTAATAACGCTTACTTCCGTCTTCCTTAACCGATTCAAATTCGCCCGAAGAAAGGCTATCGCCTATACAAGCGATTGTACGGAAAATGGAGCAAAATCCACCGTCTGTTACAATCCTATCCAAAGGCTTTTCAGTTTCACCAACCGACATATATTGATAAATATTCATACGTCTTTCTCCTTTTATAGTTATTATATAATTCTTAATTGTTTTGTAAAAAATAAAGTTATGCCTTTCTTCCTATCAATGTTCCTTCGTATTCACACATAAACGATTCCGCTGTTTTTTGAAACGTTGCATAAACTTCATTTCCTTTAAACGAAAATCTTGCGTTCATATTTCCAAAATACCTGTCTATAACTTGTACGAATAATAACAACTCCTTTTCTCTGCGCCACGCACAAGACACCGCATCATCATACGTAAAGCCGTTCGTAGTCGCTATTGCACCATATTCATTCGAATACCCAAGTTGCGGAAATTTTCCAAATACGTTATGATTTATCCCAAACGGAATCGTTTTATCGCCTTGTCCATTCGTATAACGAAATTCCCCGTGCTTCGCATCATGGAAGGCAAACGAGAATTTCGTTATGCCCATCGGATTTTTTTCACAGATATATTCCCTACCGTTCAACTCATCCCTAAATGGCGAATCTTCCATTCCTTTTATACTTCTCAGTTTCAAACCCGAAATCAATTCATTTAATTCTTTGTACGCTTGTTCGTCTTTAGATAAAGGCTCCTCTTTTATATTATCCACAAACATATCTTCCAAGTTTGCGAATATCATTTCTCTAATCAACGCCGTACCTTGATTATCCGATATACAAGCAAATAAAAGGTCTTTGTCCGGATAGCAAACAGTGAGTTGGTCTCCCATTCCCACAAACGCAAAACCATTTCCGCATACTCTCCAAATTTTATATCCGTAGCCTTGATGGTAAGTCGAATAATGCGAGGTCATTGAATTATCTGCAAGATCAGAGGTAGCTTCACGAAGATATTTTTCATTCATCAATCGTTTGCCGTTCCATACACCGTAATTCATAACGAATCGACCAAAGACCGCCATATCCCTAAGCGTACAAATCATAGCGGAATCTCCCCACGAATCCCCGTTTGCAGTCTTTAAAATGGTAGCCGATTGGAATGCCCCCATTTCGTTAAATAATTTGTCTTTTAAATAATCCAATAAACATTTACCCGTCAACTTTTCCACAAGCGAAGTAAGCACTTGTGTGCCTGGACTATCATACGCCCATATGGTTCCCGACGGGTGCAAATTTCTTTTTTCGTTAAAATATTGATGGGTTCTATCAGGATCGCCGCATCTAAACCAAGACGAAGGGCCGCCTGCTGTACTCATCATCAACATCTCTCGAATCGTTTGTGTTTTATGATAATACTGTGCTTCCCCGTCTAATTTTTCAGGAAAATAATCGACGATTTTATTATCCAAAGAAAGCTTGCCCTCTTCTTCTAAAAGTCCAATCGCAATACTGACAAAGCTTTTCGTTTGCGAATACATTCTATGGCAAAAATCCTTATGAAAAGGCGTCCAATACGCTTCCGTAAAAATTTTATCCCCTTTCATAAACAAAAGTCCGTGCGTTGCAGCACCACGTTTTTCTAATTTTTCAATAAACTCCATCACCGTTTTACTACTTATCCCTGCTTGTTCGGGCGTTATTTTTTCAAACATTTTCACTCTCCTTTTAATACGTTTCTACTTTTTATGCGTAAACACGCAAATAGGCTAATTCTTTCGCGCGCAGTGATAGCAATGCGAACATTTTGAGTAATGTCTGATTACTCCATTTCCAAGCATTCGACATTAAGACTGGCGAATATAATAAGCCTATCTTGAATTTACAGTATAGCATAAACAAATTTATTCTACAATATAAAATATCATTAAAAATATCAAAAACAAGGATAAATTTCAATATTTAAGCAATTTTTCTTTTAATGGTGTCGTCGGTTGATTGTCTACAATAAGATTATTATTTTTTATTTTAAAAAGTAAAAGGACTATTTTTAACCCTAAAAACAGTCCTTTTATGTTAAATTTTGTACAAAACAAATATAAATCCGAACCATTCGCTCGTTACGATTAAGTGGTTCGGATTATACGTTTTTGGTGGAGCCAAGCAATTAGTATCCAAACCGACGAACAAAATATCGCACTCTGGCAAGAGTACTGTTTTCGTTCCGTCTTTGTAATTAAATAAAAGACTATTTAAAATATAAATTTCCTATAATTCTCGTTTGAAAAGCAACTATCAGGGCGTTTAACCCTGATAGCGTTGAAAATCAAAGTATATAACAAGATAATTTAGACAAAATTCGGTTGCTTTAATTAATAATTATTTTGGGGCAATCTTGGGGCAGGAAACGCTACAACCCTTTATTTATAAGGCTTTCCGCGCCTTCGCGAACGGCTTCGAGTCCCGATAAGGTCACCAAACACAAATAAACCCGAACGCTCTTTTTTGGGTTTATTTTTTTGTATTTTTATTTCACGTATAAAATCATCAAACTCCCCCATACTGTTTTAGGGAATATAAAATGACAAAATTTGAAGAAGTATATGCAATAAACGTAAACGATAAAACGGAAAAGAAAGGTAGCTTAACCTACCTTTCTTGGGCGTTTGCTTGGGCGGAATTTAAAAAAGTATACCCCGACGCAACGTATAAAGTAAATCCGTTTGACGGTACGTTTTGTTCGGGGAATGAGAAAATGGGATATATGGTACAAACGGAAGTAACGGCAGGCGATAAAACGTATGAAATGTGGTTGCCTGTTATGGATATGCGTAACAATACCGTTTTACAGCCTAAAATGACGGAAATCAACAAGGCGATTATGCGCTGTTTAACGAAAAATCTCGCTATGTTTGGGTTGGGTTTATACATTTATGCAGGAGAAGATTTACCCGATATCCCTAAAGATTTCGAACCGATTACCGAAAAAGAATTACGCGACGTTTGGGGCGTACAGGAAATAGGAAAAACGGTAAAATGGTATGAAAAACAACTTGGAGTTCCTTTCGCTGATTGGGGCGCGGACGAGTGCGAAGCCGTGCGCGGCGTATTGCAAGAACAAAAAGATAAACGGGAAAAGAAAAAACCCGAAAATAAGCCTTTACGCAATTAAAGTTTTTTCAAATGTAAAAGCGAGCTTTCAAGCTCGCTTTTATTTTATAACAATAATTAAAGGACTTACATAGGCAACGCCGTCCAAAGAGTGCCATACAGCACTATTATCGTGCCAAATACCGCGATAAAGAAGTGAATCATCTTAGTACGTTATTAGGCGTGATAATACAAATAAGAGCGTGTTTTATTATAAAAATTACTATCCTATTCATCTTTTGTTTCGTGTATAATATCCCTGTTGATTTATACAGTTTCTACGTTTAGTGTCTAAAATGTCTATCGCCTACAAAAATCATAGCAATTCCTGCCGCATCGCAAGCGTCGATAGAAAGCTGGTCGTTTTTGCTTCCGCCCGGTTGAATAATTGCTTTGATACCTGCTTTTACGCATTCTTCTACGCAATCGGGGAAAGGGAAGAACGCATCGCTTGCCATAACCGAGCCGTTCACTTCTTCGCCTGCGTGTTGAATGGCTTGCTGCGCCGCCCAAATACGGTTAGTTTGTCCCATACCGATACCCGTCGTTCTATCCGCTTTACCTACTACGATAGCGTTAGATTTCGTGTGTTTTACTACTTTCCAGTTAAAGAGCAAAGCTTTCATTTCGTCTTCCGTCGGGGCGCGCTTGGTTACCACTTTCACGTTTTCCTGTGCGAACAACGTTTCGTCATAATCTTGCACGAGCAAGCCGCCGTACACTTTCTTCATATCGTACGCTGTTTTTTCTCTTTTTGCGCGGATATCAGGCAATTCTAATAAACGAATATTTTTCTTGGTTGTAAGCACTTCTATTGCTTCTTTAGTAAAGCCTTCGGCAATAACGATTTCGATAAAGATTTTATTGATTTCTTTTGCCGTAGCTTCGTCTACAACGCGGTTAATCGCCAAAATACCGCCGAATACGGATACAGGGTCAGATTCGTAGGCTTTTACGTACGCTTCGTGAATGGTTTCCCCTACGCCTACTCCGCAAGGATTTGCGTGTTTACTCGCCACAACGCAAGGCTCGTCAAATTCTTTTACAAGCTCTAACGCGCCGTTTGCGTCGTTGATGTTGTTATACGAAAGTTCTTTACCCCAAAGCTGTTTTGCTTTAGAAAGCGAGCCTGCGCGGGGGAAAACTTCGCTATAATAGGACGCGCCTTGGTGCGGATTTTCTCCATAACGCATATCTTGTGTTTTTTCGTAAGCAAACGTAACCGTTTCCGGATAACGAATGTCAAGCTGTTGCGCTAAGTAGTTGGAAATCATACTATCGTACACCGCGGTATGCGCGAATACTTTATATTGTAAATATTTTTTGGTATCCAACGTGATTTCGCCGTTTTCAAGTTCGGAAAGCACTCTTTCATAATCTTTAGGATCAACGACAACGGCTACGTCTTGATAGTTTTTCGCCGCCGCACGAATCATTGTAGGTCCACCGATATCAATATTCTCCACCGCGTCGGCAAACGTTACGTCGGGTTTGGAAATCGTTTCTTTAAACGGGTATAAATTGACCGCTACAACGTCAATGGTATTGATTTGGAGTTTTTCTAACTGCGCCATATGTTCGGGGTTAGAACGCATTGCTAAAAGCCCTGCGTGCACGATAGGATGCAACGTCTTTACTCGTCCGTCCAAACATTCGGGAAAGCCCGTAAGTTCGCTAATACCGATAACGGGGAGTCCTGCTTCTTTTAATACTTTCGCCGTGCCGCCCGTGGAAATGATTTCATAATCGCAAGCAACAAGTCGTTTACAAAATTCTACGATACCTGCCTTGTCGGAAACACTGACTAATGCTCTTTTTTTCATAATGTATATATCTCCTGTTATTTTTTACGGTTTTTTGAAACAAACTGTAAGTATGATTATTTTATATGTATTGCTAATCGCCTATATTTTAGCCATCAATTTTTACGCGTTTTTACTTGTAAAATCACTCAAGGACGAAGAAGTAAAAGCCGATTTGCAGCGTCAAGCTGAACCGCTTGCAAGCGCAAACCAAAACGAACCGCGCCCCGCACAAAAATACGTTGGAAAGCTGTGTATTACAGGCGCTTTGGGTGGAGCGATTACCATTTACGTTTGTATGTTTTTATTGAAATTTCGTCGTTCAGATTTATTTCTAATGGTAATTATGCCACTGCTAGGCGTACTCAATATTTATTTATGGGTACTTTTATTCCGTTCGGGATTCGGATTTTTAATTATCCGTTAACCACCATTTTATTATAGCACACTTTTTTTAAATAGGGAAACGATTTCACGGAATTTTTCATTCTTTTTTTTATTTCGTAAATTTTTCACATTTTTTTGTGAATTTATGTTAAAAAATATGCACTCAAAAAAAATTTGCAAATTTTTAAAAAAATACGCGTTTTTTGTTTGACAATTTTTTTCAGAAGTGCTATTATATACAAGCGTTGTCGATACGGCGGCGAAGTGTGACAAATGCGGGTGTAGTTCAATGGTAGAATTCCAGCCTTCCAAGCTGGCCGCGTGGGTCCGATTCCCATCACCCGCTCCACTAATTTTGCGGGGCGTATCCAATTGCGCCTGTAGCTCAGTTGGATAGAGCAACGGCCTTCTAAGCCGTGTGTCAGGAGTTCGAATCTCTTCAGGCGCACCAATATATGGCGGGTGTAGCTCAGTTGGTTAGAGCGCCAGATTGTGGCCCTGGAGGTCGTGAGTTCGATTCTCGTCGCCCGCCCCACTATTACACTGGGGTGTCGCCAAGTGGTTAAGGCACCGGATTTTGATTCCGGCATTCGTAGGTTCAAATCCTGCCACCCCAGCCACAAAGTGGCGCTGCCCACAAAATATTATGGCCCATTAGCTCAGTAGGTAGAGCACTTGATTTTTAATCAAGGTGTCCGGAGTTCGAGCCTCCGATGGACCACCATTTTTTTTGGATGATTAGCTCAGCTGGTAGAGCAACTGACTCTTAATCAGTGGGCCCAGGGTTCGAGTCCCTGATCGTCCACCAAAATTACCCATTTATGCAAGAAAACATGCATAAATGGGTTTTTTCTTTGCATTTTTGTATAAATATTTAGTTGTTTTTACGTTTTGCACGCGTTTTTGTCAAGTTTTGGTACATGTTTTGGCACATAAAAATT
>JAZQLI010000023.1:0-69974 GCA_045542595.1 Candidatus Scatosoma sp. | reverse complement strand
CCTGCCCTCTCCAAAAAAAAAAAAAAAAAAACCCAAAAACCCCCCGGGGGTATGGGTCCCGCGTGCGGTTTTATAGTCAAAAATATCGTTTATAACAATCGATAAAACAAATTGATAAACTATTTTTTAATAATCTTTTCGATTATTTTTGCGTTTTTGGCATAAAAGTAGTTGCATTATTTTTGAAAACAAGATAGAATAGTATAGGAAAAAATAAAGACTATGGAGAGATACCTATGAAGAACAGAATCGCAAAGAGAATGTCCACCTTAGCGCCTTCGTTGACGTTGGCGATTTCGGCAAAGGCAAAAGCGATGAAAATGGCTGGCGAGAACGTGGTTTCGTTCGGTGTGGGCGAGCCTGATTTCAACACGCCCGAACATATTATACAAGCGGCAAAAACCGCGCTGGATAACGGATTTACCAAGTATACGCCGTCGTCGGGGTTGTTGCCTTTGCGTAAGGCGATTTGCGCAAAATTCGCCCACGATAACGGGTTAGATTACGAACCGTCGCAAATTATCGTTTCCAACGGCGCGAAACATTCCATTTTTAACGCGTGCTATGCCGTTTTGGAAGAAGGGGACGAAGTGATTATTCCTGCGCCGTACTGGCTTACCTATCCCGAAGTGGTAAAGGTTTGCGGTGCTACGCCCGTGTATATCGATTGTAAAAAGGAAAATAAATTTAAATTTTCCGCGGAAGAGTTAAAAAAAGCGATTACGCCCAAGACGAAAATGCTTATTTTCAATTCGCCGTCTAACCCTACGGGCGCGGTGTATAACGAAGAAGAAGTGCGTGCGATAGCCAAGGTGTGCGAAGAAGCGGAAATTTTCGTGCTTGCGGACGAAATTTACGAAAAGCTTTGCTATAACGGTGTGAAGCCGTTTTCCATTGCAAAATGCAGCGAGAAAATGAAAGATTTGACAATTACCGTCAACGGTGTATCCAAAACGTATGCAATGACGGGCTGGCGCGTGGGGTATCTTGCCGCGCCGAAGGATATCGCAAAGGCGATAGATTCCTTCCAAAGCCACGCAACTAGCAACGCTTGCTCCATTTCGCAATACGCGACTATTGAAGCACTCGCTTCGTCGGAAGAAGAAATTCAAGAAATGGTAAACGTATTTGATGGCCGCCGCGCGAAGTTGTTAAAGCTGATTGCGGATATCGACGGCGTGCAGGCAATCGAGCCCGACGGCGCGTTTTACGTAATGCTTGTTGTCGGCGGTTTGTACGGCAAGAGTTATAACGGCAAAGCGATTACAAACTCTGTCGAATTTGCAGACGTATTGTTAGAAGCGGAAAAGGTGGCAACCGTACCCGGAGTATCGTTTGGCGCGGACGATTGCGTTCGTCTTTCCTACGCGCTTTCCGACGCGGATTTGGAAGAAGGGTTAAAACGTATTAAAAAGTTTGTGGACGGTTTACAATAACGGAAAAAACCATTGCATACAAACGGCAACCGAAAAAAAACGGGCGAAAAAGCCCGTTTTTTGTATAAGAAGAAAAATTTTTTATAAAAAGCCAAACTTTTTTTCGAAAACCCCTTGAAATTATGTGAAAAATTTGGTAAACTATAATAAACCGAAGGAAAAACTCTCTTACTTTCGGTTCGTACGATTAAAATCTGGGAGGATTATATATGATTAAAGTAATTTACGGCGCAAAAGGTACAGGAAAAACCAAGATGATGATTGACGCGGCAAACGCGGCAGTGAAAGAAGCGAAAGGTCATTTGATTTTTGTTACCGACAGTAAGCGCGGTATGTATGATTTAGATAGAGCGGTACGTTTTATCGACGTTAGCGAATACGACGTGGCAGGCGAAGCGGCGCTTTGCGGATTTGTTAAAGGCGTTATCGCAGGTAATTACGATAACGAGTACGTATTTATCGACGGTGTAGTGAGAATTGCAGGCAAGCCCGTACAAGAACTTGCGGCATTCTTCTATATGTTGGATAAGGTAGCGAAAAACGATAGCGTAGTAATTACGGTATCCGTTTCGGCAACGAAAGAAGAACTGCCCGATTTCGTAACCAAATATCTTTAATGGAAAAGTTCGCCGAACGGTGTTTTCCGTTCGGCGATTTCAATATGCACTTGCATATATAAAAGCGTGGGGGAAAAGCGCGATAAAGCGACAGCCGATAAGCGGCTGTGGTTTTTGCGCGTTAAAAAGCAAAAACGTATAATCTTACGAAAGGTAGGTAAACCATTATGTATTTTATCAGCACCAGAGGCGGTGAAAAAGTAACGGGCGCGCAGGCAATCGTACAAGGACTTGCGAAAAACGGAGGATTGTTTGTCCCCGAAAAATTCCCCACCGTCTCCGTAGAAGAAATGGAGAAAATGGCGCAAATGACGTATCCCGAACGCGCGGCGTTTGTCTTAGGGAAATATCTCGCTGACGATTTGGGCGCGGATTATTTGTTGGAAGCTTGCGAAAAAGCATACTCCACCTTTACCGGCGACGACCCTGCTCCCGTAGTGAAAATCGACGAAAAAATGTTCATTTTAGAATTATTCCACGGCCCTACGTGTGCCTTTAAGGATATGGCGCTTACCGTGCTTCCCTACCTTTTAAAAAAGAGTTTGGAAGTAACGGGTACAAACGACGAAGTGCTTATTTTAGCTGCAACGAGCGGCGATACGGGCAAGGCGGCGCTCGAAGGTTTTCGCGACGTACCGGGCACGAAAGTGGCGGTTTTCTATCCCGACGAAGGCGTGGCGAAAATGCAACGCTTGCAAATGTGTGCACAGGGCGGGAATAACGTATTCGTTGCGGCGGTAAAAGGGAATTTTGACGATTGTCAACGCGCTGTAAAGCGTATGTTTGCCTCGGAAGAATTTAATGCGCAATTAAAAGAAAAGGGCGTGCGCCTTTCCAGCGCAAATTCAATCAACTTCGGTCGTTTAGCGCCGCAAATCGCCTATTATTTCTCCGCGTATCTCGATTTACTCACTTCCCGTCAAATTGAAATGGGGGATAAAATCGATTTCGTCGTACCCACGGGAAACTTTGGGGATATTTTGGCTGGCTGGTATGCAAAGCAAATGGGGTTGCCTGTGAGAAAACTCATTTGTGCGTCCAACCGCAATAAGGTACTTGCAGACTTTTTCGAAAAAGGCGTGTACGACGTAAAGAGAAATTTCTTCCGTACAATGTCGCCGTCGATGGATATACTCGTTTCGTCTAACTTAGAGCGTTTGTTGTTTGAAATTAGCGGCAGAAACGCCAAGCTTACGGCACAACGCATGCAAGACTTGGCGGAGAAGAAAGAGTATTCTATTACGGAAAAAGAAAAAGCGATTTTAGACGAAGAATTTTTCGGTGGGTTTGCCAGCGAAGACGATACTATCGAAGCAATGTACGAAGTGTTTGACGAATACGGCTATGCTATGGATACGCATACGGGCGTTGCACTTGCCGTATACGCGCGCTTCCAAGAAAAACTCAATAAGGGCAAAGAAGACGAAAAGGACTGGGATAAAACGCATACGGTTGTGCTGTCCACGGCGAACCCGTATAAATTCCCTCAAGACGTTTTATACGCTCTTTCAGGCAACGACGTGAAGGACAGTTTCAAGGGCATCAAGCGTTTGCATTTGCTCACCGCTATGAAACCGCCTAAGAGCCTTACCGATTTACGCTATCGTCCTATCCGTTTTAAGACGGTGGTGGAGAACGATTTGGCTGCTATGTCGGCGGAAATTTTACATTTTGCCGACGGCAATATCGTGCCTGTACCCGAAATGAAGAAGTAAAAACAAACGGATTTTTGTTAAATAGGTGAAAGTTGCCGTCATTTCCCGTGAAATAGGGGTTTGTACGTTGCTTTTTTACCAAAACCGTGTTATAATGATTTAGCGCCGTGGACGGAAACAGTCGCGGCGTTCATTGTAAAGGGGTATGTACCCGTAGAAAAAGGAGAGTTATGTTCGGTTACGTGCGCGCGGATACGCCGTATTTATATGTAAAAGACGATACGTTGTATCACGCTATGTATTGCGGCTTGTGCAAGGGCATAGGCAAAGTTTGCGGTAACGCGGCGCGTATGGGGCTTTCCTACGACGTTACCTTTTTATCGGTATTATTGCATAATATTGCAGGTCAAGACGTAAAAATAGAAAAACAGCATTGTTTAACGCATTGCATTCGTACCCGTCAAATGGCGGAAGTAGACGAGCTTACCCAAAAACTCGGCGCGTTGAATACTATACTCGTGTATTATAAAATTCAGGACGATATTCAAGACGGGGATAGGGGTAAGGCAAAAAGAGTGTGGTTTCAAAGCGGTTATAAACGGGCAAAAAAACGCTATCCCGAAATAGAAAAAATCGTTCACGAAAATATGCGCTTGCAAAGTCAAACGGAACGTGCGCAAACGGAGAGTATCGATAGAGCTGCGGACGCCACCGCGACGATGATTGCGGAATTTTCCGAGTATGCTTTAGGAGAGAAATCCACTGCAAACACGCGGAATTTGTTTTACGCGATAGGGAAATGGATATACCTTATCGACGCGTTGGACGATTACGATAAGGACAAGAAAAAGGGCGCGTACAACCCCTTTATCCGTGCGTTTAACGAAGAGAATAAAAGGGCGCTGTTAGAAGGGAAAAACGGCGACGAAGTGCGGTTTGTATTCCATTCGCTCTTTATTGATATTCGCGAAAATATGTCGCAAATCCGTTTTTTATTCAATCGGGACTTGGTGGATAACGTGCTACTTCGCGGCTTGCCGACAATGACGAAACAAGTTATGGAAAAACCGCAAAAGTGTGCGTGTAAAAAGAAATAATCGATTAAAAAAGGCAGATACTATTACGAAAGACGTAAATAACAGGAGATAGAAATGAACGAATATTACGAACTGCTCGGTGTAAATAAAGACGCGACGGACGAAGAGATTACGGCGCGCTTTCAAGCGTTGAAAGAAAAATACGCCGAAGAAAGATGGCAAGACGGCGAAGCGGGTAACGAAGCGGCGAAAATGCTCACCAACGTGCAAGTGGCGTATAACGAAATTATGGCGGAGCGAAAGGAACAAAGCCGTAACACGCAAGGGGATAACACGTATGAAGAAATTACCGCGCTTTTAAAAGCGGATAAAATTTCGGAAGCTCAAGCCCGTTTGGACGAATGCAACGAACGCTCTGCCGAATGGCATTATCTCCAAGCAGTGGTATTCTATAAGAAAAACTGGACGAACGACAGTAAAAAACAACTGGAAATCGCTATGCAAATGGACCCCGATAACGTGAAATACCGCAATGCGTACGGTAAAATGAACGCGAGAAACGAATATCAAAAACAGTCTGCAGGGCAAACGCAAAATCCCTATTCGAACAAGGACGATTCGTATGAAGACGGTCCGCAAATGGGTGGAAATGCGTGTACGGAATGCTGTATGTATTGCTACGCTTGCCTTTGCGTAGACTGTTTCTTCAATACCTGTTGCGGTTGTTAGGGTAGCGATGAAAAAAATCACTTCACACGAAATTGCGCTTTCCGCGCTTGCTTGCGCAGTGGCAACTATGATATTGACGCTTGGCATCTATAGCGATTTTTTCCTGTTTACGGGATATCTCCTTGGAAGCGTTGCCTTGATGTTGCCGCTTGCCAAAAAAAGCTACGTTGGGTACGTACTGGCGTATTTGGCAACGACGATACTCACGCTGCTGTTTTCTTCTTTCCGTTTTTGGGAAGTGTTGCCGTTCGCTATGTTTTTCGGACTGCATCCGCTCGTAAACGAATTGCAGTTAAAAACCAAAATCAACCGTTGGGTAGCCTGTGCTATCAAGGCGGCTTGGTTTGATATAACGGCGTACGTCGTTTGGCTGGTCCTTTTTGAAATGACTACCGCTATCGAGTGGTTGAACGCGTACATGGTGCCCATTATTTTCATAGTAGGTACGGCATTTTTTGCGTTTTACGACTACTTATTTTACCGCTGCCGTGCGGTTGTCAACGTTATGGTGGCGCGTATCGACAAAAATAAAAAATAAAAGGGAATGTGTATACTTACCGTTTGACTTCGTCCGTTGGATAACGGAATAACGACAAGGAGGCAAAGGGAATATGATAGAGAAAAATGATATAATTTGCGCGGTAACCGAAGCTATGGGCTCGGGTGGAGAGGGCGTTATCAGGCACGAAGGGGTTACTTTTTTCGTGCCTGCTTGTTTGCCCGAAGAGAAAGTCCGTTTTAAAGTTTTAAAAATCAAGGGCAACGTTGGGTACGGCAAGCTGGAAGAAGTACTCACGCCGGCGGAAGAGCGCGTACGGCCAAAATGCCCCGTGTTTATGCGTTGCGGCGGTTGTAGTTTGCAGCATTTAGAATACGGAATGCAGCTCGTTCATAAAAGCGGCGTGGTAAAAGAATGTTTGCGGAAGATAGGCGGTATTACCGTAGACGTTCCTACTACGGTAAAAAGCGATTTACCGTACGGATACCGCAATAAGTTGCAAATGCCTATCGGCGTGGATAAAGACGGCAACACCGTTATCGGTTTTTATGCCGAACGTTCGCATCGTATCGTGCCTATTCAATCTTGCGCCATTCATCCCGAATGGGCGGAAAAGCTGATTGCCATTATAAAGCGTTACGTTACCGAATGTGCTGTGAAAGGGTACGACGAAGAAAATAAAACGGGCGCACTCCGTCATATCGTCGCAAGAGAAATCGGCAGAAAGTTTATTTTTACGTTGGTAACGGCAAAACGCGAATTGCCAAATCTTGCCTATTTAACGGCACTGCTTGGCGAAGAATTTCCGGTGTTTACGCTTTACTTGAATTTTAACGATAAGGAAACGAACGTCATTTTCGGCGAAGAGTTTTCGCTTGTGTACGGCGCGGGATTTTTTGAAGCGGAAGAACAGGGTATTCGCTATGAAGCAGGGCCGATTACCTTTTTGCAGGTAAACGATAACGTGCGCACAAAACTTTATAAAGACGCGTTGAAGTCGGTTACGGGCGATGGGGACGAAGTAGTTATCGACGCGTATTCGGGCGGCGGACTTTTAACTGCTATGATAGCGAAAAAGGCGAAGCGCGTATACGGTATCGAGCTGGAAAAGGAAGCGTCGGCTTGCGCGGACGCGTTAAAGAAGAAAAACGGCTTGGAAAACATGCATAATATTTGCGGCGCGGTAGAAGAGAATCTTTCGAAAGTGCTTGAAAAGGAGAAAGGGGAAAAGGTACGCTTGATATTAGACCCGCCGCGCGCAGGGATAGCGAGAAGCGTTGTGAAAGCACTGCTTGCAAGTGGTGTTCCTAAAATGACGTTGATAAGCTGTAACCCTGCAACGCTGGCAAGAGATTTAGGCATTTTGTCGGGTAGACTTGTAGAAAACGAAAAGGGCGAACTGATAAAAAATACGGCATACGATGGCGTAGCGGATAACGAAACATTAGCAGGATATTACGAAATTTCGTATATTCAACCGTATGATATGTTCCCCCAAACCAAACACGTGGAGACACTCGTTTGCCTTGCGCGCAAGGCGGACTAAAATATCTTTGCAAAGCGCGCGAGAGTTTACTTTCGGAAGCGCATTGCAAAGAATTTTAGTGTTTTACGGGTAAAACGAAAACGGGTATTCGTGTGTTTGCGTTCGCCGTTGGCGCGAGACGAACATACATTCCTTTGTAAGGAATATATGTTTCCAAAAACAAGCAAAGCGCGCGAGAGTTTACTTTCGGAAGCGCACGAAAAAACACAAAAAACGAAAAAAATACAATATGACGAAAGAACAAAAGAAACTGATAAAAAAACTTGTCGGTACGGCAATAGTAATAGCGGCTATCGTAGGCGTGATATATCTTATTTTACACCTTTTGGGTTGGACGGATTTATCGCGCGAACAGCTGCAAGCTTTCGTACAGCAAACGGGTGTTATCGCGCCGCTTGTGTATATCGCTATCAGTTTTATGCAGGTAACGTTTGTGCCCATTCCTGCCGCCGTTACCATTTTGGCAGGCAATTACGTATTTGGCGCGGTAGGGGCGTTTATATATTCGTATATCGGTACGTTGCTTGGCGGTATGTTTGCGTTTTTACTCGGTAAATGGATAGGCAGACCGTTTATCAACTGGCTTTCGGGCGGACAGGAAGAAACGGACAAGTGGTTAAAAAAATTAAAAGGCAAAGAAAACGTATTGCTGTTCTTTATGTTGTTATTCCCGTTTTTCCCTGACGATTTGCTTTGTTCGGTAGCCGGTATATTGCCTATTTCAACACTCGGCTTTTTCTTAATGCTCGTCGTAACGCGCGCCACTAGCGCAGGCGGAACGCTACTGTTTATGTCGGGAGAAATTATTCCCTTTCACGGTTGGGGGCTTATCGTGCTCGGCATAGTGGCAGTGATAGGCATAGCGGCGTTTATCGTTTGTTTTAAACATTCTCAAAAAATTAACGAATGGTATGAAGGATTGTTGTATAAAATAAGTAATTGTAAAATATTCCACCGTAAAGAAAAAAAGGCAACGGGGGAAGAAAACGGGAGTTCGGAAGAGAGCGTATGAAAGAACCTTTGTTGGATAAATTAGATAGAAAATTCGGGAGATATGCACTCCGTAATTTAATGCTGATTATCATTATCGGCACGGGCGTAGTGTGGTTGTTGGAAACGATTGTATCGGCGAAAACGGATACGAGTATTTTATATTATATCTATTTTGATAAAGAAGCGATATTCCGCGGCGAAGTTTGGCGGCTTATCACGTTTGTGTTCGTGCCCGATTCGTTCAGTCTGTTTTCGTTAGCACTGGGGCTTTATATCGACTGGTTAATCGGTAACGCCTTGGAAAACGAGTGGGGTGCACTCCGTTTTAATTTGTACTATTTTGTCGGTTGGCTGGGCGCGGTATTATCGGGGCTTATCACGGGGTATGCCACCAACTACTATTTACACCTTTCCATGTTTTTGGCGTTCGCCGTTTTATACCCCGATTTTACGTTATACCTGTTTTTCATCATTCCCATAAAAATGAAATGGCTTGCCATTATCGACGTTATCGCGCTAGTGGTACTGTTCATTTTAGAAGGTTGGGCTGGCAGAATTGCCTTGCTTGTTTCTCTTTTAAATATCGTACTCTTTTGCGGTGGAAACGTGCTCAATGCTTGGAAGCGGCGTAGACGTAGAAAGAAATGGCAAAAGGAAGCGCGGATACAAAGCGATAACGAATATCCTTTCGATTTATAAGAAGTAAAAAACTATGTCAAGAAAATTATTTTCGGGGAAAATGGAAAAACAACGGGGGCAGGTACGCGCCGAGCGCGCCAAAACGCCCGTTTATACCGCGGTATATAAAGTGAACCGCAGCGACGAACTGTTAGAATTTTTATTGCGAAAATGCAACACGTCGAGAAACAACGTGAAAACGTTGCTTGTAAAACGCCAAGTGCTGGTTAACGGCAGCGTGGTAACGCAATACAATTTCCCTTTGGCAAAGGACGACGAAGTGAAAATATCCAAAACGCCCGTGCAGGGCGGTGATACACTCCGTCGCGCGGCAAACGCGGTGCGTGCGCCCAAGCGCGAGCCGCTGAAAATCCTTTACGAAGACGGCGACTTTATCGCCGTGAACAAGCCCGAAGGCTTGCTTTCGGTGGAGAGTGATAAGGAAACGGATTCCGCTTTTTCGCGCGTGTTCGAGTATTTGCGCCAAGCGGATAAAACGGCGCGGCCGTACGTTTTGCACCGCATTGATAAAGAAACGTCGGGAGTGTTGGTGTTTGCAAAGAACATCAAGCTGCATTCCATATTGAAATTGCACTGGAACGAACACGTTACCTTGCGCGAATATTACGCCGTTGCCGAAGGCGTGTTTGAAAAAACCGCGGATACGCTGGAAAATTATCTTACGGAAAATAAAAACAATTTGGTTTACGTTACGCACGATAATACCGCGCAAAAGGCAATTACTCATTACGAAGTGTTGGCGCAAACGGAAAAATACGCCCTGCTGCGCGTAAAGATAGATACGGGCAGGAAAAATCAAATTCGTGTGCAACTCAAGCACGAAGGGCACGCCATCGTCGGGGACGATAAATACGGGGCGAACGGCAACCCTTTAAACCGCTTGGGGTTACACGCGTCGGCAATAGAATTTATCCATCCGCTTACCAAGGAAATCGTGTGTATTCGCGCTACCGTACCTACTGCATTCCGTTCGTTGTTTTAACGGGGTTGATACATAGAGTTTTTTGTTTGTAAATACAGGCAAAAAGCTCTTTTTTTGCGCAATTTTTTCAAACGCTAGTATTGACTTTACGTATAAATTATGTTATAATAAAAGCAATCTATTAAAATGGGGTATTTTAATAATGCAAGCAAACGAAAAAGTGTATGAACAAGCCGTTCGTAATTTTTTTAAAGGCGACGCGTTTGTGGAGGATATCGGCATTAAAATAGCCGAAATTCATACGGAAAAAGCGACGATAACCGCCGACGTTTTACCCAAGCATTTAAACGGAAACGGTTGCGTACAAGGGGGTATGTTGTATACCTTGGCAGACTTTGCTTTCGCCGTACACGCCAACTATTTACATCCTGCTACCGTTACGCAGTGCGGACACATTAACTATCTTCGTCCTGCGTTTTGCAAACGTATTATCGCAACGGCAAAAGAAACCGCAAGAACAAGCCACAATTCCCTTTCGGAAGTGGTAATAACGGACGAAAACGGTTGCGTGTTGTGCGTTTGTAATTTTAACGGATTTATCAAAGACACAGACAAAACGGATTTTATCAAAAAATACGGTGAAATCAACGATTAATATGCACGTAAGGAGAACGCAAGAAAAATGAAAGAATTGATGCTTACCAACCAAGCCATTGCACGCGGCGCGTACGAAGCCGGAGTGAAAGTGCTTTCGGCTTATCCCGGCACGCCGAGTACGGAAATAGCCGAAAACGTGGCGAAATATCCCGAAATTTACGCCGAGTGGGCACCCAACGAAAAGGTGGCGGTAGAAGTGGCGCTTGGCGCGGCGGTTGCCGGTGCCCGAGCTATGGCGTGTATGAAACACGTGGGGGTAAACGTTGCCGCCGATCCGCTTTTTACAGCGGCGTATACGGGTATTAACGGGGGACTGGTTATCGTCGTTGCAGATGACCCCGGTATGCATTCTTCTCAAAACGAGCAAGATTCCCGTTACTATGCGCGTAGCGCGCACGTGCCTATGTTAGAGCCGTCTGATGCGCACGAAGCCAAAGAATTTGTAAAACTCGCCTACGAGCTTTCGGAAAAATACGACGTACCCGTATTCTTACGGGAAACCACGCGCGTGGCGCACTCGCACGGGGTTGTAGAGCTTGGGGAACGGGCGGAAATTCCCGTGAGGGCGTACGAGAAATCGGCGCAAAAATACGTGAGTATGCCAGCGAACGCCATTAAAATGCACGTAAAAGTAGAAGCGCGCGATAAAGCGCTTGCGGCAGCGGTAAACGAAATGGCGATAAACCGTGCGGAATATACTGCTCCCCAAGAAATAGGCGTGGTTTGCGCAGGCGCGGTGTATCAGTACGTCAAGGAAGCGTTACCAAACGCCAACGTGTTTAAAGTGGGCACGTCCTATCCCTTGCCTATCGGTGCAATAAAGGAATTCTCTAAAAACGTCAACGGAGTATACGTAATAGAAGAATTAGAACCGTATATGGAAGACGCGTTAAAGGCGGCGGGCGTAGCGTGCAAAGGCAAAGAAATTTTCTCCTTGCAAGGCGAAATTTCGGTGGCGACTATTTTGGAAAAGTTGGAAGGACGGGAAATCCCCAAAGCGGAACAAGTACCCGTTCGTCCGCCCGTTATGTGCGCTGGTTGTCCGCACCGCGGCGTGTTCTACGTATTGAATAAATTAAAACTCACCGTAAACGGCGATATCGGCTGTTATACGTTGGGCGCAGTGCCGCCCCTTGCCGCCGTGGATACCTGTATTTGTATGGGCGCGTCGGTGGGTATGGCGCACGGCTTTAAAAAGGCGACGGACGGCAATAGCCGTAACGTGGCGGTAATAGGAGATTCTACGTTTTTACATAGCGGCGTTACGGGGCTTATCAACGCCGTATATAATCAAAGTGGTATAACACTGCTCATTTTGGATAATTCCACCACCGGTATGACGGGGCATCAACAACACCCTGCCACGGGTAAAAATTTAAAGGGCGAGCCTGCCCCTGCCGTGCTTTTGGACGAGCTTTGCCGTGCCTGCGGCGTGAAAGATTTGCAAATAGTCGACGCATACGACGTGGCGGCGGTGGAAAACGCGGTAAAAGCGGCGATAGCTTCTGACGAAGTAAGCGTCATTATCGCACAACGCCCGTGTGTATTACTCGATAAAAAGGCGCAAAAACCCAAAGTAATAGTAAAAGACTGCAAAAAATGCGGTATGTGTATGAAACTCGGTTGCCCTGCCATCAGTAAGGGCGCGGACGGCGCAGTGGTTATCGACGTAGCGCAGTGCACGGGCTGCGGCGTGTGTATGCAGGTTTGTAAATTCGGTTGTATACAAAAGGAGAGTGTGTAAGATGATGAATATACTCATTTCGGGCGTCGGCGGTCAAGGTACGATACTCGCTAGCCGCGTACTTGGGAAATACGCTTTGCTTTGCGGAAAAGATTGTAAAATTAGTGAAATTCACGGTATGAGTCAACGTGGGGGGAGTGTATCCACTCACCTTAGGATAGGGGATAAAGTATATTCTCCCGTTGTTTGGGAAGGGAGTGCGGATATGATAATCGCCTTTGAAACGTTAGAAGCGGCAAGGGTGAGCCACTACTTAAAAAAGGACGGCGTATTGCTTGTCAACGAAGAAAAGATATTGCCTATGCCCTGTATTACGGGTGCGGCGCAATATCCCGAAACGGTAAAGGAAGATCTGCTCGCTAAATATAAAGGCGCGAAATTTATCAAAGCGAAAGAAATCGCTTTGGCGGCAGGCAGCGAAAAGGCGACGAATATCGTTATGCTCGGCTGTATTTGTAAGCTTTGCGCTTTTGATAAAGAAGTAATGGAACAGGCGGTAAAAGAATGCGTTCCGCCCCGTTTTCAAGAATTGAACGTAAATGCATTCCGTATGGGTTACGAATCCGTTTAAACAGGTTTAAACAAGAGAAATTTATATAAAGAAGGGAAAAACCATGCAATACTTTCAACCCGAAATAGAAACGATGAGCAAGGCGGAAAAACGGGAATTACAGTCTCGTAGATTAGTGGAAATCGTCAAATACGCCTATGAAAATCAAGCGCCGTATCGCGCGAAAATGGACGCGATAGGCTTAAAACCGAGCGATATTAAAAGTATCGACGATATTTATAAGTTACCGTTTACCGTGAAACAAGATTTACGCGATGCGTATCCGTTCGGTATGATGGCGCGTCCCAAAAAGGATTTGGTGCGCTTGCATGCGTCAAGCGCTACGACGGGCAAGCTGACGGTGGCAGGCTATACGCAAAAGGATATTGACGTTTGGGGAGAATGCGCGGCGCGTTCGTTGGTAATGGCAGGCGCGGACGAAGATAGCGTAGTACACGTGGCGTACGGCTACGGCTTGTTTACGGGCGGTTTGGGTATGCACTACGGCGGCGAGAAATTAGGTGCGGTAGTCGTTCCTGCGTCGGCAGGCAATACGCAAAAGCAAATTCAGTTGCTTTCCGATTTCGGTGCGGACATCATTTGTTGTACGCCGTCGTATATCATCTATCTCGCCGAAGAAATTGAACGTATGGGTTTAAAAATAGGCGAAGATATCAAACTCAAAGGCGGAGTATTCGGTGCGGAAGCTTGGTCGGAAGGTATGCGCGAAGATATCGAACGCCGTTTGGGCTTACGCGCTTGCGACATTTACGGGCTTTCGGAAATTGCAGGACCGGGCGTTGCTTGCGATTGTCAGTATAAAACGGGTATGCATTTCCAAGACGACCATTTCTATCCCGAAATTGTTGATGTGGACACGTTACAGCCGCTTCCTTACGGAGAATCGGGCGAGTTGGTTATTACCACGCTCACCAAGGAAGGTATGCCGCTTATCCGTTACCGTACACGCGATATCGCCAGCTTAAACGACGACCCTTGTCCTTGCGGAAGAACGTCGGTAAAACTCAATAAAATTACGGGCAGAAGCGACGATATGTTAATCATTCGCGGCGTTAACGTATTCCCGTCGCAAATTGAAAGCGTACTTTTGAAAAACAGTGATATTCAGCCCCACTACCATATCAACGTGGATAGAGTGAATAATCTCGATACGATGGAAATCGTCGTGGAACTTTCGCCGAGTGTGCAGCTGGACGAAGTGGCGCACGTGGAAGAAATCCGTAAAAAGCTTACGGCGGATATGGCTTCGGCGTTATCGGTCGGCGCGAAAATTACGCTCGTTTCCCCCGGTACGGTAGCGAGAAGTGAGGGGAAGGCGAAGCGGATTACCGATAAACGAAAACTGTAAAACGTCTGAAATGCGGCGTATTTCAGCGTCAAAGAAAAAATTTTTCTTGCTTACGTACGTCTATGTACGCGCGCGGCGAAAAATTTTACTTTTCCTTGAACTACTTGCATTTGAGCCGTTTTACTTCGGTTGTATGTAGCTCGGTAGGTACAACCGTTTTACTTCGGTTGATGTAAGTTGGGTGGGGCAACGGTAACAAAGCCGTGTTCTGCTTGAACTACTTGCATTTGAGCCGTTTTACTTCGGTTGTATGTAGCTCGGTAGGTACAACCGTTTTACTTCGCTTGTCTGTGGCTCGGTAGGTACAACCGTTTTACTTCGCTACGGCGTAGTATAAGAGCCATAAAAAATAATTTCCTTAAAGGAGAATAATTATGATTGAACAAATTGCCATCTTTTTAGAGAACAGGGAAGGCCGCGTAAGCGATTGCTGTAAAGTATTAAAAGAAGCAGGGGTAAATATGCGTTCGTTATCCATTGCCGACACCAAAGATTTCGGTATTTTACGCGTACTTACAGACGATAATCAAAAAGCGCTTGCCGCACTGCAAACCGCAGGGTTTTTATCTTCGATTGTAGAACTTGTAGCTATCGAAGTACCTGATAAAGCAGGTGCGCTTGCCGATTTATTGATTGCGTTATACGAGGGCGGCGTCAATATCGAATATATGTATTCGTTTGCAGGGGAAAACGGGCACGCACAAATCGGTTTTAAAACCTCCACGCCCCAAAAGGCTATCGACGTTTTACAAAAGACGGGTGCAAAAATTTTATAAATTATGGAAAAAATAGCTAGCTTTACCGTAAATCACGATACTATGCGTCAAGGAATGTACGTTTCGCGTATAGACGGCGACGTAATTACCTATGATATCCGTATGCGTTTACCCAACGGCGGAGAATATCTCCCTAGCGCAACTATGCACACGTTCGAACACCTATTCGCCACGTTTGCGCGCAATTCCGTTTATGCAAATCAGGTGCTGTATATAGGGCCTATGGGGTGTCGTACGGGATTCTATTTGCTTCTACGCGATAGCGTTTCAAAAAAAGAAGCCATTGCTTTGGTGCAAGAATGTTTCCGTAAAATAGCCGTTTACGATAAGGAAATCCCCGGCGCAAGCCAAAGGGAATGCGGTAATTATTTAGAACACGATTTACCGTCGGCAAAAGCTTTAGGTGCGGAAATGTCCGCCGTGTTAAAGGGCTGGACGGAAGAAAAATTAGTATATCCGGAGTGAAAATAGAATGAATGAAACGTTGCAAACCATTTTCTCGCGCGCGAGCGTGAAGAAATATAAAAAGGACTGTGTACCTAAAGAGTTGTTAGAACAAATCGCGGCGGCAGGAATTGCCGCTCCGTCGGGTTTGAATATGCAATCGCCCATCGTTTTGGTGGTTACCGACAAGCAGGTAATAAGCGAATTGTCCGCACTCAACGCATTAGACGACTCGTTCAAGCGTAGCGACCCGTTCTACGGCGCGCCTGCGGTGCTTGTCGTGCTTGCGAAAAAGGACGTGGGAACGCACGTCTACGACGGTTCGCTCGTGATGGAAAATATGTTGCTCGCCGCCCATTCGTTAGGGCTGGGCGCGTGTTGGATTCACCGTGCGAAAGAAACGTTTGAAAAGGAAGAAGGCAAGGCGATATTAAAACGCCTTGGTATCACGGACGAATACGAAGGGATAGGGAACTGTATCGTCGGCTATGCGGACGGCACTCCCAAAGTGAAACCCCGTAAAGAAAACAGAATTTATTATATCGACTAAAAAGGATTGTTATGTTTACAGGCGTATCTACCGCGTCGTTGTTTTTACGCGCGTCAACTGAAGACGCTTTTTCTGTATTGCAAAAGCTGGGCATAAAACACGCCGAAGTGTTTTTAACTACCTTTTCCGAATACGGAGAACCGTTTGCGCGTAAGCTTTTGGAAAGAAAAGGGAATATCGACGTGCACTCCGTTCATATTTTAAATACGCAGTTTGAACCGCAATTTTTTAACGCGCAACCGCGCACGAGAGAAGATGCGTTTCAATGGCTGGAAACGGTGCTTTGCGGCGCGGAAATAATAGGGGCAAAGCATTACACGTTCCACGGCTTGGCGCGCGTAAAAAAGGCGTCTCGCTTAGGAGAAAACGATGATTTCGCCGCGTGGATACCAGGCTTTTTACAAATTATTGCCGCTTGTGAAAAACACGGTATTACTCTGTGTTTAGAAAACGTGGAATGGTCTACGTATAACCGTCCTGGCGTGTTTTCCTACCTTGCCGAGCGTTTACCGACGTTGGGCGGTGTACTCGATATCAAACAGGCGCGCATTTCAGGATATCCCTACGAAGCGTATTTAACCGAAATGGGAACGCGTTTAAAAACCGTACACCTTTCGGATATCGACGAAAACGGAAAAATGTGCCTGCCGGGTAAAGGCTCGTTCGATTTTGAAACGCTTGTAAAGCGCCTGCGCGACGTTGCGTTTGACGGGGCACTCCTTATCGAAGCTTACGCAAACGATTACGATAAGGAACACGAATTGAAAACCGCTTGCGAATATTTAGACGAACTGTTATATAAATATAACGTAAATGATAAAAAAGCATAAATTTTTTTAATCTTTTTATCAAAAACTATTGACAGGCAACTTTTTATATGCTATACTCTTATTAAGATTAAATCTTATTAATAAAATAAAAAGGAGAGAAAGAAAATGAAAGTATATCAATGTGAAAAATGCAAAAAGACGGTTATTTCTAAGGAAGAATTAAAATTAGAAGGGTTTAACGAATTGGTTGCAGGCAGCACGGACGCAGCGCAGGAAAAGCACGTACCCGTCGTTACGAAAAAGTGTAAGCAAGTGAAAGTAGACGTAGGCAGCGTTACCCATCCTATGACGGAAGAACACCTTATCGAATGGGTGGCAATTGAAACGGAGCAAGGCTATCAAGTGAAGTATTTGAAAGCAGGGGAAGCGCCTGTTTGCACGTTCTCGCTTACGGACGGCGACGCGCTTGTAGCGGTATACGCATACTGCAATTTGCACGGACTTTGGAAAGCGTAAAAATTCAATAGATAATAAAAAGGAAAACGGAAATGATTGAAAAAGAAGCAATGTATAAATTGACGTACGGTTTGTTCGTATTGACAACGAAAACGGATGAAAAGCAAAACGGTTGTATCGTAAATACCGTTTCTATGATTACGGATAATCCTAAACGGATAACGGTATTCGTCAATAAAGCGAACTACACGGAAGAACTCATTCGAACAACGGGTGTATTTAACGCGTCGGTACTCACTGAAAGCGCGCCCTTTGATATTTTCAAACAATTCGGTTTTTCTTCGGGGAGAGATACCGATAAATTTGCAGGTAAAGCGTATCCGACCACGGAAAACGGAATTTATTATATTCCCGAACACACCAACGCGGTAATTTCCGCAAAGGTAGTAGGCGTGCACGATTACGGAACGCATACGTTGTTCGTGGCGGAAGTTACGGAAGCGAAAACGCTTTCAAATGAAAAATCGGTAACGTACGAATATTACCAAAGCAACATCAAACCCAAACCCCAAGCGCCAAAAGCGGAAGAAAGCCAAGGCGTAGAAAAATGGGTATGTAAAATTTGCGGTTACACGCACGAAGGACCGCTTCCCGACGATTTCGTTTGCCCGTGGTGTAAACACCCCGCAAGTGATTTTGAAAAAATTTCCTAAAAAACCCAAGAAACGACGAAAAAAGACTTGACACCCTTTTGCAAAATTGTTATAATTACGGGGTAGTAAATAAATGCAACGGCAAAGGCAGGTGAAAAAGGAATGTCTACGGTTAAAGTTGGAGAAAACGAAAACGTTGAAAGCGCACTTCGTCGCTTTAAAAGAAAATGTTCTCGCGACGGCATCATCGGCGATTTGAGAAAGAAGGAATTCTATGAAAAACCTTCCGTAAAAAGAAAGAAGAAGTCGGAAGCGGCGAGAAAGAGAAGCAGAAACTAAACGCAAAAGAGCTCACAAACGTGAGCTCTTTTCATTTTACTATGTCGAAAAAAACGGAAAGATACGGGATATTGAAAAAAAAGAAAGAAAAAGTGAGAAAGGAGTGAACGGATATGGCAAACGAACGACAAACGGAAAATTCTTTGCGCGACGAAGCGCGTAGGGCGAAAATGCGGATAAAAAACGGGTTTTGGAAAGAGTGTCAAAAGGACTTACAGTGTCAACTGGAAAAAGCGCGTGAAAACGGCGTAAACGAAAGCAAGGCAGGCCGCTTTTTCGCGGAAAAAGTATCGCAACAAATTGCAGGTAAAAAGGAAGACGAGTTCTATTTAAGGGTTAAACAAATGCTCCTTTCCGAAGGGGAAGTAAGCGATGCCATCGGTCGGCTTACGGACAAGCCCTATTACGATACGCTCACGTATGAAGAAAAGCAACGCTACACCCTTTCGTTGAGTGAAAAATATTTGCGCGCGTTAGAACGCTTTCGAAAGGAATGCGAGTTTGAAACGCTGCAATCGACAAGGGAATAAACGACGGAAGAAAAAAGGGAGAAACGCGTAGGGAAAGGTGTAACGCGTTTTTTCTTTACAAAAGGGAAAAACGGGGTGGTACGCACTTGCAAATCAAGGCGAATTATGATATAATATTTTTATGACACAAATAGACGAAATTTTGGAAAAACTCAATGATGAACAAATAAAACCCGTTTTACAAACGGAAGGGGCGGTGTTGGTACTTGCAGGGGCAGGTAGCGGCAAAACGCGCGTACTCACTTCGCGTATCGCGTATTTGATAGAAGAAAAACGCGTACCGCCGTCGGCAATTTTGGCCATTACCTTTACCAACAAAGCCGCCAACGAAATGAAAGAACGGCTTTCCAAAATAGTGGATATTTCTTCGTCTTGGGTGTGCACCATTCATAGTATGTGCGTGCGCATTTTGCGCACGTACGCTGAAGAAGTGGGCATTAGCGCAAACTTCTCCATTTATAGCGAAACCGAACGGAATAATATCGTTAAAAAATCTTTTCAAGAATGCGATTTTGACGACGAAAAACTGCTAAAATCGGTAAAATACCATATTGCGAATGCAAAAATGCTCGGTTACGCGCCCGAGCGCTACGCCGAAGAGTTTGCAGGGGATAGAGATATCGACGAAGTTACCAAAGTATATACCCGGTACCAAAAGCATTTGCGCGAAAATAACGCACTCGATTTTGACGATTTATTAAACGAAACGCGGCTGTTACTCCGTAAAAACGAAGAAGTGCGCGAATATCTTGGCGGCAGGTTCCGTTATATTCTCGTAGACGAGTTTCAAGACACCAACGCAGTACAATACGAAATTATTCGTTTGCTTGCCAAAGCGCACGGTAATTTGTTTGCAGTAGGCGACGACGACCAGTCTATTTACGGTTGGCGCGGTGCAAAGATAGAAAATATTTTACACTTTGAAAAGGATTTCAAGGACGCGAAAACGTTTAAATTAGAGAGAAATTACCGTTCCACGAAGCATATTTTACAGCTTGCGAACATCGTTATTAAGCACAACGGACACCGCAAGGACAAAACGCTTTGGACGGAAAACGAAGAAGGCTTGCCTGCGAAAGTATACGAAGCGGAAGAAGAAAGCGGCGAAGCGCGCTTTATCGCGCAAACCATCAAGGGTTTGGTCGATAGGGGGTATTCCTATTCCGATTTTGCCGTATTGATGCGCTTGAACGCACTCACCCGTTCGTTCGAACAAGAATTTACTGCCGACGCCATTCCTTATAAAGTGTTTGGGGGATTTAAGTTCTTCGAGCGTAAAGAAATTAAAGATTTGTTGGCGTATTTGCGCTTAATCAACAACCCGTTCGACAGCGAAGCGGCAACGCGAATCATCAATTTCCCCAAGCGCGGAATCGGCGCGAAAACGGTGGAAACGCTGCAAAATTACGCATTCCAAAACGAACTTTCCGTCTATGACGCGCTTTGCGATTTGGACGAACTCGGTTTTACGGGCACAACCAAACAAAAACTTACCGATTTTAGAAATCTCGTTAAAAACTGGATTATTCAAAGCCAAGATATGCCGGTAAACGAGTTGGTGAAAACGATTATCGCCGACACGAAAATGCGCGAAGCATACGCTGACGAATCGGACGAAAGCATCAATAAACGGGCGAACATTGACGAATTTGTCAATTCCGTAGACGAATATTGCCGCTTGAACGAAGGGGCGACGCTTACCGATTATTTGGCGCAAGTAACGCTTTCGTCGGATACGGACGAAATGGACGATAGCAATTACGTTACGCTTGCCACCGTGCATTCCGTTAAGGGGTTAGAATTTACTTGCGTGTTCGTTTGCGGTATGGAAGAAAATATCCTGCCTGTTTCCCGTGCGGTGGAGAACGACGAAGATATGGAAGAAGAACGGCGGTTGATGTACGTAGCCATTACGCGTGCAAAAGAACGGCTTTGGCTCACTCGTTCGAAAAGCCGCTATTTGTACGGCAAGCGCGAGCCTACCGCTCGCTCCCGTTTCTTGAAAGAACTTTCTTCCGCGTTAGAACTTCCTAAGGAAACGCGCCGTTTGCCTATGGGCTACGACGATTACGACGATCCTGAAAGCTACGGCAACGGAGCGTACGTAGGGGGCAGGTATGCGTCGAATGACGATTACGGCGGTAGAAAAACGTCGTTTGGCGGCGGATACGGTTCGTCGTACGGCGGTTATAAACGGGATAATGCAAGGGAAAATTCAAGTATTACCCGTTCGGCGTGGAACGGCGGCAATTCTTCCTACGGCTCTACGTACGGTTCGTCTTACGGTTCTTCGTATGGTTCGTCCTATGGCGGACGTGCGACGGCGACGAAAAGGGAAAGCGGCTTTACGTACGGCGGCGTGGGAAAACCTGCCGCGCGTCCTATGGGGACAAACAAGGATATCAGTATGTTCCGTACGGGCGTACAGGTTAAGCATCCCAAATTCGGCGTCGGTACTATTATCACCGTACGCGGCGCAGGAGCGAACACCATTCTTGATATCGCGTTTGAAGGGTTGGGGATAAAGCAGCTTTCCGCAAACCTTGCTCCTTTAAGTATACTGTCTTGATGTAACGAAACGCGCATATACTTCGTAAACCTTTGTCAGGCTACGTTTTTCTTGCTTGCGTACGTCTATGTACGCGCGCTTTGAAAAGCCTCGCCTTTCGCGGTTTACTTGTATTTCCGCGTTTTAACGGTAGTGGGGCGCGTATATACTTCGAAAACCTTTGTCAAGCCGCCTCTATCAATGCGCGAAAGAAAACCTTGAAACTAAAAACCAAACAACCAAAAGGGAAAAACGATGAACAGACAACGACAACTTGTAGACGTTTTAAACAAATGGGCATACGAATATTACGTGTTAGACAACCCCACCGTTTCGGATAAGGAGTACGATACGTTATACGACGAACTGCGCGCTTTGGAAGAAGCGAGCGGTGAAGTCTATCCCGACAGCCCTACACGGAGAGTAGGCGGCGAGCCGATTAAGGGCTTTGAAAAGCACGTACATTTGGCAAGACTGTTCAGTTTGGATAAATCGGTAACCGAAACGGAAATCGACGCGTTTGTAACGCGCGTGGAAAAGGCAACGGGCGGCGAAGCGGAATACACCGTAGAATATAAATTCGACGGGCTTACGGTATGTTTAACGTACGATAAAGGCGCGTTCGTCCGCGCAACGACGCGCGGTAACGGCACGGTGGGGGAAGACGTAACGGCGCAAGTGCTTACCATTCCGTCCTTCCCTTTAAAAATCAATTATCAAGGCACGTTGGAAGTACGCGGAGAAGCGGTAATTCGTCTTTCCGTGCTGGAAAAATACAATCAAACGGCGGCAGAGCCGTTAAAGAACGCTCGAAATGCGGCGGCAGGCGCGGTGCGCAATCTCGACCCCAAAATTACCCGTCAACGCAAGCCCGATATCTATTTTTACGATATCAACTATATGTCCACGGGTGAAACGCTTTCGCAAACGGAAGCGCACGCCTTTTTAAAACAAGAAGGGTTTAAAGTGTTTCCGTACTTTTGTGTTTGCAAATCGGGCGAAGAAGTAAAAAAAGCGTTGCAAGAAATTCAAACGCAACGCCGCGAAATCGACGTTTTAACGGACGGCGCGGTTATCAAGGTAAACGACGCCGCACTGCGCGAAGAAATGGGCTTTACCGATAAATTCCCCCGTTGGGCAATGGCGTATAAATTTGAAGCGGAAGAAGTTACTACCATACTCAAAGACGTCGTTTGGCAGGTGGGGCGCACGGGCAAACTGACTCCTTTAGCGCTGTTAGAGCCCGTCGAGCTTGGCGGTGCAACCGTTTCTAGAGCCACGCTTAACAATTACGGGGATATGCAGCGAAAAAAAGTAAAGCTGCATTCCCGAGTGTTGGTGCGCCGTTCTAACGAAGTTATTCCTGAAATTTTAGGCGCGACGGAATACTACGAAAACAGTGCGGATATTAAAAAACCTACCGTATGCCCTGCGTGTCAAAGCGTGTTATGTGAAACGGGCGCGCACCTGTTTTGCCCCAATAGAAATTGCGTGCCGCGCTTGGTGGCGAAGCTAGACCACTACGCAAGCAAAAACGCGATGAATATCGACGGCTTTTCCGAGAGTACCGCCCAACTTTTGGTGGAGAAAAAAGGAGTAAAAACCTTTGCGGATTTATACCGCTTGACCTATGAAGATTTGTCCGATTTAGAAGGTTTTAAAGAGAAAAAAATAAACAATTTGCTTACGGAAATAAAGAAGAGCAAAACGCCTACGCTGGATGCGTTTTTATTCGCAATCGGTGTGGACGGGGTAGGCAGGGTTGCGGCGAAAGACCTTGCAACGCGTTTTAAGAGTGTGGAAAATTTACAAAAAGCCACCGTGGAAGAGCTGGTTGCTATGGATAATATCGGCGAAATTACGGCAAACGATATCGTGGCGTTTTTTAAAGACGAAGACAACCTTGCCCAGCTTACAGCACTTTTTGAAGTGGGCGTTGCGCCTGTATGGAGCGAAGAGAAAACGGAAGGCGTTTTTTCGGGACAGTCGGTAGTGCTTACGGGTTCGTTAGAACATTACAAGCGGAGCGAAGCGCAAAAGCTTATCGAAGCGCGTGGCGGTGTTTGTCAATCGTCCGTAACGGCGAAAACGACGTTGGTGGTTGCTGGCGCGGAAGCGGGCAGTAAGCTTGCAAAGGCGCAAAAATTAGGCGTGAAAATTATAGACGAGACGGAATTTACCCGCCTTTTGAACGAAGAAGAAAGCTAAAATGCTTTCTTTTTTATAAAAAAAGAAAAAAATGGGTACGATAGTGCTTGTATTTTGAAGAAATATTTGCTATAATAGGATAACCCTAAAAGGGTTAACGTTAAAACACAAGGATAAAACGCTATGTTAAGTATGACGGGGTACGGCAAAGGCACGTACAACGACGGGGAGTTAGAACTCACCTGTGAAATGAAAACGGTAAATAACCGCTATTTGGATATTTCTATGAAAGCGCCGCGCATTTTTGCGGCATACGAAGAAACGGCAAAGAGTATCGTAAGAGAAAAATTAACGCGCGGCCACGCCGACGTATTTATCTCGTTTAAGGACAAACGGGAAAAGCCCACGGCACTCACCGCCGATTTGGCGCTTGCGGCGTCCTATATCGAAGCGGCAAACACACTCAAGGAAAAATTTCCTACCTTGCCCGACGATATCACGGTGTCTACGGTGCTTCGCTATCCCGAAGTATTAAAACAGGAAGAAACGCAAAGCTTGGACGAAACGCTTATTGCGGCGCTGAAAACGGCGCTGGGCGCGGCACTGGACAATCTCAATCAAATGCGCCTTGCAGAAGGGGAAAAACTCAAGGAAGATATGCTTGCGCGTATGCAGGTTATCGAAAACTTGGTGGAACAAATTTCCACGCGCGCACCCCTTGTCGCCGAAGAGTACCGCCAAAAATTAACCGCAAGAGTGAAAGAGTATTTAGACGGCGCGGCTATCGACGAAAACAGACTGTTGACCGAAGTGGCAGTGTTTGCGGATAAGAGCAATATCGACGAAGAACTCACCCGTTTGCGTTCGCATATTCAACAGTTCCGCGCTATTTGCAAGGAAGGCGTAGTGGGTAGAAAGCTCGACTTTTTGGTACAGGAATTCAACCGCGAAGCGAACACCACTTGTTCTAAGAGCAACGACGTGGAAATTACCCGTTTGGGTTTGGCGTTGAAAAACGAAATAGAAAAAGTGCGCGAACAAGTGCAAAATCTTGAATAAACGCAAGAGAACGTATATGAAAAACAGGCTTATGGTGGTGTCCGGTCCGTCGGGAGTCGGCAAGGGCACGTTGGTAAAAAAATTAGTAAAAAAGCGTAGCGACGTAGTGGAATCGGTATCCTGCACGACGCGCGCTCCGCGCGAAGGCGAAGTGCACGGCAGAGAATATTATTTTCTGACCAAGCAAGACTTTTTACGCCGCGTGGAAGAACAGGACTTTTTAGAATACGACGAGCATTTTGGCAACTATTACGGCACGCCGAAATCGTTCGTGCAAGAAACGCTCAAGGAAAAATCGGTAATTTTAGAAATCGACGTAGTAGGGGCGTTGAACGCGAAAAAAGCGTTTCCCGATTGCGTGTTGGTTATGGTTGTGCCGCCGTCGAAAGAAACGCTGTTTGAACGTTTAAAGGGGAGAAATTCTGAAACGGACGAAGAAATTCAAAGCCGTCTTGCGCGGCTTGATTACGAGCTGTCCCAAAAAGATAAATACGATTACGTAGTGATAAACGACGATTTGGATAAGGCGCTTGCCGCGCTGGAGAACATTCTCGACGGCAAAATGTAAGCCTTTGCAAATAAAAGAAAAATAATTAAGGAGATATAGATATGATTAACGAACCTTCCGTAGATGAAATGATTAGAAAACTTGGCAGTGAAGAAGACCCTATCAGCCGTTACGCGCTTTGCACCATTGCAGCGAAACGTGCCCGTCAAATTATCGAAACCGAAAAGAATTTGGGCGTAACCGATTCCGCTGGCAAGGATAAAGAACTGCTTACCGCGTGCAAGGATATTGCCGAAGGCAAAGTGGTTATCGCGAAAGACTAAACTTTTCTAATTGCCTCGCGTCGTCGAGGCAATTCGACTTTATGCAGGAGGATTACGCGTGATTGCCGAAGTTATCGTAGATATCGCGTCGGGCGAAACGGATAGAATATTCGATTATCTTTGCGACGATACTGCCGTAGTGGGCAGCCGCGTTCGCGCGCCTTTTGGCGGTAAAATTCTACCCGGGTTTATTATGCGTTTAAAGGAAAATTCGTCCGTGCCCCGAGAAAAACTCAAGCGAGTATTTACTTGCGACGACGAACTTCCTGCACTCAATGCCGAATGTTTATCCCTTGCGGAAAAAATTACAGCGCGGTATCGTGTGCCCAAGGCGCTTACGTTGCGGCTTTTTTTGCCGTCGGAAATGCGTACGGGCAAGGTACGGCAAAAATTGCGCAATTTCGCAACCCTTATTTTGCCGCTTGCGGAAATACAACTGCCGAAAACGGCGAAAAACCAACGGGCGGCGGCGGAATATTTACACGCCAACGGCAAAACCGATTGCGCCCTTTTAAACGCGTCGTTCCCCGGCGGTGTTTCGGGCTTAGAAAAGAAAGGTTACGTGCAAATCACGAAAGAACAAGCCCTGCGCGATCCCTATAAAACGTTAGAGCGCGAAGATATCTTGCATACGCTGACGGAAGACCAGCTTCGCGCGGTGAAAACGGTGCAAACGGATACGCGCACCGTACAGCTTTTACACGGGGTAACGGGCAGCGGCAAAACGGAAGTGTATTTAACGCTGATTGCCGACTGTTTAAAGGCAGGGAAAAGCTCGATATTTTTAGTGCCTGAAATTTCCCTTACGCCGCAAATGCTTGCCCAGCTTCGGGCGCGGTTTGGTAAAAACGCCGCCATTTTGCATAGCGGACTTTCCGCAGGCGAGCGCTTTGACGAGTGGTGGCGGCTTCGCATGGGCGAAGCGAAAATTGCTATCGGCGCAAGGAGTGCGATATTTGCGCCTATGGAAAATATCGGGATAATTATACTCGACGAAGAACACGATGGTAGTTATGCCAGTGAAACCGCGCCGAGATATAATACGTTCGACGTTGCGTATTTGCGCGCGAAATACAACGGTTGTAAGCTGGTATTAGGCAGCGCGACGCCGTCCGCTGATACGTATAAACGGGCAATGGATAACGAATTTTCGCTTATCCGTATGCAAAAGCGTATCAATAAGAAACCGCTTCCCGAAATTATTATTTCGGATATGCGTAGAGAAGTGCGCAGGGGGAACAATACGGCGTTTTCGTCCGCACTCCAAGAAGAATTAGAACAATGCCTTGCCGAAGAGAAACAAGCCATTTTGTTTTTGAACCGTAGGGGATATTCGCAAACGGTGATTTGTAAGGAATGCGGTTACGTGGCAAAATGCGAATATTGCGACGTATCGCTGACCTATCATAAAGACGAAGACTGTTTAAAATGCCATTATTGCGGCGCGAAGTACGGAATGCTTTCTGCCTGTCCCGATTGCGGCGGTAAAAAACTTTCGTATGCAGGCACGGGTACGCAACGGGTTGTGTACGATTTACAAAAACTCTATCCCAAAGCGCGTATTTTGCGTATGGATAACGACACGACAAGCGGCAAGGAAGGGCATTATAAAATATTAAAACAGTTTGCCGAAAAAAAAGCGGATATACTCGTCGGGACGCAAATGATAGCTAAGGGACACGATTTTCCGTCTGTAACACTCGTCGGTATTTTGGACGCGGATATGAGTTTGCATTTTTCCGACTATCGCAGTAGAGAACGCACGTTCCAACTGATAACGCAGGTGGCAGGGCGTAGCGGACGCGCGGAAGAAAAGGGCAAGGTAGTATTACAGACGTTCGACCCCGAAAACGAAGTGTTACGGTATGCCACTTCGTACGATTACGAAGGGTTTTATCAAAACGAAATTTCCCTGCGTGCGGCAATGGCGTTTCCGCCCTTTTCCAAAATCGTGCGCGTGCTGGTTACGGGCGAAGACGATAAAAAAACGTTGGAAGCGCTCAAAGACGTGTATTTTGCTTTGGAAAAACTGTACACCGATTCCCCTGAAAAATTCCTGTTTTTCAATAAGATGCGCTCGCCGATAAAAAGGATACAAAACAAATACCGTTATCAAGTGTTGATGCGGCTTGCGGATACTTCCGTTTTACCCGAAATTTACGCTTCTTGCGAACAGGCGCGTACGCGCGACGTACTCGTTTCGGTGGAAGAAAATCCTGCAAATATGAGCTAACAAAAGGAGTAGAAATTATGGCGATTAGAAACGTAGTGCAAGTAGGCGACGACGTATTAAGACAAAAATGTTTTCCCGTGGAACAATTTGACGACGGTTTGATAAAACTGCTCGACGATATGAAAGACACGGTTAAAAAGGAACAGGGCGCAGGGCTTGCCGCGCCGCAGGTGGGTATACTCCGCCGCGTAGTGGTAGTGGACGTAGAAGAAGGGTATTTCGAATTCATCAACCCCGTCATTCTCTCGCAAAAAGGAGAACAAACGGGCTGGGAAGGCTGCCTTTCCGTGCGCGGTAAAAGCGGAATTGTTTCCCGTCCTATGAAAGTAAAGCTTTCCTATCAAGACCGTACGGGAGAAAAACACACCTTACAAGCCAAAGGCTTTTTCGCACGTGCGATTTGCCACGAACTTGACCATCTCGACGGCGTACTGTATATCGACCGCGCTACCCATATCGAGAAAAACTAATAACGAATAACGCATTGTAAGCTTTTTGCGCTGAAGATAAAGCGCATTTTTACCGAAAGGAGAAAACGGTATGAAAATCGTATACGCAGGCACGCCGCAGTTTGCGGTATTGCCTTTGGAAAATATTATACAAAGCGGCGCTTTTGAAGTGGTGGGCGTTATTACGCAGGAAGACAAACCCCAGGGAAGAAGGGGCATTTTAACGCCGCCGCCCGTCAAGGTTACGGCGGAAAAGTACGGTATTCCCGTGTTGCAATCTCCCCGACTTCGCGACGATATCCAAGCGGTAAAAGCATTCGGGGGAGAATTGATGGTAACGTGTGCATACGGACAAATTCTCACGCAGGAGCTACTCGATTGTTTTGAAAAGGGTGTATACAATATCCACGCAGGGCTGTTGCCGAAATACCGCGGCGCGTCGCCTATACAAAGCTGTATTTTAAACGGCGAAACGCAAACGGGCGTATCCGTAATAAAAACGGACGTTGGGCTGGACACGGGGGATATCGTGTGCGTGGAAACAACGGAAATTTTACCTAGTGAAACGTGTGGAGAGCTTTCTTCGCGCCTTTCCGCACTCGGTGCGGAAACGATTGTAAAAGCATTGTACGCTATACAATCGGGCGCAGTTACTTTGAAAAAGCAAGGGGAAGTCGGCGCGCAAACGGTGCGAAAAATCCATAAACAACAGGCGCAAATCGACTTTTCCAAAACGGTGGAAGAAACGGTAAATCTCATCCGCGCAATGAACCCTGCGCCCGTGGCGTATAGTATGTTAGACGGCAATAAAATCAACGTGTATCGTGCGGAAAAAGCGGAACTTACCGAAGAAGAGCAGGCGTATTTCACGGCGGCGAAAATAGGGGAAGTATTATCCGATAAACCCAAACGCGGATTGCTTGTCAAGTGTGCAAACGGTGCGGTAAAAATTACGCAAGTACAGCCTTCGGGCGGTAAAATTATGACGGGGAACGATTTTATAAACGGCAGAAAAGCCAAAAAAGGACAGGTTTTTTATGCTGAGTAATCCCGTATACGACCCCTTTCAAATTTTGACGAAAATCTATTCGGACAACGCGCACGTAAAGCAGGCTATTGCGGATACGTATATTGAAGAACAGTACCGTCAACGCACGGTTAAAATTGTTTACGGCGTGTTGGAAAACGACGGGTATTTCGATTTTTGTATTCGCCATTACGCGCCCAAAGCGCCCAAGCTCACGGTGCGGATTTTATTGAAAATAGCGTTATATATGTTGCTTTTTATGGATAAAAAGCGGTATATGGTTACCGATTGCGCAGTAACGCTTTGTAAAAAATTAGGCAAAGGCGGCGTAAGCGGTTTTGTCAACGCGTTTTTGCGGCGGTTTAACGAAGAAGAAGTGCGCGCAGCGTTACCAAGCGGCGACGAAGGAGTATGCATTCGGCTTTCCTATCCGCTGTTTGCCTATAAGGCGTTGAAAAAGGAATATGGCGAGCGCGCGAAAGCGATTGCGGCGGCGAAATCGCAAGGGGTATCCGTTCGCTTTGAAAAGGACTTAGAAAGCTATGCGCAAAAAGAGTGCATAGAAACGCCGTTTTCACAAAAATACAAGCATTATATTTTCCCCAACTTTACAAGGGACGATAAATTTGATAACGGCGCGTATACCTTTCAATCGGTGGGCAGTATCGCGATATGCGACGCGGTTTTGCCGTGTGAAAATTTGTTAGACGCGTGTGCCGCTCCGGGCGGCAAATCGGTACTCCTTGCTAAAAAATGTAAGCAGGTTACGTCGTTTGAATTACACGCGCACCGTGTAGAGCTTATCACGCAGTACAAAACGCGTATGGGAGTGGAAAATATAACCGAATTGCAAAAGGACAGTTCGGTATTTGATAGCGTGTACGAAGAAAAATTTGACGGAGTACTTTGCGACGTGCCCTGTTCGGGGTTCGGTACGGTAAGCGAAAACCCCGATATTAAAATTTTCAAAAAAGAAACGGATATTGCCGCGCTTTGTAAAACGCAAAAAGACATAGTGAACGCGTGCGCGAAATACGTTAAAAGGGGTGGATATTTATACTATTCCACCTGCTCGGTTTTCGAAGCGGAAAACGATAGACAAATTGCGGCGTTTTTAAAAACGCACGACGATTTTATTGTGGAGAACTTGGATAGCGCGTTGCCGCACGAAAAGAAAAAGTTCGGCTTACAATTTTTACCCGATACGGCGTACGGCGCAGGGTTTTACGTGGCGAGGCTTAAACGCGTATGAAAAAGATTTTACAAGATTTATCGTTTGAAGAAATAGAAACGTTAGTGCTTCAAATGGGTGAGAAAAAATTCCGTGCAAAACAGCTTTACGAAGGGTTGATGCAAGGCAAGGCAATTACGCAAATTTCTTCCCTTTCCAAGCCCTTTAAAGAAGCGCTTTGCCAAGTATACGAAGATGTGCCCGTCAAGATAAAGGAAACGTATTATTCCGTTGACGGTACGGAAAAGTATTTATTCGAATTTTCCGACGGCAACCTTGTAGAAGGGGTGTTAATGCGGTATAAATACGGCTATACGCAATGTGTTTCCACGCAGGTGGGCTGCCGTATGGGCTGTACGTTTTGCGCTTCGACGTTAAACGGGCTTATCCGCAACCTTACTTCGGGGGAAATTTTATCGCAAATTTTGCTGGTAAACGCCCTGCATAAACAGGACGCCGTGGGTAGCGGAGCGGAAAAACGCGCGGTTACCAACGTAGTGCTTATGGGCAGCGGCGAACCGCTGGATAATTACGACGAGGTAATTGCGTTTTTGCGTAACGTTACGGCGGAAAAGGGGATTTGCATCAGCGCGCGTAATATATCCTTATCCACATGCGGTATCGTACCGAAGATGTATCGCTTGGCGGAAGAAAATTTGCCTGTCAATTTAACCGTTTCCCTGCACGCCACTAACGATGAAACGCGTGCGCGCGTAATGCCCGTTGCCAAAGCGTATAAAATAGAAGATATTTTAACAGCGTGCGAGTATTATTTCAAAAAAACGGGCAGACGGTATTATTTCGAATATACCCTAATCGACGGGGAAAACTGCGACGAACAGCACGCTGAAGAGTTGATAAAACTGTTAAAAGGTAAGCCCTGCCACGTCAATCTCATTCGTCTAAACGAAGTGAAAGAACGCTCTTTAAAGGCGCTTTCGGATAAGGCGGCGTATCGGTTTTTAGGCAAACTGGAAAAGGGCGGACTTTCCGCTACGCTGCGCCGTCAAATCGGCGTGGATATCGGCGGCGCTTGCGGACAACTCCGCGCGCAATATATGGAAGAAAAAGGAGAGTAAATGGATAGTCCTGTATTAGCGCTTATCGCAAGCTTTATCGCTATGGCGTTTGCCGTCGCTTCGTACTTTGTAAAAAAGAAAAGTCTGTATTTAGCGTTTCAGGCATCTTGTATTTCCTTTTTAATTACGTCCTATTTTTTTACGTTGCAATTTTTTGCAATGGTGGGGTTGGCTATCGGGTTAATTCGCGCCGTCATATTTTTCGTATACGAAAGAAAAGAAAAAACCGCGCCGATTTTCGTGCCTTTGGCTATATCCGTGGCAACAGTGCTTGCCTATTTTATCGTAAACTGGTGGATATTGCAAACGGTGCAACCTTTGGATATCCTTTGTTTGGCAGCTTGCATACTGTATGCGTTTGTATTCCGTATTCGCAATTTAAAAACGGTACGTTTTGGTATGCTCGCGCCGACCGTGTTGTCTTTACTGTTTAATATACTCACACACGCGGCGCTGTTTGCCACTCTTTCCTACGCGTTTGAATTGGCGGCGAACTTGCTGTCTATTTATAAATATCATATCCAAAAAGAAAAACACGAAACGCCTAACGTTTTAAAGGAGACTACATATGAAAAAAGTTAAAATTGCACCTTCTATTTTATCGGCGGACTTTTCCAAAATGGGGGAAGAAATCCGTTCGTTGCAAGCAAACGGCGCGGACGTTATCCACTGCGACGTGATGGACGGCGTGTTCGTCAATAACATTACGTTCGGTATCAAAATGGTGGAAGATATCCGTAAACATACTTCGTTGCCGCTCGATTGTCATTTGATGATTGTGCACCCCGAAAAGTACGTAGAACGTTTCGCAAAGGCAGGTGCGGATATCATTACCGTGCATTACGAAGCTTGTCAAGATAATTTAAAAGAAGTGTTACAACTCATTAAATCGACAGGGGTAAAATGCGGCGCGGTTATCAATCCCGATACGCCCGTGGAGAAAATAGCAAGCGTCATTCCGCTTTGCGATATGGTACTTATTATGAGTGTTTTCCCCGGCTTTGGCGGACAAAAATTCATTCCTGAAGCGTTGGACAAACTGCGCGCAGTAAAGAAAATAGTAGAAGATTGCGGCAAGGATATCGATATCGAAATAGACGGCGGCGTAACGACGGAGAACGTGCATTTGGTAAAAGAAGCAGGGGCAAACGTAGTGGTTGCTGGCAGCGCGGTGTTTAAGGCGGCGGATAGAGCGGCGGCGATAGCTGCGTTAAAGGCGTAAAAGCTTTATAAAAATTTCCTTGTGTTTCGTTAAAATTTTCTATGGACAGCGGAAATAAGAGTAGTACTCTATATAATATAATTACAATTTGCGGATATTGCAGGAGTGTATATAAAAAATGGTAGCGGAAAAGAAAACGGTAAATTTTACCGAAGGGAAACTCTTTTTCAAAATCGTATGGTTCGTCTTGCCGATTGTGGCAACCAACCTTTTACAGACGTTGTATAACGCCGCCGATATGATGGTGGTAAGTTTATCCGGAGAATCGAACGCCGTAGGGGCGATCGGTATGACGGGTTCGTTTATTTCCTTAATACTCAACGTATTTATCGGCTTTTCTATCGGCGCGAACGTCGTGGTGGCGCGCGGAATCGGCGCGGAAAATAAAGAAAAAACGCAAAACGCCGTGCATACGTCGTTGATTATGGCACTTATCTTTGGCGCTCTCGGTATGGCGGTGGGCTTTTTGATAAGCCGTCCCGTACTGCAATGGATGGGCGCGGAAGGCAACTTGTTAGAACTTGCCGTCACGTATACCTATTTCTATTTTGCAGGGATTCCCTTTTTAGCGCTTACCAACTATTTGATTGCTATTTTTCGAGCGAAAGGGGACTCGAAAACGCCGCTCATCGTTTTGGCGTCGGCGGGTGTTTTAAACGTAATACTCAATTTAGTGTTCGTGTTGTTTGCAGGAATGTCGGTGGAAGGCGTGGCGCTTGCTACGGCGATTGCCAACGTGGTTTCGTTTGCCGTACTGCTTATCAAACTCCGTAAAGACGACGATTTTACGAAATTTTCATTCCGTAAATTGAAAATAAGTATCAAAGAAATGCGGGAAATTATCAAAGTAGGCGTGCCTGCGGCGATTCAAGGCGCGTTGTTCTCGTTTTCCAACGTACTCATTCAATCGTCTATCGTGACGGTAAACAACAAACTTTGCCCTGTGGGTAGCGAATATCAACCGATCGTAAACGGTTCGGCGGCGGCAGGGAATTTGATGGGATTCGTGTATACGGCGATGAACGCGGTGTATCAAGGAGCGATTACCTTTACAAGCCAAAATATGGGCGCGAATAAGCCCGAGCGCGTAAAGCCGATTATGTACAACTGTTTCGTCGTCACTAGTATTATCGGTTTAAGTTTCGGGTTATTTATGTTCTTTTTGCGCGCGCCGCTGTTGTCTTTGTACGGCGTGGTAGACGGCGCGGCAGGCAGTATTGAAGATTTGGCGTTTTACGCGGCGACTACCCGTTTGTTGTACGAATGCGTACCATACTTTTTATGTGGCATTATGGAAGTTTGTACGGGTGTTTTACGCGGACTTGGCAGGTCGGCTTTATCCACCGTTATTTCGCTTATCGGCGCGTGTTTACTGCGCGTTGTATGGCTTTGGACGGTGTTCCCGTTGTTTGTGACGATAGAAGTGATTTCTATCAGTTATCCTATTTCGTGGTTGGTGACGGTTTGTATCTCGTTTACCTTTATCCAAGTGATTACAAAACGCATATTAAAACACAAAAGATAAAAAATAAGACAATGAAAAATCCCCAACCGATAGGGTTGGGGATTGATTTTTTCCGTATAATTATAATAATGTAAATATAAGGAAAGCGTCAGTCTGCCTTTTTCAGCGTTCTGATGCATCTTGCGCAAACGTATCCGTTGGTTTCCTTGCCGTCAGCTACGTAGGAAATTTTTTGTACGTTTACTTTAAAGGTTCTTCTCGTTTTACGGTTAGAGTGGCTTACGTTGTTGCCCGAAGCTTGACCTTTACCGCAAATATTGCATACTCTCGACATATTGACACCTCCGATTTTGGGATAAATTTTTCCGTAGTTTTTAGTGTATTTCACGCAGCATTGCTACGCCGAAAAGCTACTTTTACAAAATAGCATAAATAATATATCATTTTTAATAAGAAAAATCAATCAAAAATGCGCCAAAAAAAACAAAAAATAAAAAATATTCCGATTTTTTTGTAAAAGTACTTGCAAAAAGGCGTAAAATAGTGTACAATGAAAACGTATTCGGAGAAAGATTATGTCAGTTACTACTAATAATGCTTACGGTAAAATTTCCATATCCGACCTTGCAATAGCCAAGGTGGCTTCACATACCGCTATTGAATCGTACGGTATCGTGGAGATGGTTTCGCATCGCTTTACCGATAGCCTTGCGCTATTGATGAAGAAAAACGCGGGCGGAAAAGGCATTAAAGTAACCACTTCGGGTAACCGAATTTATATCGACGTATACGTAATTATGAAGTACGGCGTATCTATTATCGCCGTGGCCGAATCGTTGAAGGAAGCCATTAAATATAAAGTGGAAGCGTTTACCGGTATGATAGTAGATACCGTCAACGTCAACGTAATCGGCGTCAAACTGTAAATATTCTTGGCGCAGAGCACGAAAAGCCTGCGCCTTTTTGCGTGAACGCATTTCTTTGCCGAACGGCGGTTGTGTTTTTATAAAAGAATTTGCGTAACGGTTTTTACCATAAAAATAAGGAGCATGTATCATGCATAAAACGATAACCAGCACCGAATTTCGGAAAATGATTTTAATCGGTGCAAAACAATTAGAATTGAACCGCGCCAAAGTAGACGCGTTAAACGTATTCCCCGTTCCCGATGGCGATACGGGTACGAATATGTCCCTTACTATGCAATCTGCCGTGAAAGAATTGACGGCTTGCCCTTCCAATGCGTTTTCGGAAATTTGCAGCAGCGTTTCCAAAGGTGCGTTAAGGGGCGCAAGGGGTAACTCCGGCGTTATTTTGTCGCAAATTTTAAAGGGTATTTGTTCGGTTTTGGGAAAATGCGAAAAGGAAGCGGATACCAAAACGTTTGCAAAAGCTATGGAACAGGGCACGAAAATTGCGTATAACGCCGTTTCCATTCCCAAAGAAGGTACTATCCTTACCGTTATACGTATGATGAGCGAACACGCGGTAAAAATTGCGAACAAGAAAAAGAATTTTGAAGAATTTTTCGCGGACGTTATCGCGGAAGGCGAAAAGGCGCTTGCACTCACTCCCGAATTGTTGCCTGTATTGAAAAAGGCAGGCGTAGTCGATTCGGGCGGCGTTGGGCTTATGACGATTATCAAAGGCTTCGCTTCCGAACTGACGGGCGAAGAAATTGCGGATAGCATTACCGAAGCGGACGTTGCGCAAAACGATTCTGATTTTGGTGATAATTCGGATATTATCAATATGGAACTTGGAGAAATCGAGTATGCATATTGTACCGAATTCTTCATTATTAATATGAAAAAGAGTACCACTCTTTCGGCGATTGACCGCTTACGCGAACGTTTGATGTCGATTGGCGACAGCGTTATTTGTATCGGCGATTTAGAGCTTGTAAAGGTGCACGTACACACTAACCAACCGGGTAAAGCGCTTACGTATGCTTTGGAACTTGGCGAGTTGGATAGGCCGAAAATTGAAAATATGTTAGAGCAAAACCGTCAAATCCGTGCAAAAATGGAAGCGGAAAAGAAGGAAATGGGTATGCTCGCTATTTGTACGGGTTCGGGGCTTGCGGATATCTTCCGCGATTTATCGGTGGATAGAATTATCGAAGGCGGACAAACTATGAACCCCAGCGCTAGCGATATTGCAACGGCGGCGCAAAAAATCAACGCGGAACACGTTTTCATCTTCCCCAACAATAAAAATATTATTTTAGCGGCGGAACAAGCGAAAAATCTCGTAGAAAATAAGACGTTGCACGTTATTCCCACCAAAAACGTACCGCAAGGCTTTGCAGCGGCTTTAGAATTCAACCCCGAAGCAACGGCGGAAGAAAACAAGACGAATATGATTCACGCGCTCGATAACGTAAAGGCCGGCCAAGTAACGTATGCCGTGCGTAATACGTCGCTGAACGGATTCTCCATTAAGGAAGGGGATATTATCGGCTTGGACGATAAGAAAATTCTTGCGAAATCGCAAACGGTGGAAGAAACTACGCTGAAGCTTATTGCAAAGATGAAAGAAGATTTCCATCAAATGATTACGCTTTACTACGGCGAAGACGTGAAAGAAGACGAAGCACAACAGCTTTGCGCTTCTATCGCGGAAAAATATCCCGATTGCGACGTAGATTTCCACAACGGCGGACAATCGGTATACTACTATATCTTATCTTTAGAATAATTGTTTAAAAATTGTATAAATTGCATAATTATACGTATGACGGGCGGAGGAGCGAAACACGGCTTACTCCGCCTTAACAATAGGAAAGCACGGTTATATGCAGGAGAGAATTATGAAGATTTCTTCTCTTCGTTCTATCGGAGAAAAACGGCAAAAAGATTTTGAAAAATTAGGTATTTTTGACGTGGACGATTTAGTCCGCTTCTATCCGCGCGCCTATTTAGATTTAACCGAGCGTTCTTCCTTGAAAACCGCTTATCATAACGACGTCGTATTGATTGCGTGCGAAGTGTTACGCCTTGCGCCCGTGCATTACGGCAGCAGTAAAAAAATGGTACGTGCCTTTTGTTCGCAGGACGGTTTTCCGTTTACGGCGATATGGTTTCATCAGCCGTACGTCGCGCAAAAATTAAAGCCGGGCGAATATTTATTTTACGGCAGAGTGCAAAACAAATTTGGGCAAATTTCCATCGTCAATCCTTCGTTTGAACCGCTCGATAAAAACTACCGCTTAAAGGGTATCGTACCCGTATATTCCTTAAAGGGTAGCTTAAGCCAAAAGGTGGTGCGCTCCGCGATAAAGGAAGGACTTACAAAGGCGAACTTAAACTCGGTTATTCCCGAAAGAATTATACAAAAATACAATTTACCGTCGCTTGTAAAATCGTACTTCGAAGTGCATAATCCCACCGACGAAGACGCGAAGAACTTGGCGTCGGAGCGCATTGCGTTAGAAGAATATTTTACGTTGATTTCAGCGTTTAAAATGATAAAGGGTGGCAAGGAAGAAGCGCGGCTTCGAAAGTATTCGGTTTCCGCGGACGAAGTAAAAGCGTTTGCAACTCGATTCGGGTTCGATTTCACCGAAGGGCAAAAAAACGCGGTAAACGAAATCTATCGCAACGTATACGCGCCGACGAAGATGAATAGGCTTTTGCAAGGGGACGTAGGCAGCGGTAAAACGGCGGTGGCACTGTGCGGTATGTTTATGGCACTTAAAAGCGGTTATGCAGCGGCGTATTTATCGCCCACCGAAGTGCTTGCCGCGCAAAATTACGCGCTACTTAAAAAATACTTTCCCGAATATAGAGTAGGCTATCTTGCGGGTGCAATGACGGCGAAAGAAAAACGGGAGATGAAAGCCAAGCTGAAAAACGGGGAAATCGACGTCATTTGCGGTACGCACGCCATTATTCAGGGCGACGTGGAAATTCCTGCACTTGCGTTTATCGTATGCGACGAACAGCACCGTTTCGGCGTAGCGCAACGCAACGCGTTGGCGCAAAAAGGGGAGGGAGTGGATATGCTGGTTATGAGCGCAACCCCCATTCCCCGTACGTTATCGCTGATTTTTTACGGGGATTTGGACGTTACCACCATTACCGATAAACCGAAATCACGCCAAGAGATTTCCACGAGTATTATCCCCGTAAGCAAGTACGACGATATGCTTTCTTACGTGGAAAGGGAAACGCGCGAAGGCAAGCAGGCGTACTTCGTTTGCGCAAAAATTCAAGACGACGAAGAAGGCTCGGTTATCAGTGTAACCGAACTGTATGAAGAACTCAAAGGCAGGTTGCCGCGCGTACGGTTTGCTCTTTTGCACGGGCGAATGAAAGAGAAAGAAAAAGCGGAAGTGATGACGGCGTTTAAAAACGGGGAATACGATTGCTTGGTATCCACCACCGTTATCGAAGTGGGCGTGGACGTGCCTGCCGCCACAATGATGATTATTTACAACGCCGAACGTTTTGGGCTTTCCCAGCTGCATCAGCTGCGCGGCAGAGTAGGGCGTGGAGATAAAAAGAGTTATTGTTTCCTTTTAATGGGCTCGGACGGGGAAACGGCGAAAGAGCGTTTAACGGCGTTCAAAAACGAAACGGACGGGTTCAAAATTGCCGAAAAGGACTTGGAAATGCGCGGCGGCGGCGACTTTTTCGGTACAAGACAATCGGGAAAAATGCTCGGCGATATTAAAAATTTGCGATATCCCACGCAAGTGGTATTCGCGGCGAAAAAACTCTCGGACGATACGTTTGATATGCGTTTGGAAACGGAAGAGTTAAAAAGGGCGGCGTTGAAGAAATACGAAAGCTTAAAAGACGTAGTTTTAAACTGAAAAAACAGTGAAAAATGCAAGAAAATTTTTCCTAGGCTATTGACGAAATGGAAAATTTATAGTATAATACAAGAGAAGGATTCTTAAACGGAGGCTTAGTATGTCCAACAAAACAGAATGGAACGTAAACGGAATTGTATATGACGAAAAGGGTTTTATACCCGTAATCGCGCAGGATTATGAAAGCGGCGAAGTGCTTTTGCTTGGGCAAATGAATGCCGACGCCGTCAATAAAACGGCGGAGACGGGCTACGTGCATTATTGCAATGCAACGGGCGCGGTGCAAAAGTATGGGGTAACAAACGGCAATACGCAAAAACTTGTCGTGGCGTTTTTAGATGAAAGCGGTAAAACGCTGCTTATAAAGGTACGTCAAAAGGGCAATGCTTGCGCGGAAAACAATTCTTTCTCCTGCTTTGCAAATCAAATCAAGGGCGAGTATAAAGAAATCGGCGGCGAGATGTTCGGTAGATTGCAACGTATTTTGGAAGAATACAAGAAGAACCCCCAAGACGGCGCGTACACCAGTTTCTTGTTTGCGCGCGGCGTAGATAGAATAGCCAAAAAGGTAGGCGAAGAAGCGGTGGAATTTGTTATCGCTTCGAAAAACGAAGAAAAGGAAGGCGTTGTCAACGAAGCGGCAGACTTGTTGTATCATACAATGGTGCTTTTGGCGGCGCGCGGCGTGAAAATTTCGGAAGTTTGCAACGAACTTTGTAAGCGCAATAGATAAACATACATATTAAAACGGTTTAAAAACGTATGTAAAACCCCCACTCTACTGTCAGTAGAGTGGGGTTTTGTTTTGGTAGAGAACATAGAATTTTTCGGTAGAGAAAAAACGAGGTTGAGTAGGTTGTTTTTTGGGAAGAAATATGATAAAAATATAAACAGGCGACGACAACAAACCATAGCTTTTCGCGAAAACAAGCTTTTTTTATCATAACTTCGACAAAATATTTTCACGGTGAGATGTTAAAATTTTCCAAGCTGAAAATTTGCGGCAAAAAAGGCAAGGAGTGCGGAAAGGAAAATGGCAAGGAAAATCGTCATTACGTCAGGCAAGGGCGGCGTGGGAAAAACCACGGTAGCCGCGTGTTTATCCGCGCAGCTTGCCCGTCGCGGCGCACGTGTCGTGCTCTGCGACGCCGATTTCGGCTTGAACAACGTAGACGTGGTTGCAGGGGTGGAGAACCTTGTATTATACGATATCGTAGACGTTATCGAAGGCAGGTGCAGGGCGAAGCAAGCACTCGTTTGTCATCCTGAAGTCAGTAATTTATATATCCTTACCAGCAGCCATTCCGTACCCGAACGGTACGTATCGCCGCAGGCGTTAAAGGTGGTATTAGACGCCCTTGCACCGCAGTTTGATTTTATCATTATCGATTGCCCTGCAGGCATTGACGAAGGGTTTCACCGCGCCGTAGCTTCGGCAGACGAAGCCATCGTCGTTACCACGCCGCACATTTCTGCCATTCGCGACGCGGACAAAGTAATTACTCTATTAAAAAGCTATGCGCTTAGCAGCGTAACGGTAGCCTTGAACAAGGTACGCGGAGAGTTATTGCTCGACGGGGAGAGTTTATATCCGCAAGAGATTGCAAGCGTGCTGAAAACGCCGCTTATCGGGGTTTTGCCCGAAGAATACGGTATTTACAAAAGTGCTATGAAAGAAACACACGCAGCGTTTAAGGTGTTGGCGGTAAACGTACTCACGGGCAAGCGAAAGTTATACGACGTAACGAAAAAATACGTAGGGATACTCGGCGGAATGCGACGGTTTTTAAAAAGGAGTTTATAGGGGGGGTATCAATGAAAGACGATAGGGCGTGCGTGCGCGATTTTACACGTATACATAACGTTATACAAGCGGATAAATCAGTGATGAGTGAAGGGTGTAAAGCACTGGTCTTGCAAGATTTTGCCGAAAAATTTAACGAATATTTCGACGTCAACGGTTTACCGCGTATGGAAGTGGTTTGCAAAAACGGCACGTACATAGTGGAAATAGCGTTTGAAGCGGAGCGCATTAAAAAATTCAACGTATTAAGATAAAAAAAGGAGTATTATACAAATGGAAAAACAATTTGAAATTATCACCGATTCGGGCTGTGATATGCCGCAATCTTTTTTCGACGAGCACGGTATCGATTGCGTACGGCTGGGATTTACTATGAATAACGTCAATTACGAAGGGGAAGGCGGCGAAAAAATCACCGAAAAGGAATTTTACGAAAAACTGCGCGGCGGCGCAATGCCCACTACCTACCAAGTAACGGGCGAAATGGCGAAAGCGCATATCGAACAGCCCTTAAAAAGCGGCAGGGACGTGCTGGTACTCGCTTTTTCGTCGGGGCTTTCGGGCACGGCAGGCGGATTTATGGTGGCGGCAAGGGATTTGCGTAAAGAATATCCCAACCGAAAAATTATCGTCGTGGACAGCCTTGCGGCGTCTATGGGCGAAGGACTTTTGCTGTATTACGCGGTGCAAAAGGCAAACGAAGGCGCAAGCATAGAAGATACGGCAGCGTATTTAGAAAATTTGAAGTTGCATATTTGTCATCAATTTACCGTGGATAATTTATTCCATTTAAAACGCGGCGGCAGAGTTTCAGGCGCGACGGCTATCGTGGGTTCAATACTCAAAATCAAACCGATTATGCACGTGGACGATAACGGTAAATTAGTGGCGGTTGGCAAGGCTATCGGACGGAAAAAATCACTCCATACTTTGGTGGATAGAGTGGTAGAAACGTCGGATATGGAAAAGGGCGACCCCATTTTTATCAGCCACGGCGATTGCATAGAAGACGTAGAGTACGTCAAAGAGCTACTCGCGAAAAAATTTCCTGCGACGAAGATTATGGTCAATTACGTAGGCGCGGTTATCGGTTCGCATTCCGGTTGCGGTACGTTGGCAATTTTCCATAAAGGCACGCATAGATAATAAAAATAACCGTTTGGAGTTTTCGCTCCAAACGGTTCTTCGTTTAAAGGGGGATGACGTCTAAAACGGTGAGTACGTCGTCTTCTACGCGGAATTTAATTTCAAAACCGCCAAACGCCATTCCGTAAACGCGTAACGGGTTGTCTTGATAAGAAGGCCTTGGGTCGTCGGCAAGACATTCTTGTAACCCTGCGCGTTTTTCGTTAGGCAACCGCGCTAACAAATCTTGGGGAAAGCGTACTTGCAGTTTATAATCCTTTTGGGCGGCGGCGTAACCGCTCGTCGCTTCGGGGATACAATCGGTAAAAGGCAGATACGGCTTGATGTCCAAAACGGGCGTGCCGTTTAATAAATCCGCACCCGATACCACAAGACAAAGCTGTGGCGCTTTTTCCACTCGTATCAACTTCACGCACGAAAGCCCGATATGGTTGGGGCGAAAGGGGGAACGGCTGGCAAACACGCCCACTCGTTTGTTACCGCCCAGCCGCGGCGGACGTACGGTAGGCGACCACCCTTCCTTTCGCGTTTCCGAAAAATCGAATAAAATCCAAAGATGGGAAAATCCTTCTATTTCCCGAACTGCGTCTTCGGTGTTATAGGGCGGAGTGAGTACAATACGCGCCTGCAAAGACGGCGCTCTGCCGCTTTGACGGGGAATACCGAATTTGTCTGTGAAATCCGATTGTACGTAGCCGATAGGGGAAATAGCGAGTGGTGCTTGCATAAAAAAACCGTCCTTATTTTCGTTCATTATAAAATAAAGCAAACCGTTTGTCAAGCGGAAAAAGAAAAAACAAAAGGAAAAAATGATAAAAGCGCCCCTTAAACCCTTGAAATTCTTTGCCGATTGTATTATAATGTATACTGTGGTAGTATGGTTTAATGGCAATTAGACAAATTTTAAAAAATCTTTTTGCCGTTGTCTATACCGTTTATTTTGCTGCTTTTATGCAAAAAATTCAAAAATATTCATTATTTTATGCAAATATGCAATATATGCGTAAAATATTCAAAAAAACTTATAAATAAATGTATAAAAGGGTTTGACAATCCATTTTTTGCGCGGTATAATAAACGCATAAATATACAAAACGTATGCAAAAGGAGAATAGCATTATGGATAAGAAAGATATCAAGAAAGTAGTACTTGCCTATTCGGGAGGGCTGGACACGTCCATCATTATCCCTTGGCTTAAGGAAAATTACAACAACTGCGAAGTTATTGCGGTGAGCGGTAACGTTGGACAAGCGGACGAATTAGACGGTTTGGAAGAAAAGGCGCTCAAAACGGGTGCTTCCAAATTGTACGTTGAAGATTTGACGGACGAGTTCGTGGACGATTACGTAGTGCCTACTATGATGGCTGGTGCGAAATACGAAGAATATTTGCTCGGTACGTCGTTTGCCCGTCCCGTAATTGCTAAGCGTATTGTGGAAATCGCCAAAAAAGAAGGGGCGGACGCCATTTGCCACGGTTGCACGGGGAAAGGTAACGACCAAGTGCGTTTCGAACTCACGATTAAAGCGTTTGCGCCCGATATGCCTATTATCGCGCCTTGGAGAGAATGGTCTATAAAATCGCGTGAAGAAGAAATCGATTACGCCGAAGCGCATAACGTACCTTTGAAAATTAGCCGTGAAACCAACTATTCTAAGGATAAAAACCTTTGGCATTTGAGCCACGAAGGGTTGGATTTGGAAGACGCGGGCAACGAACCGTTATACGAAAAGGAAGGCTTTTTGGAAATGGGCGTATCGCCTTTGCAAGCGCCCGATAAACCTACGTATATTGAGTTAGAGTTTGAAAAAGGACGTCCTGTAGCACTCGACGGGAAAAAGATGAGTGCGAAAGAGATTATTCTTGCGCTCAACAAAGTGGGCGGCGCAAACGGTATCGGACTTTTAGATATCGTAGAAAACCGTTTGGTAGGTATGAAATGTCGGGGCGTATACGAAACGCCGGGCGGTGAAATTTTGTACGCAGCGCACAGCTATTTGGAAACGCTTTGTTTGGATAAATACACCGCGCACAAAAAACAAGAACTTTCCGTTTGCTTTGCGGAACTTGTATACAACGGACAATGGTTTACTCCCTTGCGTGAAGCGCTTTCCGCTTTCGTGGATAAAACGCAAGAAAACGTTACGGGTAAGGTACGTTTGAAGCTGTATAAAGGCAATATCATCAAAGCAGGCGCGTGGAGCGATTATTCGCTTTATTCGGAAGAGATTGCTACCTTCGGCGAAGACCACGTATACAACCAAGCGGACGCAACCGGCTTTATCAATTTGTTCGGACTTCCGATTAAAGTACAAGCCGAAGTCAACCAAAAAAACAAGTAAAAAGCTTTATATACGGCGCAATACGTCGTCGTGCTTACGTTTTGTTTTAGTCGTGTACGTCTATGTACACTCCTTGCAACAAAGCCGCGCACTCCTTGTCTTGCTTGTATCTAAACCTTTTTAAGGCGGTTGATGTAAGTTGATTGGTACAATAAAAAATAAAAAACGGAGCTTTTTGCCTACCGCCTAACCCGCGGCAGGCAAACTGTGTTATTAAAGTATGGAAAAAATGTGGGCAGGCAGATTCCAAAAAGCCTTGGACAAAAAAGCGGACGATTTCAATTCTTCTTTACGATTCGATTGCCGTATGTACGCGCAAGATATCAAAGGAAGTATTGCACACGCAAAAATGCTTTGTAAGCAACAAATTTTAAAAGCGGACGAAACGTCGGCCATTATAAGCGGTTTGCAGGGAATTTTGGAAGACATACAAACGGGAAAACTCACGTTTGATAGCGACGCGGAAGATATTCATATGTTCGTAGAAGCGGAACTCACCCGTCGTATCGGCGAAGCAGGCAAGCGTTTGCACACTGCGCGTAGCCGTAACGACCAAGTAGCCGTGGATATCCGTATGTATTTGCGCGACGAATCGAAAGAAATTATTGCCCTTATCAAAGACGCCGTCGCCGCCATCGTGGACAAAGCGGAAGAAAACGCCGAAGTTATCGCGCCGGGCTATACCCACTTACAGCGCGCGCAACCCATTTCGTTTGGGCATCATTTATCGGCGTACGCTATGATGCTACTTCGTGATATCGGTAGAATAGAAGACGCTCTAAAGCGTATGAACTACTCTCCTTTGGGCAGTTGCGCTTTGGCAGGTACTACCTATCCTACGGATAGAGAATACGAAGCGGAACTTTTGGGCTTCGACGGAGTATGTTTAAACAGTATCGACGGCGTATCCGATAGAGATTTTTGCTTAGAGCTTATGAGCGCGTTTTCCGTGCTTATGATGCACCTTTCGCGCTTGTCCGAAGAAATCATTCTTTGGGCGAGTTGGGAATTTAAGTTTATCGAACTCGACGATAGTTATACCACGGGTTCGTCCATTATGCCCCAAAAGAAAAATCCTGATATGGCAGAACTCATTCGCGGAAAGACGGGTAGGGTATACGGTAATTTAACCGCGCTTTTAACCACACTCAAGGGTTTGCCGCTTGCTTATAACAAGGATATGCAAGAAGACAAGGAAGCTATTTTTGATAGCATTGATACGGTTAAGATGTGTTTGGAAGTACTTGCGCCTATGGTAGCCACGATGAAAGTGGACGCCGACAATACCTACAAAGCAGCGCAAAAGGGCTTTATCAACGCCACCGACCTTGCCGATTATTTAACGAAGAAAGGAATGCCTTTCCGCGCGGCATATAAAATTGTAGGGCAAATCGTGGCGGAATGTATTGAAAAAGGGTGCGTATTAGACACCTTACCGCTTGCCGATTATCAAAAACACAGCGAATTATTCACCGAAGACTTATATCAAGAAATTGCGCTTGAAACGTGTGTAGCGAAGCGTACTTCGCTTGGCGGCGCGTCGCCCGTTTCGGTGAAGCAGCAGGTAGCATTTGTGAAAAAGGAACTTGAAAAATAATGAAAAAAGTATTTATAGACGGTAGCGCAGGAACGACGGGCTTACGGATTTACGAACGCTTATCACAAAGAACGGACGTACAGCTTATCACGTTGCCCGAAAGTGTACGCAAAGACGTGCAAGCAAGGAAACAGGCGTTAAACGAAGCGGACGTTGCATTTTTATGTTTACCCGACGACGCGGCAAAAGAAGCGGTTGCTATGGTAGACAATCCGTCTACCGTCGTTATTGATGCTTCCACCGCACACCGTACGTTGCCGCAGTGGGCATACGGCTTTCCCGAACTTGGGAAAAGTTTTGAAGAAAAATTGCTTTCGTCCAAGCGGATTGCCGTACCTGGGTGCCACGCCAGCGGTTTTATTGCACTCGTCTATCCTTTAATTGAAAAAAATCTACTTGATAAAACCGCTCTTTTAACCTGTCATTCGATAACGGGGTATTCGGGCGGCGGCAAGAAAATGATTGCCGATTACGAAAGTGAAGAGAGAAACGCACTCTTTGGCGCGCCTCGTCAATACGCGCTTACCCAACAGCATAAGCATTTAAAGGAAATGAAAGCGATTAGCGGCTTGGAAAACGAACCTATTTTTTGCCCTATCGTAGCCGATTTTTACAGCGGTATGACGGTTACCGTGCCGATTTTTAGAAGTCAGTTAAACGGTGCGACGGCGGAAGATATTAAAAGGGTATACGCCGAAAAATACAACGGCGAGCTTGTGCAATACGTGGATAGCGTAGACGAAAACGGATTTTTATCCGGCTTGGCGCTTTCGCGTAAAGACAGTATGAAAATAACGGTAGCAGGCAACGAAGACCGCATTTTGCTTATCGCGTCTTACGATAATTTAGGCAAAGGCGCTTCGGGAGCGGCTATCGAGTGTATGAATTTGGTACTTGGAGCAAATAAAACGGAAGGGTTACAGCTTTAACCCTAAAAACGGAGAGAACGGTTATGTTACAACAAATACAAGGCGGCGTATGTGCCGCGAAAGGCTTTACGGCAAACGGCGTGCATTGCGGAATCCGCAAAAATAAAACCAAGCGTGATTTGGCTTTGATATTCAGTGAAAAGGAAGCGACGGCTGCGGCTGTGTATACGCAAAATCTTGTAAAAGGCGCGCCGCTTACGGTAACGAAAAATAATATTGCCGACGGCAAAGCGCGTGCGGTAATTTGCAACAGCGGTAACGCAAATACGTGTAACGCAAACGGAGTGGAAATTGCCGAAAAAACTTGCGCGCTGGTAGCGGAAGCATTGCATATAAAAGCTACCGACGTTGTAGTGGCGTCTACGGGCGTTATCGGTCAACCGCTTGATATCACGCCTATTGCAAACGGTATAGCACCGCTGGTTGCGGGGTTGGGGGATAACAGCCATTACGCTTGCGAAGGCATTATGACGACGGACACGGTGGCAAAAGAAATCGCGTTCGAGTTCACCGCAGGCGGTAAAACGTGTAAAATCGGCGGTATTGCAAAGGGTAGCGGTATGATTCACCCGAATATGGCAACTATGCTCGTTTTTGTTACGACGGACTGTAATATTTCCGCGCAAATGCTGCAAAAAGCGCTTTCTGAAGACGTAAAGCATTCCTTTAATATGGTTTCGGTGGACGGCGATACGTCGACGAACGATATGGTTTCAGTGCTCGCTAACGGTATGGCGGAAAACGAAGAAATCACTTGTGAAAATGAAGATTACGCTGCGTTTTGTCAAGCCCTTGCGGCGGTTACCAAATATTTATGCCGTATGATTGCAGGCGACGGCGAAGGCGCAACGAAATTGTTAGAATGCAAAGTAGACGGCGCGAAAGACGAGCAAACGGCGAAAATAGTAGCGAAATCGGTTATTTGCTCTTCGCTTTTTAAAGCGGCAATGTTTGGTGCGGACGCCAACTGGGGGCGTGTGCTTTGCGCTATCGGGTATAGCGGCGCGGACGTCGACGTAAACAAGGTAGACGTATCTTTTCGTTCGGCAAAAGGAGAAATTTGCGTATGCGTACAGGGCGCAGGCGTAGAATTTAGCGAAGAAAAAGCCAAAGAAATTTTGCTTGAAAAAGAAATAGAAGTATTGATTTCCCTGCATAGCGGCAAGGGCGAAGCCGTGGCGTGGGGGTGTGATTTGACTTACGATTACGTGAAAATTAATGGGGATTATAGAACCTAATACGAGGAGAAAATAAATGGAACTTACCAAGGCGCAAAGGGCGGAAATACTTATTCAAGCCCTGCCGTATATCCAAAAATACAATAACAAAATTATCGTCGTAAAATACGGCGGCAACGCAATGATTAACGACGAACTCAAAGAAGCGGTAATGGGGGATATCGTATTATTATCCCTTATCGGCATTAAAGTAGTGCTCGTGCACGGCGGCGGTCCGGAAATTACCGAAATGCTCGATAAAGTAGGCAAGAAATCGGAATTCGTTGCAGGGCTTCGCGTTACCGACCAAGAAACGGTAGATATCGTACAAATGGTGCTTGCCGGCAAAGTGAATAAAAATCTTGTCAACCTTTTACAAAGCAAAGGCGGCAAGGCTATCGGTCTTTGCGGAATGGACGGGCATATGATAAAAGCGAAAAAGCTGGATGAGCGTTTAGGCTACGTCGGGGAGATTACCGACGTCAACGTCGCACCGATATTAGACGTACTCGAAAAGGGGTACATTCCCGTTATTTCCACCGTGGGTTGCGATAGCGAAGGCAATAGCTACAACATCAACGCAGACACGGTAGCGGCAAGGCTCGCTGGCGAATTGAAAGCGGAGAGTTTAATTTCTATGACCGATATCGTCGGTTTACTCCGCGACAAGGACGATCCGTCCACCCTTATCCCTAAAGTGGCGGTATCCGAAGCGCCGAAATTGATGCGCGACGGTATTATCAGTGGCGGTATGATACCCAAAGTAAATTGTTGTATCGAAGCTATTCGTCGCGGCGTGCATAAGGTATTTATTATTGACGGGCGCATTCCTCATTCCATTTTAATTGAAACGCTTACCGACGAAGGCGTAGGCACAATGTTTGTTTCGGGGAAACACATTTAAGGGGCTTTTTATGAATATTATTCAAATGGACAAAGAATTTATCGCGAACACGTACGCGCGTTTTCCCTTGCTGATTAAAAAAGGCAAGGGTTCGCTCGTTTACGACGATAAAAATCAAGCGTATATCGATTTAGGCACAGGCATAGCCGTAAACGCGTTTGGGGTTGCCGATAAAAAATGGCAAAAAGCGGTTAAAAAACAACTTGGTAAAGTACAGCATACGTCTAACCTGTATTTTAGCGAGCCCTGCGCAATGCTCGCCAAAGAACTTTGCGCGCGCACGGGTATGAAAAAGGTGTTCTTTTCCAACTCTGGTGCGGAAGCGAACGAATGCGCTATCAAAGCGGCGAGAAAGTACGGCGAGATAAAAAAAGGCAGCGAATATTTTACGATAATCACGTTAAAAAACAGCTTTCACGGGCGTACGATAACCACCCTTTCGGCAACGGGACAGGACGTATTTCATCAGCATTTTACGCCGATGACGGACGGTTTTGTATTTGCTACGGCAAACGACTTAACCGAAATGCAAACGCTTGTCAAAACGCATAAATGCTGCGCGGTAATGCTTGAATTAGTACAAGGCGAAGGCGGTGTTATGCCACTTGATAAAGAGTACGTTAAAGCGGTAGAAAAGCTTTGTCAAGACGAAGATATGCTGCTTATCGTTGACGAAGTGCAAACGGGCAACGGCAGAACGGGTAGTTTGTATGCGTTTATGCAATACGAAATCACGCCTGACGTAGTAACGACGGCAAAAGGGCTGGGCGGCGGCTTGCCTATCGGCGCAACTATGCTCGGCGAAAAAGCGGAAGCACTGTTCACTCCAGGGTTAAACGGTTCTACGTTCGGCGGCAATCCCGTAGCTTGTGCAGGCGCGCTTTCCATTATAAAACGTATCGACGATAAACTACTTGCAGGCGTACAGGAAAAGAGTGCGTATATCTTCCGTACTCTGCAAGGCGCAAAGGGAGTAAAAACCGTTTCGGGTATGGGCTTGATGATAGGTATCGAGTGTGAAAAGGACGTTTCCGAAATCATTTTACGGTGTATGCAACGGGGAGTTTTGGTTATCAAAGCGAAGAACAAACTCCGTTTGTTGCCTGCTTTAAATATTCCCCAAAAACTGTTGGAACAAGCAATCAATATCATAAAGGAAGAGTGTGAAAAATAATGCATTTATTAAAGTTACAAGATTTATCGGCAAAACAAATCAATGAAATTCTCAACACGGCAGACCAGCTGAAATTCGAGAAGAAAAACGGTATCAAGCACCATTTACTCAAGGGCAAAACGCTGGGTATGATTTTTACAAAATCGTCTACGCGTACCCGTGTTTCCTTTGAAGTGGGTATGTACGATTTAGGCGGTAACGCGCTCTTTTTAAGCTCGCGCGATTTACAAATCGGGCGCGGTGAGCCCGTGCAGGACACGGCGCGCGTACTCTCGCGCTATCTCGACGGTATTATGATTCGTACTTTCGAACAAAAGGAAGTGGAAGATTTGGCAAAATACGGTTCTATCCCCGTTATTAACGGCTTAACCGATTATTGCCATCCCTGCCAAGTACTTGCCGACCTTATGACCATTCGCGAATACAAGGGCGGTTTTGCAGGCAATAAACTTTGTTATATCGGCGACGGGAACAATATGACGAATTCGCTTATCGTTGGCGGTATTAAAATGGGTATGGAAGTTTCCGTGGCTTGCCCCAAAGGGTACGAACCCGACGCTAAATTGATGCAATGGGCGGCGGAAAACGGTACATTTACCTGCACGGACAACGTGTTGGAAGCGGCGAAAGGCGCGGACGTATTGTATACCGACGTTTGGGCTTCTATGGGCCAAGAAGGCGAAGCGGAAGCGCGTAAAAAGATTTTTGCAGGCTATCAAATCAATGCGGAAGTAATGGCGGTGGCAAACGATAAGGCAATGGTAATGCACTGCTTGCCGGCGCATCGCGGCGAAGAAATAACCGAAGACGTGTTAGAAGCGCACGCAAATGAAATCTTCGACGAAGCGGAAAACCGTTTGCACGTACAAAAAGCCGTTTTGGTAAAATGCTTAGGGGAATGGAAAAACAAATGACGCACACGATAAACAACGGAAAAATGCAAATTACCGTAAACGAAATGGGCGCAGAGCTTATCAGCGTTGTTGTAGACGGCAAGGAATGGATTTGGCAAAACCCCACGGGGGAATGGGCAGGACATTCGCCGCTTCTTTTTCCCGTTTGCGGTCATTGCGGCGTAAAATATAAGGGAGTGGAATATCCCATTCCCGCCCACGGCTTTGGTAAACGTACGGTGTTTGCGTTGGCAAGCAAAGGGGACGATTATCTCGATTTTTGTATTGCTTCCAACGAAGAAACGAAAAAAATGTACCCGTTCGATTTTGTTTTGCACGTAATTTACCGCCTTAGCGGTGCGAAGTTGACGGTGGAATATGCCGTAGAAAATACGGGCGACGAACCGCTGTATTTTGCGTGTGGCAGCCACGAATCGTATAATTTAAACGGTAACGTAGACGATTATCAAATTACCTTTGAAAAGGAAGAAGAATTTACCTATCATTTCCACAACGACGACGGATATATGACGGGCGAAACGGAAAACGTAGGGGCAGGCAAAACGTTTGCGCTTCCGCGTGATTTCTTGCAGGAAAGCCGCACGGTTATCTTTAAAGGCTTGCAATCGCGTAAAGTGTGGTTGGAAGAAAAGGGCGGTAAGGCTTTGGCGGAAATTTGCTTTGACGGCTTTGCCAACCTTTTGCTTTGGAGAGCGGGCGACGCGCCGTACATTTGCATCGAGCCTTGGACGTGTTTACCCGATAACGCGAACGTGCCCGACGTGGAGTTTTCCACGAAATACGGCACGGTAGAAGTTGCGCCCAAAACGGTAAAAACAATGGTGCATTCCATTGAATACTTATAAGATGACTACGCCTGTCAAAACGGGAAAATACCGTCATTTTAAAGGGAACGAATACGAAGTGCTTTTTATTGCCAAACACTCGGAAACGGGCGAAGATATGGTGGTGTATCGCGCTTTGTACGGTGATAATCAAGTGTGGGTGCGCCCTACAAGTATGTGGAACGAAACCGTGGAAAGGGACGGAAAAACCTTTCTCCGCTTTACGTTTATAGAATAAAAACCTACCTTGCTTAAAAAAACAGGGCAGGCAGGTATGCGTTGAAATAAAAAACCGAGAAATTTCTCGGTTTTTTGCTTTTATTATAATTTATTTTTAGGACAAACCTTTATGCAGATACCGCAAACGCTCCCCCTGCCGATATCCTGAAAATGTTCTTTCATATATTTCGAACATTTTTCCGCGTCGAAATTCCGTTCGCCGTTGGTCGTGGGCAACTCTCCAAAAATAGCGCCTGCAGGGCAGGCTTTTTGGCAAAGCGTACAATCGCCGCAGCCGTTTTTAATAATCGGCAATTCGCTTTGTAAAGGCGCGTCGGTAAGCACGGTAACAAGGCGTAGCTTGCTACCGAATTCCGTAGATAAAAACAATCCGCTTTTGCCTACGAACCCTAACCCCGAAAGCACGGCAGCCGTTTTATGAGAAACCACGCCGCGATAGGGGTTGGCTTTGCCTAAGCTTTGGCTTGCGGCGACGGGGAACGCGTTATAACCGCTTTTTTCTAAAAATCTACCGATACGGAAAGCAATAGTATCTAAAAGCGCGTTTGCCGCGCGATAGTGTTGAAAATACATAAACGACGGCGCGCTTTCAATCGTTTGCAAAACGGAGTCGGAAAGCTTTACGCCAAGGGATACGGCGTAGCGAAGCGTAGGCAGTTGCGGTAAGGGAGAAACGGCCAAATCGCAAAATCCGCAAACGTCCGCGCCAAATTCTTGCGCTAACTTTTTTATTTCCGTTTGTAACGCTTGCATAGTATACTCCTTATAAAATAAATAACGAAACCGCAGTTAAAATCAGTAAAAATCCGAAATTGAACGCGGAAAATAAAAGCAGGTATTTTTTACTCTTTTGCGGATTGTGCTTTACGTATTCGCGGAAAGTGATTAAACTAGCGAGAGAAGAAATCAGCGTGCCGCAACCGCCGATATTGACGCCGATTAAAAGCGCTTGCCAGTTGGCGGTAAATTGCGAAAGTAAAATTGCCGACGGCACGTTACTGATAATTTGACAAGCGAGTGCGGAAAAGAGCAATGTGTTTTGCGAAAGCAACCACTCAAATAAATTTTTTACGGCGTCAATCCGCGCCATATTCCCTGCGAAAATAAAGAACGCGACAAAGGTGAATAATAATCCGTAATCGACGTCCTTTAACGCTTTTTTGTCTAAAAACAACAACGCTAAGGGGATTAGGATAAGTCCCGTTTGATAAGGTACGACGCGGAATACGATTACGATAGAATATACGAATAATATTAAGTAGATTACCGTGCGCCAAAGGGGCAAAGAAACGGGCTCGTCTTCAATGCAAAGCGGTTCTTTTTTCACACATAAACAGCATACCGTGATAAGGGCTACCGAAAGGATAAACGGGGGTAGCATAGTCGCGATGAACGCGTCTGTGGGAATATTGAATTTAGTATATAAATACAAGTTTTGGGGGTTGCCGAAAGGCGTAAGCATACCGCCTAAGTTGGCGGCGATATTTTGCATAATAAAAGTAAACGCCATATATTGTTTCTTATCCGTAGACGAAAGCACGAAATACCCTAAGGGTAAAAAAGTCAATAGTGCCATATCGTTGGCGATAAGCATAGAACCTAAAAAGGTAATATAGACAAGGGCAAGAATACTCGCACGCGTCGTTTTGAATACTTTTACAATTTTCTTTGCTAAGATATAGAAAAAGTTGATATTTTTAAATGCGCAAACTACCGCTAAAACGCAAAATAAGCAAGTGAGTGTTTTAAAATCGAAATATTCTAAATACGCTGCGTCAGGCGCAACGAAAATAGAAGTAATTGCCGCTGCTAAAAGAGCAATGCACAAAACGGCGTTTTTCTTAATAAACGCCGAAAGCTTACAGGCGAATGCGTGTAAGTGGGGATGGTGATGAGTGTGCGGTTTTACGGCTACGTGCATAATTTTACGTCCTTTTTGCAATTCCGTAGCATATTATATCGCGTTCTTTGAAAAAAATCAATTATTTTATCGTGAAAGTATACAAATTTCGCGAAAATATTCGAAAGCGAAAAAAGGATATTTTTTCACTTGACTTTTTTGGCGTGCGGTAATATAATGAAAATCGAAAAAATACGGAGTGTGCTAATAAAAATGCAACGATTAAAAAATATACAAAGAACCACGTGGTTGTTGTTTTTGTGTTGGTTGGTATACACCGTTTCTTTGCTTGGAAAGGTAAACTATGCGGCAAATATTACGCAAATAGAAAGCTTTTATAAGGTTTCTCACGCGGATGCCGGTATGGCAAGTACCTTTTATTTTTTTGCCTACGGAATCGGTCAAGTTGTCAACGGTTTGTTGTGTAAAAAATACAATTTAAAATACGTCATTTTCGGCGGCTTATTCATTTCCGGTTTAATGAATTTTCTCGTCGCGGTTTTAGGGAATTTTGCTTTTATCAAATATGCTTGGCTTATCAACGGCGCGGCGCTTTCGGTGCTGTGGCCTAGCCTTATCCGTTTATTAAGCGAAACTATGCCGAAAAAAGAAATGGTACGTGCGTCGGTGGCAATGGGTACGACCACGGCAGTGGGAACGGTTATCATTTACAGTGCAAGCGCACTGTTTGTGGCGATTGCCGATTTCACGTGGGCGTTCTATATGGCGGCGATTGCGCTTCCTGTAGTGGGTATTGCTTGGCTGTTATTATTTAACCGTTTGGCGGTAAAAGCGGAAGAAGAGGAAGACGGAGTGCCCGTTCGTCCTGCGGAAAAACCGCAAAAAGGCGCGAAAATACCCAAAGAAATATGGTGCGTCGTTTGCCTTTTGTGCTTTGTTTCCGTAGCGACAAATCTTATTAAAGACGGTTTAACTACTTGGGTACCGTCCATTTTAAAAGAGAGCTTTTCGCTAGACGCGTCGTTCTCTATTTTGCTTACCCTTTCGTTGCCGCTTGTGGGTATTTTCGGCAATTTGTTTGCCAACAAATTATACAAAAAAACGGGGAATTTTATCGCCGTAATTATTATATTATTCTTTGGGGCGGCTATGCTGATAGGCGTAGTAATCGGCGCACTTGCGCTCGGCTCTTTCGTTATGGCTTTGTTTGGGTTTGCGTTCGTTTATTTCTTGGTCAGCAGCTCTAACTCGACGGTAACAAGTATTTTTCCCTTGCAAATGAAAGGGAAAATCAATTCGGGAATGATTGCCGGCGTTTTAAACGGTTTTTGTTACGTGGGTAGCACGGTTAGCTCGTACGGGCTGGGTTTGGTTGCCGATGCGTGGGGCTGGACGACGGTGTTTTACTTGCTTTTGGGCGTAGCGTGTTTGGTGGTTGTCGCAACCACGGTATTCTTCCTGTTTAGAAAACGGAGTAAATAATCCAACGCAAAAAAGCGTGATAGGTATCGTCCTTTGCGTAGGTGTACTGACTATTATCAATTTTTTATAAAATAGAGTAAAAAAATCACGGAGCGTATCCGTGATTTTTTTCAATCGTTATTTTCTTCCGCGATTTGTAACAAAGCGGTTAATTTTGGCACAAGCTCTTTTAAGGCGTTTGCCGTTGTTGTTTTACGAATTTTTTTGGCATAAAAATTGCTGCGCCAGTGCTCGCAATATTCGTTGTTTTGCATAACTTTTTGATGAATTGTGCAAAATCCGCATTTTTCTTTCTCAAAACGGCAATACCCTTGCGTGTAGTACGCTTTATAATTGCCACAATTTTCACATTTTTCCATAGCTTTCTCCACACGTACAAAGATTACTATATATTATAGCCGTAATTTTTACGGTTGTCAAGACTTTTCCGTAATTTTTACGGTAAAATATACATATGGATATCTTTGAAAAACGGTTGAAAGAATTGAGGGTGGAAAACGAGCTTACGCAAAAACAACTTGCGGAAATTTTACAAACGACGGATGACAGTATCTATTCTTGGGAGAAGGGGAGAAGTCAGCCGTCTATTGAAATGCTGCGGAAAATTTGCGTGGAATTGAACGTTAGTGCCGATTATCTTATCGGGGTAAAGATGGACGTATAAAAACACGGCGGACTGCCGTGTTTTTACGTACGGTGGTGTATAATCGTATTCTTATAATATTTTCAACAAGCATCCTATATTAATTTTTTAGGATTTAGACAAATCTATATTGCTATTTCTTTAAATAAATGATATAATAAGCCAATAGAGAGAAAATTATGATAGAATACGTTTATTTGATAATATCGGTATTATGTGTTTCGTCTACGGGAATTTTAGGCGGTTATTATTCTCGACGAACTACAGATAAAAAGGACGCATCCGCTTTATACGGGTTTGTGCAACTGTGCGCGGTATTCCTTTTATGGTGCGTGCTTTTTGCAATCAATCCTAGTTTTGATGTTGCGGTGTTGCCCTATTCGCTCGCTTTTGCCGTTTTTTACGCAATGGGTATGATTGGGCGGATTTTTGCGTTAAAAACGGGCTCGGTAGTGGTTACTTCGCTCATTGCCCAAAGTTCGCTTTTGGCGGTAAGCATTTGGGGGATTATATTTTGGAACGCACCGTTCACTTGGAAGGTGGGCGTAGGCTTGGTATTAGTGGCGTTTGCGTTATGGCTTTGTTTATATACAGGCAAAAAAGAAGGCGAAGCGAATAAAAAACTTTCGTGGAAATGGTTGCTTTTTTGCTTGATTTCATTTGTGGGGAATACGGGCTGCACGATAACGCAACGTATGCAACAAACGCAGTTTAACGGCGCGCACGGTAATATGCTGATGCTGTTTGCAACGCTTTGTTCGGCAATAGTTGGGTTTGCAGTATATGCAAAAAGCGATAAATCGGATACGAGAGTGTTATTAAAAAAGGAATGGTACTGGCCGATAGGGGCGGCGGTAGGGAACGTATTTTTAAACGTATTCGTTATGCTAATGGCGGTGTCCAGTCTTTCGCCTACGCTTATCTATCCCACGATAGCCGTTGGCGGCTTGATTATTACAACCTGTTTTTCGGTACTTGCGTTTAGAGAAAAATTGAAATGGTGGCAATGGGTTGGTGTTGCGATAGGAATTATCGCCACCGCAATATTGTCATAGAGAACGTAACAACGTCGCTATACCGCGACGTTGATGTGAAAACACCGCAAACGGAACTTCCGTTTGCGGTGTTTTTATGTGAGAAATCTTATTTATATTCGTAAGCGTAAATCCACCAACCCGTGGTAAATTTGCCGAAAATATATTTATTGCAAGCCGATTCGTTCATAATATAAAACTTGCCGTTTCTGTAAACGATTTCTTCACTCATCGGCGGTGCGCTGATTACCGTTTTTACGTCGTTATCTTCTAAATAATACCAAGGCGCGGCAATGGAAAACTCTCCGTCGATATCCCCTTGTGATTGCTCTAAATCGGATACGTCGTATACGGTAAGCTGTGAAATGCTTAACCCCGACGAAGTGGAAAGCACCAAATCCCCGTCGTCGGTAAAGCACATACCCTGCGCTCTGTCTTTTGTGGAAATGACGGCACGAAGAGTAGGGTCGATGCCAAACGGCTGCGTTTCGTCTAATTTGAATACGGTAATAATCGCGGTGTTTTTATTGCCGTTAGGAGTGGTAACGTGCTCTTGCGCTTCTACTTCGTCCGTTTCGTAGAAATACGAGCCTGCAAATAAATATCCGTTATAAATATAGCAGTAGGCAGGGTCGTTATGCGTTTTTACGTCGCCTTGCATTTTTACGGTAGTTTTACCCGCTTTCACGTCCGCGTAGGAAAACACGTCGATTCCGTCGCCGCCCGTGATATATAACCAGTCTTTAAAATGCGCGATTCCGCCCGTGTGTCCCGTGTACTTATTGCCGTTTTCCTTCAATAATTGCGTGTAATAGCTTTCGCCGTTATCGTCGAATACGTATACGCGAGAAGCGGTTTTATCACTCATATAGCCCGTCGTTAAATACTTGCCCGTTTCTTCGTCGTAATCAAACCCTTGCGGTACGTAATTTTCGTTGATGCCGGGCATTGCATATACCGATTGCGCTTTAGAATAGAACGAATAAAAGGCTACGTAGTCCACCAAGCGCACGGCAAGCATAATGCAAACCAAAGCAAAGACAATCCAAAACAAAATTTTCCCGAGTGCGGAAAGAACTTTTCTCATAATGTACCTACTTAAAATGAAGATAGATATATTGTATCACGTTTGTAAATATTTGTCAACTAACCGCCATCACGCCGTAAACGGCTTTTTTTATCATCTTGGGGTTTAATTTTCTCGAGTATGCTTTGCGCAAAATAGCGCCTACTCTCAAAGCTTTCTCTATTTCCGTATACAAAAAAACACGAAAATAGAAAAAATCCATTTCCGTGTTTTTGGCGCAGAGAGAGGGATTCGAACCCCCGGAAACTCTCGTTTCAACGGTTTTCAAGACCGCCGCAATCGACCACTCTACCATCTCTGCATTGAACGATTAAATTGTAAGGTTTTAAATTTTCTAAAGACCGCCGCGTTTGCATAACGCCGCTCACTCTTTCCATTATACTCAAATTTTACAAAAAGTCAATATTTTTTTCACGTAAAAATAAAAACAAACGGCTTTCCTTAAAAAATAGGGGAAAGCCGCTACCGCTATTATATGGTTTTTTACGAAATATCCAACTCGGGCGGGACGTCCATTTCATCCGAAACGTATTTCCCGTTTTTCTTGCGTTGGCGCACGCACTCTGATAACAGGTATTCGATTTGTCCGTTTACCGAGCGAAAATCGTCTTCCGCCCATGCCGCAATGGCGTTATACAGTTTGGGCGATAATCGCAAGGGGAGTTGTTTTTTCTGGTTATCATTCATATCTTTTACCTGCCTGATTTTTTTAGAGCGTTTATGCTAAACGCTTTGCGGCATACGCCACAACTGCTTTATAAATTTTAATATAAGCTGCTGGTATTTACTACGGGTTGTGCGTCGTGGTTGCCACAAAGCACCACCAAAAGGTTGGAAACCATAGCCGCTTTTCTCTCTTCGTCAAGCTGTACCAAGCCGCCGTCTTTTAAGCGCTCCAGCGCCATTTCCACCATACCAACCGCACCGTCGACAATCATTTTTCTTGCGTCGATAATAGCGGAAGCTTGTTGGCGTTGCAACATAACCGCGGCAATTTCGGGTGCGTATGCCAAATAGGTAATTCTCGCTTCGATAATTTCCAAGCCGGCCTCGTCTACTTTGCTTTGAATTTCGTCGCGAATACGCGAAGCTACAATTTCACTTGAACCGCGCAAGCTGCCGTCGTCTTCAATGCCGTCGCCTGTAGTATCCACTCCGGGAGCTACGTCGTAGGGGTAAATACGTACGATATTTCTAAGCGCGCTATCACACTGCAAGGATAAATATTCCTTATAATTATCTACGTTAAACACCGCTTTTGCCGTGTCTACGATACGCCACATAACCGCAATGCCTATTTCTACGGGGTTGCCCAAGCAATCGTTCACCTTTTGACGGTTATTATTAAGAGTCATAATTTTAAGCGAAAGCTTCTTATTAGGAATTTCAAACGACAAATTCATTTCATTATTTGTCGCAGGTTGCGCTTGCGAGTGCTTTACGTCGCCGCTTTGATTGAGTTTTGTTTGCGCCGCAGGGTTTACCGCTACACAGAAAGGATTGATAGAGTAAAAGCCTTCGCCCTTAATTGTACCTATGTATTTACCGAATAAAGTAAGCGCTAACGCTTCTTGCGGCTTTAATACGCGCAAACCGACAAGCGGAATCCATACTACGCAAGCGGCAAGTATGCTCACTACAAGCAACACCGTTCCGAGTGCGGAAATTTGCGGCGCTTGTTCTAATATAATGCCGCCGCCTATCATACCGGCAACACATAATATTTCGAGTGCGATACATACCAGCAACGTACGCATACCGTTTTTCTTGTTCTTTAATAAAATTTCTTCCATAACCAACTTAACCTCCTGTATGGTTTTGATATCAAAATAATATCACATATCAAGGAGTTTGTCAAGGGATTTTAGGAAAAATTGCGAAAAATTTTTAAAGGAGAGTTTCGTATTCGGCGTACAATTCGTCGAGGCGAGTTTTAATGGCGTCAAGGCGATTGCATTTTTCGGTTAAAAGGGGGAAATTTGTCGCCACTTCAGGGGTGGAAATTTCGGCGTTGACGGAATCGTTTTCTTCTTCAAGCGCAGTAATTTCGTCTTCTATCTTTTTTATACGCGTACGCTTACGCGCATCCTGCGCGCGTTCTTCTTTGCTTTTGTAATATCCCGATTTCGTGTTTGATTGCGAAAGAGTGGGGGCAGGTATGCGTTCATTTTCGTTGTCTTGTGCTTTTACTTTGTTTTTATAACACGTGAAATCGTCGTAATTGCCTGCAAACGAAAGCAGTTCGCCGCCTTCAAGCTCTATTATTTTCCCTGCCAAGGCATTGATAAAATATCGGTCGTGAGAAACGAACAATACCGTACCGTCAAACGCTTTCAGCGCGCTTTCCAAACTTTCTCTTGCCGCTAAATCGAGATGGTTGGTGGGTTCGTCCAAAAATAACGTATTGCCGTTTTCGCAAGCAAATACGGCAAGGGCAAGCTTTGCCCGTTCGCCGCCCGAAAGCATATGCACTTTTTTATCCATATCTTCCGCAGGCAGCCCTGCCTGTGCCAAAATAGAGCGAATTTGCGTTTGTTGCCACGTAACGTGTCTACCCCATAATTCGTCGAGTACTGAATTGTCTTTATCAAGGTTGGCGTTTTCCTGGTCGTAAAAGGCAATTTTGACAAATCGACCAAAGTGCACGGACGGGTTTTTATTTTGCACCAACACCTTTAAAAGAGTAGATTTTCCCGTACCGTTATCGCCTACGACGGCGCATTTTTCTCCGCGCATCAGCGTAAACGACGCGTCTTTCAGTAACGTTTTTTCGCCAGCGGACAGGTGTAAATTTTTTACTTCCAACACTCGTTCATACGGCTTTTCAGCGTAAGAAAACACAAAGCGTGGCGGCGTAGGGGGAAGTGCAGGCTTTTCGATAAGTTCCATCTTTTCCAAAACTTTTCTACGCGATTGCGCCATTTTCGTTGTGGACGCGCGTACCAAATTTTTATCTACGTATTCTTGTAAACGCGCGCGTTCTTCCTGTTGCGCTTCGTATTCCTTTAAAAGCCGCGCTACTTTTTCGGCTTTCAGCGTTTTATATTTGGTATAATTGCCTTTAAAAACGGACAGCTGTTTTTGCTCTAATTCATAAATTTGCGTAACGAGCTTATCCAAAAAATATCTATCGTGCGATACCACCAAAATAGCCCCTTTAAAGGAAGTTAAATACTCTTCCAGCCAAAACAGAGTTTTCATATCCAAGTGGTTGGTCGGTTCGTCCAAAATCAGCAAATCGGGCTCTTCCAACAACAAACGGCATAATTTTAAGCGAGTTTTCTCTCCGCCCGACATAGTATCAATGCGTTGATGATAGTTGTTTTCAAAACCCATACCGTTTAATACGGTGCGAATTTTCACTTCCCAAAGATAGCCGTCGCGTGCGGCGATGCGCTTGTTCAGCGTTTCGTATTTTGCGCTTAAAGCGCGGTATTGCGAAGTGTTTTCTTGCGTAACGGAAATGGCTTTTTCTACGTCGCGGAGTGCTTCTATCGCACGGATATCTTCCGCAAACACTTCACGCATTTCTTCCCAAATTTCCTTTTGCGAATCGTATCCGCCGTTTTGCGCAAGATAGCCGATACGCGTGCCGTTTTTGCGGGAAAGTACGCCGCTTTCGCATTCTAACTCGCCCAAAAGTAAGCGAATCAACGTCGTTTTGCCTTCGCCGTTGCCGCCGATAAGCCCTACGCGTTCGCTTTCGTTTAGCGTAAACGATACGTTTTGCAGCAGCGAGCCGCCGTTGAAACCAAACGATACCTTGTCTGCGGAAATCAGCATAAAAACTCCTTATATTGCGCAATATATTTTATATGAATACGCAAAAAAATTTACTAAAAATTAAAGAATGGGAAAGGGAACTTACTACGGCAAATCCTGCACGCGCGGCACGGCTGACTGCCGCTATCGTTCGTTTAAAATCGACTATTTTCGACAAAAACAGGTAGGCAGGTACGGGTTTATTATTAGTAATCCCAAACGGGGATATACGATTGCTTGGCGGAACTGCGCTCTTGCACGAACAGGTTTTTAATGCCTAAATCGAACGCGGTTTGCACGGCGGTTTCGTATTCTCGAACCGTAATTTTGCGCGATAGTTCGGGGAAATTTTGTATATCGCCAAACGGCGTATATTGACTCATTAAACTTAAATACGTAGTAGGCGGCAAGGTGTTTGCAAACCATTTTAAAATATTTTTACAATCGGCAGAACAAAGGGGCATAACGAGATGCCGCACGATACACCCCGAAAGCATTTTTCCGTCGTTTGTCATTTTAAGCGGCTTTTTCGCCATAAAGGCGATGGCTTGGCTTGCGTAATGGAAATAATCGTCCTTGCCTAAGTACCGTTTGGAAAGGGCAGGGGAATAAAATTTCATATCGGGCAAATAAATATCCACAAATTTGTCGATACGTTGCAACGTTTCTACCTTTTCATAGCCGCTACTATTATACACAACGGGAATGTTCGGTTGATAAAGCGCAAACGCTTTTTCTAAAAAAGGAACGATATGCGAAGGGGTAACAAGGGAGATATTCTCCGCGCCCATTTCTTCCAGCTGTTGAAAGATATCCGCAAGCTGACGGGGCGTAACGTCTTTGCCGCGCTCCACGCGCGATACTTCGAAATTTTGACAAAAGGCACAACGCAAATTGCAGCCGCAAAAAAAGATAGTGCCGCTGCCGTTTTGAAAGGAGATGCACGGTTCTTCAAACGGGTGTAAATAATATTTGGCTATTTTTACACTGTCCACGCCCAAAACGCCGCAAGCGCCTACGCTCGTCAAACGGTTCGCTCCGCATTCTACGGGGCATAATTTGCAGTTTTGCATACTTTGCATACTTGTATAGATGTCCATATGCGTATATTATACCACAACCGATTGTTTTTTGCAACCAACTTCCCTATGAATAACTTGACAAGCCGTTAAAAAAGGGGTATAATACTTTGGTAGAATAAACAATTACGATAGAAGAAGGATTTTTTTATGAGAAAGTTTTTCACTAGTGAAAGCGTTACCGAAGGACATCCCGATAAGGTTTGCGATAATATTTCCGACGGTATTTTAGACGCGATTTTATCCGTAGACCCCACGGCGCGTGCAGCAATAGAATGTTCCGCGGCGTACGATACTCTTTTAATTATGGGCGAAGTAACCACTACGGCAAACGTAAACTATGAAGAAAAAGCAAGGGAAATCATTAAAGAAATCGGTTACGATTTCGGTACGTTTGCGTACGATAAATGTAAAATTATCATTGCGATACATACGCAATCGCCCGATATTGCGATGGGCGTAAACGCGTCGTTGGAGAAAAAGACGGAAGGCGGCGACGAGGCTAACCAACTTGGCGCAGGCGACCAAGGTATGATGTTCGGCTATGCCTGCCGTGAAACCAAAGAGTTGATGCCTTTGACACTTTCCCTTTCTCACAGACTGGCTAAACGCCTTACCGACGTGAGAAAACAGGGAATATTACCCTACTTGCGCCCCGACGGAAAAACGCAAGTAACGGTGGAATACGTAGACGGCGTGGCAAAGCGCGTGGATACGGTAGTCGTTTCTACCCAACACAATGCACAGGTGGAGCAAAGCACCATTCACGAAGACATTAAAAAATTGGTTATCGACGAAATTATCCCTGCAAATTTAATGGACGAAAATACGAAGTTTTATATCAACCCCACGGGCAGGTTTGAAATCGGCGGGCCGGAAGGGGATAGCGGCTTGACGGGTAGAAAAATTATCGTGGATACGTACGGCGGTAGATGCGCGCACGGCGGTGGCGCGTTTTCGGGGAAAGACCCTACGAAAGTAGATAGAAGCGCGGCGTATTTTTGTAGATATATTGCCAAAAATATGGTGGCGGCAGGGCTCGCGGACGAGTTGGAAATTCAAGTGGCGTACGCTATCGGCGTAGCAAACCCCGTGTCGGTATTCGTCGATTCGCACGGGACGGGAAAGCTCGACGACGAACGCTTGGCGGAAATTGTCAAGGCGGAATTCGATTTGCGCCCGTATGCTATTATCAAAACGTTGAATTTGAGAAAACCCGTCTTTAGAAAGACGGCGGCGTACGGACATTTCGGGTACAAGGGATTTTCTTGGGAGCAAACGGACAAAGCGGAAAGCTTGAAAAAATATTTATAACACGGACAAAAAACAACGGGAGCGTGCCTAAAGTACGCTCCCGTTTTTATACGGTTTTTATCAAATTATAACAGTACGATACCGTTTTCACGGCAGGCTTTTTTCGTTTCTTCGTCCCAAAGCGACACTTGCACTTCGCCGATATGCGCTTTACCCAAAAGCAACATAGAAAGGCGCGATTGTCCGATACCGCCGCCCATCGTCAACGGCAGTTTGCCTTCAAGTAGCGCCTTATGGAAGGGGAAATTCCGTCTTTCGTTTGCGTTTGCTTTCGTCAACTGTTCGTCAAGCGATTTTTCGTCCACACGGATACCCATAGACGAAATTTCCATCGCACAGCCAAGTATGTCATCCCAAAAGAGTAAATCGCCGTTCAATGCCCAGTCGTCATAATCGGGCGCGCGCGAATCGTGCGGCTTGCCCGATTTTAATTTGTCGCCGATTTGCATAATGAACGCCGTTTTATGCTCTTTCAAAAAGGCGTTTTCGCGTTCTTTAGACGTATAATCGGGGTATAAATCTTCTAATTCTTGCGAAGTGATAAAGGTGGTGGTGCGGCAAAGCTCCACGTTAATTTGCGGATAACGGCATTTTAAAAAATCAAGCGTGTCGCAAATAGCGCCGACGATACCTTGCACTACTTTTTTTAAATAGTCCGTCGTTCGCGTGGCGCGCGTAATTACCTTTTCCCAGTCCCACTGGTCGGTATAGACGGAGTGGAGATTATCCATTTCTTCGTCGCGGCGGATAGCGTTCATATCCGTGTATAAGCCTTCGCCTGCGGAAAAGCCGTACGCGGCAAGCGCCATACGTTTCCACTTGGCAAGCGAGTGCACGACAACGGCGTCCTTACCCGTTTCCTTTATCGAAAATTTTACGGGGCGTTCCACACCGCTTAAATCGTCGTTCAAACCGGTGGTAGGGTCTACGAAAAGGGGAGCGGAAACTCGTTTTAAATGGAGTGCCAAACAAAGCCGTTCTTCAAACGTACGTTTTAACAGCCCGATGGCGGTTTGCGTATCATACATACCCAAGGCGGATTGATAGCCTTTGGGGATAATCATTTTACTCATAATTGCTCTCTCCTTTATGGAAGGTATACATAGTTTACCACAAGCGCGCGGTTTTTGTCAACGAAAATAAATAGTTGTGGGGCTTTCAGCGGAAAATTTTTACTGCGCAAAGCGTTTTTGAAAGGGGAAAAACGGGTATAAAAAGGGTAAATGGTTGCAATTTTACAAAAAGGGCGAACATTTGCAATATTTTTTAGTGAAAAAAGCGCGAAAACGCTTTGATTTTCGGCGTAAATATTGTAAAATAGAATAGTGGTTTGCTAAGATATGGTAGTACGTACTTAAAAATATAATTTTTAAGCATAGTGCAGCTTTATACTTACGAAATCAAAATTAAAGTTCGGAGATTTTTCAAATGGGACTTTTTAAGTATTTATTAGGCGGCGACGGAAGAAACAGCCTGAAAAAATTAAATAAAATGGCGGACGGCGTAGAAGCGTTGGAAGAAAAATACCAACCGATGGACGACGAAACGCTTAAAAGCCAAACGCAGGTTTTAAAAGATCGTTTGGCGGCAGGGGAAACGTTGGATGATATTTTGTACGACGCGTTTGCAGTCCTTCGCGAAGCTGCGAAAAGAGTGCTTGGTATGCGCCATTTCCGCGTGCAAATTATCGGCGGTATTTGTTTGCACCAAGGCAGAATTGCCGAAATGCGTACGGGTGAAGGTAAAACGCTTGTTTCCACTTTGCCTGCATATTTAAACGCACTCACGGGTAAGAGCGTGCATATCGTTACGGTAAACGACTACCTTGCTAAGCGCGACGCCGAATGGATGGGGAAAGTACACAAATTTATGGGGCTTACCGTAGGCGTAGTTGTGCCCGGTATGGACGACGATGCAAAGCGAGAAGCGTATAAATGCGATATCGTATACGGCACGAATAACGAATTCGGTTTCGATTATTTGCGCGATAACTTAAAAACCGACTTGCAAAAGATGGTCCAGCGCGATTTGTCGTTTGCTATCGTGGACGAAGTGGACTCCATTTTAATCGACGAAGCGAGAACGCCGCTTATCATTTCCGGTCAAGGGGAAAAATCTTCCGATTTGTACGTGCAAGTGGATAAATTAGTGCGTACCCTTTCGGGCGGTTTTGACGACGAGTTGAAAGAAGCGGAAGACGCGGCGTATAACGCTATGCGCGCTGAAAAGAAGAAAAACAAGAAAAAGAAAGTGGTGGACGATACCGAAGACGAAGAAGACGTGGTAGATTATACCAAAATGACTTTGGAAGAGCAAGCCAACTACGAAGCCGAACAAGCGGAAAAACGCGCGGCGGCTTTGGCGGCCGCGCCCGAAGGTAAAAAATCGCTTGCCGCCGCTAAGGATTGGGATTATATCATCAACCGTAAGGAAAAGACGGTAGAACTCACCGATAGCGGTGCGAGAAAGGCGGAACGTTTCTTCCGTATCGACAATATCGCGGAAATTGAACACGCCGATTTAAACCACCACATTCAACAAGCGCTTAAAGCGCATAAACTATTCAAATTAGACGAAGACTATATCGTCAACGACGGCGAAGTGGTAATCGTAGACGAATTTACCGGTCGTTTGATGATAGGCAGAAGATATTCTGACGGATTGCACCAAGCCATTGAAGCGAAAGAAGGGGTGGAAGTACGCAGTGAAAATAAAACGTACGCCACGATTACCTTCCAAAACTATTTCCGTTTGTATTCGAAATTGTCGGGTATGACGGGTACGGCAAAGACGGAAGAAGCGGAATTTAGAACAATCTATTCGTTAGACGTTGTGGAAATTCCCACCAACCGACCTATTAAGCGCGTCGATTTACCCGATATGGTATATTCGACGGTGGACGGGAAAAAGCGCGCCATCGTCAACGAAATTATGGAACGCCACGCCAGCGGTCAGCCCATTTTGGTGGGTACGTCGTCGGTAGATAAATCGGAAGAGATTTCCCGTTTGTTAAAACGCAACGGCGTCAAACATAATATTCTCAATGCGAAAAATCACGAACGCGAAGCGGAAATCGTAGCACAGGCAGGTAGACTCAACGCCGTTACCATTTCTACGAATATGGCAGGGCGCGGTACGGACATCTTGCTCGGCGGTAACCCCGAATATTTGGCGAAAAAGCGTTTGCGCGAAGAAGGCGCAAGCCGTGAAGATATCGAGCTTGCTACCAGTATGTATATCACGGATATTCCCGAAGAAATTGCAACGCTCCGCGAAAGATATAAAAAGGTGTACGCGCATTATAAAGCGGAAACGGACGCCGAAAAAGAAAAAGTTATGGAAGCAGGCGGACTTTGCATTATCGGTACGGAACGGCACGAATCGCGCCGTATCGACAATCAGCTTCGTGGGCGTGCAGGCCGTCAAGGGGATATCGGTATGTCGGTGTTCTTCCTTTCGTTGGAAGACGATTTGGTACTCCGTTTCGGCGGCGAAAGAATGAAATCGTTATACGCGCTGTTCAAAATCGACGAAGACACGTGCTTGCAATCGAAAATGCTTTCTCGCGGTATTGAAAACGCGCAAAAGACCATTGAAGGCAGAAACTTCGGTATTCGTAAAAACGTATTGCAATACGACGACGTTATGAATAAGCAACGTATGGTTATGTACGAAGAAAGAATGAACGTGCTCAAGGGCGCGGACGTACACGAACAGGTGCTTAAATATATTCCCGATTACGTTGCGGATACCCTTTCTGCGGCAGTCAACGTAGAAGATATGCCCGAGCTTTGGAACGAGACGGAACTCAACGCCGCTTTGGAAGCGAAACTTTTGCCCGAAGGTACGAACTACGTTACCCGTGAACGGCTTATTAAGTGGGATTACGAGCTCGCATTAAAGAAGATTTCCAACAAAGTAGTTAAGGAATACGAGAAAAAGATAGCGGACTTGAAAGAACAGGGTATCGATTTCTCGCAAATTGAACGCCGTGTGTTGCTGATGACGGTGGATAGAAACTGGATTGACCATATCGACGCGATGGACCAACTCCGCAAAGGTATTTCTTTGCGTGCCTACGGGCAGGTAGACCCTATTATTTCCTATAAGAAAGAAGGGTTTGATATGTTCGACGAAATGATAGAACGCATTCAACGCACCACCATTAGCGTACTGTTGAAAGTTAAAGTAGAGATGCGTCCTGCAGCGCCTGCGCCCGTAAAATCGGCTCCGCAAGCCAAGCCGACGGAAGCGCCCCGTGCCGCGCGCCCGTTCCGTAGACAAATGCCTTCGCCTATCACGGCAATGCGTTCGTTTAAGCAGGCTATGGAACAGGCAAACGAAGGGAAAGCGGAAAATACTACGGATAAGAAACCCGAAGAAAAATAATAACGGAAGAGTGTATGTTTAAAGCAGACGATTACAGATTAAAAATTCAAGGTATGCGCGCTACCCTTAAAGAAGCGGAATACGCGCTGGATATCGAGCATTTACGTCCCAGACTTGCAGAGCTGGAAGAAGAACAGCAAAAACCCGAAGTTTGGCAGGATTTGGAAAAATCGACGAAAATCGGACGGGAGCTTGCCGGTATCCGTAATAAAATAACGGCGTACGAAAAGGGCGAAACGGCGCTTGCCGACGCGGAAGACGTTATCGATTTAATTGAAGAAACGGGCGACGAAAGCTTGATTGCGGAACTCGACGAAATGCTTGTCGCGGCGGAAAAGGATATTGAAGATATGCGTATTCGCGCCATTTTGAAAGGTCCGTACGATAACCATAACGCTATGCTTGCGTTGCACGCAGGCGCAGGCGGTACGGAAGCTTGCGACTGGTGTCAAATGCTCTATCGTATGTATTGCCGCTATTGCGAAAAGATGGGCTTTAAGGTGTACGAATTAGATAGAGAAGCAGGGGACGGCGCAGGCTTTAAAAGCGTGGATTTCCGCGTGGAAGGCGAAAACGCATACGGTTATTTGAAAGCGGAAATGGGAGTACACCGTTTGGTGCGTATTTCCCCGTTTGACGCCAACAAACGCCGCCAAACGTCCTTTTGCTCGTTAGAAGTTATGCCGGAAGTAGAAGACGATAACGAAGTGGAAATTGACGACGACGATATTCGTATCGATATCTACCACTCGGGTGGGGCAGGCGGTCAAAACGTCAACAAAGTGGCTTCGGCTGTGCGTATTACCCACTTCCCTACGGGTATCGTAGTACAATGCCAAAACGAGCGTTCGCAGCTGCAAAACAAAGAAATGTGTTTTAATATGCTCCGTTCGAAGTTGCTTGAAAAGAAAATAGAGCAACGCCAAGCGGAAGCGGCGGCAATGAAAGGCGACGTGAAAAAAATTGAGTGGGGCGCGCAAATTCGCTCCTACGTATTTTGTCCGTATACTATGGCAAAAGACCACCGCACGGGCTATGAAAAAGGCGACGTGCAAGCGGTTATGGACGGGGATATTCACGGCTTCGTTATCGACTATTTGAAAAAAGCATAAGAAAAAGAGAGGTATTACGCCTCTCTTTTATGAAAAG
>JAZQLI010000022.1:0-18000 GCA_045542595.1 Candidatus Scatosoma sp. | reverse complement strand
CCCATACGCGGCGTTTTATCTTTTAAAGAAATACTTAATCGTCCGCAGGGTTAATCATATCGAACGCTTTCATAAGGAAAGACGAGATAGGGAAGCTCGCTTGGACGATAATGATAAGCAGTAGCATTTGCGGTGTAATGAATTGTAACGTCGACCAGCCCTTGAATACAATTTCACCAAGGAAAGGAATGGAAACGACGGTAACGCAAAGCGCAGCACAAACAATCCATAAAATACTGCGAAGCAGGTTGAAAGGTTGGCAAATTCTAAACAGCATTACAAGTCCTGTAAACGTTAAGGAGAGCATCATAAGTGCGCTGTATTCGCTTGTCGTTTCGCCATTTGCTATAAACCCAAACGTTTCGCCAAAGCCCGCTTTTTGCAGTACGTATAGCGTTAAAATGCCGAGCGACATTGTAAGCGCACCGGGAATGGCGCGGCTTAATACGTACGGGATAAACTTGCCTTTTACCCGTTTGGTATTGGGCTGTAAGGAGAGCACAAACGAAGGGATAGCGCTTATTATCATTTCATACATCAACATATTGCTGGTATCGAAGAAATAGGTGCTGCCCACCGCAATACATACCATTGCCAAAATAAAGGTAAGGAATGTTTTCATAATAAAGATTGCCGACGAATCTTTAATGTTATTGATAACCCGTCTGCCTTCGTATACAATTTTGGGCATAGACGCGAAATTGTTGTCTTGCAAAACAAGGTTGGAAACGTTACGCGCGGCTTCACTGCCCGAAGCCACCGAAACGGCGCAGTCCGCTTCTTTCATAGCAAGGATATCGTTGACGCCGTCGCCCGTCATAGCAACCGTCGCGCCTGCTTTTTTGATAGCGCGTATTAACACGGCTTTTTGTTCGGGCGTTACCCGTCCAAATACGGTGTACTGATTTGCGGCGTTTTCCACCTCCAAATCGGATAAGCCTTCCAAAGAGATAAACTGCGCGGCGTTTTTAATGCCTGCGCGGCGTGCCACTTCGGATACCGTTACGGGGTTATCCCCCGAAATAACTTTTACCGCTACTTCGTTTTCTTTAAACCATTTAATTGTGTCGATAGCGTCCGGACGGATATTATCCGAAAGCGTAATGACGGCAACCGCCTTTAACCCTATGGGAATTTTATCCCCTTGCAAGGGCGACGGGGAGTGCGCTAAAACGAGTACGCGCAAGCCCATTTGGGCGTATTGTTTAACAATTTTGTCTATTTTGATAGGCATAGGCCGCAAAACGAATTCCGGCGCGCCCATAACGAACGTACCCACGCCTTCAAAGGTAACCGCCGAAAGCTTTCGTGCGGACGAGAACGGCAGGGTGGAAACGGGGGTAAGCGCCGACGAATGTCCAAACCGTTCGTAAAGCGCGATAGACGTTTGGTTGTTGTCGTCTAAAGAAGCGAGTATAGAACCCATAATATCGTCTACGCCGTATTCGGTATTGTTATTGAGTAGGATACAATCGCTTACCTTCATTCTACCGTCGGTAATCGTACCCGTTTTATCCAAGCACAGCACGTTGACGCGCGCGAGCATTTCCAACGAGTACATATCTTGCACCAACGTATTGTAACGCGCAAGACGAATCATACCCACCGAAAGGGCAACCGTCGTCAAAAGGAGCAAGCCCGACGGAATCATACCGATAACCACCGCGCCCGTACGTTGAATGGTAAGGCTGAGCGTACCCGTAGAATCTTCACCAAACAGCGTTTTCCAAAAACCGCCGTTTGCTGCAATTTCGTCCCAGCTGCCACCGAAGTGGTGGAAATTGTTAAAGAACATAAATACCGCAATGGGAATAATGACGATACCGATTACCTTGATAAAGGTGGTAATGGAGTTCATAATTTCCGAATGGGGACGTTTGTATTTTTTGGCTTTCGCCGTCAGTTTACTGATATACGTTTCGTCGCCGATTTTATCCACGCGCACGGCAATTTTACCGCTTGCCACAAACGAGCCCGCGTATACGAAATCGCCGTCTTCCTTTTTAATGGGCACGCTTTCGCCCGTAAGGAGCGATTCGTTAAGCTCCGCCGCGCCTTCCAAGCAAACGCAGTCTGCCGGTACTTGTTGTCCTGCGGATAAAATTAAAACGTCGTCGATAACGATTTCTTCTACAGGAACTTCCACCGTTTCGCCGCCACGGATAAGTTTTGCCGTAGGGGAAGATAAAATGGTGAGTTTATCTATCTTGCGTTTCGCACGGATTTCCTGTACGATACTAACGAGTACGTTACAAGAGAAGATGAGCACGAACATAAACTGCGAGAAAGGCGCGTGCGCTAAAACGAGTGCGAACGCCACCAGCGCGCACAGTAGGTTGAAAAACGTGCAAATATTCCCCACGAAAATACTGCGGTAGGTTTTAGAATATTTTTTAGTTACCTTATTGACGAGACCTTGTGCAATACGTTCGTCTACTTGGTTTTTAGACAAACCGCGGTGTGCGTCGGCGAAAAAGCGTTGCACTTCTACCGTAGGCGCGGCTTGTTTTTTATTGTTTTGGCGCAAAGGTTTTTGCGCGTTGTCGTTGTTCTTCATATAAAAACACTCCTGTGAAAGGATATATCGGTATTATTATAGCATATACGTGCGAAAAAAACAAGTTTTTTTCGGAATTTTTAAGGGAAAATGGCAAGCCTGCGCTACATTTAATTGCTTTTCGTTTGAAAAAGTTGTATAATAGTGAAAACGAATTTTTTCGAGGTAATCTATGATTGATATTAACCTTATCCGTACCAACCCCGAGTTGGTAAAAGAAAACATTAAAAAGAAATTTCAAGACGCGAAGTTGCCCCTTGTGGACGAAGCGTTATCGTTAGACGGAAAACGTCGTGCATTGATAGCCGAAGGAGACGCACTCCGTGCGGCGAGAAATACACTCTCTAAAAAAGTGGGCGAGTGTATGAAAGCAGGAAAAAAGGAAGAAGCGGAACAAATTAAAGCGCAGGTAAAAGCGGACGCGGAACGCTTGGTGGCGATAGAAAAAGAAAGCGAAGAAGTGGAAGCGGCGCTTAAAAAAGTGATGATGACCATTCCTAATATTATCGCAGACGACGTGCCTATCGGTAAAGACGACAGCGAAAACGTAGAATTAAAGCGTTTTGGCGAAGCGAGAACTCCCGATTTCGAAGTGCCGTACCATTTGGATATTTTGGAAAAATTAGACGGCATCGACGTGGATTCTGCACGTCGTACGTCTGGGCAAGGTTTCTATTATTTAACGGGCGATATCGCGCGTTTACACTCTGCCGTGCTTACCTATGCGCGTGATTTTATGATTGACAAAGGCTTCACCTACGTTATCCCCCCGTATATGATTCACGGCGACGTGGTTTCGGGGGTTATGAGTTTTGCCGAAATGGAAAATATGATGTACAAAATCGAAGGGGAAGACTTATACCTTATCGGTACGTCCGAACATTCGATGATAGGCAGATTTATGGGACAAATTATCGACGGCAACAAATTGCCGTTGGCGCTTACCAGCTATTCTCCCTGTTTCCGCAAGGAAAAGGGCGCACACGGTATTGAAGAACGGGGTGTTTACCGTATTCACCAGTTTGAAAAACAAGAAATGGTAGTCGTTTGCCGTCCCGAAGAAAGTGAAGAATGGTATGAAAAATTGTGGAGCTATACGGTGGAATTATTCCGTTCATTGGATATCCCCGTAAGACAGCTGGGCTGCTGTTCGGGCGACCTTGCCGATTTGAAGTATAAAAGTTGCGACGTAGAAGCGTGGAGTCCCCGTCAACAAAAGTATTTTGAAGTGGGTTCTTGTTCGAACTTGACGGACGCGCAGGCAAGACGTTTGGCAATCCGTTATAAGGATAGCGACGGCAAAGTGAAGCTTGCCCATACCTTGAACAACACGGTAGTTGCGCCGCCCCGTATGCTAATTGCGTTTGTGGAAAATCATTTGCAGGCGGACGGGAGCGTGGTTATCCCCGAAGTGTTGCGCCCCTATATGGGCGGTAAAGCGGTAATTACGCCGAAAAATTAAGCGATTTATAAAGAGTAAAAACTGAAAAAGGCCGCACGCGCGGTCTTTTTCCAAGATTAGAATGATGAAATACTTATTTTTTGATATCGAGTGCGCGGGCGTATTCAAAAACGTGGCGAAAATTTGTGCGTTTGGGTATTGCCTTGTTGACGAACAATTTCATATTCTTGAAAAGGAAGACCTACTCATCAATCCCAAAGGGCATTTTCATTTGACGGATAGAAAAGGGGAGCAGGGCTTAGTTTTACCCTACAAATACGACGAGTTTAAAAATTATCCCACGTTTATCGAACGCGCGGAGAAAATTTACGCATTGTTACAGGATAAGGAGACGCTTGTGGTGGGGCACGCCGTTATGAACGACGTGAAATATCTCAATTTGGAAAGCAAGCGTTTTTCCTTGCCGTCGTTTGCGTTCAATTTTGCGGATACGCAGTTCGTCTATATGAATAAGATAGGCGATTTTTCACGGCAGTTCGGTTTGGAAACGATTGCGAGCGCTTTAGGCGTTACCTTTACCCCCCACCGCGCCGTAGACGACGCGTATGCTACTATGAAAATTGCCGAAGCAATGTGCGCGGACGAACGTTTGACGTTTTGCCAGCTTTTGCAAAAGTATGCAATAACGGCGGGCAGGATAGACAATTACGAAATTACGCAAAGCAATTCTTCGGCGTTTATCGCCTATAAAAAGGAGCGCGAACGGCAAAAGGAAGCGCGAGAACGCGCGCGTGTGGAGTTCCATATCTTTGCGGACAGGGAAAAGCGGAAACGTGCTAAGGACGGTAAACTCAAAAATAAAAAAGTATGTTTTTCGCACGCGTTAGAGTTGCAAACACCCCTTGCCAAACAACTGCTTTCGTCCGCGTTTGCCAACGCGGCGTTTTGTACGTTCCGCGCGGAAGAATGCGACGTATACGTGTGTTTGGAAAATGAAACGGGACAACGGTTGCAATCGGTAAAAGAGCGCGGTGTGCGCGTGTTTACCAGCGACGATTTTGCCGCGTACTTGCAGTCGGTATAAAAAAGTATGATAAACTACGGTTTAAATGAAAAATTTATAGAAAGAATGAAAAAACAGCTTCCCCAAAAGGAATGGGAGGCGTTTTTTGCTACGTATGCGTTGCCGCCCGTAAAAGGAGTACGGTTAAATCCGTTAAAGGGGGACAGGTATGCGTTGAAATCGGTTTTGCCGTTTATAGGCGAGCCTGTTTTATGGGAAGAAAACGGGTTTTATACAAAAGAAGAAAAGGTAGGGGCGTCGCCCATGCATTTTGCAGGCGCGTTCTATTCGCAAGAGCCGTCCGCTATGTCCGTTGCGCCTACGTTAGACGTACAAAAAGGGGAAAGAGTACTCGATTTATGTTCCGCGCCGGGCGGAAAGGCTACGCAGCTTGCCGCGGCTATGCAGGGAACGGGAATACTTGTCGTCAACGAGCCGATAAACAGCCGCGCCAAGATATTATCGCAAAATATCGAGCGTATGGGCGTTAGAAACGCCGTAGTTATCAGTGAAATGCCTGAAACGCTCGCGCCTAAATTTATCGGGTATTTTGATAAAATTTTAGTGGACGCGCCCTGTTCGGGAGAAGGAATGTTCCGTAAAAACGCCGCGGAAGCGTTGGGGGAATGGAGTGAAGAAAACGTAGCTTTATGCGCGCAAAGGCAGGCGTTTATATTAGAAAACGCAACCAAAATGTTGCGCGTGGGCGGTAGGTTGGCGTATTCTACCTGTACGTTTTCCGAAGAAGAAGACGAAGGGCAGGTACGCGAATATTTACGTGCGCATAAGCAAATGCGGCTGGTATCGCAAGAAAAACTCTATCCCCACCGCGTACGCGGCGAAGGGCATTTTGTAGCACTGTTTGAAAAGGTAGAACAAGACGAAAATTTTGTGCGCGTAAAGGAAATGCAGGTATGGTGCTCCCGTGCGGCGGAAAAGGCGTATAGGGAATTTGAGAAGTCCTTTTTTAAACAACCGTTTGCGCGGCGGTTACACGAAGTAAACGGAGTATTGTACGAACTTCCTGAAAACGTATTCAATTTTTCGTCGTTGCAGGTGCTGCGTGTGGGCATACGGCTGGGGGAAGTGAAAAACGGTAGGTTTGAACCGAGCCATTCGTTAGCGGCGTGTATGCGCAAAGAAGAGTGTGTAAACGTTTTAGATTTATCCATAACGGACGCGCGCGTGGAAAAATATTTGCGCGGTGAAACGGTGGAATGGGACGGCAAAAACGGCTGGTGCGTCGTGTTTGTGGAAGGGTACGCCTTGGGGCTTGGAAAGACGGTAAACGGCGTGGTGAAAAATCATTTGCCCAAAGGCTTGCGAAAAGTGAAATGATAGGCTGCGGCATAAATGCAGCGTAAATGCCGTGTAAATGCTGTGTAAATAAAAAACTCTTGCTTGGTTAGCAAGAGTTTTTTGTTGTCGTCATAGACGATTATTTTTTATTGTTTTTGTTGGGCGTAGCGTGGTTGCGTTTTTTACGCGCTGCTACAAACGCCTTTCTCACAATCAACGAGATAACCGCAAGTACAAGCACCGCCGCTACAACGATAGAGCTTACCAAAAGCCATACGTTTACTTCGCTATCCGTTTCGGTGTCTTCCGGTTCTTCCTCTTCTTCTTCCACGGGGTCGGTGGCTACCGCCAGTTCGGAAAGGGAGAAATCCACGTACGTTTCAAACTTGTTTTCTTCTTGGTAGGTAAGGTATGCCACGCCTTCTACCTTTTCCGATTGTGCGTAGTTATCATACGAATTACCTACTTTGTTGACGTCCATATCCTTGTTATAACGCAAGAACTTCGCGGTATCGAAGAAGGAGAATACGCTCTTGAAAGAATCGGTTGCATCGTCTTCACGAGCCGTCAAGTTGTCGGTGTAAGTGGTTTCGTCTAACGTGCCTACGTTACGGGAATCGACAATGACGTACGCGCTTTCGGGCATACCTTCCGTTTTAGCATTGTTACGTGCGCCGCTCCAAATTTCCAAACGGTAATTTTTTGCCGCTTCGCCCGCTTTGATGAAGAACGTTACGTCCGCCCATTCGCCGTTCGTTGCCGTACCGTCGATTTCGAAATACAATTCTCTCGCGGCTTCTGCTTCGAAACGAACGGGCAACTGCGTAAGGTTTGCAAAGTCTTGTACCAAGTGTTCGGTTTCTTTGTCTTCGTCGGTATAAGCCTTTCTCGTTACCGTACCGTCTTCGGCGGTCGTCTCTTCGTAGCCATAGAACGCGATACCGTTGTTGCCGGCGTGTTGCCATTTGCCGTTATAATTATAAGGAGTGAAGCCTTCGGCAAGGAGTAAGTTACCGCCTACGGGTTTGCCGTATGCCTGCAAGTTTGCATAGTATTCGGTGGGAACTTCCGCCGTGCTAACCGTTTTCCACCAAGCTTCGTTTACGGTATATAAGCCGTTTTCAGCGCGGATAAGCGCAATTTGCTTGTCTTGGAAATCGCTTGCGGTGGGATCGCTTGCGCAAACGTTGCCGTCGTCGTCATACCAGTAGGTGATATTACGGGCAACGGAAAGCGTTTTATTGAACGAATCGTCGTCGGTGTCGATAAGGTAAACGTACGCTTTCGCGCCTGCGCTTACTTTGATACGCATAGAAATTGCCGCGTAGTTATTTGCCGCAACCGTTTTGGTTGCACCGACAAATCCGTACGATTTGCTTGCATATTTATTATTGTAGATAACAAGGGGTTGGTTTGCCGTACCCAACAAACCGCCGCCGAATACGTCTTCCCATCTTTCTTCCGACGTAGTGGACGTTGCGCCCAGTTTTCCTAAAATACCAGCTTCGTCATACGCTTTTGCGTATTCTTGATTTAAAAGACCTGCGCCGTTACCAAGAGTTGTAAACTCCGTTTCGTCGGGCTTATACACTTTCGTTGCATTGCCTTCGTAGAGTTTGTAGTTTTTGGGGTTAGCATAGCCTTCCTTGATGCCTTTTCCTGCAGGGGAAACGGCGGAAACAGAGTCGAAATTATCGTTGTTGCTGGTTTTCGAATCGGCAACGGTAACCACTTTAGCGTACGTGCCTGTTGCGGCTAAATCGAATTCTTCTTCGAGAATATTACCTTCGCTGTCCTTGAAGTTATACGTTTTGAAGCCTGCAAACGCGGCGAAACCGGGTTTGTACGCGTCTTGCGTAGTGCCGATAACGGTAGTAGGGCCAAGCTGGAAGGTAAGCGTCAACGTGGCGTCTTTTTCCGCGGAGATGAAGAAGAAACATTGTTGCCAACCGTCGTAAACGTCGTCGTCGCCGTCTACGGAAACGGGAGTTGCGGTAGTGGAGTCGATAGAAGCGATGGTAGCAAGAGCGTTGCCGTGTTCGTCTTTCAACGTTACCGTTGCACCTGCCGTGCCGTTCATTGCAGACGTTTTCACAAAGAACGAGAACGCAAGGTATTCGCCTTCTTTAAGCGTAAGCGTTTGCGCGTTCTTTGCCGTGAGTGCCGCGCCTTCGGCGGAAAGGAGCATTAACGTTGCTTTATTGTTTTCGCCGAGTGCGGTATAGAATTTGCTTTCCGCGTCGTCTTCGCCAAGGAGATAGTTATTGTAAGCGGCTTTCAAATGACGGTTGTTGCCGTTTAACATATCCGCAGGGTTTGCAAATACGGTGGCTACGTCGTTCGAGCCGTTGATAACAGAACCGAGCGAAGTGGGCTTTTTCGTGCCGTCTGCTTTCGCAATTCCGTTTGCCGGCGTACCGACTGCGGTAAATACGCCGTCCGTCGTGTTCGTTTCGGTGGTGTATTCGTACGAGAAATACGTTTTTCCGCCGTGGAGCTTAGTAAGATAATCGCTTGCGATAAACGTCGAGCCGGAGAAATCTAAAGCGAACGTTGCGCTATCGTCGTTGAACGCGTTTACCGTTTTTTCTTCCGCTTCGGTGTGTTCTAACGTGAATTTTTCAAGGCTTTCCGTAGCGGCGTCGTAGGTTGACAAAGGAATGGATTTGCATTGAATATCGTCGAAGAAAGCATAGCCGTTGACGTAGCCGTTTACGTCGTCGCCGCCGCCTTGCCCTAAACCGAGTACCAACGTAAAGGTGGTATCCGCAAAGGACGAGCCGTTCAAGTAGAACGTATATTGTTTCCAACCGTTATTTTCGTCGTCGCCAATACCCATAAGCTGGGTGTTGATGTTTTTAATTTCAAGCGGTTCTAACTGTTGATTGCCTACCGAGTGCGTAATGCGGATATACGCGCCCTTATCCACGGGCGTTTGACCGTCTTCTCTGTTGTCCGTCGTTGCGCATTTTAAATCGACTGTTTTTACCCACAAAGAAAGTTGCACAGCCGTGCCTGCCGCTACCGTTACGGTAGAAGACGACGTGTATTTTTGCGCCGTGCCTTGCATATGGTTGCTCGTCGTGTCATAGTCGTTATGAATCATCAACACGTGGCTGTCGTAGTCGTCTTTCGCTGCTTCCGTTTCAGAATAATTCCACGTACGGGGATTTTTAATGTCTGCAAAGCCTTTGATGTCGTCTTCGTCGATGGTTACCGATTGATAAAAGTCTAAATCGGACAACTTTTTATCGTCGTCGTCATTGTTGTCTTCCCAAGCTTCGTAGTAAGCGAGCTTGTCCTTCAAGGTCAACGTATTCCATTTGGATTTTGCTTGCGCTTCGGTAAGCGTCGCAACGTTCACGCCGTCGGTAGTGGTCGTTAAGGATTCCCAAGCTGCGTTGGACGTGTCGATAATACCGCTGGCGGCTTTGGAAGACTGCGCCGTGCCCGTGGAAACGCTGTTTGCTGCGCGCGTCCAAGACGTAGTGGACGTGCTGAAATATTTCAGGTTATCGTCGCTAACCGTGGAGAAGTTAGGGTTTTGAATTAAATACTTCTTTTCTTCTTCCGTTTCTTCTATTTCTTCGGGGGAAGAAACAGACGTGGAAGAACTAGTCGACGAATCGGACGAGGTTTCCCCGTCGCACGCGGCAAGCGCTACTACGGACGAACCCATTAACATCGATAAGAGTAATGCAAGAAGTCTGTTCTTGCGAGAGCTGTTGTTTGTTTTCATACAACCACCTTTGGTTTTTTGTTTTTTACTTGATTTTTCGCTTTTGTATACGCGCGTATAATACCTTATAAAAATACCACGCTATATTATTTTAATACAAAAAGCGTTTCTTGGCAAGCGTTTACAGCGCTAAAAAGCATAAAAAGTTTGATAAAAAGAAAAAAATTACGCAAAATACAGGTGAAAGCGTATCGCGTATTTTTAAGGAGAACGTATGCAAACGGAATTCCCACTGTTTAAAACTCAAAACCTAAAGCGCGTTTTTTGCGGACTTGCCGTAGGCGCGGCAAACAGTTTGTTTGGCGGTGGCGGCGGAATGCTTGCCGTGCCCTTACTCTTAAAAAACGGGTATCGGCAAAAGGAAGCGCACGCTACGGCAATTTTGGTTATTTTACCCGTATCGTTGTTTTCGTTTTTGTTGTATACTTTTTACGGGTTTTGCAATTTTTCCGTGCTTATCCCCACCGCGCTTGGCGTAACGGGCGGCGGCGTTTTGGGCGCTTGGCTTTTGGACAAATTGCCCGTAAAAACAGTGCAAATTTGTTTCGCGCTTTTACAGGCGATTGCGGGGATTTTTTTGTTCTTTTACCGATAAAGAAAGGGGAATATATGTCGTTTTATTTGTATTTGATTTTGGGGTTCATAGGCGGAATTCCTGCCGGAATGGGTATGGGAGGCGGCACGGTTACCATACCGCTACTTGTCTTTTTCGGCGGCGTGGAACAAAAGATAGCGCAATGCGCCAATCTCTTTTCTTTCCTGCCAATGAGCGGTTTTGCCTTGCAAAAACATTCGCAAAACGGGTTGGTAAAGACGCAGGGGATTTTATGGATTATTTTTCCTGCGCTGGTGCTTTCCGTTTTCGGGACGTTGGCGGCGGCGTATTTACCAAGCGAAGTATTGAAAAAATTATTCGGTGCATTTTTGATAGGGCTTGCCGTGCACGGATTATACGGAGCTTTGCAAACGGAAAATAAGTAAAAAACATTCGGCAAAATGTCCAAATAATTAACTATGAAAAAAGGGGGAACGGTATTCTCCTTTTTTATTTTTAAAGGGCGTTTTGCACAAAAAAGTAGGCGGAAATTATCGAAAATGAAAAAAATTACCAAAAAAACAAAAAATTTTCAAAAAGGGTATTTACAAAACGGGTTTTATATGATAAACTATGGGAAAAATCATAAGGGGCACTTTTTTTGTGCCTAAATAAAGTGAGAAACGAAAAAAAATATTTACGGAAACTTTTTTAAGAAAGAAAATTTAAAAAAAGTTTTTACGCAAGGACAAGAGGTAGTTTAAAGTGGAAAAAATCGGTATTATCGACTTGGGTTCAAATACAGCGCGTTTGCTTATCGTGGATATGTTTGCAGACGGGCATTTTATGGTCGTGGACGAGCTGAAGGAAAGCGTTCGGCTTGGTCAAGATATGGATAGAGACGGGTTTTTAAAACCCCAACGTATAGCGGAAACAATTAAAACGTTGAAGATGTTTAAAAAGCTTTGCGACGCAAACGGGGTAGAACGCATTATCGCGGTAGGTACTGCGGCGGTGCGTCGGGCGAAAAATCAACGCTCGTTTTTAGATGAAATTCAAGTTTCTTGTAACATTACCATCAAGGTTTTATCCGAAGAAGAAGAAGCGGTTTTGGTATACCGCGGCGTTATCAACTCGATGGATATTCCCAAGGGCTTAATTTTAGAAATCGGTGGCGGCAGCACCAAAATTATTTACTACAACCGTAGAAATTTACTTAATTTCGCCACGTTGCCGTTCGGCGCGGTAACGCTTACCGATTTATTTGCAAACGACTCTTCTCCGCAGGACGCGGCGTTGCACGTAGAAGAATTCTTTACCGAACAGTTAAAGAAATTGCCTTGGCTTTCGGAAGTAGACCCCGAAGCGCAAATGATAGGCGTGGGCGGTTCGTTCAGAAATTTATTCAAGATAACCAAACTCGTGAGAAAATATCCGTTGGATACCGCGCACAATTATCATATGGAAGCGGAAGATTTTACGAGTGTATACGATATGATGAAAGCGCTTGACGTGGACAAGCGTAAAAAGATTAAAGGGCTTTCGCCGGCGCGTGCGGACATTATGCCTGCGGCAATGGCTATCGTTAAATCGTTTATCACGTATATGAATATCAATAACTTTACCATTTCGGGTAGCGGACTTCGCGAAGGCTTAATGATAAATCAAGCGTTGCCCATCACCACCGAAAAACCCATTTCCGACGTACTTGGGTACAGCTTGGAAACGTTGGTAAAATACTACGGTTGCGACGAGAAGCACGTAGAGCACGTAATGCAGCTTTCCGTACAGCTTTTCAAACAACTTCGCGTGTTGCATAAATTCCCCCGTCAATATCTCAAAGTATTGAAAATCGCGGCGAGCTTACACGATTGTGGACGACAAATTAAGTACTACAACCACGCAAGACATAGCTGGTATATGATTTTGAACGCGTCTATTTTCGGGGCAACGCACCGTGAAATTGTGCTGGCGGCGTTTGTGGCAGGTTGCCATAACCGCGAAGACGTACCGCCTATCGAATGGCAAAAATATAAAGATTTGGTTACGGAAGAAGATTTAGACGCCGTGAAAAAGTTGGGAGTTTTACTCCGTATCGCGGAGAGCTTGGACAGAACGCAATGCGGTGTGGTTTCGGGCGTGAATTGCGACGTGCTGGGCGATTCCGTTATTATGAAAACGGAATTGACGGGCGAAGCGGCACTCGAAATTCGAGATGCGGAAAACGCGGGAATGGAATTCAAGCGCGCCTTTAGAAAAAATTTGGAAATCTTATAAGCAAACAACCGCTCGTCTGCGTAGGCGGACGAGTGGTTTTCTTTTTGAAACAGGAGAAAGCTATGCAATGGATTTTAGCAAGCGCGTCGCCGCGGCGCAAACAGCTTTTAAGGGAGATTATAGACGAATTTGATATTATTCCTGCAAAGGGCGAAGAAGAAGCGAGCGGTGCGGTAAATCCCAGTGATTTGGTAAAGACGTTGGCGTTACAAAAAGCGCGCGAAGTGGCGGCTTTACCGCAAGCGAAAGGGAAAGCCGTGTTGGGCGCGGATACCGTGGTGGCGTTAGGCCGCGAAGTGCTGGGGAAGCCGATAGACGAAAAGGATGCCGCGCGTATGCTTTCGGCGCTTTCGGGGCGTACGCACGAAGTATATACGGGCGTATGTATCATTTTTCCCGACGGACAAACGCTGGTGGATTGCGATTGTACGAAGGTTGTATTTAACCGCTTGCGTAAAGAACAAATTGACGCGTACGTGCAAAGCGGTTCGCCTATGGATAAGGCTGGGGCGTACGGTATTCAAGACGGCGGTTTGGTAGAACGCATTGAAGGGAGTTTTTCCAACGTGGTGGGTTTACCTGTAGAACTGTGCCGCAAAATGATAGAAAAAGCATAAACGCATACCTGCCCACGGCATTTTTAAAAACGGGGCGTACAGGTACGCGATGAAAAATACTGAAAATAATAGGGAGAATAGTACGTATGTGGAAGCTGGCTATTGATTTGGGCTCTTCTATGACAAAGATATACCGCGCGGATACCAGTAGCGGTATCGTGTTGGCAGAACCGTCTTGCGTGGCGGTTGTCGGCGCGGAAAAAACGTTGAAAGCCATAGGGAAAGAAGCGAAAAATTTAATAGGGAAAACGGCGGAATATACCAGTATCGTATATCCCATTTACGAAGGGGAAATTGTCGATTTGCCTTTGGCGGCGGCAATGTTAAAGGAATTTTTATCGCGAGTGGCCATTAAGCCGTCGGCGTTAAAGCGCGCGCAAGTATTGATAGGCGTACCCTGCGGCGCGGCGCAGTCCCTTTTATCCGACTACGCGTTGCTTGCCGAAGAATGCGGCTTGCATAAAGTATATTTTGTGGAACAGCCGTACCTTGCCGCACTCGGTTGCGGGGCGATTGTTAGCGATTCCGACCCCGTATTTTGTATGGATATCGGCGGCGGCGTAACCAACGTAGCGGTTGTTTCAGGGGACGGCATTATCGCAGGCGTTTCTATGAATATCGGCGGCAATAATATGGATACCAACATTATCGCGCGCGTATCGCGTACGTATAATTTAAAGATAGGCGCGTTGACGGCGGAGCGTTTAAAAAATGCTATTTGCACGTTGGGCGACGCGCGTGGTGCAATGGTAGCGGAAGGGAGTTCGGTAGATACTTGCCGACCTGCCGCCGTAAGCGTACAGGCGGCGGAGTTATCCGATTGTATCCGTACGTACGTGGATAAGATTTTAGAATATGCAGGTGCGGTACTCCGTAAATTACCTGCGGAAGTGGCGGCTACGGTAAATAGAAACGGCGTGTTTTTAACGGGTGGCGTAATGAAAATTCCCGGCGTTGCGGCGTATATCGGTAGAAATTTAGAAATGCGCTATTACGTATGCGAAGAACCGCAATTTGCTACCGTGCGCGGCGGCGGAGCGCTTATTCGCGATAAGGCGCTTTTGACGGCTTTTGGAAGAACGGCAGAATAAAATTTCAAAAAAATTTAGTGGGCGCATTTCCTTTTCTCAAAAGGGATTGCGCTATTTTTACACTCCTTGCATAAAAAAAATTAAAAAAATTTTTAAAAAACCTATTGACAAATGAAAAATTTGTGCTATAATAAAAGTACAAAAGAGAAAGAAACAAACAAAAAATGTTTCAATCAAACAAAAAAAGAAAGGAAGAACTCCAATGCAAGGATAGAGAAAGCCGAAAGGGTTCGGCAAAGTGCCGTAGGGATACGGCGAAAGTAAAAACTTAGGAAAAGGAGGGTATGAAAAGCGATGATTCCTTCCCACGTTAGGGCGGCAGCCTGAAGAAAGTAAATATCGACGTTATTCCTTGAACGGGGCAAATGGAAATTTGACGAAATTTCGGTAGGTACTCGGCGCTTAAAAGAAGCGGGAAAATTTCGATATCACAACGACAGCCAAATAATTTGACGAAATGAAAGGCAGGCTATCGGGAAAGCGCCACCGTAGAGCGATAGATACGGGAAATAATTTAGGTGAGGTACAAACCGGAAATGATTTGTACAAGTGATACTCCAACGTACTAAGGTAGCCGATGTAAATCGGAAAAGAGAAAATGAAAAAAGCGTTAAAGGAGGTACACAAAGATGGTAAAAATCTATGTGGGAAAGCGGTACTTTAACAAAGAAGACAAAGCGAGGTAACAGTCCAATGAACTACGTTATAAAGGGCGTGCAAAGATAAGAAAAAACCTGATTTTTAAGCGACGAATGTGTCGGCGAGCAGCGTATGGCGTGCAACAACAGGTTCTATAAAAAATAAACGCCTTACAACTGAATATGAAAACAACGCCTCCGTTGAAAAACGGAGGTTTCTTTTTTTCAAAAATTTGAAAAGGTTTTTTTTGTACGACGCTTGACAATATACACCCTTTATGTTATAATATCCATACAATAATCTTGGAGGACTTATTATGAAAAAAGTCAAATTAATGTTTGTTTCTCTTTTAACCGTTATTATCAGTTTGTTCTGCCTTGTAGGCTGCGGCACAGCTGGTACGTACAAATTCTATAGAATGGAAACGTCCATTGGCTCTTGGGAAGTAGGCGAGAACTTTATGGGTACGACGCTTACCGAAGATTCTATGACGTTGGTGCTTAACAGCGATAATACGTTCAGCCTTACCGAAAAAGAAGACGGTGAAACGAATAACACGGTTGGTACTTGGGCAGAAGAAGACGGTAAAGTTACGTTGTCGGTAGAAGGCGTGGCTATTATGACGGGTACGCTCGACGGCAATACGATAACTTTTGAAGTTATGGGACAAAAGACGATTTTGAAGAAATAACAAATTACGAAAAAAACGCTCGGATATATCCGAGCGTTTTTTTCGTTCACTTAAAATTTATTTTTTCAACTTTTTACCAAACAATGCAAGTACTGCATTGATAAGGAAGATAACGCCTGCGATAATACACATAACGTCCATCAAGGCCCATTTCGCCACTACCAACAAAATACCGATAACGATAGTTGCCAAAGGCGAAAGCACGGCGGCGAAACCACTCTTATATGTATTGAGAAGTTCCATAACGCCTTTTACGATAAGCATAACGCCGAACACCAAAAGTACGATATCCGCAACCAACCAACCGAATATAATAATCGCAAGGCCTAACAGTATTTCCACTACGCCTTTTACAAGGTCTTTGTTTTGAATAGCGTCAATAACTCCGATGCCGATAAATAAAACGCCTACAATGGTCATTAAAATATTCAACGAGCCGCCTTTCATAATTACCAAAAGCAAACCGATAACGGCGTATAACAAACAGGTAAGTACGTTGTTAAGCGTTAATTGTAATTTCCATTTGGTAGACTTTTTGGTAGTCTTTTTTGAGTTTTTTGCCATAAGTTACATCTCCTTCTATTTTTCTTGGCTTTATTATACTATGAATTTCGTTCTTTGTCAAGTCCGCTTTTTAAAAAATAATTGTTAAGGGTAGAGTAATTATTTCTTGTCGTTGTCCGACTTTTCCGTATCCGACGGCGAAAAAAAGTCGGGTTTCGGCTCGTCTTTATACTCTTTTTGTTCTTGTTTATTTTTGCAAAACAGCATAGCGGTGAAAAAAATCGCCGCGGCGAGTAAGATACCGATTACCCAAGGCAAATCTCCCAAAGCGCCTGCGGGCAATATTGCCGCCAAGCATACGGCGCATAAAATTGTAAAAACGATACGTAAAGTTTTCCACATATTCTTTCCTTAATGGCGTTAAAAAACGCACGTCCTATATAATATATATAATATTGTATCACGCGCGCGCGAGGAAGTCAAGAAAAACGTTTCTATAATTTTGACGGATTTTCTCATAAAGAGTATAATAGCAAGCTTTTCTGGTAATAATATATCACGACAAGCACAAAAATAAAAAAAAGGTGCGAAAAAAGTAAAAAAAGTGAAGAAAAGTAGTTGACAAAGGGGAAATAAAGTGGTAATATATACAAGCTGTCCGCGAGGCGAAGTGAAAAAATACCATAAGAAAGGCTAAGGCAAGCAAAAAAAGAAATTTTTTAAAAAAAATGAAAAAAAGTTTGAAAAAATGCTTGACAAAGGTAAAAGGAATGTGGTATTATATACAAGCTGTCGCCGCGAGGGGACAAGCGCCAAGCTGTGAGCTTGGTAGAAGAAGCTTAAAAACAGAATAAGAAAGAAATGAGATTTATTTGACAATAGAAATGCAAATGAAAGGTAATTTCCGTTAATTTTTCAAAGTACTGTAAAAAGTAACCTTGAAAGCAAGTCAGCAAAAAGATAACAAAGAAACAAAGTTAGAGCCGTTGTTACGCTGAGAGGCGTAGCGACTTTAAACAATTAAACTTAAGAGTTTGATTCTGGCTCAGGATGAACGCTGGCGGCATGCTTAACACATGCAAGTCGAACGAACTTAAAGACTTCGGTTTTTAAGTGAGTGGCGGACGGGTGAGTAACGCGTGAGCAATCTGCCCATACCAGGGGAATAACAGTTGGAAACGACTGCTAATACCGCATAAGACCACGGAAGGGCATCCTTCTGAGGTAAAAGATTTATCGGATATGGATGAGCTCGCGTCCCATTAGGTAGTTGGTAGGGTAACGGCCTACCAAGCCGACGATGGGTAGCCGACCTGAGAGGGTGATCGGCCACACTGGAACTGAGACACGGTCCAGACTCCTACGGGAGGCAGCAGTGGGGAATATTGGGCAATGGGCGAAAGCCTGACCCAGCAACGCCGCGTGAGGGAAGAAGGTTTTCGGATTGTAAACCTCTGTCCTTGGTGACGAAGGAAGTGACGGTAGCCAAGGAGGAAGCCCCGGCTAACTACGTGCCAGCAGCCGCGGTAATACGTAGGGGGCGAGCGTTGTCCGGAATGACTGGGCGTAAAGGGCGTGTAGGCGGC
>JAZQLI010000021.1:0-2631 GCA_045542595.1 Candidatus Scatosoma sp. | reverse complement strand
GTACTCATCCCAAACATCAGCAATCGGCAGGAATTTTACTCTTTCGTGCATATACAAAATCTTGGTGAAGTTCGCTTCGTCTTGCAACTTCTTCATTTCCGCATACGGTTGTAAAAGCGCACAAAGAAGTGCCTTATGCATAGAGCGAACACCCGTTACATACGCGCAGAGACGATTGATACTTGCATCGAAATAATCAAGTGCAATCATTACCTTTTCGTCCGCTTCGTTACGGATAATTTCTTTAGAAAGCTCTTTCAGTTCGTCGTCAACGACGATTACATGGTCGCTATCCCATCTTACGGGGCGTGACACGTGAAGCTGTACTTTATCGTAAAAGGCAAGCATCGAAGGAATTTTATCCGAAACGACTTCCGTCGGGTGGTAATGCCCCGTATCGAGCAAACAGCAAATGCCACGCGTCGCCGCGTAGTTTTGATAGAACTCGTTGTTGCCTACCGTGTAGCTTTCCACACCTATACCGAAAACTTTGCTTTCTACTGCGGGAATAACCCAGTCTTTGTCGTAATCTTCCAAGATTTCGTCCAAAGACTTCTTCAAACGAAGTCTGGGGGAAAGTCTGTCGGCAGGAATATCCTTATACCCGTCGGGCACCCAAAGGTTTACGCAACAAGGACTACCCATTTTCCGACCGATTTCCGCCGCGATCTTCATACAAGCTTTTCCGTGATTAACCCAAAACTTTCTTATTTCTTCGTCGGGGGAGGAAAGAGAAAGTCCGTCTTTCATCTTGGGATGCGAAAACCAAGTCGGATTAAAATCCACCCCTGCAAGTCCGTTTTCTTTCGCCCATTTTACCCAAGGTTCAAAATGCTTATATTCGTACGCATCACGGTCAACCTTGCCTTTATCTTCCCCAAGGATTGCATAGCAAGCGTGTACGTTGATACGTTTTTTACCGGGCATTAAGGAAAACGCCTTGGTAAGGTCGGCGAACAATTCTTCGGGGTTTCTTGCTCTACCAGGATAATTCCCCGTCGTTTGTATACCGCCCGATAAACTGTCGCTACCGTCGAACCCGATTACGTCGTCCCCTTGCCAACAATGTACGCTGACTGAAATTTTAGAAAGGCGTTCTATTGCTTTTTCAGTATCAACGCCAAATTTTGCGTATATCTTTTTTGCTTCTTCGTATCTAGACATAATATTTCTCCTCTATTTTAACCAAAGTGCCACCGCACCAAGCAGACCTGCACTATTCCCAAGTGTTGCCGTAAGTATTTTTACTTGCGGTCCTTTTTCTCTTGCGAAAATTTCTTTATTGACAAATTCTTGCAAAGGTTTAATAAGATTATCCCCTTGCGCACATACGCCACCACCCAAGATAACCGCTTCAGGACGAAATTCGTTTGCAATATTCGTTATCCCTGCGCCTAATTTTTCTATATAATCTTCAACTACTTTTCTTGCACTTTCGTCTATATCTTTATAATCAAACGCTGTCTTGCCCGTTACGTTTTCTATACTACCGATTGCCCACATCTTACTGTTTTTATCCGCAAGCATAGCACGTTTGGTATCACGAATCAAAGCAGTTGCCGATGCATATGCTTCCAAACAACCTTTTCTTCCGCAAGTGCATTGTTCTCCACCTGCGACAATAACGGAATGACCAAGCTCCGCACCAGCCGAACGATTGCCTTCAAACAGTTTGCCGTCGATAATAATACCGCCACCAACTCCTGTTCCGAGCGTAAGCATTACCGTATTATTATAATCTTTTCCACAACCAAATTTGGTTTCACCAAGCGCTGCTACGTTTGCATCGTTTGCTATTTTTACAGGCAAGCCCGTTTGTTTTTCCACTTCGTCCGATATAAAGAAATGTTCCCATTCAAGGTTGTTGGAATACACCACTTCGCCTTTTGCGCTGTCAATCATTCCCGGCACGCCCATTCCTATACCTATAATATCGTTTGCCGTCATATTAACTTGCTCAAGCAATCTTTTGCAAAGATTTGCAACATTCAACGCAACCCTGTCTGCCCCGTTTTCGCTTTCAGTAGGTACTTTGTCTCTTATAAGGATATTCCCCGTATCGTCCACTATACCGCCTTTGATAAACGTTCCACCCAAATCAATACCGATATAATATTTGCGGATTTCCGTCAGAATGATTTCCATATCTCCTTTCAACGTATATCCCCCAAAGTTCGCAGGCACAAAGAAACTATCGCCAGTTTGCATAGTCTGTCCGTCTATTTCGCCTTGACCTTTTACACAAGTGAGACATTGAAAGGTTTTGTCATCCGTCCGTAAAACTTCGTTTTTAACGCAAAGTTTCTTTACGGTAAAGTATTTGCTCACTCCAAGCGTATCGCCGGTTAAAGGCGTATTTTTGTGCTTTGTAAGTTTCGTTACCTGCAACGCCTTTTCTATATGTAATTCCCGTTCGTTGCCGTTTTTATCTTTGCGACCATAATCATACACTCGGTAAGTCAAATTACTGTTTTGTTGAATTTCACAAATTAAACAGCCTTTTCCAATGGCGTGAATCGTTCCCGACGGGATAAAATAACATTCTCCTGCCTTGACTTCGTAAAAATTCAAAAGCTCGGTCAATCGTTTTTCTCTGATTGCCGTTTCGTATTCTTCTTTGGTTACGTCGCG
>JAZQLI010000020.1:0-44221 GCA_045542595.1 Candidatus Scatosoma sp. | reverse complement strand
ATTGATAATCAAGATTATTCTACCTATAATACTACGCGCGTATTAGAGGGGGGATTTAAAAAACTTCCCGTATTTCCCATCGAGGAAGGAGACTTGAAATTTACCACGAAAATTTACAACTCGGAATACGACCATAATATGCACGTCAACAATACGCGGTATGCCGATTATTGCTTGAATTGTTTTTCGGTTGCGGAGCTTGCAAAGCGTACACTTCAAAGTTTTGCAATTTCTTACGTAAAGCAATGCAAAGAAGGGCAAACGCTTCGGTTTTATTTAAAAAAGGAAGAAAACGGTGCGTATTTGGCGCACGGTTTTAACGAAAACGACGAAGTCGTCGTGCAATCTCGAATCGTCTTTCAGGAGAACGCTTAAGTGAGAAAAAATGCAGTAGACAATACGTTAACGCCCGTAGACGGCGGTGTGTGCGCACCAAACGGATTTTTAGCAAGCGGATTTCATTGCGGTATATCGGCTTACGGTACGCATTCGCTTGATCAAAGCGGTGCATTTTCACGCGATATCCGAGAAGATATCTCCTTGGTTTATGCGCAACGGCGTTGTAGCGTTGCTTGTGTATTTGCGCAAGGGAACACGGTAGGCGCGCCGATTACGGTTTCCAAAAAACACGCGCAGCTTGGCTATGCGCGCGCTATATTTTGCAATAGCGGTATCGCTAACGTGTTGCAAACAGACGGAAAGTCGGCTGCGGAAAAAATTTGCCGCGCGGTTGCGGAAAAAACGGGGATTTCCAAAGAAGAAGTACTAATCGCTTCGACAGGTTTCATAGGGGAACGGTATCCTACGCAAGCGGTTTTAAACGGCTTAGACGGATTAGTACAAAGTCTTGGCGGAACAAACGAAAACAGTCTTTCCGCTGCACGCGGTATGATGTCAACCGATTCGTTTGTGAAACAGCTTTCCTTTTCCTTTTCGATAGGCAGTTATCCGTGTAAAATCGGCGTTATATTCAAGGGAAAAACGCAGGTTTGTCCAAATATGGCAACTACGCTGTGCTTTTTAACCACCGACGTAAATATTACGCCGCAAATGCTACAAAAGGCTTTGTCCGCCGCCACCAACGAAGGCTTTAATATGCTTTGTTTGGACGGCGCTTCGTCTCCGAACGATTGCGTTTGTATTTTGGCGAACGGTGAAGCAGGGAATTATAAAATCAGTTGTGCGGATTCCGAGTATAAAAAGTTTGCGCGTATACTTTGCGACGTCGTGTCGATAGTATGTAAAACGATAGCATTAGAAGGCGACGGAAAGGTATTGCTTTGTAGAGTTTTGGGCGCGAAATCTAAACGGACGGCGTATTCTTTAGCAAAAAGTCTATTGTCGGACTATGCCTTTAAGGTTGCTTGTCAACAGGGTAAAGTAGACGTAAACTCCGTTTATGCGGCGTTGTGCAAGGAAGTGGACGCGGTAGGCGTAAATCAGGCGGAAATATCTTTACGGCTGGATAGCGGCGAACTGTTGTTGGCTGAAGACGGGAAAACTTTGCCCCTTTCAAAAACGTTACAAACTCAAATTTCGCAAACGACCGCTTTAGAACTTATTATAAAATTACACGACGGCAATTACGGCGCAACGGCTTACGGAAATATATAATAAATATATAATGAATATATAATAAATAAGATTGATAAATATTAAAAAATATTTTTACAAATTTCACGCAAATAACACCTTTTCAAGTTGACATACGAAGTGGCTTGTGGTATAATAATAAAAATCGACAGGTGGAAGGATAATGTTCGTACAAGCAACTTTAAAATTGAAGAATGCAGGATATAACGAGATGTCAAAAGCTATTCTCGATAGCTCCCGTTTTTCTTTTTTAAACGTTTATAATTTTTCCAACAAGGACTGATTTTTGAAAATCAGTCTTATTTTTTATAAAAAAGAAAGAAATCATAATATAGAGGACGACATATGAAGAAAAACAAGGTGTATTTAACGTTACAAAACGGCAACGTATTTATAGGCGAACGTTTTGGCGCAGTCGGCGAAGCACAAGGCGAACTGGTGTTTTCGACGGGAATGGTCGGGTACGTGGAAACGCTTACCGACCCGACGAATTACGGGCAAATCGTAGTGCAAACTTTTCCGCTTATCGGTAATTACGGAGTAATGCCTGCGGACGCGGAAAGCAATAAAGCGCACGTGGCGGCTTACGTCGTGCGCGAATTTTGCGATAAGCCGTCTAATTTCCGTTGCGAAGGTACGTTGGACGACTATTTAAAGAAAGAAGGCATCGTCGGCATTTGCGGAGTGGATACCCGTCAACTGACTAAAATCTTACGTGAAGAAGGGGTTATGAACGCACGTATCAGTAAAAAACCGCTGACGGAAGAAGAGTTGAAAGCACTTGCAACGTATACCGTAAAGGGTGCGGTGCAAGCCGTTGCTCCTACCGCTAAATACGAACTTGGAAAGGACGACGCGCCGTATACGGTAGCGTACTGGAACTTCGGCGCAAAGAAAAGCTCGTTGGAGAATTTTGTCGCGCAAGGCTGTAAGGTAATTTCTATGCCGGCAAATGCAACGGCAGAAGAAGTGCTGCAAACGGGCGCAAACGGTGTGGTAATCGGCGACGGCCCGGGAGACCCAAAAGAAAACGCGGCAATTATTGAAGAAGTGAAAAAAGTACTGGGTAAAAAGCCTGTACTTGGTATAGGATTAGGGCATCAGCTTATTGCCTTAGCGCTTGGCGGTAATACCGTAAAACAAAAATACGGACATCGCGGCGGCAATCAACCTGTGAAATGCTTGCAATGCGGTAGAGTGTATATTTCCACCCAAAACCACGGTTATACGGTGGTAACCGACAGTGTAAAACAGGGTAAAATACATTTTGTAAACGTAAACGACAACACGTGCGAAGGCTTCGATTACGAAGAACTCAATGCGTTCACTGTACAATTTATGCCCGAATCCTGCAACGCGGGGAATACGGAAAATCCTTTGTATAAGAAGTTTTTTGCAATGATGCAAAAGGAGAAAAAAAATGCCTAAGAGAAGTGATATTAAAAAGGTTTTGGTAATCGGCTCCGGTCCTATCGTTATCGGACAAGCTGCGGAATTCGACTATGCAGGCGCACAAGCTTGCCGAGTGATGAAAAGTGAAGGGGTAAACGTAGTACTTTGTAACTCTAACCCGGCAACGATTATGACGGATAAAGCGCTCGCGGACGAAATCTATCTCGAACCGCTTACCGAAGAAACGTTAAAACGTATTATTATTAAAGAAAAACCGGATAGTTTGCTTGCTTCTTTAGGTGGACAAACGGGGCTTACTATGGGTTGTAAGCTTGCAAAATCGGGCTTTTTAGAAGAACACGGCGTAAAGCTTATCGGTACGAAACTCGACGCGATTGACCGTTCGGAAGATAGAGAACTCTTTAAAGAAACGATGGAGAAAATCAATCAACCTTGCGTACCGTCCGATATCGCGTATACGGTGGAAGAATGTGTAGCTATTGCCAACAAACTCGGTTATCCCGTTATTATCCGTCCTGCTTATACGCTTGGCGGCGCAGGCGGTGGCGTAGCGTATAACGAAGAAGAGTTGCGCTTGATTTCCCATAACGGCTTGATGCTTTCGCCCATTACGCAAGTGCTTATTGAAAAGTATATCGCAGGTTGGAAAGAAATCGAATTTGAAGTTTTACGCGATAGCGCAGGCAACGTGCTTACCGTATGTTCTATGGAAAACGTCGACCCCGTAGGTATTCACACGGGCGATTCTATCGTCGTTGCGCCTGCGGTTACGCTTTCTAATAAAGAATATTCTATGCTCCGCAACGCGGCGCTTGCTATTATTACCGAACTCGGTATCGAAGGGGGCTGTAACGTACAGTTTGCACTCAATCCCGATTCGTTTGAATATTCGGTTATCGAAGTAAATCCCCGTGTTAGCCGTTCTTCCGCGCTTGCTTCCAAGGCAACGGGTTTCCCCATTGCAAAAGTAACGTCGAAAATTGCACTCGGCTATACGCTGGACGAAATTGTAAACGACGTAACGGGTAACACCTACGCTTGTTTTGAACCTACTATCGACTATTTAGTTGTAAAAATGCCCAAATGGCCGTTTGATAAATTCTTGTATGCAAAACGCGAACTGGGCACGAGAATGAAAGCGACGGGCGAAGTTATGTCTATCGGTACGTCGTTTGAAATGGCAATTATGAAAGCGGTGCGCGGTGCGGAAATTTCCACCAGCACTATGAACTATAAAAAGTTTATCCATAGCACGAAGGAAGAATTATACGCAAAGCTTTCCGAAAAGACGGACGAAAGAATTTTTGTGGTATATGCAGCACTTAAAAAGGGCGTTAGCGTAGACGAAGTATTCAATATTACGAAAATTGACCGTTGGTTCTTGAATAAGTTCAAAAATCTAATTGCTTACGAAGAAAAACTCGCCAACGAAAAATTGACGCGTGCTTTGTACGAAGAAGGCAAGCGCCTTGGCTACTTGGATAAAGATATCGAAGCGTTTAGCGGTCAAAAAGTACCGTATAGAAAGAAAATCGGCTATAAAATGGTAGACACATGCGCGGCGGAATTCCCTGCAAAAACACCGTATTTCTATTCCACTGCGGACGATTACGCGCACGACGAAGCCGCACCGTTCGTTCAAAAGAGTAAGAAAAAACGTATCGTAGTTATCGGCTCTGGTCCTATCCGTATCGGTCAAGGGATTGAATTCGACTATTCTTCCGTACATTGCGTTTGGACGTTGAAAGAGTTGGGCTACGAAGTGGCGATTATCAATAACAACCCCGAAACGGTTTCTACCGACTTCGACACCGCGGACAGATTGTATTTCGAACCGCTTACGCCTGAAGACGTACAACACGTTTTGGATATTGAAAAGCCTTACGGCGTTATCATTACGTTCGGCGGACAAACGGCTATTCATCTTTGTTCGTATTTTGCAACGCACGGTATCCGTATTTTGGGTACTTCGGCGGATAGCGTAGACGCGGCGGAAGATAGAGAACGGTTTGAAGCGTTGTTGGAAAAATATTCCATTCCCCGCCCGAAAGCGTTAACCGTTATGACGAAAGAAGAAGCGTTGGAAGCGGCAAGACAGTTAGAATATCCCGTATTGCTTCGTCCTTCATACGTTATCGGCGGTCAAAATATGACTATTGCCTTTACGGAAGAAGACGTTTGCAGATATATGGACGTCATTTTAGCGCAGGGGATTGAAAACCCTGTTTTGTGCGATAAATATTTAATGGGTACAGAACTTGAAGTAGACGCTATTTCCGATGGAAAAGACGTTTTGATTCCCGGTATTATGCAACATATCGAACGCACGGGTATCCACTCGGGCGACTCTATTGCCGTATACCCTCCGTATAATCTCGACGACGCTATGCTTGAAAAGATTATCGAAGTTTCCACGCAGCTTGCATTAGAACTTAAAACGAAGGGGCTTATTAATATTCAATATTTAATCTACCGCGGACAACTGCACGTTATCGAAGTAAATCCCCGTGCGTCGCGTACCGTGCCGTATATTTCCAAGGTTACGGGCGTACCTATGGTAGAACTCGCCACGAAAATTATCGTAGGCGCAAAACTTAAAAAACTCGGTTACGGTACGGGTTTGTATCCCGATTCGCCTTACGTGGCGGTAAAAGTACCCGTATTCAGTTTTGAAAAACTTAACGACGTAAACTCGCAACTCGGTCCGCAAATGAAATCGACGGGCGAAGTTTTGGGTATCGGTAAAACGATAGAGGAAGCTATGTTTAAAGGTCTTGTTTCGGCAGGCTTTAAAATGTGTCATCCTTCCGAACGTCGTCCCGTCGGCGTATATATGACGGTAAACGATCAAGACAAGCTCGACGTATTGACAATCGCGAAGAAATTTGGCGATTTAGGCTGTACAATGTACGCAACGAAGGGTACGGCAAAGGTTATTAAAGACCTTGGCTTCGAGTGCACGGAAGTGGATAGACTGTCGGCTACCGATAGCGTTATTAAGTTAATGGACGAAGGGAAAATAGACTATCTTGTGTATACCGGTAAAACGGATATGGAATCTATTAACGACTTTATTCGTTTACACCACCACGCAATATTGCTCGGTATTACGGTGCTTACGGCGTTGGATACGGCAAACGCGCTTGCGGATATCGTTGCCAGCCGTTTCACGGAAGACAATACCGAACTTGTGGATATCAACGCACTCCGCAGTGAAAAATTAAAATTGAATTTCACGAAGATGCAGTCTTGCGGAAACGATTATATCGTATTCGATAACCGCGACGGTAAAATTACCTGTCCCGAATCGATTGCCGTAAACTACGTATTGCCCCATTACGGTATCGGCGGCGACGGTATCGCGCTCATTGAAAATTCTAACGTAGCGGACGCGAAAATGCGTATCTTTAATAAAAACGGTAGAGAAGCGGCGCAGGGCGGTAACGCAATTCGTTGTATCGGTAAATATCTCTATGAAAAGGGTATCGTTCGTAAAAACGATATGAAAATTGAAACGGCGAAAGGCATTAACGACGTAAAGGTGTATTCGTTCAACGGCAAAGTAAACTCGGCAAGCGTAAACTTGGGCAAGGCAAAGCTTAAGGGTAGAAATATTCCTTGCGTTTGGAAAGAAGACAAAATCGTAGACAAAAAGATAACGGTAAACGGCGTAGAATACGAAGCAACGCTCGTCAACGTCGGTAATCCTCATTGCGTTATTTTCTGCGATAAGGTAGACGCTGTAAACGTTGCGGCAATCGGCGCGGAATTAGAAAATTGCGAATACTTCCCCGAAGGTATCAATACCGAATTCGTTCGCGTAGTCAATAAAGCAACGCTTAAAATGCGCGTATGGGAACGCGGAAGCGGCGAAACGTGGGCTTGCGGTACGGGTGCTTGTGCGGCAGTAGTAGCGGCAGCGCTTAAGGGCTATTGCGAAAAGGATACCAACGTAACTGTAAAACTCCGCGGTGGCGATTTAACCGTTTGTTATCAATCTAACGGCGAAGTGGAATTGATGGGGAACGTAAAAACGGTGTATGAAGGTACGTTTGAAATTTAAAGTATAAGGAGAAACGAATGGACGCTTTTTATGAAGAGAGTGCATTTGGCTCAAAATCGGAAAAAGAAAAGAAAAAATATCAAATTATTAACGTAATTTTTTGGATTTGCGTTGTCATTTGTGTTATTTTCTTGATGCAATGTATTATGAGTATACCTTGGTCGTTATCCAGCGAAGCGGATTATACGGCTTTGGGCTTTGCGGTATTTTGCGGTATTCAAGCACTCGCGTTTGGCGTAACCGCTTTTGTGTTGTATAAATGGAAATCCCGTTTAAACGTCAGTTACGATTATTGCTTCGTTTCAGGCGAATTGCGTATTTCCAAGGTTATCAATATCAATAAACGGAAACTGATAACGCGTATCGACTGCGCGGATATGCTGCAAATCGGAGACGTTGACAATTCGGGTTTTGAACGGTTGTATTCCGACCCGAATACTAAAAAAATAGTTTGTACTTCCAACGACGAACCGTCAAATGGGAAATTCTTTATGTATATACTCGTAGGGAATAACGGTAAAGAATTATACGTTTTAGAATGTCGCGAATTATTGCTTATGAACATTTTGAAATTTGCACGTCGCGGCGTACTGGAAAGCGATTACGTAATGCAGGAGAAAAAGCAAAAATAAATATGATTTATTTGGATAATGCGGCGACGACGCAACCGAATATAAACGCGTTTGAAAAAGCCCGTTTATTCGTAACGGAAAAATATCATAATCCTTCCGCTTTATATACGGAAGGTTTTGCTTTGCAGGGCGAGCTTAAAAAAGCGCGCTCCGCTTTGCTTTCCAAGGTCGCTGACGAAAGCGTATTTGAATTGATTTTTACTTCCTGCGGTACGGAAGCGGACAATCAAGCCGTGTTCTCGTTTGCTAAACGCGGCAATGCCGTAACTACGGCAGGGGAACATTCCGCGATATCCGCTGCGTTTACGGAGCTCAAGAACCGCGGTGTCGTTGAAACGCGTATTGCGCCCTTGCAAAAAGACGGACGGGTAGACGTTGAAAAGCTGTTACAGCTTATCGACGAGAAAACGAGTTTTGTTTCGGTAATGCACGTCAATAACGAACTCGGTTCGATAAACGACGTCAATTCTATTGCTAAATGCGTAAAAGCGAAAAATCCACGTGTCATTTTCCACGTAGACGGCGTACAGGCGTACGGAAAACTGTCTTTTCGGCTTGCAAAAGAAATTGACGCGTATTCGGTCAGTGCGCATAAAATCGGCGGTTTAAAGGGCGTTGGCGCGCTTATTAAACGTAAGTCGTTGACGGTTTCGCCCTACATATTCGGTGGCGGACAAGAATTTGGAAAACGCAGCGGTACGGAAAACGTATTCGGAATTATGCAATTCACCTACGCAGCGGAAGAAAAATTCAAAACGTTAAAATCGGACTTTGAAAGGCTTACAACGTATAGGGAAAAGCTGTATTCGCTGTTAGATAAGCAGGTATATACACGTCTTTCTCCGTTAGACGGTTCGCCTTATATTTTAAGCGTTTCGGCGGTAGGCTTACGCGGGGAAATTTTATTGCATATGGCAAACGATAAAGGACTAATCGTCGGTACGGGTTCGGCTTGTTCGTCTAATGCGAAAATGCGGTATAGTAAAGTGGTGCTCTCTTGTGGTTATGATGAAAAGACGGCGGACGGCGTACTCCGTTTAAGCTTTTCTAAAGCCACTACGGAAGAAGAAATAGAAAAAGCGGCGGAAATACTTAACGAAATCGGTAATGATTTAAAACGCCGTATGCAATAATTAGGTGAAGATATGGAAAAGGTAATTATTCTGCGGTATGCGGAAATTTATTTAAAAGGCAAAAATAGGGGATTTTTCGAGCGTGCTTTGGAAACGAATTTACAACGCGCTGTAAAGGATATCGAGTGCGAGCTTATCAAGCAAAGCGGTAGATATTTGGTTCGCGGTTTTGCGGAAGAAGATTTAGAAATTTTACTTGCAAAATTGCAAAAAGTATTCGGCGTACATTCGTTGAGCGTTGGGCTGGAAACGCAATCTGATTTGCCGTCTTTGTTGGAAGCGGCAAAACAAATTTGTCAAACGACGGGTACGTTTAAGGTAGAATCGCACAGGGGCGATAAAAAATATCCGCTTACGTCGGTGGATATCAGCCGTCAACTCGGCGGTATGCTGTTATCGGCATTTCCTGCGTTAAAAGTGGACGTACACGCGCCCGACTTCGTCGTTCGGGTTGACATACGCGAACACGGCAAAGCACTTGTATTCGGCGGTGTTATCGACGGCGCAAACGGTATGCCCGTAGGTACGGCAGGGAAAGGCTTGTTGTTGCTTTCGGGGGGGATTGATAGTCCCGTTGCAGGGCATATGATGGCAAAACGCGGCTTGAAAGTGGATTGCTTGCATTTCCACAGTTATCCGTATACCAATATGCAGGCAAAAGAGAAAGTGGTAGAGCTTGCCAACGTTCTTTCTGAATATACCTGCGGAACAACTTTGTATACGGTTAGCGTTACGCATATACAGGAAGCCATTCACGAAAAATGCAAACCGCAATTTATGGTTACTTTGCTTCGCCGTTTTATGTATCGTATCGCCGAACGCCACGCACTCCGTTTGGGACATCAATGTATTATAACGGGCGAAAGTCTTGGACAGGTGGCAAGTCAAACGATTGAAGGCATTACTTCTTCGAATTCCGTTGTGGAAAAATTGCCCGTGCTCCGTCCGCTTATCGGGTTTGATAAAAACGAAATTATCGAACGTTCTCTTAAGATGGGCGCGTATGATATTTCTATTTTGCCTTATGAAGATTGTTGTACGGTATTTTTACCCGACTTCCCCGTAATTCGGCCCAAATTAGAAGAGATTGCCGCGGAAGAAGCAAAGTTGGATATCGAAGGTTTGATAGCGCAATCGTTTGCGTCTATTGAAAAAATTAAAATATAATAGATAATAGAAAATATAATAGAAAGCGCGGTTTGAAACCGCGCTTTTTCAGTTGCGCCACCAGTCTTTCGGTATACCTTTAGGGGGCGGCGCGGTAATATACACCGTAGGAAGTTCTAACGTTTTTCCTACGTTGTTTTGATAAATAGGAGTAATAAAATATCGGTACGCTTTTTCGGTGGAAGCATTTTCGTCGATAAATTCGTTTACATATTCTCCGTCGTATAATATTTCACTTTTATTCTTTTCGTCCCGTCTTTCAATTTTATAACGGTAAAACTCAGGGCTGCTCTTGTCTAACGTGATATATACTTTCCCGTCCGCAACGCGCAGCGTAGGCGCGGAAATAATAGGGGAAGTGAAACAGTCGTTGGTTTGTATGGGTATAGCATTCTTTTTAAACCATTCGTAAAAGCGGTACTCCATAGGCGCGTTTTTGTCTGCTAAACATAGGTTGTGCGTTTTAGAATACGTTACTTTGTCTAAAGCAATTTTTTGTACGCCTTTTGGGGGAGTAAACGCTGGAATTGTATCGCCGCTTTTACGATAATTATCGTGTAGATATTCGTTTATATGCAATGCGTAGTTACAGGGTAAGCCGCCGCCCGTGGCTTCTATCGGAGTATTGTCGGCATTTCCAAGCCATACGCCAACGATATCTCGAGTAGTATAGGAAAGCGCATACGCGTCGGTGTTTCCGTTCGTCGTGCCTGCCGTACCCGTTTTTGCGGCAATATCAAAGGACAATGCGCGCAATTTCTTTGCCGTACCGTCTTTCACTGCACTTTGTAACATATCGGTCATTAAAAATGCCGTTTCCTTTGAAAAGATTTTTTCACGTAACGGTTTTCTTTCATACGTTTGTTGTCCGTTGACAAGTATTTTAGAAATAAACGCCGTGCCTTCATATATACCGTCGTTGGCAAGAGTGCCATATGCCCCCATAAGCTCTTGTAAAGTAAAGCCGTTTTTCATTCCGCCCAAGGCTAAAGCAAGCGTTAAATCATCCTTATCAACGGTAAGGTGCATTTTGTTAAGATAACGTCCGCCTTTTTGTGTACCGAGCGTTTCCAACAGCTTCACTGCAGGTACGTTTAAGCTTTTTGCTACCGCTTCACGGGCGCTTACGTACCCATGAAATTTGTTGTCGTAATTGTTGGGAGAATACCCGGCATAGTTTATTTTTTCGTCCAAAATCGGCGTGGCAGGGGAGAGTATATTCTCTTCCAAGCAAGGCGCATATACAAGCAACGGCTTTAATAACGAGCCGGGTAAACGACGAACGTTTCCAACGGTAGATACGTATGCTTTAACGCCGCCTGTTTGTACGGACGTAACCAGTATACTTTTATCCGACTTCGTATATTCTTTTAACGCGTTTTCCGCTTCCGATTGTAAATCTTGTTGCAAATAGGTGTAAATTTCCACGTTACCGTTTAAAGGAAAACCGTACGTTTCGGAAAGAGTGCTCAGTTCGTCGAAAACGGCGTGTAAATACGCCGTGTTTTTTAATTGCAAATTAGGCTCTTTGGGCAACGGTTTTTGCAAAGCAATAGTATATTCTTGCAAGGAAATAAATTCGTTTTTCAACATTCCCTTTAACACGCTCTCCTTTCTTTTTTGGCAGCTTTCCGCGTTTTTAAAAGGGGAGTAGTTATTAGGAGATTTTATCAGCCCTGCTAAAATGGCAGAGTCCGCCAAATCGAGTTCGCTTGGAGTTTTATTAAAATAAAAGGCTGCGGCGGCGCGAATTCCGAAACAGTTATGCCCAAAATAAATTACGTTAAGATACTTTTCTAAAATTTCCGCTTTCGAATATCTTTTTTCAAGCGCTCGCGTCAGTTTCCATTCTCGCAGTTTACGCGTAAAGGTTTTTTCTTGCGTTAAGTGGGTGTTTTTAATAAGCTGTTGCGAAATAGTAGACGCGCCTTGTTTCAAAGCGTGTGCGGTAGCGTTTTTGACGGCGGCTTTGGCAATACGCGCAAAATCAAAGCCGTGGTGGGATAAAAAACGCTTGTCTTCCGTCGAAATAAAGGCGTATTGCGTATGTTTGGGGATATCGTCAATAGAACACGTTTGCATAGTAGGCGATAAGGAAAAGTTTTGTACGATAACGTTTTCTCCGTCGTATACGTGGATACGTTGGTTGGAAAGCTCTAATTTTTCAGGCAATAATACGGTGCTTCCCGTAACAACGAAATAGTAGCCGAATGCAGTGCAAACGGCGGTAAAAATGAGTATAAAAATAACGCAAATACATTTTTTCAGCTTTTTCATCGCACACAGTATTTGCGTTTTTTTGCGTTTTATTGCAAAAGCGGATAAACTCCGTTGTAAAAGAAACGGAAAAACCCTTTAAAGACTTGCTAAAAATGAAAAAAAAGAGTATAATAGAAGAAAAAATATCGTCAAGAGATACGTATGTTAGAAAAATATCATATCGTTACTTACGGTTGTCAAATGAACGTACACGAATCGGAAAAAATCGCCGGAGTTTTGTACGGAATGGGATATCGCGAAACGCCTGTAATGGAAGAAGCGGATATTATCGTTTTTAATACCTGTTGCATTAGGGAAAACGCGGAAAACCACGCATTTGGCAATATAGGTGCATTAAAAAAATTAAAAAAACAAAAACCGTCTCTTATTATTACCGTGGGTGGCTGTATGACGCAGGAAGAAGGCAAAACGGAAATTTTGAAGAAAAAATTTCCGTTTATCGACGTTATGTTCGGCACGTTGAATTTAGAAGAGTTGGAAACGCTTATCAAGCGTAAAAAAGCCGAAAAGAAACGGGTAATACAAATCCGTGAAAAAGAATCGGAAATAGACGAAACGTTGACGCCGTATAGAACGAGTTACCCTAACGCTTGGGTAAATATCATTTACGGCTGTAATAATTTTTGCTCGTATTGTATCGTTCCGTACGTACGGGGGAGAGAGCGTTCGAGAAAACCTGAAAATATTCTTGCAGAAGTAAGGCAGTTGGTAAAAGAGGGCTATAAAGAAATTACGTTACTTGGCCAAAACGTCAACTCTTACGGGAAAGATTTGGGGGGAGAATATACCTTTGCAAATTTATTAAACGACGTGGCTTCCATTGAAGGAAATTTTCGTTTGCGGTTTATGACTAGTCATCCTAAAGATTTCAACGAAGACGTGGTTGCCGTGATGCAAAAACACTCTAAAATATGCCGACTGGTGCATTTGCCCGTGCAATCGGGTTCAAACGCAATCTTAAAGGAAATGAACCGTCGCTATACAAGGGAAAAATATTTAGAAGAAATCCGTTTATTGAAATCCCGAATACCAGAAGCGGAAGTAACGACGGATATTATCGTGGGATTTCCCGGCGAAACGGAGCAAGATTATCTTGATACCGAAAATTTAGTAAAAGAAGTGGATTTTGCTTCGGCTTTTACCTTTGTGTATTCGAAACGGCAAGGCACAAAAGCCGCGGAAATGCCTAATCAAATTCCTGAAGACGTTCAAAAAGAACGTATTATGCGCCTTGTGGAATTGGTAAACTCTTTAACGAGAAAAAAATCGGAAAAGTACGTAGGTAAAACGGTAGAAATTCTTTGTGAAGATTACGATACCAAGAAAGGACTCTATTTAGGTAGAGATGAATTTGGTAGAATGGGATATTTTTCAAGCAACGAAAACGTGATAGGTAAATTTGTAAAGCTGAAAATTACGAAAGCAAACGGCATTTCGCTTTACGGCGAAGTAGTAGCGGTAAACGACTAAGGAAGGTGAAAGTATGGGAAAAGAACCCGGTCTTTCTAAAATGATGACTCATTATTTATCGATGAAAGAAAAGTATAAAGATTGCGTTTTGTTTTATCGATTAGGCGACTTTTACGAGATGTTTTTCGAAGACGCGGTAAAAGTTTCGAAACTGTTAGAATTAACGTTGACGGGTAAAGATTGCGGCTTACCCGAACGCGCGCCTATGTGCGGAATTCCTTTCCACGCAGCGGACGGGTACGTGGCAAAACTCGTTTCTATGGGGGAAAAGGTTGCTATATGCGAACAGGTTTCCGACCCTAAAGCTGCCGGTAAAAATCTTGTAGAACGGGACGTTGTGCGTATCGTTTCCGCAGGAACGGTGATTGAAGAAGATTTTTTGGATAAGAGCAAAAACAACTATCTTGCTTGTGCCTATAAGCAGGCGGATACGGTTGCACTCGCGTGGGCGGATATTACCACGGGTGAGTTTTTCGCGGAAGAATTTATCGGCGAAACGGCGTTAGAAGAGGCGCTTGGACAGTTGATGAAATTATCGGTAGCGGAAATTATCGTCAACGACGAAATGCTTGCTGCGGCTAAAAATCAAAAGGCGGTTATACACGGTATGTTGCCGCCCTTTTCCTGTTATATGCCGTGGGCGTTTAACGTAAAACACGCCGAGAAAAATTTATTAGAACAGTTTGCTGCGCATTCGCTTGCACCTTATGGTATCGCGGTTAAGGAGCATCTTATTTCCGCGGCAGGGGCACTTGTGGAATATCTTCGTGAAACGCAAAAGCACGCGCTTGCAAATATTAACGGAATTCACGTTATTCAACGCGGTAAATTGATGGAAATCGACGCTATTGCCGTTAAAAATTTAGAACTCGTAAAAAACAATTCCGAAAACAAAAAATACGGCTCGTTGCTTTGGGTGTTGGATAAAACGAAAACCGCAATGGGCGCAAGATATTTACATCGCCTTATCCTTTCTCCGTCTAAAGAGAAACAGGAAATCGATTACCGTTTAGACGGCGTAGAAGAACTTTTAAATGCCAGCGTAGTGCGCGTAGGGCTTTTGGAAACGTTGGAAAATATGCGCGACGTAGAACGTCTTGCCGGCAAAATATCCAACGGTAATTTTAATCCTAAAAACTGTTTAGAACTCGGCGTATCGTTAAATGCGTTACCGACAATTAAGTTTCAGCTTTCGGGGTTTTCTTCGCCTATTTTAACGGATATTGCAAATAACATTCCCGATATGAAAGAACTTGCCGATTTGATTTGCGACGTTATCGACCCCGAAGCTTCTTCGATAATGAAAGACGGGGGATACATTCGTAAAGGCTTTAATGCAGAATTAGACCGTTTGCGTACTATGAAGAAGGACGCGGAAGGCTTTATACGCGAAATTGAAGCAAGAGAGCGCGAACGCACGGGAATTCGGACGTTAAAAACAGGTTTTAACCGTGTATTCGGTTATTATATCGAAATCAGTAATTCGTTTAAAGACCAAGTTCCCCCCGAATATATCCGTAAACAAACGCTTACCACAGGCGAGCGTTATATCACGGAAGAATTGAAAAAGTTTGAAGAAGAAGTGCTTACCAGCGGCGAAAAAGCGTTAGCGATTGAGCAACAACTCTATAATAAACTTTTGGAAATTTTACTTGGTCAAATTGAACAACTGCAAAAAATCGCTTCGGCGATTGCTTTGTTAGATTGTTTGCTTTCCTTTGCTACGGTGGCAAAAGAACGTCGTTACGTACGCCCCGTTATTTTAGAAAGTGGTGCGCCTATGCAAATTAAGGACGGCAGACACCCCGTTGTGGAAGCTATTTCCAAAGAAAGATTTGTGCCTAACGATACTCTTTTGGATAACGATGAAAACCGTTGCGCTATCATTACAGGGCCTAATATGGCAGGTAAAAGTACGTATATGCGACAGGTGGCGCTTATTGCGTTGATGGCGCATATCGGCTCGTTTGTGCCTGCGCGCACGGCGGAAATTCCTATTATCGACCGTATTTTTACACGTGTTGGTGCAAGCGATAATTTAATATTCGACCAAAGTACTTTTATGGTGGAGATGACGGAAGTCGCTTCTATTTTGTTGCGTGCAACAAAAGACAGTTTGTTGGTTTTGGACGAAGTGGGGCGTGGAACAAGTACGTATGACGGACTTTCCATCGCTTGGTCGGTCATTGAATTTTTAACCGAAAAAATAGGCGCAAAAACGCTTTTTTCTACGCATTATCACGAATTGACAGAGCTTGAAAATACGTTGGACGGCGTAAAGAATTATAAAATAACCGTAAAAGAAATAGCTGGAAGTATCGTATTCTTGCGCAAAATTGCGCGCGGCGGCACTAACCGCAGCTTCGGTATTGAAGTGGCGGCGCTTGCAGGCGTTCCCAAAGACGTTACTATGCGCGCAAAAAACATTTTAAAAGCATTGGAAAAGAACGATTTATTAAACGGTAAAAAACCTATTCTTATCGAAGAAGAAACACAGCAAGAACAGCAATATACCGAAGTGGAACAAATTCTTATGGAAACCGATTTAAACACGCTTTCGCCTATGCAGGCGTTTATGCTGTTGAATGATTTAAAAGAAAAGCTTGGGGAGAATTGATATGGCGAAAATAAATATTTTGCCGGCAAAAGTATATAACAGAATAGCGGCAGGCGAAGTTATCGACCGTCCGTATTCCGTCGTGAAAGAGTTGGTGGAAAATGCCATCGACGCAGGTTCAACGGAAATTGAAATCTTTGTTGAAGACGGCGGAAAACAGCTTATTCGGGTAATCGACAACGGTTGCGGTATCGAACGGGACGATTTGCATTCCGCCTTTATGCCGCACGCTACCAGCAAAATTGCCGTCGCGGAAGATTTGGAAAAGATTGCAACGCTCGGTTTTAGGGGCGAAGCGGTGGCTTCTATTGCGTCCGTTTCTAATATGACTATTACGTCTAAAGTTAAGGACGGGAAATGCTATTCGTTGACTTCTGAAGGCGGCGAAATCGGAAAAATAATCGAAGCTTCCGGCGCGCAGGGTACGGACGTACGCGTAGAAAATTTGTTTTTTAATACACCCGTTCGGTATGCGTTTTTAAAGTCGGATAAAGCGGAAGAAGCGGATATTACCACGTTCGTTTCCCGTTTTATACTCAATCGTTCGGATATTTCGTTTACCTATTACGTGAATGGGAAAAAGGTATTGCAATCGTTTGGTACGGGCGACGAAGAAGCTTTTTTGAGTGTGTACGGCGCGAACGTATTGTCGAATTGTTATAAAATTGATGCAGATAAACACGGAATTAAAATTCGTGGGTATATAGGCAATCAAAATTATTCCAAGCCGAATAAAAGCTATCAAAGCGTATTTTTAAACGGTAGATATATATTAAATAATACCATAGCTTCAGCGGTTTCGTCGGCGTATAGCGCGTATTTAATGAAACGTCAGTATCCTTTTTACGTGCTGCATATACAAGTCCCGAAAGAAATTGTAGACGTAAACGTGCACCCTAACAAAGCAGACGTGCGTTTTGCCGATAATAAAATTATTTTTGGGTGTATTCACTCTGTTATTTCGTCCGTTTTAGACGGAAATTCTAAAGCGCTTGATTACGTAGTTTCCGAAAACGTTGAAAACTCTTCGGAAAATCAGTCGAAAAATACTAGCGTACAAATGGACGCTGCCGTTATTGAAGAATATAAACGCGATTATGCAAAAACTTCAAAAGATAACCAACCGAAACAAACGCTTTCGGATAGTATTTTGCAACAGGCGGAAAGGGAAGAAAATCATTCGTTAAGCGAAAAGCGCGAAGCGTTTGCTACTTTTACCTACGAACAGGCACAGGAAGAATTAAAGTCGCATACGGAAACGATGCGTAAAATAGCGCAACCGCCCGTTCAAATGAAAGGATTTGTGCCTATGGACGACATTCCCGATTTGAATCCCGATGACGTACAAGAAGTAACCTATCGGGAGATGGAAGAACGTAAGCCTAAGCGTAAAAATGCGGAGAGATTGCATAGAAAGTTTCCCGACGCGTATTTTGAAAGAACGTTTTTGCGTTTTGACGACCCCGAATACGAAGCGGCGAAAGCAAACGGTAAAGAAGAAGACTTTTTCGCGGCAAACAAGCGGTTTTTGGAAGAGCAGGAATTAAAGGCGAAACAAAACCGTATAGACGTAAAATCTTGCGTGTATGCAGGAAAGTTATTCAATACCTATCTTTTATACGAAAACGGCGAGGATATTTATATTATCGACCAGCACGCTGCGCACGAACGCATAATTTTTGACCGATTAAAGGAAAAAATGAGTCAACGCGCTATCGTAAAGCAAGCTATGCTGTTACCGTACGATTTACGCATAAATGCGTTTGAAGCGGCGTTTATATGCGAAAAAATAGAAGAAATCCGTTCGTTGGGCTTTGACATTGAACAACGGGGTGAAACGTTGTTTTGTGTAACGGCAGTGCCTGCGGATTTGCAAAATATCAATTTGCATACCTTTTTCAACGACATTTTAGCGGATATCAACAACTACCGCGCTATTAAGTTGGAAGAAATTTTAAAAGATAAGTTAGCGTCGGCGGCGTGTAAAGCAGCGGTAAAAGGCGGTATGGATTTAAGTCGCGGCGAAGTGGAATCGTTATTAAAGCAAATGGACGGGGATATGGGTTTAAAATGTCCGCACGGACGTCCTGTTGTCGTAAAAATGACAAGAACACAGCTTGAAAAAATGTTCAAGAGGATTGTATAATGTCGAAAGTGTTGGTTATTTGCGGAGCAACGGCTTCGGGCAAAACCGCGCTTTCCGTAGCGTGCGCAAAACGTTTGCATACTGAAATTATTTCCGCGGATTCGCTTTTAGTTTACCGTAATTTGAATATCGGTACGGCAAAACCCAGCGAAGAAGAACGGCAAGGAATAAAACACCATTTAATCGACGTGGTTTCGCCAAACGAAACCTTTTCGGTTAGCGATTACGAAAAAATGGCGTTGCCTATCTTGGAAGATTTACTGCAAAAAGGAAAAACGCCTATCATTTGCGGCGGTACGGGGTTTTATATTAACGCCTTGCTTTATAAAAGTCAATTTGGAAACGTAGGCGCAAACTTGGAAGTACGGGAAAAATATGAAAATATTTACCGCGAATACGGTAAAGAGTATTTACATTCGTTATTGCGCGAAAAAGACCCCGAAAGCGCGGAAAAATTGCACGAAAACGACGTAAAACGTGTAATTAGAGCCTTAGAGATATTTGAAACGACGGGTAAAAAGAAATCGTTACAAGCCGACGAATATACGCCGCGATTCGATTTTACGGCGGTATCTATCGACTATCCCAGAGACGAATTATATCAGCGCATCAATTTGCGTGTAGAAAAGATGTTTCAAGAAGGGCTTTTACAAGAAGTAAACAATTTATTAAATAGCGGCGTATCCTTGCAATCGCAATGTATGCAAGGGATAGGGTATAAAGAAGTGGCGGAAGGGCTTTTAAATGGCGCAAGCGAAGAAGAAGTTAAAGAATTGATTAAGAAAAACACGCGCAATTACGCCAAAAGGCAAATTACCTTCTTTAAAAGAATGCAAAATCATATCCGCTTAACCCCCGATACGGCAACGGTGGACGAAGTGTTAAAGTATTTATAAAATTAGTACTATGCGTGTCATAATACCTATGTGTGGCATAGTAGTAAAAATGGAGAAAAAAGAATGACGGTAGAACGTTTAATTGAAGAAAGCGAACTCGCTTTACAGGCAAATTTCAAAAAAGCGGACGAAATTAGCGAATATAATCAAGAAAAAGTATTAAAAGCGTTTAACAAGCACGGTATTGCGTTGCGGCATTTTAACGGCTCTACAGGCTACGGTTACGGGGATGAAGGGCGTTTTGTACTCGGCGACGTATATGCCGATTCGTTCGGGGCGGAAGCAGGTATCGTTTCGCCTGCTATTTTAAGCGGTACGCATGCACTCACGGTGGCACTTTTTGGCGTACTGCGTACGGGCGATGCCGTATTGTGTATTTCGGGTATGCCGTACGATACCATTCGCGGCGTTATTTACGGCGACGGAAACGGCTCATTGAAAGATTTTGGTATTACGTTTGATTGCGTAGATTTAGACGAAAACGGGAAATTTGATAAAGCGGCTATTCAGCGTGAAATACAACGTATCGGTGCGCGCTTGAAGATGATTTATATTCAACGTTCGCGTGGGTACGAACTTCGCGACGCGTTTACAGTGGCGGAGATAGGCGAAATTTGTACGTTTGTCCGTGAAAACGGGTTTGACGGTTGTATTTTTACCGATAACTGCTATGGCGAATTTGTAGAAAAGCAAGAACCTTGCGACGTGGGTTCGGATATCGCCGTTGGTTCGCTTATCAAAAATCCCGGTGGCGGACTTGCGCCGACGGGCGGTTATATCGTAGGGAAAGAAGAATATATCGAACGGATAGGAAAGCGCCTTACTGCGCCGTCTATCGGCAATGAAGTGGGTTCTTACGCTTACGGCTATCGATTGTTTTATCAAGGATTATTCCTTGCGCCGCATACGGTAAATCAAGCGATAAAAGGCAGCTTGGTTATCGGAAAATGTATGGAAACGTTAGGGTATGAAAATTTTCCGAAGTTGGATAAAACGCCTGCGGATATAACGCGTGCAATCCGTTTTGATACGGCAAAACAGTTGTGCGATTTTATTCAATCGGTACAAGAAGCTTCACCCGTTGACAGTTTTGTAACCCTTGAGCCTTGGGATATGCCCGGATATGACAGCAAAGTAATTATGGCGGCAGGGTGTTTTGTGGATGGAGCTTCTATCGAGCTTTCCGCCGACGCACCCGTAAAAGAACCGTACACCGCGTATTTTCAAGGTGGTTTGACATACGAACATTGTAAATACGCACTTAAAAAGATTTTACAAAAGCTGCTTTAAAAAATTACGGCAACGCCCTTGTTTGGCGTTGCCGTAATTTTTTATTTCGTTAAATCCCAGTCGACGGGGGATAAACCGTGCGATATTAAATACTCGTTGGTTTTGGAAAAATGCCTGCAGCCGAAAAATTCGTTATATGCCGAAAGTGGCGAAGGGTGTGCACATTCTAAAATGCAATGTTTTTTACTGTCGATTAACGGTTTTTTACTGCGTGCATTACCGCCCCAAAGGATAAATACTACGTTTTCTTTTTGTTCGGAAATAAGCCGAATAACGCTATCGGTAAACCAAGCCCAGCCGCATTTAGAATGGGAATTTGCTTGATGTTCCCGTACGGTTAAAGACGTATTCATAAGCAGTACGCCTTCTTTTGCCCATTTCGTAAGGTTGCCCGATTTCGGCAATTCGCAACCGATATCCGCTTTTAATTCCTTGAAAATATTTTCAAGCGACGGGGGATTTTTAACGCCGTCTTGTACGGAGAAGCAAAGTCCGTGTGCCTGACCTACGTTGTGATAGGGGTCTTGACCTAAAATTACCGCTTTCAAGTTGGCAAACGAAGTATAACGAAAACAGTTATATAAATCGTACATATCGGGATATATAACGTGATTGCGATATTCTTCAATTAAAAATTTACGGATTTTCTGATAACGCTCGTCTGCGAATAACGGGGCAAGCCGTTCGTTCCAATCGCCTAAATCAATCATTTGTGCACCTATGCAATAAAAAAATTATAATTCTTCGAAAATAACGGGTAAAACCGATTGTAAATTTTTTAAAGCACGACCTTTATTTTGTAAAAACTGCTCGGTAGTGCTACCGCTTCCTGCTACGTCGGAAATAGCTTTTACCGAATATACGGGCAATTTCGCTGCGTATGCCGCTTGTACAATCGCCGCGCCTTCCATATCTCGAATGTCAGCGGAAAGTTCTTCGGTTAAAAGCTTATAATCGGTTACGCTGTCATTAAATCTATCCGACGTACCAAGCTTTTTAATAGGAAAGGGGAATTTGAACGTATGAAGAGTAAGATAATTTTCTGTATATTCGTCCAAAGTACCAATTTTTGTGCCGTTTAATTGTGTTAAATCGAAATCGAATTGTACAGCCGCGCCTATTTGATATATTTCGCAAAGCTTTGTTCCGTCGTTTAATCCGCCCGCCACGCCGAAATTGAGTAATACTTCCGCGTCGAATTTACTCACCAAAAGTTGCGCGCCGAGCGCGGCGTTTACCTTGCCTACGCCGCATACGCAAACCGCGGTTTCTTTACCGTATGCCATACCTACGTATACTTTTTTACCGCTTACGGTTAAAGAACGGTTAATTTTCATTTCGCTGAGCAAAATCTCCGCTTCGCTATCCATAGCAATTACTGCACCTATCATTTTTTCATTCTCCTACTATTTATTTCTTCATATTGATTGTATTTTGTAATAAAATATGATATACTGTATTTAAAATTCTAGTATTTGCGCTTTGGAAAAATCCCGTTCGCCGCAAATGGCGAGTATCGTTTGCTGATAATCTAAAAAACAAAGATGGACAGGCAAAGGGATTTTTCCGTGTATAAGTTGACCGTTTACGTATTGCAATTTATATAAATCGTGTGCGAGTGTACCGCCTAACCATTTTACGGCGCTTTCTTTTGCCGTCCAGTGGAATAGAAAATCGGTTGTGTTGCGTATTTCTTCGCGTTCAGCAAGGGGAAACCGTTTGATAATGGGCTCGTATACAACGGCGCGAGTTCGCATTTCCGCATCAATGCCTACGTTTTTATCGCTCACGGCGATAAACAGTTGGTTACCTGTATGAGAAACGGAAAAGAACAGGGGAATATTTTCGCCGTTTTGTAAATACGGTTTGCCGTTATCGCGCACAATTTTTGCGTTGTGTATTCCAAAAAAACGGCTAAAAACGGTTTGTAACGCTTCATCTGTAGAAGAAAACGTATTTCTTTTCGTGTGAAATATTTTTTCCATAATTTAGATAATTATAACATAAGGAGAATAAAAATGTCAAGGGCTGATAAGGCAAAAGCATATTTTATAGAAGGATATAACTGCTCGCAAGCGGTTGCGTTGGCTTTTCAAGACGTGGTAAACGTCGATAAACAAACGCTTTTAAAAATAATGTTGCCGTTTGGTGGCGGAATGGGCAGGCTTCGTTTAACTTGCGGCGCGGTAAGCGGTATGGCAGCGTTGATAGGATTGATATTCGGTGAAGCGGAACATAGTGCTGAAAATAAAAAAGACGTGTATATGTTAACGCAAAAGCTTTGCGCTCAATTTAAAGAAGAACACGGTAGTTTGGTATGTAGCGAATTGTTGCAAAAAATGAACGTACCCGTAGAAGTGGGCGGAGTAGCGGAAGCGCGGACGAAAGAATATTATAAAAAACGTTCGTGTGCGGATACCGTATATTCCGCTGCGGCTATTTTGGAAAACTATTTAAAAGAAGTGGGTAAACTATAGGAAATTAAAAAAATCGGGCGTGTGCCCGATTTTTTTACGTTTATTTATTACTCTTGGAAACGTTGAAGTAGTATTCTACTACGTCGCCGTCTTGCATAATATATTCTTTACCTTCCGAACGTACTTTACCTTTTTCTTTCGCCGCCGCGATAGAACCGAGCGTTACAAGTATTTCCCAGTTGACAACGTCCGCGCGGATAAAGCCTTTTTCGAAGTCGGTATGAATTTTTCCTGCGGCTTGCGGAGCTTTCGTGCCTTTTACTATCGTCCAAGCGCGCGTTTCCTTTTCGCCTGCGGTAAGGTAGGAAATTAACCCCAAAAGAGCGTACGATTTTTTAATGAGTCTATCCAAACCACTTTCGCCAAGCCCGAATTCTTCCATAAACAAAGCTTTGTCTTCAGGGTCCATTTGCGAAAGTTCTTCTTCCGTTTTCGCGCAAATAACAAGCACTTCCGCGCCTTCTTTAGCGGCAAATTCTTTTACTTTCACAACAAAGGGGAGCGAATCTTCGTCTTTTCCCATATCGTCTTCTTTGATATTCGCCGCGTAAATAACCGGTTTAATCGTCAAAAGGAAACAGTTTTTCATAAATTCGTTTTCATCGTCGGTAAAGGGGAAGTTGCGCGCGGGTTTTTCGCTTTCCAAATGCGCGTATAATCTTTCCAAAAACGCGTATTCTTCCGCGGCTTTTTTATCCGCGCCGCCACGTGCTTGTACCTTTACTTTATTCATGCGGTTTTGCACGGCTTCCATATCGGATAAAACCAACTCTAAATTGATGGTTTCAATATCCGTGATAGGGTCTATTTTATTGTCTACGTGCGTAATGTTTGCATCTTCAAAACAACGTACAACGTGCACGATAGCGTCTACTTCGCGGATATGCGAAAGGAATTTATTCCCCAAACCTTCGCCTTTGGACGCGCCTTTTACAAGCCCTGCGATATCTACGAATTCGATAACGGCAGGCGTAATTTTTTTACTGTCGTAAAGGGCTGCAAGTTTATCCAAACGTTCGTCGGGTACGGCTACGACGCCTACGTTCGGTTCAATGGTACAAAACGGATAATTCGCGCATTCAGCGCCTGCGTGAGTGATTGCGTTAAAAAGAGTGGATTTTCCTACGTTGGGAAGACCTACGACGCCTAATTTCATAATCGTTCAATCCTTTTTATCAAAATTTCCTATCTATTATAATATAAAAATTAAATTTTGGCAAATTAAAGTTGCCCAAAATAGAAAAATACTTGCCGAAATTGAAAAAATGTGATATAGTAGTATGGAAAAAATTAGTGAAAGGTATTATTATGGACTATAAAAAATATATTTCCGAAAAAATAAAGGTAGAAGGCGTTTCGCAAGGCGAAATATACGATTCGTTGGCGTTACCGCCGAATACTGAAATGGGCGATTACGCATTGCCCTGTTTTAAATTTGCAAAAATACTCCGTAAAAGCCCCGTGCAAATTGCCGAAACGTTGAAAGATTCGCTTTGCGCAGACGACGTTATCAGCGAAATTTCCGCTGTGAACGGATATTTGAATTTTAAAATCAATAAAGACGGGTTTGTACGCGCAACGCTTGAAAAAATCTTTACCGAAGAGGATAGCTTTGGCGCGTCGAAAGAAGGTGAAAATAAAACCGTTTGTATCGATTATTCTTCAATCAATATAGCCAAACCTTTTCATATCGGGCATCTTTCCACAACGGTACTCGGCGGTGCGTTATACCGTATTTTTAATTTTCTTGGCTATAAAGCGGTGGGGATCAATCACTTGGGCGATTACGGCACGCAATTTGGAAAACTCATTTCCGCATACAAGCGTTGGGGGGATAAAGATAGGATAGAACAGGGTGGCATTCGCGCGTTGAACGAATTATACGTACGTTTTCACCGCGAAGCGGAAGAACATCCCGAATACGACGACGAAGCGCGTGCGTATTTCAAGAAAATTGAACAGGGCGACGAAGAGTGTTTAGCGCTTTTCCATTGGTTTAAAGACTTGACGTTAAAAGACGTACAAAAAATATACGAAATGCTTGATATCCACTTCGATTCGTATGCGGGGGAAAGCTTTTATTCGGATAAAATGCAGCCTATCGTAGACGAACTCAAAGAAAAGGGTTTGCTCACCGAAAGCCGCGGTGCGCAAGTGGTGGATTTAGAAGAATACGGTATGCCGCCTTGCATCATTTTAAAATCGGACGGGAGCTCCTTATACGCAACGCGTGATATGGCGGCTGCGGCCTACCGTAAAAAGGAATACGATTTCTATAAATGCTTATACGTGGTTGCCTATCAACAAAATTTACACTTTAAACAGTTTTTTAAAGCGTTAGAACTTATGGGCAAAGAATGGTCGAAAGACCTTGTGCACGTAGCATACGGAATGGTTTCTTTGGAAGAGGGTACAATGTCTACGCGTAAAGGGAACGTAGTGTTCTTGGAAGACGTAATCCATAAATGTATTGAAAAAGCGTATACCATTATCGACGAAAAAAATCCCAACCTTGAAAACAAAGAAGACGTGGCGAAAAAGGTGGGCGTCGGCGCGGTAATTTTTGGGGCGTTGTATAATAACAAAATTAAAGATATCGTCTTTTCCTACGATAAGGTGCTCAACTTCGACGGGGAAACGAGTGTTTACGTACAATATACCTGCGCGAGAGCGAAATCGGTTTTGCAAAAAGGCGGCGAAGTGAAAAACTTTGAAATTCCCGCGCTTACGGCGGAAGAAATCGAGTTGGTAAAGGCAATCTCGGTATTCCCCGAAACGGTGCAAGCGGCAGCGGAAAAATACGAGCCTTCGTTTATTGCTCGGTTTGCGGTGGACGTGGCGCAAAAATTCAATAAGTTCTATTTCGACTGTAAAATTTTGTCGGCGGAAGACGAAAAAACGAAAAATTTCCGTTTGGCATTGACGGGCGCAACCTTACAAGCATTGAAAAACGCCTTTGCGCTTTTGGGTATCGGTATCCCCGAGAAAATGTAAAAATCAAACGCTTTTACCATTCGGTGAAGGCGTTTTTTTCGTAGAAAAAAGCTCCGTTTTTCGTTAGGTATAAAATTTTTTAAAAAATTTCAAAAAAATCGTTCCTTTTTCCTTGGAAATATGTTATTATAATAAGAAGTATATTAGGAGCGGTTTTTGTGGAAAGACTTTCATACGAAAAAATAACAGCGTTGCTCGATTCGAAAAAAAGCGGCGATAAAGCTTGGTTTTTATCCCTTTTAAACGAAGACATGCAATCGGCTTACGAAAACGAACATATAGAGGCGGTAATGCAAATGTTGCGTATCGTCCGTATTCGTCCGCATAAACAAGCGATAAAATCGGCACGGGAAGAAATTGCACGTTTGGAAAAGGATAAAGAAAACCAAGCGGAAAATTACCGTAAAATAAAACAACTCTTGGCGGAAATTGAAAATCGAAAAGAGAAAATTGAAACGTTCCGTCCGTTTTTCGACGAACCGTATTTTGCCCGTATGGATTTGGTGGATAACGTAGAAGGATATAACAGTTATTATATCGGTAAAAAAGGGGACGTGAAGTTGGAAATCGTCGATTGGCGCGCGCCTATTGCTAGAAGATATTATCAAAAAAGCTGTTCTTCCTTTAAAATTAACGAATACGAATATAAAACCATTCTCCGTAGAGCTATTCGGACGAAAAACGGAAAGGTAGTTGATTTTAAAAACGAGTATTTATCTTTAAAAGACTATCTTTCGTCCGAAGAAATTGCCGATAGAGACGAAGAGAACGTACTCGACCCTTATCTTAGGGAAATTATTAGAAGTAGAAAGGAAGAAACGGCGATACGGGATATCATTCAAACCATTCAAGAAAAACAGTACGATATTATTACTCGTCCGGAAAAGGATAATTTCATTTTGCAAGGTTGTGCCGGTAGCGGTAAAACGATGGTAATGTTGCATAGATTAAGTTATTTAATGTATAATAACGAAAATATCAAACCACGCGACGTACTGGTCATTACTCCAAGTAATTCATTCAATGCATTCATTGACGAGCTGGCGGAAATATTAGAGCTTGAAAGAGTGAAAACAATTACCGCTTACGAATATTTCTTGCAAGTATTAAAAAACGAAAAGATAGATATAACGGATAAAATTGATTTATCACAACAAGAACCCGTTGCGTATTTACAATATTTATATTCCCCTAAATTTATAGCGGACGTACAAAAGAAGTTGCATAAAATTTACAACGATTTATACGGTTTGTTTACTGCTGAAGAATGTGCGGAATATATTAGCAATATTTTAAAGACAAGCCGTAAACAGTTACGCGTATACGAAGATATCAAAAACGCGTCTATGCGCGTTCGCCGTGCCGTACTCGGCGAAATAAAAGAACGCAAGGAAGGGGGATTGTATTATACCCGTCCTTTCCGCGAATGGATGAATTGCGTATTGGACGTGGAAGATTTCTTGGGCGGAACGCTGCAAAGCGAAAATGCGAAATCTCCCGATTATTTTTACCGTCAAATGAGTTCGTTTTACAAAAGCGCGGCGTTTATTTCGCGCAACAGTGAACGGATTGTCGAAGAAAGCGTTGTTGCATTGAACGCGCTTATCGTCGATTTAGAGAAAGAAATATCCGATTTGATGCGCTTTAAACAAAAAATAGGCGGCGTTGACGTGTATACGTATGCCGACCGTATCGAGCGTCGTGCGCAAATTGTAAAAGAAGCGAAAACGGTTTCGGACAAAATTATGCGTATGGGCGACGGAATGGTGGCTTTTGCCGAATTTTACGGCTATTTACGCGGTGAAAAGGCGTTTTGCGAAATCGGTGCGGGGCAAGGTTTTATTGATATCGTGCGCTATTTTTATCGGGAAACGGTAAAGAAATATAAACAGGCTTACGGTATGCAATCACCGAAAATGTACCGTTCCGACGCGTACGCACTTTGTGCTATTTGTTCGGAAATCACGCAAAAATTATCGCCTGTGTATTCTTACGTGTTCGTAGACGAGGCACAAGATATTTCTTCGTGTGAATACGATTTGCTTCGTAAAATCAATAAAAAAGCCTCGTTTAACGTATTTGGCGATATCGCGCAAAACGTAACGTCTTGGCGCGGAGTAAAATCTTGGACGGAAACGTTCCCGTCGTTTGAAATGTTTACACTCGACCAAAACTATCGAAACACCAACCAAGTAGTGCAATTCGTTGCCGAAAGGCTTGGCGTAGATATGCAACCGATAGGTTTTGACGGACCGGACGTTACGCATATTTCCACGCGCGGAATTCACGCGTTCTTTAAAGACAAAAAGGGGTTAAAGGCAATTATTTGTTCCGCGGAAACAAAAGCGGAATTGACAAGAAAGGCATATAACGATTTATCGTTGAAAGGAAAGGTTTCACGTAGTAAAATCAATATAATGACGGTATACGAAAGTAAAGGGTTAGAATTTACTTCCGTTGTCGTTGTGCCGCAAGGTATGTCTGAAAGCGAGCAATATATTGCCTATACGCGCGCTTTGAAAGAACTTGCCGTTGTAGAATAATGAAAGGGGTAAACGAATGAAAAACATATTCTTAGTAGATGCGGACGATACGCTTTTAGATTTTCACGGCGCTTCCGCTTTGGCGATTCGCACTGCTTTTGAAGAACTCGGCGTAGAATGGAACAAACGGTTTTTAACGGTTTTTAAACAAATCAACGACGGACTTTGGGAATCGCTCGAGCGAAAAGAACTCACGCGTGGAGAATTGATTAAAATAAGGTTTCCCATCTATTTAAACGCTTTGGGTATGAAAGATATCGACGGTGCGTGTTTTAACGAAAAGTATTTACACGCGTTGGCAACAAAGCCAATCTATATGCAAGGCGCGGAAGATTTTTTAAAGACTCTTCAAACAATGGGTAAAATATATATAGTAACCAACGGAACGGAATGGATTCAAAAATCCCGTTTTGACATTTGCGGACTTTGGTCGTACGTTGAAAAGGTGTTTATTTCGCAAGTAGCAGGCGCGGACAAGCCGTCGCCTATATTCACGAAATACGTTGTGGATAACGTTACGGATTTCCAAAGGGAAAACGCGATATGGATAGGGGATAGTTTAAGCGCGGATATTCGCGCGGCGAATGACGCAAATATTACAAGTATTTGGTTTAATCCGCACAAAAAACAAAATAACGGTAAAGCCTTTCCCGATTATACGGCAAAAGATTTTACGGAAATAGTACATATTTTGAAAAAATTGAACGGGTAAGAAAAAAATTTTTGTTCAAACGTTTGAAAAAAACGGAAAAAGATGTTATAATAGTATAAAATGGTATATTTTGGCGTAAATTTTGAGAAAAATATTCTTAAAATGCGTCCAAAAAAACACGAGGATACAATGGCAAAAGAACAAGGAAAGGAAACGAAAAACGTAAACAAAGATTATAATGCCGGTCATTTGCAGGTACTTGAAGGGTTAGACGCCGTTCGTATGCGTCCGGGTATGTATATCGGCTCGACGGGTATTAAAGGTTTGCATCATATTCTTTGGGAGATAGTGGATAACGCTATCGACGAAGCGGCAAACGGCTACGCTAATAAAATTAAAGTAACGCTGCATAGCGACGGTAGTGCGTCCGTAGAAGATAACGGGCGCGGTATCCCCACCGATATACACCCGAAAGAAAAAGTTTCGGGTGTACAACTTGTATTTACCAAATTACACGCCGGCGGTAAGTTTGGACAAGGCAATTACGAATATTCTGGCGGCTTGCACGGCGTAGGCGCGTCGGTAACCAACGCCCTTTCCGAATGGTTAAAGGTGGAAGTATACCGCAATAAACGTATTTATAAAATGAGTTTCCGTTCCCACTTTGGTACGGGAAAAAATAAAAATAAAATTATTTCGGGCGATCCGGACGGACCTTTAGAAGATACGGGTATTAAGACGAATAGACAAGGTTCGTTCGTACATTTCAAACCCGACGCTACCGTTTTTTCGGAAACGAATTTCGATTTGGAAACGGTAGAAGAACGCTTGAAACAGCTTGCGTTTTTAAACCGTGGCGTAGAAGTTACACTCATTGACGAGCGTATCACTATGGCGGAAGCCAACCGTAGCCGTAAGTTGTTTGCAGGGGAAACGGAAGAAGCGGTGGAAACGGTGGAAGGCGACGAAGCCGTCGATATGGCTGCCCAAGTACAGACGCCCGTTTTAGAAGAAGGACAGGTAGATTTATTCTCTTTTGCGGCGGCAACGCAGCCGCAGGCTTCTTTGTTTGACGAAGTGGACGAGCTTGCTTTGGAAAGCGAACCCTATCGCGTAGTGTTTAAATTTGACGGTGGTATTTCCGATTACGTAAAAAATTTAAACGACGGGGAAAGAAAATTATACGCGCAACCCATTTATTATAAGGCGGAAAAGAACGGTATTCAAGTGGAATTTGCCATTCAACACACAGGCGAATACCGCGAGAGTATGTGCTCGTTCGTCAATAATATTCCCACGCCCGAAGGCGGCTATCACGAAATGGGTTTCCACTCCGGTTTGACGAGAGTATTAAACGAATATGCACGCAGTAACGGATTTTTGAAGGATAAAGACCCTAATTTTCAAGGCGACGATTTTTGCGAAGGGCTTACGGCGGTTTTGTCTATTAAAATGGCAAACGTACAGTTTGAAGGGCAAACGAAAACCAAGCTCGGTAATACGGAAGCGCGTCCTGCCGTGGAAGCAACGGTCATTGAAGGTTTGAACGCGCTGCAAAACGTCCGCGGTTATAAAAAGACGATGGAAGAAATCGTCAAAAAGGCGCAAGGAGCTGCAAAATCGCGTATTGCTGCCAAAACGGCAAAGGAAAACGCAAGAGAAAAGAATAAAATAGACGGGTTGACTTTGATAGGCAAGCTCGCGTCGTGCTCGGGGAAGAAACCCGAACTCAACGAAATTTTTATCGTAGAAGGGGATTCGGCAGGCGGTACGGCAAAACAGGCGCGCGTACGGCAATATCAATCCATTTTACCTTTGCGCGGCAAGCCTTTAAACGTAGAAAAGAAAAAGCTTTCGCAAATTCTTGAAAACGAAGAAATTCGTACAATGATAAGCGCTATCGGCGCAGGGATTGACCCCGAATTTAAGCTGGATAAAATCAATTATCATAAAGTTATTATTCTTTCGGATGCCGATCAAGACGGTATGCATATTCGTTGCATTTTGTTGACGTTCTTCTTCCGTTATATGCGTCCGCTTGTCAACGCAGGGCACGTATATATCGGTATGCCGCCCCTGTATAAAGTGTATAAAGGCGACAAGGTAGAATACGCTTACGACGATAAAGAACTCAATGAAAAAATAGAAAAAATCGGCAAAGGCTATCAACTGCAACGGTATAAAGGTTTGGGGGAAATGAGTGCGGAACAGCTTTGGGAAACAACGATGAACCCTGCCACCCGTAATTTGACGCAAGTTACCGTTGAAGATGCAGCAAAGGCCGAACGTATGATAACTACGCTTATGGGCGATAAAGTGGAAGGCAGAAAAGAATTTTTGGCGAAGTATGCAAACTTCAACAAAAAAGACTCGTTTATGGAAAAGATAGAAAAAACGGATAAAAAGGAGAACGGCGATGGCGAGAAGTAAACAAGAACCCGAAATGACGCAACCTACGGGTCAACTTTACGTTGAGCCGTTGGAGAAAGTATTGCATACTTCTATGCTCCCGTATGCCGAATTCGTTATATTAGACCGTGCGTTGCCGCGCGTGGAAGACGGTTTGAAACCTGTACAACGCCGTATTTTATATACGATGAACGAAATGGGGCTTACCCCCGATAAACCACATAAAAAGAGTGCGCGTATCGTCGGGGAATGTATGGGTAAATTTCACCCCCACGGCGATAGTTCGGTATACGATGCGATGGTGCGTATGGCGCAAGATTTCAATATGGGCAAAATGCTGGTTGACGGGCACGGAAACTTCGGCTCGGTAGACGGCGACCCCGCCGCGGCTATGCGTTATACGGAAGCGCGTATGCAACCGCTTGCGTTAGAGCTTTTGCGCGATATCGATAAAGAAACGGTAAGTTTCTCCTTGAACTTCGACGACAGCCTAAAAGAACCCGACGTATTGCCGGGGCGCTTTCCCAATCTGCTTGTAAACGGTGCTTCGGGTATTGCCGTAGGGCTTGCTACCAATATTCCCACTCATAACTTGGAAGAGGTTATTAACGGCGTAGTGGCTTATATCGATAATCCTGCTATTTCCTTGGAAGAGATGATGGAATATATTCCCTGCCCCGATTTTCCTACGGGCGGCTTGATTATCGCGAACGAATTAATTCAAGCGTATAAAACGGGTAGGGGAAAGATAACGCTCCGCGCGAAAATTACCGCGGAAAAGACGGATAACGGTAAAACCAATCTCGTTATCACCGAACTTCCTTATCAAGTAAATAAGGCGCAATTACTGCGTAAAATCGTCGATTTGCGCGAAGAAAAAAAGGAAGAGCTCGCCGGGCTCGATTACGTCGCGGACGAATCGGACAGAACGGGTATGCGCGCTATCGTACGCGTGAAAAAAGATGCGGACGTCAACGCCATTTTGAAATGTTTGTATAAGTATACCGATTTGGAAGTTACGTTCGGCGTAAATATGGTCGTTATTGCGGACGGTAAACCCCAACAACTCGGTTTAATGGAAATTATCCGTCATTACGTTAAATATCAACAAAAAGTAATCAAACGCAGAACGTTATTCGATTTAGAGCAAGCGGAAAAACGTTGTCATATTTTGGAAGGCTTAATCGTTGCCGTACAAAACATTGATGAAGTAATTGCTATCATTAAAAAATCGGAAAGTACGTCGGATGCAAAAGCGAAGTTGATGGAACGTTTTTCGCTTACCGACGTGCAAGCGCAAGCTATTTTGGATTTGCGCCTTGCAAGATTGACAAAGCTGGAAGTCTTTAAGCTGGAAAACGAGTTAAAGGATTTGAAAAAGCTTATTAAAAAACTCCACGCCATTTCACGCAGCGGCGAATTACAGCTGCAGGTGGTTAAAGAAGAAATCACCGAAATCAAAAACGCGTATCCTACGCCGAGAAAATCGAAACTTGTATTTACTCGTGAAGAAGCGGATTTGCTCGTTTTGGCCGCACCTGAAAAGAAAGCGGGTATGCGTTGTACGTTGGTATATACGGCGGACGAGAAGTTTAAAGTGCTTATCGGTAAAAACGCCGACGCTTTAGGAAATGTGGTAGATGGTAAATATAAACCGCAGCTGCTTGCGCTGAAAACATTGAAAACGGTAACGGATAAACGTATTTTTGCCTTTACCAATTACGGTAATTGTTATAAGTTTGATTTGGAAAATGCCGCTTTGCAAGGCAAACTTTCCGACGACGGGTTATCGCTTGGCGAGCTTACTAAAGGCGCGGAAATCGGCGAAAAAGTGGTGTCTATGTTCGCTTTAGACGAGCGTATGCCCTACGGTTCGTTATTGTTCTTTACGAAAAAAGGTATGATTAAAAAGACCGACTGGAGCGAATACGAACAAAGAAAGGACGTATTCCAAGCGGTAAAACTCAACGAAGACGATGAAGTACTCGGTGTGGAAGAAGATACCGGCGAAGAAGATACGATTATGATTGTAACCAAGCAAGGTATTTGCTTGAATGCTATGAAAGACGATATTCCTACGCAGGGCAGAATTTCAACGGGTGTTCGCGGTATTATGCTCCGCGAAGACGACAGTGTCGTATTGATGACGCAAATCAACGACGAAGGGGAAATTATCGTCGTTACCGACGAAGGGAAATTTAAAAAGGTAATTGCTTCGCAAATTGAAAAATCCAAACGGTATAGAAAGGGCTCTATAATCGTAAGTATGCGCGACGATGCAAACCTGCTTTGCGCTTCTTACGTAACGGCTCCGTATAGGCTTGCCGTTGTGGATAAAGCAAATAACGTTTCGGAAATTTCCAGTGAAGATTTGCCGATTATGTTGCAAAGTGTTAAAGCGAGAAAATTGCCGAAATTTGCAGAAGGTTCTATAGAAAGAGTAATTCCTATGCCTTATAAAAAAGACGAATAAGAAAAATTCGAGAGTGAAAAGCTCTCGAATTTTTTTAAGTTATAGAATAAAGCGTAGAAAAGTTATAAACCGCAAAAAACCGACATAGTATATTCCGTAAGCGAATAACGGAGGTTGGGGATTTTGTGGGATTATATTGAAGAGAGAGCGAAAAAGTGCGCGGAATATATTGTGGAAACGGGTTGTACGGTTCGGGCGTGTTCGGCACATTTTTCCATTAGTAAGTCTACGGTACATAAAGACGTTTCCGAACGGTTAAAATATATCGACGAAGATTTATACGAACGCACGCGCGACGTGCTTGCACTCAATTTAAGCGAACGCCATATTCGCGGCGGCGATGCTACGCGAAAAAAATATTTAATCAAAACGGATAAAACTATCTGTGAAAACGTCGTTAGATAACGGCGTTTTTTCTATTTTTACCTTTGTTTACTTGAATTTTTCATTGAAATGTGATATGATAGAAAAAAGTTCGATAAAACGGAGAAAAATAATGAAACGGATTGCAGTTGTCGGTTTAGGTATTATAGGCGGCTCTATTTGCGGCGCGTTGACTGCGGCAGGATACGCAGTGGACGGTTTTGATAAAAACGAACGCTCGGTACAATACGCTTTACAAGCAGGCTATATGCAAGCTAAGGCGGCTACTCTTACCGACTACGACGTGGTGTTTCTTGCCGTACCGCCGTATGCAACACTCGATTATTTAAGGAATGCTTCCTTTAAAGACGGAGCGCTTGTTAGTGATATTTGCGGCGTGAAAGAAATAATGGAAAAGGCGGTGTACGAACGGGAGAGAAATTACCGTTACGTAGGCATTCACCCTATGGCAGGCAAGGAAACGTCTGGTATCGAATCGGCTACGCCTACTTTATTTAAAAACGCCAACTTGATTATCACGTTAGCTGCGCGCACGGATATAAACGACGTTGAAGAAATAAAAACGTATGCAAAGGCAATGCAATTTGGGAAAATTGTAGAATGCAGGGCCGTTGAACACGATAAAAAAATAGCGCTTACGTCGCAGCTTGCGCATATCGTTTCCAACGCTTACGTAAAAAGTGCACAAGTGAAAGGGTGCGACGGCTTTACGGGCGGTAGTTTTCAAGATATGACTCGTATTGCAGGGGTAGACGAAAGTGTTTGGACTCCTTTATATGCGTGCAACCGTGAAAATATCTTTAATGAATTAAACGGGTTAATTGAAAATTTAACAGTTTATCGCGATGCGTTGGCAAAAGGGGACGATGAAAAGCTTTCGCAAACGTTACGCGAAGGGCGTTTAATTAGAGAAACGATAAAAAGAAATAACGATTAAACGAGAAATCGGGTTTGTATGTTTTTGACAAATCCGATTTTTTATTTTTGATTATTTAAAATAATTCAAAATTGGGGATAATTATGTTTACATTTTTCTCGAAATTTGTTATAATAAGCGTGAAAATTAAGAAAATTAGCGAAAAAGGGCGAAAAACGTATGAAATCGTGTGTTGTGAAAATAACAACTACCATTGACGGACGTGAAAACAGTGTTACAAAACAAGGCGAAATGCATCTTGACGCACTTTCCGCTACATTGATATATAAGGAAGAAAACGCCGTTGTAACACTCACGCTTACAAACGCCGTATTAAATATAGTCCGCGAAGGAGATTATTCGTTACGCTTACGTCTTGAAGAAAACAAACTCTGCGAAGGGGAGATAGGGATAGGCGGCGCAAACGGTAAAGTGTCCGTGCAAACGAAAAAGCTGGCATATTCTTTAACAAAAACTTCGTGGTTACTTTTAGCGCAATACGCGCTTTTAGCAGGCGGCGAACCGCAAGAAACGACGATACGTATACAGGCAAAATTCGGGGATATCGGGGATAATTATGTTAATTAAATATTTAGGACATTCTTGTTTTCAATTTCAATTTTCAAACGGCGTTACCTTGGTAACCGACCCGTATACTCGTATAGGCTACGAATTACCTAAAAATATATCGTCGGATATTGTAACCGTCAGCCACGGTCATTACGACCATAATTATACGCAAGGTATAAACGGCAATCCCGTAATTATACAAACGGCAGACGTGTCTTCAGTATACGGAGTGGAAATCCGCGCGGTGGAAACTGCACACGACGAGAAAGGCGGCGCGTTGCGCGGCAAAAATATAGTTTATATTTTTAAAGCGGACGGGCTGACGGTATGTCATTTGGGGGATATAGGCGAATCTTGTACGCCTGCACTCATAGAAAAAATCGGCAAAATTGACATATTATTGCTTCCTGTTGGCGGTACGTATACTATCGACGCAAAACAGGCAGGGCAATACGTGTCGGCACTCGCGCCGAAAGCGGTTATTCCTATGCATTACCGTCCGAAAGACGGTACGGTGGATATTACCGACGAAAAACCGTTTTTGACTCTTTTTAATAACCGAGTACGCTTTGCGCAACCGAAAAACGAGTTGGTTTTATCGGCGGAAGTTTTAACGGAAGATAAAACGGAAATTATATTTATGGAACGGGGGGAATGAAAAATGGACGAACGGACGTTACCTGCATTTAAATATAACTGTCGCTTTCAGTTGATGGGGTATAATATCGGTGCGTTGCGCGCGTATGGGCGTGAAATCGGCGTGGCGCAAGCAACTGAGAAGAAAAAGAACGAACTCATAGAAGATATTATCGAAATTTTATCGGGCGAACGGCTTCCCATAGGTAAAACCAACCGCGGTGCGCCTGTAAAAAACAGCTACGTAGACCCTGCTTTGGTTAGAGAAATGGAAGCGTTACGTAAAAGCTATTTTCCCCATCAAGACGAAAACGTCAATCCGTTCGATTTTGCCGCGGAATACGTAAAGCTGCAAGATACGAATAAGGAGTTTGTTTTTCACTCGCCATTATTAGACGAAGGAAATGCGGAACTAATAGAAGAAAAAACGTACGAAGGGCAGTTTGAAATTATTGAAGGCGTGCCTTGCATAATACCGCTTAGCGGTAATCGCAATCAAAAGGAAAAAATTATTATTCCACAAGAAGTGATAGAACGGTACGACTTGATTGAAGGCGACGTGGTTGTTTGTACGGCTAGCAAGGCAAAAACCGCCTACGTTGTTACGGGCATTACGGTGATTAACGATTGCGCTTCGGGTACGGTTACACGTACGCGTTTTGAAGACGCGGAAGTGGAATATCCTATGCAACCGTTGTGTTTTGACAGTACGGCGTTAAAAGAGAGTGCTGTTTCCGTTCGTACGTTGCAATGGTTGATACGCATTCGTCGCGGACAGCGAGGTTGTATTGTTTCCGCTCCAAAAGGCGGAAAAACGTCCTTAATTTTGGATATGGCGAAAGCTTCGCTAGTCAACAATCGCGACGTGTGGCTGTTCGTGTTGTTGCTTGACCAAACGCCTGAAACGGTAGCGCAGTTTAAAAAAGATTTACCGAATTGCCATTTTATCTATACGACGTATGAAGACGATTGCGACGCGCAAGTGTTTGCCGCGGACTTCTTGTTGAAACGGGCAAAACGCTTTGTGGAATGCGGTAAAAACGTACTGTTTTTTGTGGATTCGTTTAATGCGTTGGCGCGTGCTTATAATGAAACGGACGCGTCGATGGGCGGTAAAACGCTTGCAGGCGGTTTGGAAAGTAAAACGGTATATTATTTAAAAAATTATTTGGGCGCGGCAAGAAATTTAAAGGGGAACGGCTCTCTTACTATGATAGGCGCTTTAAATTCGGATACGGGTAATCCCGTAGACGAAATGTTGCTTGCGGAGATGACGTCCGTTTCCAACCTTGAAATTTATTTAAGCGAAGCTTTGGCTGTAAAGCATATTTTCCCTAATATCGATTTGATGAAATCCCGTTCGTTTGACGCTCGTTTCCCTGACGAAAAAGCGGATAGTCTTTCTTTGGCGGATTTTTTAAAGCGCGAGTATTTACCGTATTATTCGTTAGATTCGCTTTGGCTTATGCTTGCCGAATGCAAAACGTACGAAGAAGCGTACAATAAAGCTTGGAAAGCGGTAAAAGAAGCTAAAAAATCAAAATAACTGTAAACGGTGAAAACCACAAGATATTGTGGTTATTGAAAAGACGGAGCACAATACGTTCCGTCTTTTTCTATAAAAAATGTGTATATTATTTTATTTTTGTATACCTATATTTTTCTAAAAAATCGTTTTCGCTCGGTTTTAAAAGGGAAAACGCAATTTTCCCTTAAAAAGATGCATTTTTGTTATAACTTTTTTCTATACTATATTTTGTGTTTGAGTGCTTGACTTTGCCACAAGATATGGTATAATAATAAGGCACGGTATGAAAAGAGCATACAATATCTTGTGTTTGACGAAAGTGAAACGAATAGAAGATGTGTATATAGTTTAGGAATAGGACAAACGCATACGTAGGAGGAAGCAAGGAATGAAAATTATTAAAAGAAGCGGACAGGAAACGGTATTTGATAGGAAAAAGATAGAAGACGCTGTTCGTAAAGCAAACAAAGAAATTATGGAATCGGCGCGTATCACGGAGGAGCAAATTATTGCACTTGCCGCCGACGTGGAAAAAGAATGTATGTCGATGGTGCGTTCGGCGCACGTTGAAGAAGTGCAAGATATGGTGGAAAACCGTCTTATGGATATGAAGGCGTTTGTTTTGGCGCGTAAATATATTACGTACCGTTATACTCGTCAACTTGTTAGAAAGGCAAACACTACCGACGCGCAAATTTTGACGTTAATTGAATGCAATAACGAAGAAGTTAAGCAAGAAAACTCTAATAAAAATCCTACGGTAAACAGCGTACAACGCGATTATATGGCAGGGGAAGTATCCAAAGACCTTACTCGCCGTATTTTATTGCCTGAAGATATTGTAGCGGCGCACGATAACGGACTTATCCATTTCCACGACGCGGACTATTTCGCGCAACATATGCATAACTGCGACCTTGTAAACTTAGAAGATATGTTACAAAACGGCACGGTTATTTCGGGTACGCTTATCGAAAAACCGCACAGCTTTTCTACGGCTTGCAATATCGCTACGCAAATTATCGCACAAGTGGCTTCTAATCAGTATGGCGGACAAAGTATTTCGCTTACGCATCTTGCTCCCTTCGTAGAAATTTCCCGTCAAAAAATCCGTAAAGAAGTCGCGGAAGAATTTGCAAATCTCGGCGTATTTGAAACGGATATTATCGATATAGCTGAAAAGCGTTTGCGCGACGAAATCAGAAGGGGAATTCAAACCATTCAATACCAAGTGGTTACCTTGCTCACGACCAACGGGCAAGCGCCGTTCGTTACGGTGTTTATGTATCTTAACGAAGCGAGAAACGAACAGGAAAAAGCCGACCTTGCTATGATTATTGAAGAAACGCTTAAGCAAAGAATCAAGGGCGTAAAGAACGAATCTGGCGTATGGATTACGCCTGCATTCCCCAAGCTTATCTACGTGCTTGAGCCGGATAATATTTCCGAAGAACAACCCTACTGGTATTTGACGGAACTTGCGGCTACCTGTACCGCAAAACGTATGGTACCCGATTATATTTCCGAAAAGAAAATGCTCGAATACAAGGTAGATAAAAACGGAGAAGGGCATTGTTATACCTGTATGGGTTGTAGAAGCTTCTTAACTCCGTACGTAGACGAAAACGGTAAGCCTAAATATTACGGGCGTTTCAACCAAGGCGTTGTTACCATTAACCTGGTGGACGTAGCACTCTCTTCGGGCGGCGATATGGATAAATTCTGGGATATTTTCGACGAACGTTTACAACTTTGCTATCGAGCTTTGATGTATCGTCATAACCGTTTAAGGGGTACGCTTTCCGATGCTGCTCCTATCTTGTGGCAATACGGTGCGTTGGCGCGCTTAAAGAAAGGGGAAACGATTGACGAGCTTTTGTTTGGCGGATATTCTACTATTTCGCTTGGTTATGCGGGTTTATACGAATGCGTTAAATATATGACAGGCAAATCGCATACTGATGCGGAAGCGAAGCCTTTTGCACTTGCCGTTATGCAACGTATGAACGATAAATGTAAACAATGGAAAGCGAAAGAGAATATTGATTTCTCGTTGTATGGTACTCCGCTTGAAAGCACGACGTATAAATTCTCGAAATGCTTACAAAAACGTTTTGGCGTTATCCCCGGTGTTACCGATAAAAATTATATCACCAACAGTTATCACGTACACGTTTCCGAACCTATCGATGCGTTTACGAAATTGAAATTTGAAAGCGAATTTCAACAACTTTCGCCCGGTGGTGCTATTAGCTACGTAGAAGTACCTAATATGCAAAATAATATTCCTGCAGTGCTTTCGGTAATGAAATTTATCTATGAAAACATTATGTACGCCGAATTAAACACGAAGAGTGATTATTGCCAAGTATGCGGATTCGACGGCGAAATTCAAATTCAAACGGACGAATCGGGCAAGCTCGTTTGGGAATGTCCTCATTGTAAAAATCGCGACCAAGCCAAGATGAACGTTGCACGCCGTACCTGTGGTTATATTGGTACGCAGTACTGGAATCAAGGCAGAACACAAGAAATAAAAGATAGAGTGTTACACCTTTAATGAATTACGCTACGATAAAATGGACGGATATAGCAAACGGAGAAGGCGTGCGCATTTCCCTGTTTGTTTCGGGGTGTACGCATCGTTGCAAAAACTGTTTTAATGAAATCGCTTGGGATTTTTCCTATGGCGAACCGTTTGACGAGGCAGTGGAAAAACGAATTTTAGACGAGCTGGGTTCTTCGTTTATCGCTGGGCTGTCTTTACTCGGTGGCGAACCGTTAGAACCGCAAAATCAAAAAGTGTTATACCCGTTCATTCAAAAGGTGAAAAAGCTTTATCCTAATAAAACTATTTGGTGTTATACAGGGTTTGTGTTTGACGAAAAGACAGGCAAACTCAAAGAAGAACATAAAAATACCGAATGCACAAAGGAATTGATTTCTCTTTTTGACGTACTCGTTGACGGTCCGTTTGTGGAAGAGCTTAAAGATATTCGGTTGAAATTCCGCGGTTCTTCTAATCAAAGAGTCATTGATGTGCAAAAAACGTTAAGACAAGACGAATGTGTGTTGTATATGGACTAATTGAAAAATCCGTTGCATACGATAGGGTATGACAACGGGTTTTTTTTGGAAAAAAATTATACTATATATTTGTACGGTTTTAGGGATAGCGGTTGCGGTTATATCGTTTTTGAGTATAGGCGCAACGAGAAAATCTACCGTACTTGAAACGCAAAAAAAATTCTATTTTTTAGTATCAACGTCTTCGCATATACAAGCAAGTACGCATAATGCGCAATATCTTGGCGGTGCAGGGTATACTCTTGCATACGGCGATAGGGATTACGTTACGTATGCAGTATATACCGACGTATCGTCAGGAGAACAAGCATATCAATCGTTAAAACTACAGGATAAAGACGTATTGTTGATAACTTTACGCGCAAAAAATTTGCGTTTCGTAACGAAAAAAGATAAACAGTCCGCATCCGCGTATAAAAGCGCGTTTGAATGCTTGTATGCGCATATTCGGCTGTTAAATAAAGAAATTGCACGTTTAGACGACGGAGCCACGCAAGAGTCTACTAAGCGGTTTTTAAACATTCAGCGCAGGCAATTTTTATATATGCAACGGCAATATGAAACAGTTTTTTCAGAGTTTTCTTCCGTTTGTAAACAAGCGGTGGAGCAAATAGAAGAAATGCAATCGCAAACCGTATACGTTAAAGATATGCGATATTTAAGTTGTTTTTTATGTCAATCGTATGCATTGTTGGCGGAGAATGTACAGCTATGATAATAAATTTTATAGATACGTTAAAATTTTTTAAAAAAGTCCAAAAAAACGCTTGCATTTTTTTTTGTTATCATATATAATAATAAAGCTTTCAAGTGAATTGTGCCGAAGTGGTGGAATTGGCAGACGCGCTGGACTCAAAATCCAGTGGTAGCGATACCGTGTGGGTTCAAGTCCCACCTTCGGCACCAACAAAAACGTCTCTCGTTAAATACGAGAGACGTTTTTGTTTTATTTGATTTTGACTACAATCTTTTTGACAGGTTTAGATACGTCTAATGCAAGTCCGGGTGCGTGTGCGTCGCTTGGCGGCAATATCACTGCATCCCCAGCCCCGTATTTTACCGTTTCATAACGTTCCGCCGCATAAAAAAGTACGTCTTTATCAGGGTTGTACGCTTGTATTTCTTCTAATCCGTCCACGTTTGTATATAATATCTTTTCTTCGCCTGCAATAAGGAATTGCACGTCCGTATAAATTTTATGCGCTTCCATACGTACGGCCTTATTATCGTTTAAATAGGTGGTAGGCTTACTGTCGTAACTTTGCACCATAGCATAACAGTTATCACTAAAAAAGTATTTACCGCAAGGCGTTTCCGTGTTTGCCTTTTTTATAAATTCGATAAGTTCTTGGGGAAGATTGAGTTCTTTTTTTAATTGTTCAATAGAATTTGTTTTTATCATAAAAATACTCCTTTTCTTTTATATTTTTATTATACAATTATTAAAGCGGTTTGTCAAGTATATAAAAAACAAAACAGCTGGAAACCCAACTGTTTTGCTTTGGAGCTACTGGCCGGACTTGAACCGGCGACCTATTGTTTGCCCCCAAAATGCTTTCATTTTTGGGGACCCCGTTTTTTAATCAGCAGGTCTATGACGGTTCAAAAAAGTAAAAAAAACAAAACAGCTGGAAACCCAACTGTTCTGCCTTGGAGCTACTGGCCGGACTTGAACCGGCGACCTGCTGATTACGAATCAGCTGCTCTACCGACTGAGCCACAGTAGCATATAAATTGTTTCGCTTTCTTTTCAACAGCTTATTTATTATACTCAATCAAAAAGAAAAAAGCAAGCATTTAAAGGGGGATTTTCATAAAATTTTAAATCTTTTTTATATTTCCTTGCGATTTTTTTTTATTCGTGTTACAATAATAATATAAAGTTCATATAAAAAAGGATTCGTATGGAAAAATTAGTTCTTATCGACGGAAACAGTTTATTAAATCGTTCGTTTTACGCAACGCCATTGTTTACAACAAAAAGCGGAACACCCACAAACGGGGTATTCGGTTTTGTTAAATTGATGTTAAAAATCATTTCGGATAAAAAACCTACGCATTTTGCGGTGGCGTTCGATTTGCGCGCGCCTACCTTCCGTCATAAATTATATACCGATTATAAGGCAGGGCGTCGTCCTATGCCTGACGAACTTGCCGTGCAAGTGCCTATTTTAAAAGACGTATTACGCGTTATGAAAATTAAAATTTGCGAACTGGAAGGTTATGAAGCGGATGATATTTTAGGCACGCTTGCAAAAAGATTCCGTTTGCCGACGTATATTTATACGGGCGATAGAGATTCTTATCAATTAGTAGACGATACAACGTCCGTTTGCTTTACTCGTAAAGGGGTTAGCGACATTTTAGAACTCACTGCGGAAAATTTTAAAGATGAAACGGGTTTTATACCGTCGCAAATAATTGATTTAAAGGCTTTAATGGGGGATAAATCGGATAATATTCCCGGCGTTGCAGGAGTAGGCGAAAAATCGGCGTCAACGCTTTTAGATAGGTATTTTGACGTTGAAGGCGTATATGCGCATATCGACGAAATTACAGGAGTTTTACACGATAAGCTTATAAACGGAAAAGAAAGCGCTATTTTTTCTAAAAAATTAGCAACTATTGATACAAATGTGCCGATAGACGTTGCGTTATCCGATTGTATTTTGGAAACGCCGTTCCCGTATACTTTACGTGAAAAGTTTGCGGAATTAGAATTTAAATCGCTTACGGCTATGCATATTTTCGCAGAAGAAGCAATAGGTAACAGCGATAATAAGGAATCAAATTGTGGAGAAGTGTTGGAAGAACATCTCGATTCCATTCAAAAGGCAGTGGAGATAATAGAA
>JAZQLI010000019.1:0-32352 GCA_045542595.1 Candidatus Scatosoma sp. | reverse complement strand
GGGAATTTTCTTTTAAAAATTCATATAATTGCAAACTATCTTCCTCGTTGTAAGCTCCGCCGTCCACAATAATAAATCTGCCGTCTTTAAGCCTTACCACGTAGCTCATACCGCCCCTTAAAGGCATTTGCGTAAAAGTTGACGGAACGCTTATATCTTCTTTTGAGGTGTTTTGCGCATCAGGCAACGCTTGCAAAGGCTCTGCTGTTATAAAAACAGTGTGAATAGACGCATCCCAAAAAATAAATACGCAAGTATCTTGATTGTAATAAGAGTAAAATAAATTTACGTTATACGCATACCTGCTTCCAGCGGAAATTTCTTTTTTGGAGTGCAAAACAAAGCCCTCTTTTTTCCAAGAGTTGTGCGTATTCCCGACATTCTTCCACCGCTTTTTGAACCGCTTTGGTGTTTAATGTTTTGCCATCGGCCATTGCGCCGAATTTTTCCACTCTATATAATTGATTATTCATCAAAGTATCTTCCTATCTTTATAAATGAATAACTTCACACTCCGTTGTGAAATGTCTATATTTATCTACCAAGTCATTACATACGAGGCGAGAATACTATTGCCTATTTTGCTAAAATCTAATATGTTATAGAATATTCTTTCAAAACCAAATAATATTTTTGTTATTTAAAACGAATAATCAATTACTATACTATCTCTGGACACCTTTTTCATATACGCCTTAACCACTTCTACGTGATAAGGATCTTTTTGATAATCATCTAACGCGTCCATATTCGCCAAAACTACGGATAAATACAGGTCATATGAGCGCACGGAATGCAACTCGTCAACGCCGATTTTCATTTCCTTTATAGAAGGAACTTTCCCTTGCATACTCGCCAAAACGGCTTTTGCCTCTTCTACTCTTTCACCTTCGCGTAATTTAAAACAAATTACATGCTTAATCATCATCCACCTGCCTTTCTAAAAAAAAGAGAAATCGCTTTCTTTACATCTTCTTTCATGGCTTGCATCGCCGCGTATTCGACGTCATGAAGATAATTTGTCTTACCGCTTTCTATCATATTTTTCGCCGCCATATAGCCTGCCTTGGACATATATGAATAATAATTGATTTTACGGATACCGTTTTCAATCGCTTTTTTAAATCCTTCTTCGCTTACGCCGCTTCCGCCGTGCATAACGAGCGGCAATCCCGTTGCTTTCGCGCAATTTTTAACCACGTCGAAATCAAGCTTGGGTTGCGCCGAATAAAATCCGTGCGCCGTACCAAACGCAATCGCGAGTGCGTCAATACCCGTTGCATCGCAAAAACTTTCCGCTTCGTCGGGACGGGTATAAAAATCTTCCGCTTTCGCGTTTGTCATTTCTTCACCGCTTCCCGCTTCGCCTGTTACGAGTCTACCAAGTTCCGCTTCTACGCTAACGTTCATAGAATGCGCCGCTTGTGTAATCATCTTCGTCAAACGCAAATTCTCTTCATAAGGAAGCGCGGACGCGTCCATCATTACGGACGTAAAACCGAGCCGTAATGCCTTATAAACCATGTCTAAGGACGTACCATGGTCGAGATGAACGCATACGGGCACTTTTGCACTTTGTGCCACCGCCACCATTGCAGGACCTACCATAGAAATATCGTTATATACGTTATGTACTTCCGCGTGCGCGATAATGACGGGCTTATTTAATTCTTCCGCCGCACCGATTACCGCTTGCAGACTATCAAAACCCGTTGCGTTAAACATTCCTATCGCGCTTTTATCTTCTTCAGCTATTTTCAAAATTTCCTTTAAATTTACTAACATTCTTTCTCTCCATGATACCAACGAAATACCCGTTGAAAAATTTTTTCTCCCGTAAGTCCGAAATAATTAAGCAATTCCCTTGCCGAACCCGATCTTCCATATACGTCGGGAATACCGATCTTTAATACGGGCATAGGGGTATTTTCACATAAAGTTTCGCAAACGGCATCTCCCAAGCCACCAATCACGGAATGTTCCTCCATGACGACCACGCGCCCTGTTTTTTTTGCAGAACGCAAAATCAACTCCTTATCTAAAGGCTTGATCGTATGAATGTTTATCACTTCCGCAAATATACCTTTCTCCGCTAACATTTCCTCAGCACGCAAAGTTTCGTATACACACAGTCCCGTTGCAATCAACGTAAGATCCCGTCCTTCTTTTAACACAATGCCCTTTCCAAGCGTAAACGCATAACCGTCGTTATCGTTAAAAATGGGAACGTCCGATCTCCCAAGACGGACATAAACGGGTCCGTTATGTCGCATAATTGCTTTGATTGCGACTTCCGTTTCCACACCGTCTGCAGGACAAATCACTGTCATTCCAGGAATGGAACGCATAAGTGCTATATCCTCGTTACATTGATGAGTTGCTCCGTCCTCACCCACCGAAACCCCACCGTGCGTAGCAACAATCTTGACATTAAGACTGGGATATCCGATCGAATTTCTGACCTGTTCGTAAGCACGCCCCGCCGCAAACATGGCGAAACTGCTGACAACGGGAATAAACCCTTCCGCCGCAAGGCCTGCCGCAACACCCATCATATTCGCCTCGGCAATACCGCAATCAAAATGTCTTTCGGGATATTTTTTTTGAAAATAGGAGGTTTTCGTTGCCCCTACGAGGTCGGCATCTAATACGATCAAATTCGGATATTCCGCACCGAGCTTTTCAAGTATTCTGCCGTAACTTTCTCTGGTGGATATTTTGTTTTCGTTCGTCATTACTCCTCGACCTCCAGCTCTTGCATTGCCCTTTCAAACTGTTCGGCGTTGGGAACACTTCCATGCCAAGTGGACTTGTTTTCCATAAAAGAAACCCCTTTGCCTTTTACCGTTTTCGCCAAAATTGCCGTAGGCTTTCCTTTGGTGTTTCGTGCTTTTTCAAACGCCTGTGCCAACGCCTCAAAGTTGTGTCCGTCTACGACGCATACTTCTAACCCGAACGCTTTTAGCTTTTCGTCTATGGGATAGGGCGAGGCGATATCTTCAATAAAGCCGTCCGCTTGCACGCCGTTATTATCAACGATCACGCAAAGATTGTCTAATTTTTGCTGGGCTGCAAACATGAATGCTTCCCATACCTGCCCTTCCTGTATTTCACCGTCACCAAGCAAAGTATACGTACGATGGGATTCCTTTTTCAATTTCCCTGCAAGCGCAATACCAACCGCAGTGGAAACGCCTTGCCCAAGCGAACCTGAGCTCATATCCACCCCCGGCACTTTGTTTCTATCGGGGTGACCTTGTAAAAAGGAGGAGAATTTACGAAAACCCTTTAATTCTTCCACGGGAAAGAACCCGCGCAAAGCAAGTGTGCCGTAATAAGCGGGCGTGATATGTCCTTTGGACAAAACAAACCGATCCCTCTCTTCCATACGCGGACGTTGAGGATCGACATTCATTTCGTAAAAATATAAAGTCGTTAAAATCTCGGCGGACGACAACGAACCGCCGATATGTCCTGAACGGGCATTATACACCGTTTCAACGATTAGCCTACGGAGTATTGCAGCTTTTTCTTTTAATTTTTTTACTTGTTCAAATTTAATCATTGACTTCAATCATTACTTTATACGTTTTTACTCTGCGGTTTACAATATCATCCAACATTTGAGGGACTTCCTCTAATGGAATACGTTGTGATACCATACCCTCCGTGCGAATTTTTTTCTTCCCCATCAAATCGATCATTTCCGCATAATCCTGCGGAACGTACATCGTCGTTCCCGACACCGTCAATTCATGTTGTACAAAATCAGGCAACAAAGGAATATTGTAAGCGTTTTGTAACACGCCAATTACGACGATACGGCTACCGCGACGAGCGAGCGATAAAATATTATTGAACACAACACCCTTTTCACCAACGCAATCGTAGAACACATCCACTTTCTTCTCGCTGCCTAAAAACTCCGTCAGTTTTTCTTTCAAATCCTCTTCTCCGACTGCAATCGTACCTGTTGCACCAAGTTTTTTCGCAAGTTCCAGACGGTTTTTATCCATATCCGCCACAAATACCTTTCCTGCACCGAGTGCGAAACAGCTTTGCATACAGAACAACCCGATCGGACCTGCTCCAACAACCAAAACATTTTCACCTTTTTGGATTTGGCCGCGCTTTGCGCCATGATACGCCACGCAAGCAGGCTCGACCATAGCCGCTTCTTCCAGAGACATTTCGTCGGGTATTTTCACTGCCATTTCCGCTTCGATACAGAAATAATCGCAATGTGCGCCGTCCGCCTCCGCGCCCGTACATTTGAGCGTTTCGCAAAAATTATAAATCCCCTTTTTACAAGCATCGCATTCGTGGCATACAATATGTGGAATAACTGCTACTCTTTCGCCTATTCTGTTCTGCGATACATTTTTCCCCACCTTGTCGATTACTCCCGACAACTCGTGTCCCATAACAAGCGGATACGAAACATAAGGATGTAAACCTTTATATATCGTAGGATCCGAACCACAGATACCGATTTTTTTAACAAAAATACGCACTTGATTGTCCGTAGGTTCGGGAATGTCCGCCTTCGTCATTTCCAGTTTATAAGGTGCTTTTAATACTAATTTTCTCATAACACATTTCTCCTGTTTTAGTCTATTTCAACGACTCTGTTTTCTTTATTGGAAAGCAACGCCGCAGTATTCAATTTATGCGAAAGTTCCGTTTCCTCGGGTGTACAACAACCAAAGAACACTTCTTTTCCTTCGATCTCCTGCATAAAAGTAGCCCACATTTGCAAAATAGCGTCGGTAAAACCAAATTCGAATATTCCTCCCGTGATCGTCGGAATCATTGACTTATAACCGACATTAATCTTACACCAAGCCTGTTCCTTTCCCCAAGAATTGGTATAACAGAATACATCAGGCTCGTTTGAGTTGAATTTTGCCGAACACTCCAAACCGTAAACTTCCAGAAACCAATCGTTCGTCGCACCCGGTGCCATACGCTTGGTTTCCAATATCATCGGAAACGTATCTCCGTTGCCATCTTCCGCCTCAATCATCATCGTAGCGTTATCCCACGTTAAACAAGGAACCATTTTGCCTTCTTTATTTAAACGTTCTTTGGCAATATTAGAAAGGGATGCATAAACCTTTTTCGGTTTCCAGCCCATTCTAAAAGGTACGTGCTGGGTATGCAAACCCAAATCGCCTATACAACCGTACTCGCCGTTAATCTCGATCATTCGTTTCCAGTTGATGGGCTTGTTTAAGTCCATATCGCTAGAGTGATGAAAGCCTGCGCGTACTTCAATAATTTTTCCAAACTTATTTTCTTTTACCCATTTGATCAGTTGTTGACAAGCAGGATAGAAAGGAAATTCGCTTGCACAACGAACGACTATATTCGGGTTGTCCTTGATCGCCTGCAATATCTCCTCGTTTGCTTTTTTATCGATACCAAAAGGCTTTTCGCCAAGCAAATGCTTGCCTGCGCGTATAATATCCGTATATACTTGTGCGTGCAAGTTATGGGGCAATGCGCAATACACCGCCTCCACGTCAGCGCGTTTTAACAGCTCTTTATAATCTTTCGTTACGAAATTAACGCTTGGAAAATTGTTTTCAAACCAAGCCGTCGCTTCCTCGTTGAAATCGCAAACGGCAACGATTTCAGGCTTTGCGATTTCTTCGGCCAAATGACACCACCGTGCCGCCGCCGAAGCGAACTCTCTACCCATAAGCCCACAGCCTATTACGCCAAATTTAATCGTTTTCATTTTTTTTGCTCCTTTATTTTCTTGATCATCCTTTCGATTTTGTCTATTTCGGCTTTGCCATCTACAATTTCTATCGTAATATCCACTTCACGTATCTCCCCGGCGGCAAGCGTTTGCAACGATCCGCTTTGTTCCGCCTGCGTTCGCCCGACCGGATTGTTCGTTCCCGGCTCGATACCCAAAACGTACTCTCCCTCGTTTAACATTTTCCACTCGGTAAAACACGGCAGTTGCTTTGGATAATAGGTAAATAACACTGCCAATTCCAAATCGTCGTTCACAACGGCAATATACGCCTTCCCATCCGCATCAGTTTTTACCTTATGAAAATAGCAACGTTCTTCTTGACCAGCTTTCGGCTCGTGGAAAATCGCATATTCTGCTATCTCAGCCTGCGCTTGTTCACTTGCGCCAACGACGATTTCGGAAGCGACCAAAAGCCTCGTATTTTCCGACAATATCGGATACCCCAAGTTCATATGATACAAAAGCATAAGCGGTTGTATGCGGTTGCTTTCGTTTTCTATCCTATCGCATAAAAGCAATTTATTCTCACCAAGATACGAAGTAATGGTTCTGCGTAAAGTGACATTTTCGCCGTGTACTGTGCTTTCTCGAATCCTTCCCGATACGCGCATCACATATTTTCCGTTTTCCCATTCCTCGCTTGTGCACACTTCGCTTGCAGGTAAATTCGTCAATCTGCCATGCAAACCGAAATTTCTTTTGCCAATGACGGAATGTTCTCCTTCGCAAGGTCCTCCCACGTTGGAAAAACCGCAAGTAGTCAAAAGTCCTGCGAAGAAATTACGCAACCATTCCATGCCTTCCGCCTCATAATAACTCGCCGCGCTTACGCCAGTAGAGGACATATAGGAAACGGGTACGCCTTTATATTCCGTCCATGCGATATCCATACCTCTATCAGGTAAAACGGTATATTGAAATCCCGTTCCTGTCCGCACCTCTACCGCCGTTACGCCGTCTGCACGTCCCTCGCTTAAACGGTATTTTTTTAAACCCGCAAGCTGGGACATACTTCCTAACCGTTTTCTTAAAAACTCTTTATCCGTTTTGATTGTAAATTCTTTCATAATATACCTTGATACAATGCGCGATACTCCTTTTTTTGCGCCGTATAACCCTCGCTGTTTCGAGGATCAAATTCCGTCTTTGAATACTTTATCGCCTCAATAGCCTGTTGCACATTTTTAAATGTATTATTGCCAATACCTGCCAAAATTGCCGCACCCATACAAGACGCATCCACGTCATTATCTAAACGGCATATTCTTCTCCCCAAAATATCTGCGCGGATCTGCATCCACAATCCCGATCGTGTTCCTCCGCCGCAAAACGTCAACTCTTTCGTTTTTCCTGCAAGCCTTTCCAAAAGCGAAACGTTCAAATCCAATTCACTTGCCGCGCCTTCTAATACAGCACGATACAATTCTTTTACTCCCGTTTCTGCCGTCAAACCAAGGATTTTAGCTTTGGCTCTATCATCCCAACAAGGATTCAACGAGCCGTAAATATGTGGTGTAAAGCAAATCCCCGTAGGTGTTTTTGGCGCAAGCCTTTCCATCGTCACAAAAATATCCTCTTCGCCTTTTTGAAACAAAGCGCAAAATTTGTCCATAAACCAACTCACGACCAACCCAGAGGCAAAAAAAGCAAGCGTAACGTATTTATTTTCCAGTACATGACAATACGAATTTAATCCAAAACGATACCCGTCTTCACCGTTGAGTGGACGTTCCGTCATCACCGACACACACTCGTAAGAACCAGCCGAAACCGTCATGGTATTTTCTGTGGCGCCCATACCCAAAGCAGCGCAAGGCTGATCGTGTCCGCCAAGCACAAGTCGTACGTTCTCCTGCAACCCAAGTTCGTCGGCAATAGAACGAGGAAGCGTTCCTATCGATGTCCCCGACACGACGGGCGTTGAAAATTTTACTTTATTGATTTCTGCAGCATCCAAAACATCTTTCGACCATTCGCGTTTTTTAATATCAAATCCACCGAAACGCGAAGCAAGGGAATGATCAACGTAACCTTCTACCCCTAACACGCCGTGAAGATAATCCTGCGCAGTACAATACCGAGAGGTTTTTTTCACCGTTGCCCGTTCGTGCGTTTGTAACCACATAATTTTCGGAACGGGATATTGTGAATGAATGGGCGTACCGCAAATACGGTAAAAGTTTTCCATTCCCACCGTATCTGCAAGTATTTCCGTTTCTAAAACGCCTCGTCTATCCATGCTCAAAAGCGCAGGACGTAAAGCGTTCCCCTTTTCATCCACAAGGATCAGCGTTTCGCCATGGGTACTCAGCGCGATCGCTTGAATTGGATCGATCGCGCGAGTAACGCTCGCAAGTTTTTTGATAACAGAAAAGACACCGTCTTTAAACGTTTCCGCAGGAATTTCCGCAAACTGATTTTTGATCGTCGGTTTTTCGGAATACGTTTTCTGGGTTTGCGCAATGATCTTCCCTTCCGCATTTAAAACGACGCCTTTGCAGGTACTTGTCCCGACGTCTATTCCCAAAACACTCATTTACGCGCCTTTTACCCCGTTGATATTCATAAATTTGCAGAACATTTCGAGCGCGTCCGCAACCTTCTCGTCGTAAATCAATACGCCATGATGCACCACGCCCGTTTCGATCATCTTCGTTTCCCAATCTTGAATATCCTTGACCTTAATCCACGCATAGCTGCCGCGCGTCATAGGCGGAATATCGATTGCTTCGCCGTTTCCGTAGAACATATTGTATTTTCCGTTATATTCCATCATTCTTGCGCACGTCACGGGCCCGTCTTTCATTCTGAATTCAAGCGAACCGTAGCAGGTCGGACTCCAAAGTCCCAAACGTTCATTCATACGGAGCGTAGTTTTGCAGTTGTCCGCGCAAAGCTGACAAGCCGCATTTCCGCAATGCCAAGCAAGCCAAACGTTATCTTCGGTGGGATGAAGATCCGTCCAGTCGATGAAATCGGAAGGCGTTTCACCCAAAGCGCACGCATTCATAATAAGCATCGTAAGCGCTCCCATAACGTCCACTTCGCAAGCGGTGATAATACCTTGATTGTTTAACCGCGAGAACGTAGAACAAGCCGCAATGCTGTATTTATGTTGCAAACTTTCCCAACAACTGGAAGCGATTACGTCACAATGATATTTTTCCTTTAAGGTTTTCAAGGTCAATTCAAAGCGTGCTTGATTTACGATGCTTCCCGGAGTTTCTTCAATAATCGTATCCGCTCCTCCACGAATGTCTTTTACAATCTCCAAAACGCGAGGATCGTCGGCGGAAATGGCATCCATCGTTTCGTATGCGGTTGCGAGGTCCACGGGAACAAGCACCTGACGGAATTCACGCATCAAATTTTCCTCGCTGAAAAATTCCGATTCAAACGCTGTAGGACGCGTGCCAATCTGTAAAATTCTCGCACCTTTAAAACGAGCGATTGCATTACAAGCTCTCGTGAAAATCGATACTTTTTCCGCAAAAATTTCATCTTCAGGTTCGCACGTGAGAATATGTTCAAACTTAAAGCCTCTGCGCTTTAATGCGGAACAGGTCATAAATTGTCCGCACCATGTATCCGTTGCACGATTACCCTGGGGAGAATATTCCCCGCTCTTGGTCGCAAAATGTAAAATGGGAATATCTTTATCAAGCGTAGATAAAATGGGGCCAAGTGCCGTTTCAAAACCAAAATTCATATTGCCGATAATAACGCCCTTTACGTCCTCTTTTTTGAACAATTCTGCAACCGACATGCCCTCTTCGATTGTGCCCACGCAACCAAACTCTGTTTGCTCCTTAGAGGGTACGACTATTTCAAGTCCGGGAATCGTTTTCATCACGTTTAAGCAACGCTCGCGCATTTTCTCCGCAAGCTTACCCGTGTGTGCACTACCATCCCAAGACTCCCACGTGGAAGGGATAAATCCGATTTTTACTGTTTGCATAATTGTATTCTCCTTACTAATTAATTTTTTATTTTTTATTTTTTAATTTTTTTAATTTATACTGTTTTTACACGTTCTTGTTTAGATTAGTGTCAATTTTGAAGATATAACTTCACTTACAATTTGCGTTGCAATCTTTCGTTCGTTTTCTAATAAGGGCTCTTCAAGCTTATTAAAATCATTCCCGGAAATATCCTTACCCGTTAAAAATGCATACCAAGTAAGCGCTAAAAGATATCTTCCAAATCCGAAAGAGGCGTGGAATTGATCGCGATGTACTTTAATCCCCAACTGTGCGGCTTTAAACATTACCGTGCCGCAAGGAATAATACCGACTGCATTGATCTTTTCTGACGCTTGCAGATAAGCCGTATGAAGCTTTGAATACATTTCTTCGGCGTTTGTAAGCCCTAAGTTCTTTATCCTTTCGCTTCCATTTTCGTACGCCCAAGTTTCATGCACTACTATTTTCGCATTCGGGCAGTATTTCTTAATGTAATTCGATAATTCTTCGATATACGGAGAATATGTTTCAAAATCCCAACTAAATTGACTTGCTTGTTGTAATGTGATAATATCCCAATCGTCGCTAATGAGAGCTTGACGAATAGAAACCTTAATCCCTGTTGTTTCTCCGTTGAATTCAAACGAATACGTAGCCATATCATCAAGCATATTTAAATAATGTGTTCTTAAACTACATCCCCCGATAAATAGATTTACGACTTTTAAATCTACTCCATCTGTTTTTGCTAAAGCATACAGATAACGATGTGAGTCTTGTGAAAAACTATTACCTATTGACAAAACTTTCATAATATTTTCTTCCTTTCAGCTCTCAACAAGTTCTTAATCCAAATACAACTCGTCTTGAATAAACATCAACGTAAAGCAAGACGACCAGTTAAAGTCAACAATCGAATGCACTTGCTTTCTCCAATCAGGCGGAGTCGTAGGTTTACCTTTTCTTTCACACTCGTAAGGATACACCTCGTCGCGAGAATCGAAAAACTCAAAAATCGCGCCTGTCTTTTTGTAGCATTTATTGACTGCCTCTAAGGTTTTTGTTTTCAACTCTTCTGCGATTTCGTCATAGCCGTATTTATACAAGCCCTTGATGATAAAGTAGTTCAAATTCAACCAAACGCCCCTCTACACATATCCGTTCCGTACATGGGGTGGGTCTTTGATACCGTTGGCAATGGTAACTTCGTCCAAAGCAAATCGGGATTCGTCAACGTTTTTTACCATTTTTGCCGCTTGCTCTTTACTCGGTACACCTGCCAAATAATATTTTTACTAACTATTATATATTTCCGCATGACGAGCAGAAAAAGACGGCGGTTCTTTTCCGACATATAAGTGCGATAGATCGCCAAAGCCACAGCAACGGAATACAGCTGTTCCTTTTTCAACTTCCTCAGTATACAGCGTTGTCACCGATGACGGTGATGCAACAAAGTGGTGCAACAAAGGAATAGGCGAACAGTTAAACAAACGCGCAAGCAAAATACACTCTATGCCGAAATGGCAAAACAATGCGATGGTGTCTTTATTCGGCCTTTCCGCTTTATAAGTCATACCATCACGAACGTAGCCGTGTGAGGCAAGCAACTCGTCCCATTGTTTTATTACGGAATCATATTCTTTATAAATGTTTCCAAACTGAAAGCACGGATGCTTAAACCACTCGTCTTTATCGTACATAGCCTTTTGTGACACCCAAAAATTGGGAGGCATATCCCAAATAACGTTCTTTTCTTCACCGTTCGGATATTTTACGGAGTGTGCATACACAAATTCTCTCAACCACGGCTTAACGACTACTCTATTTCCCATTCCTTTAGTCTCCGCTACGTATGCGCACGTATCCTTCGCTCTACCGAGAGGGGAAGAATAGATATAGTCGATTTTTTCCAATTTCAAGCGTTGTGCAAGCAACGCCGCTTCACGGTGCCCTTTTTCCGTTAACGAATCTTTTTTATAATTAGGATCCGCATGGCGAACAATCAATATTCTTATTCTCATACCGCCTTATCAAAGTATTTCATTTGATGACACATAGCAATCGGCTATAAGACTAACCTCAATGTGTGAATTTCAAAGCCACGGAACGACAACGTTACCGCATTGTCCTGCACAGAGAGCTCCTCTATCTTTTCTTCCATTAAATTTGTCAAATATGCTTTCTTTATAGGCAACCCGAACGCAATCTTCGTTTTCGTTTGCGTGTTCTTACTTTCGTATAAGCGTACGATATCCCCGTTTCCGTCTTCCGCCTTTTTAACCGATTCGACGATCACGTTCTTCTTATCCGTATTTACCAAGCTAAACGCTCCGGGCAATACGCCGACGGATTTCTTCGACGTGGCAACTGCTATCATGGGATTATTCAAGTCATATGCCCTTTCTATCGTTCTCGATGCACACACCGAACCTTCGTGCGCATACAGCGAATAGGTAAACGTATGCTTGCCTATATCCGCACCCTTATGCGGAAACGTAGGCGTACGGAGCAGGGTCAAAGTAAGCTCTCCGCCGTCTGCCGAATACCCGTATTTGCAATCGTTGAGCAAGGCTACGCCAAAGCCCCCGTCGGAAACGTCGGCGTACTTATGCGCGCACACCTCGAATTTTGCCTCGTCCCAAGACGTGTTTGCGTGCGTTGCCCTTTCAATGTTACCGAATTGAATATCGTAGGTCGCTTTCGTTGCATTGATCGCAAACGGGAAATGCGTCTTTAACAGCACGTGCTCGGTTTGCCAATCAATATCGTTAACAAAATCTATCCGATCAAAATCATCATATAAATAAATCGTTTGTTTGATTTCACTCTTTTCAAACGTTCTTACGATTTGAATACCCTTTCTTGCGCCCTCGTCCACAAATGCCACGCTTTTAACATTGTTTACCGCCCACTTGGTATATTTGTAATACGGACGGATATCCCACGCGTCAAAGCTCGGCGTATAATCGTTATAAACAACAAGCGTATTGAGCTTTTTGTCCTCTTCCACAAGCTCTCTGTCCTGTTTCTTGCAATACAAGCTCTCGATTTCATAATTCTCGTCAAAGGTTATACGATAATACTCGTTTTCCATATAACGCTCTTTCACATAAACGTCCGTTATATCGTTTTGCACGAGATCGATCGTTGTATATCCCTTCGACGGAATATTTTTTACTCTGTAATATTTCCCGTCCACTGCCACGAAACCGTCGCCTTCAAACGAGTTCGGATTATACACCAAATAGTCCCCGTTTGCCTGTACGTTGTCGGCTATTTTTTGCAACAACCGTTGAATTTGCGACTCTGCATTTCCCAAAAGAACGGGATATTGACGGCTGGTATCTTCGTAAACCTCTCCGATAGAGCTACCGGGAATAATATCGTGGAATTGATAGGTAAGGATCTTTTCCCAAGCCTCGTTCAATTCCTGCCAAGGATACGCCTCCCCAAAACAGTGTTCTGCCAAAACCGACAGAGTTTCATAATTCGTATAAGCAAACTCGCAAAGTCGATTATAACGTTTATTGTCCGCGTGCGTGGTATACGTTCCGCGGTGGAATTCCAAATATAATTCGCCCACCCACTTAGGTACTTCTTTGCCCTTACAATTCTTTTTCATGCGACGTATGTATTCCGTTACCGTATCGAATTTCGCCGTTGGAATACCCGGCAAACCGTTTTGCATACGGGTAATTTGCTCGATATCCTCACTTGTGGATCCACCGCCACCGTCGCCGTAACCGAACGTAATGATAGCCTCGTCGGTAAGATCTTTTTGTTGCATACGATCCCACGCGCCCAAAACCTGCGCGGGCGTGCCGTGCGCATTGTACGTAGTGCGCATATATGCAGGCGTATCTTTCTGTTTGTCCTGCGCCGTTAAAAAGGTAGTGAATACCTCCGAACCGTCTATACCTTTCCACATAAAAATATCGTAAGGCATAGTATTCGTATCGTTCCAGCTGATTTTAGAGGTAACGAACGTATCAATACCGCTCTTTTTTAAGATTTGAGGGAGTGCGGCGGAATACCCGAATACGTCGGGCAACCAAAGCACCTTGCAATCTACCCCGAATTCATTTTTGAAAAAGGATTTTCCTTTAAGGAATTGTCTGACCAAGCTCTCGCCCGAGATCAGATTGCAGTCAGCCTCTACCCACATACCGCCTTCCACTTCGAAGCGGCCCTCTTTCACTTTTTCGCGCACGCGTTCGTAAAGCTCGGGACATTCCGCTTTTACAAACTTAAATAAGACGGGCTGCGAGGACATAAACTTAAACTCCGGATATTTATCCATTAACGCAAGCATATTTGCAAACGAGCGTTGTGCCTTTTCCCGAGTTTGACCGATCGTCCAAAGCCACGCGATATCGATATGCGTATGCCCGACGCAAGCAATTTGAGGCTTGCCCTTTTTGCAATTTTCCGCAAAAAATTTGTCCGCCGCCTCAGACGCGCAACGTAAGCTTTCTTCAAACGCCCCTTCTTCTTCAAAGCAAAAATTCAGCAGAGAACAAACCTTTTTAAGCGCACTTGTAAGCCCGTAAAACTCCAACGTGTTCTCATCTAAAAGCTGTGCGCTTTCCAACAAGACCTTAATATCGTAATAAACCTTTTCTACCAGCTTATTCTTTTTTTGCAGACTGAACCGCAACGTAAAATTGGGGCAGATAACCTCACCTTCCCTATTTGGCTTAGGCATTCCCGAATACGCGTAGACGGCAAAATCAAACGCGGATAAGGACGGATCCAAAACCAACTCCCGATGGTTGTTATCCCCACCTTGACAAAGCTTTCCGTCGACAAAGAGCATCATTTGTGGGTTAAGCATAGGATCTCCGACAGACGAGCTCTCATATCTTAAAATCAACTCCTCGTTTTCCGTGAGCGTACGCATATCTTGCGGAATTTCCACGTGGGAAATCAGCCAAAAATGCTTATCTCTTGCTCCAAAAGTATCGCCTTGATGAAAATCCGTCCACGTACCGTCAACAACGGGTATTTCACAACCCTTTTTGTAACCACACTCCTTCCGTTTCATATCTCCGAGTAAAACGGTTTTTTCTATGATTTTGGGCTGCAAACGCCATGTTGCTATGATTGCATTTTCTAGTATCAAATTTGGCATAAATATATACTCCTTAATAGAATAATTGTCGCCATAATTGACGACAATTGTTCTGTCATTCTTTTACACCACCGATCGTTAGATTCCCCATAAGCTTATCTCTAAAAATCAGGAACAATATCATTGTGGGCAATACGATCAATATACATCCGGCCATTTGCACCGGGGTCGAGCCACGGTCACTTGAGCCTGTCGGATCGGTCATGATTCGATACAAGCCGTATGCGATCGTCGGATGGGAAGGTGCGTACACAAGCAAAGTCGAATAATCGTTCCAATATTGGATAAAATGTAAAAGTACGACAAGACCGAACGTAGTCATAACAAGAGGGAACGCTATTCGCGTCATCACCAACCATTCGGAAGCCCCGTCAATATGCGCAGCCTCATAATACTCTTTCGAAACGCCTTTAAATACACCGGAAAATATAAGATAGTACATATTGGCAAAGTTAAACTTCTGCACGTACAAACCGGGGAAGGTATCGTATAAACGCATTTTATACATAAAATCGACCATAGACATAGAAGAACCTACGATCGGTATGATCATCGTGAGCAATACGATTATGCCGCAATAACCTGTTTTCCGTTTGTCCAAAATAAATAAGAGCATCGACTTGCCCTATTCGCCGGAAAGCTTTTTTTACAAACGTCAACTGACGCTCGAACACATTCTAACCAATTTTAATATATTTATATATTAACATTTACAATCTTGGAAGTAAATCATATTTCTTGCTCATTATATAGTGTTTCTTGCGCTTCCACTCTTTGAATAATTGCTTTTCTTTTTTTATATGTTATAATGTAATTATGAAAAAAATCTTCGCAGAATATTATTCACCACAAAAAAATGTTTTTTTTCACCACATAGTGGATTATAAAGGCCGTGAAAGCGTACACCTCAAAGCTGAGTCGCATTCCTTTTACGAGCTGTTATATATCATTAGCGGTGAAACGGAACAAACCATCAATGAAAGCAGATATTACGCCTCCGCCGGAAATCTGCTCATTATTGATAGGCAACAACTGCACAAAACGCAGATACAGTTGGAATCCTGCGATTATGAGCGATACATCTTGCGGTTCAGTGCCGATCTGCTTTCTCTTAAAAGCGCAAAGACCGAAAATATTTTCAAGAAATTTTTGCTTTTCGATAACAATTCGTTCAGTATCCTGAAAAAACAGGATACCGAGCAAGCAAAGCTTGTTGAATATTTCCAAAAGATCGAGAGGCTTTCCTTACAGCCCAATGACGACTGTACCTTCATTCAAATCGTTGCTACCATACTCGACCTGTCGACCGCAATTTATAAGCAGCATCAAAACAAAATATCATCTCCTGTAAAATTGCAGGTCAACGAACATATTCGTTCTATCATTAATTATATCGGAGAAAATATTTTTTCTAATATCTCTCTCGAAAAAATGTCCGCAGATCTGTATCTCAGCCCTTACCATATTTCCCATTTATTCTCAAAATATATGGGCATGCCCCTCAAGCAGTATATCAATAACGTAAAAATACACAGGGCGGAAGAACTGATCAATGCAGGAGAGCCCCCTACTACCGTTGCCCAAAAGCTTGGTTTCGAATACTATTCCACTTTCTTTAACGCCTATAAAAAAATCCTCGGTAAAATACCGTCTATAGACAAAAAAGAAAAACCGACGCAAGAGCAATAAAAAATCCCATAAAAATAAACAACAAAAAAAGATTATCCCGTCGGATAATCTTTTTTTGTTGTCTACTTTGTTTTTATTCGACTTTGTTGTCGCCGAAATACAAGCTGCCGTCTTTCATCGACCAGTACTCGTTCCAACCGTTTTCCGCCGTAAGGCTTGCGCCCTTCGCCGTCAGGAACTCTTTTACGTTCTTATAAACGGGGGTAGTCGTATCCCCATCCACGTAAGCCGTCGCGTTTCCGATCGCATACGCTTCCGTCAAGACAACGTTGCCTTTTTTGCTGAACATCGGAGCCGTAGAGCCATCTGCAAACTGTGCGTTCACGATTACGTTTTCTACGGTGCCGAAGCCCTCGTTACGCATTGCGCCGTGCGTGGTAGCCGTCGTAAACTCGCCTTGCAGATATACGTTTCTCACTATGCCGCCCTGCGCGTATCCCGTTAAGAGATAACTATCTGCTACAGTCGCTCTTATATCCAAAAACGCCGTATTTTCGATAACGCCGCCTGCATCATGTTTACCGAGCAAGCCGCCCTGCCCCCAGAGCCGTATATTGCTTACGCTATGCCCAAGCCCGTTAAACGTACCTTTCCAGAGAGACAAGCCTGCCATACCGTACGGATTGTTTCCGCAATCGATATCGTCCGTCAAAATTACGTACCAGCCCGCCGTATCCACGCTACCGTTCCCTTTTTCTGCGTTATAGGAATCAAGGAAGTCGGTAAATTCCGTCCACGTGCCGATTTGATGGGTAGGAATGATAAACGGTTGTTTGATGATCTTGCCATTTCCTCGAATTTGTACGACGTGCGTTTCGCCCTTTGTGAAATCGCTTAATTTAAACTGTAAGATACCGTCCTGCGAAACCTCTACCCGTTCGTTATCGATCAAAGCGTATTCCACGGTATCGCCAAGCAATTCCGCCGTGTTCAACGTAAAATCCTCCGTCTTGATAAGCTGCTCTTTTTCGGTCGCCGTCAAGGTGACAACGGGAGTTTTTTGGAAATTGATACCGTACGCGTCGCGCGACCAATACTCGTTAAAGCCGTTCGCAAGCGTAATATCCTTTGCACAAGCGGACAAAAATGCGTCGGTGGTAGAATATACCGTCGTTTGACTGTCGTAAGGGCGGAACTTTGCCGCATTGCCGATCGCATACGAATTGGAAATAACGGTCGCATTTTCGGGGTTGGTTACGCCCGTCACGTCTTTCTCGCCATAAGCTGCGCCTTCACCGCCTTCGGGATAGGTTATATTCACGATACAGTTGCTCACCGAACCGCCGCCAAGACGAACGAAACCGCAATTGCTCGGTACGAGGAAGCTGCCGCGTACGAATACGTTGTCTACCGTACCGCCATATAAATAGCCTGCAAGAAGAAAATAATTCGATTGCGTTGCCGTTAACCCAACAACAGCAAGATTTTTAATTGTACCTTCCAAGCCCCCAAACATACCGCCGTTAGCCTTAACAGTAACGTTGGAAATCGTATGTCCCATACCGTCGAACACACCTCTAAATCTCGAACTATTAGAGCCATGTCCAACGGAGTTATTATAGCTAAAATCTTGCGTTACGACCACATACCAACCTTCCGTAGATTCCTTCGGGCTTGTAATTTCTGCATCATTATTACCGTAATACGAATCCATCAACGCCTTCAATTCCGTTCCATTCGATATGGTATGCGTAGCAAAAACAGTCTCAAAGACATAGGAATATATAGGCGTTTCGATTTTGAAATCCTCGTATCCGCGGAGGGTATCCAAGTATTTTTTATCGAGTGTAACCGTACCGCTTTTTATCTCGCAAAGCTCCGTATAATCCTGCAAAACCGTTGTCACGCTGTACACTTCGCCCTGCAGCTCCTCTATCGTAAGCCCCGTTTGCTCGTTATCGTTAACGTTATATACGAAGCGGCTGCTATTCAACGCCTTTGTTGGCGCTACGGCTTGAATGGAAATGGGAAGGGAAACATACGTCTTGCCTTCAACGGTGTATTGTGCCGTAATTTCCGCCGTTCCTCTTGCGTGCGCCGTCACTACGCCGTCCGTGACCGTTGCCACGCTCGGGTCGGAACTTACCCACTCTAACGCCGTTTCCGAGGTCTTATCTACCCCGTCGATCTTAACCGTATAGGCGATATCGCATACGTTGGAATAGCTCTTCCCATCTATTTTTTCGGTGACCGTAGAAAGAGTATTCGTCTCCGCCGTTAATTCGATAGACAGATCGGGATTGACGGCAACGGGAATATTTTTGGTCAAATACACCTCGTCGAAATTACGCCAGCTCGCCTTGACGGTAATGACCGCCTCGCCCAATTTTTCCGCTTTGAGTTTTCCGTCGTTGCCAATACTGACCGTTGCCGTATCCGAAGAGGAAAACGTAAAGGTAGCGTCGGTAAATTGCGTTCCGTCAAAATCAACGGCGCACTCCAACGCAAACGTATCGCCTTTAAGCAGGGCAATCCCCTCATCTGCCATATTCGTTTTGATCGTCGGAACGAGTCCCTCGTCGGGTACGGTAAAAATACAGCTGTCCGTTTTCGTTCCGTGCGTTACGGTAACCGTTGCCGAGCCGTAACCGTTTGCAGTTACCGTACCGTCGGGCGCCACCGACACAACGTTCGGCTGATCGCTCGACCACGTCAACCCGTCATAATCTTTGACCTTTAACTGAAAGCTGTCGTAAAGCGCCAATTCATAGATGTGATAATTGAACGAAAATTCCTTTTCGGTCTCTTCCACGCTTGTATCGGTTGGAACGTTCTCCTTGCAACCTGTTACCACCCCCACCGTGCCGCACGTGAGCACACAAACGCAAAGCGCACGCAAAAATATATTTTTCCAGTTGCTTTTCATATTTAACCCTCCAAACGCTTAATATAATCTGCTACGGATCCAACATATTCGCCCATGTTCCTAACATCCATAAATTTCAGATCGGCAATCAGCTCTTGCTTTAATTTTTCAACTTCTTCCGCAGGCATCGAAACATGATAAATTTCATACTTAAAGTACTTCAACCAAACCCCTTCGCCTACGATCATTTTATACGTTCTTGCGTATAAGTCGGGGTAGTACGTTTTTAACGGCTCGATTTCGGAAAGTGCGGTCTCGATATATCCAAGCCACCTGTCTAAAACGGGCGGCGGGAAATATTCGGCTTTTTTAATATCCACGTAATGGGAGGACTTGCCCGCATAGCCGTCGAATTTAACGGAATTGACCTCGTCTAAGAACCGCCACTCGTCGTAGAATTTACGCATTGTCTTCCAGCCGTCTTGATAAACCTCCTCAAAGAATTTATCCGTGTACGCTTCCATATCGATGTTTACGTCCAACGTCAGCTTGTTCCCAAGATAGATACGCAGTGCGCTCCACCCCGATGACCAACCGTAATCACCAGAGCTGCCCTGGTTATACAAATTAAACACGTTCTGTTCTTTGGAAAATTGATACAATTCTTGCATATCGTTAAACGTATTCAGCGGAGCTACGGAATCGTGAAAGCGGCAGCAATAGTAGTAGGAGCTTACGTGATCCGCCAAATACCCCCACGTCTTAAACGCCATATACATATCGTAGTTTTGTTCGGAATATACGCTAGACATATAATCGGCAAAAAGGTCTGCGACCTGAGGGATAACGTGCTTATTTAAGAATACGCTATCGTCTACCACCGTCACGGTATCCGTCGTTTTATCGTATTCCGCAGGTGCTTTTACCAAAGAATAATACGCATAGAACACTACGTAGAAGTCGCGCTTATAGGGTGCGCCTTCATCCGTTTCCATCCAATCCTCAACGTTTTGCGTCATATCGTTTACGAATTTTACCTGCACGACGGAATCGGCATTGTATTTCTTGATCTCTGTCTGACAAGCCTCGCACTTACACCAGTTGTGATCGTCCGACATACTGAAATCGAATATATACGCCTCCGGATCGCCCATGATCGCGTTCTTGAGCGACTGCGCCGCCGTTTCCACCATCAGCTTGTAGGCGTCCGGATCGCCGTGCGCGGTAAAGCAAAGCTGCGTAGGTTCCGCCACATTAGGGTCTTCCATATACCATTCTCTGTGATAGTTATCCCGGTCGTTTTCATTCAGATACGTGGCCTTGGGAAGATAGTACATTGACGCGTGTCCCGTACCGCCGTTGACAGGGCTTTTCACTTGGCCTGCCATGGAATATTTATCCTGCGCGATACCGTCCTTCAAAAAGCCGTAATCGACATTTCCGAACTGAAAATCGGGTACAAAGGACACGTCATAGTTACAAAACTTGATATCCGCAACGCCCTTATCCATTCCGTATACGTCTACGTAATAATAGTCGTAATCGAGGATATAGTTCAAGAATTTATATACGCCGTACAACGTACCCGTTTCTTTCGCACCCGTGATGAAGATGGAATTTCCAACGGTCTTGATGATATAGCCCGACGCGCCCAGCTCCGATTGAGAGGGAACGAACCCTTGCTCCACCGTTACTGCGGTATCCCCGAGGAAAATATACTTGTCGTTTTGGTTAAAGGTAAGATCTTCGTCGGTGACCGTTGGCAATTTCTGATTCGTAGCCTCTTTGAACAGCTTTGTAAGCTCGTCTGCGGCAAGGACCTCATAGCTTCCTGCTTGCGCAGGCAAAACGATCTTATAATCGCAATGCCCTCTCTGCAATAAATATGCGTTCGTTTCCTCTATGTTTTCGTAGCAATAAGGATCCTCCGGCTCCACCGCACCGCTGCTCGAACCGCTGTTTTCATTCTTTTTGCAACCGACTGCGGAAAACATCGTTACCGCAAACAACAAACCTGCCGTTATCTTTTTATAATTCATTGCCATATCCTCCTTACGCTACCGTGATATAATATTCTGCAAACGTAATATTAGACGCTTCGTCCATTGCGCAGTACATGATACGGTATCTTCCCGACATAGTCGGCGTAAACTCTTTTATATCCTCATACATCGTACACTTACCCGTCGGGTCGCAGATCTGGATATACACGCTCACGTTCGCCGTCTTATCATCCTCCGCCGTATAGCTTGCCAACGTGATTTTCGATCCAACCTTCCCCGACGTCTTGGCGTTGCTCAGGGTGAGCGTAGGCGCGACCTTATCCGTAACGGAGAACACAAAGCTGAACGCTTCTTTTCTGCGCGAATAATCGACAACCTCTCCGCTGAGGATACAGTTCACGTACGTGTCGCACTTGATCGTATACGTTCCTCTTACGTCCTGCGTACCGTTCATGCTCACACCCTCGGAGGAGGTTACGTACTGTCCCTGCGCATTGGTCACGTAATAACTGAGCGAAGGACTCGGGTCAACGAAATCGTACGTGTCAAAGCCTTTGATCGCGACGGAATCACCGAGATCGTATGCGTTTTTGAATTCCGTAAAGATAAGCACGGGCTTGACCATATCCGCGTTCATATTAGAGAGCTGCTGATTCATAAGCCTCTTCATATGGATCGTTGCTTCGCCCGAAACGCCGCCAAGCTCGATATCCGTATAGAATTTTTTGGAGAAGCCCGAAAGCAATTCCTCTGCAGGGAGGCTTATATCGCTGTCCGCCACTATGAACGAGCCGTTATCCACCGCCGTTCTGAACGTAACGCCCTCAAAGCTCTTTTCGATCACACTTTCCAAGACCCTGTCGCCGCAAATCAGCTTGACCGCCGTATTATTGCCGCTACGGGTAAAGGAAATTTCCATTTTATTGTCATGCTCCTCTACGTCGGTAAAACGTAAGGTCACGCTGTTGTAATTTTTCGCAGTCGTATCTACGGTAAACTCTGTGCTGAATACATTCCAATAGCCTGCGTTGATAAGGGAAAGCACTGCCTTGCCCCCCGTTGCCTTTACCGCATTCGTCGTATAGGCTATATCGGAGTTGCTTGCAGCCGCCGCAAACGCTTCGCCCTGCAAATATTGGGAAAGGTCGAGCGAGCCGAGCTTGTTATAGCCCGTATTGACAACGGGAACGAGCAACGTTTTTTCGTCCGTGCCTGCCGCACCCGTTAATTTGTAGGTCACCTCCACGCTGTCCATCGTGGTCGCTTTAAAGGCATTATTCGCAAGCGCCGCCTTTTCCCCTTGTCCGACCTTCAAGGAGATCTCCGCCTTGATCTGCTTCGTTCCCTCGGAGAAATCGTAGCCGTAATAATCGGGGATATAATATTCGCAATCCTTTATGAAATAGCGAGGCAGAACGATATCGTCCACAAACAACGGCTTGCTGACGCTATTTACCGTGATCTCGTAGGAAAATACCTGCGTTTCGATATAATCGGAATACTCGTATTCGATCACGTACGTTCCTGCATACAACGGACGGAACGTGAGCTTTTGGTTGTCGATCGGATATACCGTATCTCCGCCTTTGAGCTTGGCGCGTACGTTTACGGACGCACCTACCGTACCGTTCTCGACCGTGAGTGTGGAAACGGAAACGTTCGACGCAACGTCAAAGGTCTTCTCGCTTTCCCCAAACGTATACACCAGCTTGTCACGCTCGATCGCCTCGATCTCCACAAGCCGCCTACCCTTGTTCCCGAAAGAGTCGGTTGCCGTATATTCTATCGTGTACGTTCCCTTTCTCGTCGGAATAAATTTCCCGTCGTTGACGCTGACAAGCGTACGCGCGCTGTTGTTGTAGTTGTACCAAACGAGCGCATTGCAGGGAACCTCCCCCTCGTACTCGTCACGCGCCGTTGCATTGAATACGTTATACGGTCTGCCCACAATAGCCTGCGGCAACGTTTCCTGCGACAAGCCCTCGCCGAAATCCACCTCAACAAGCGGAGCGATCGTATTTACAACGCCGTCCGAAGCTACCGGTTGCCCATCGATCGTCGTAACGAAGAAATTAAAGGCTGCGCCTTGGTAGCCCTCCGCGTACATACTTAAAATAACCTCGCCCGTCGTAAAGCCCTGCCATAAGTTACCCTCGAAGAATACATCATCGTCCAGATCGGTGACCAACGTGGCTTCCCGAGAGGTCTCGTCGACAGCCTGCGCGTGCACCTTCTTGCTTTCATAATCTAACGCAAAGCGCTGATAATTTCTTGCAAACGTCCAGCCGATCTTGTCATGTTCTACGTTATAGTTCCCGGGGCATAAGCCCGTGAACGAGCTTGCCATGCCATGTCCGTAGTATTGATGGTTTTGCCACATTCTGTACAATTTACCCTCAAATTCCACCGTGTCCGCCCCGGGCGTGTTGGTAGGGCTCACACCCGTACTCGGTTGTCCGTTCGCACCTGCGGAAATATACGTCCAGTTATCGGCATTGGGTACGTGCCGATAACGGACTACGATATAATTATCGGGGTCGTAAGCGTCGGTCAAGCGGACGAAAATGGCTGAAACCTCACGCTCCCCCACGATCGACGGAGTTACGTAAAAACGGATCACGTCCGCGGCGTAGGTGTTGTCGCTGACGTCGATTACTTGATTGTACACAAACGTACTGTTCCTGTCCAGCGATACGTTCAAGCCCTCGTACCCCTCCAAATAAGGGGTAGCACCGTAGGAAACGCTGCCGCTCCCCTCGAAGCCGTAACGGTCGCCGAGAACGGTAAATTTGACCGTTTTGCTGATCGCTTTGTTCTCAACCAAAGCCTTGTATTCAACGGTATATTCACCCTGTTCCGTCAATACGGCCGTTTCCAGAGCGCACGTTTTTCCGTTGGGATAATGCAAAATCGCCGTTGCGTCATAATTCTTGCCGCCGTAGGCGATCGTAGCGTCCTGCAACGCCAAGGTCTCGTTCATCAAATACTGCGTTTTGTACGAAACCTCGGAAAGCGTGCCCTCGTCAGCCAAAACAACGCTGCTTGCAATACCTGCGCTCAACGCCGCAACCGCCGCTAGCGCCGCAAGCGAAACCGTAATTTTTTTCTTTATCGTCATAAATACCTCCCATGCTCGATAATTATTTCACAATATATATTATCACAGGTTTTTATTCACAGGTTTTTATCCTTGTAAATAGTATTTTTAGGTTGTTTGATAGTGTTTTTGCGCAAAAACCTACCGCCTTTTGCGATAGGTTTTTTGTTGTTTGCGTTCCGTTAAATATTCAAAAATCGTATTCACGGATAACAAAATACGGCTACCGCCAAAGCAATAGCCGTATTCGTTTTTTTACTTTACGATAACGTTACCTGTCCGTAGGTCGTATACGTTACGTCCTGTACCGCCCTGTTACCAAAATACAACGAGCCGTTCCTTACCGACCAAATATCCATATTCCAGCCGTTTGCCGTGGTAATCGTAGCGAGGTTTGTATCCGTTGCAAAAGTCGCCGTATTCTCGTAAACCGTACCGCTTACTGTACCATTTGTCGTCGAATGGAAACCTGTGAAATTACCGATCGCAAAGCAATTCGTCGCCCATGCGTAAGTATAATCTGTGTAATATACATAAGGTGTATCACCGCCGTATTTTACATTCACGACAATGTTACTCGTGTACACTGCTGCTCCGCCACGGAAAACCGGCGTGTTCTCTGCGCTGTAACCTTCCACATAAACGTTTTTGATATAGGACGTTCCTTGCACGTAGTTACTAAATATAAAACCACCGCCACTGGTTTTTGAGAACCCGACGAAAGCTACGTTTTCAATCGTGGCACCCTTAAGTTGTCCGAAAATACCGCCCATTCCGTTAATTAACAAATTAGCCACCGTATGACCAAGTCCGTTAAACGTTCCTTCAAATGTTCTCGTACTTGCACTGTTAATATACAGGCCATTCGTCTTCGTACCGTCATTCGCGTCAATATCCGCGCCCAAAACGATATACCAGCCCGAAGAATCGTGATTTTCCGCATTGATGGTATCTTGCATTACGTCATCGAATTCCTTATAGGTATCAATTACGTATGTACAAACTACGAAGGGTTGTTCTACGATTTTGCCGTTGCCGTAAACGGAAATAACGTTTTCTTCGCCGTGCGTATAACCACCGCTCACAACGTCGCAAGTTAAAGTGCCATCCTCATAATCGCTTTCGGGGATTTCCACACCGTTTTGCAATACTTTTTCTACCGCACCGCCCGTAATCTCGGAAAGGTTAATAGTGTTGTTGGTGTTTGCGTCTAAGTAAAGCGTTTCTAACGTCGTCTTATTTTGCCATACTTCGTTATCCCCGAATTTCAACCCATATTCGCCGACCGACCAATATTTACCAAAACCGTCTTCATCATTGATATCCGCTACAATCGTCGGGAATATAGCGCTCATAGAAGAAGCAACGTTCTCACTCGGTGTTTCGTTTTTATCGCCCTCTTTTTCAAACAACGTCGTTGTTGCGTTGGTTACCGCATAACAACTCGTAAAAGTCGCAGCTTGATTCGTTGAATCAGCAAAAGCGTACGCCGTGGCAGGCGCGTTGGTATACGTCAAATTCACAATACAATTGTCCACCGTAGCCGTACCCGTATTCCTCCAAATACCTTGACACGCCCCCGTTGCCGTATAAGTCGCTTGCACGTAGATGTTTTTCAAAACGTGTCCAGTTCCCCACACTTGCTCCGCAATAGGATAGCCAGCTGTGTTGTCAACGATGACATTCGTAAGTGCAACATTTTGAATCCACGCGCCGTGCGTTGAACCGTCTATTCTTGTCAACGCACCAAACAATCCCGCTTGGCTTCCTGAAATGAGGAAATTATTCAAAGTATGTCCTAAACCGTTAAATTTGCCTGCAAATTTATGATAATATCTCGCCTTGGTAATGCTTTCACCACCAAAATCCATATCTTTCACAACGGCAACATACCAATCACTCGTTACGGTATCGTAATAATTAGCGCTTGCTTGCGAATAAGACATTTCATTGTTCCATTCGGTTTTATCAGAAACACCCGCAGCTTGATCGCCGATGATATGCGTTGCGGAAACGAAAGGCACTTGATAAACTTCGCCCGCTTCATTAATAAAGCGTACGTTATTTTCTTCACCTTTTATCGCAATCGTCGTGCCAAGACCTGCAATCGTTGCGGAAATTTTGCCACCTGCGTGCGTTACTTTATCGCTGATTTTCTTTGCTCCAACATACACGGCATAATCACCTGCCTCAAGATCGCCTTGACTAGTAATTATACCCGTTGCGCTCGTCAAATTGTATGCATTTTTTGTAACCGTTTCACTATCAATGGTTTCGTAGTTACCACCTGCATAATTAACAAATGCTGTTTTATTATCATCCGTTACATCTGCATTCCCCGTCGTATTTTCTTGAATTAGACAGTTCATTGCTACGCCTTTGATAGAACGGTTTACGTCTGCCGTTTCCGAGTATTCGTATTTTTCGTTCCCTTCCCCGTCAACGTATTTCACGTACGCTCTTGCCCAAAGCTCAGTTTCATAACAAGCTTTAAGTGCATCAGCAATTTTGCTGTCTTTATCCCCATCGTTTTTATAAAGCTCTTCTAAGTCTGCTTGAAGTTTGTCATATGTAATACTTGCGTGATACGTCCATACTTCATTCTCAAATGTGGGGGGTACCGTACATATGATAGGTTTTTCAGTTGTATTCGTAGCTTCGTCAATAATGGCGGTATTATCTACAAGCATACCAAATTCAGCATTCGCATCAATATCTGTTATATAGTCGTAATAATCTTGCGTTACCGTCGCCGACCAACGAATACCAGAAGGTGCAGCATTTCCTTTAACACGAATAAAAGCACCATCTACCATACAAAAATTATTCGTTACATCAACCACTTCCGCGTTGGCAGAAACCGCATTCAATCCCACGCCCACAGACATTGCAAATGCGAGTGAACAAACCGCAATAAAACTCTTTTTAATCGTCTTTTTCATAATATCCTCCTCAATATCCAATCCAATGTAAATCAAATCCTTCTGCGTTATCTTGAACAGATGCAGTTATGACATCAGCTTCATTGAATTCTTTTACCAATATAATTGGCGAGTTGTACGTTACCTTCACTTTGTTCTTGTCCTCCTTGAATGTTTGGATTTTTATGAGCACATAAGGGAAAATATCCCTATTGCTATTTTTATCATATCACATAACTTTTGCACTGTAAATCGTATTTTTTGCGTTATGCATAGTGTTTCTTGCTTATATTTTAAGAAAAAAGCCTTATTTTTCGTCTTTATCTTCTTTTTGATCGAGGAATACTTCTTCATGCCGTATTGCCTTCTACGTTTACGCGTCATCCTTTTTCCAGTCCGCGTACACGTTGGCGCGGTACTTTGCACGTATTTTAACACACTTGCAAACGTTTGTAAATAGTATTTTTTGGCAAATACCTCTTCTTTCTTGCTCTATACGCACCAAATTCACCGAAAAAACAATGCTAATCAATGAATTGCGCAAAAAACGCTATCTGCCTGCACGCTTTTCGCAAAGCCATTTACTTGACAATTCGATATATTGGGTATATAATGTTATGTGCGTGGTATCCTACTGCGTTTGGAGGATTATATGAACGTTTCCGTTTTGGAATTCGGTGCAACCTCGGGTTCCAAGTTTTTACAAAATCAATTTATACAGCGCGCCATCGATCATTGCTATTTTAACGGCGGCGGAGAAGTTTTAATACCCAGCGGAGAATTTCTCATCAGCGGTATCCGTTTGCGCTCAAACGTGACTTTGCGCCTTTTATCGGGCGCACGGCTGATCGGCTCGCGCAATATCGAAGATTACCGTATTCTCTTTGACGAGGATGACGTTGAGCCACTCCCCCAACAAATTTTGCCTGAGGTCCGTATCAAAGACGAAAAAGCGCTTCGCTCGTTCCACCGTGCGATGATACACGTATATGCGGCGACCAACGTTTCCATTATCGGGGAAGAAGATTCCGTCATAGACGGAAAAAACAGTTTCGATCCCGACGGCGACGAGGGCTTTCGCGGTGCGCACATCATCAGCATTTTAAAATCGAGCAAAATCACCCTGCAAGGCTATACCGCTCAGCACGCCGGCAACAGCGCGCATTCTATCTGGGCGTGTGAAGATCTGCTCTGCCAAAACGTTATCGTTTTAGGCGGCGATTCGGGTATTTCCCTTTACTCGACAAAGCAAGCCGCCATACGGCATTGCCGTCTTTTCACGGGCAACGATTGTTTCCTCGGCTTTAACAATTACGACGTTCTCATTGAGGATAACGAGCTGAATACCTCCTGCAACTGTTTCCGTTTCGCAGGTACAAACGTTACCATTCAGCGCTGTAATGCTTACGGCCCGGGAAAATACGGGCATCGGAAAACGCTTCCTCGGCAAGCGCAAATCGACGGCGAGATCGCCACGGCAGACCGTTTCCCACAATGCCGTTATAATATGCTCAATTTCTTTATTTTCTTCGCTATGAAAAATTTATACGTGCGTAAAGCCCCCTCAAATATCACCATCAGCGATTGCACTATGCAAAATTTAAACCGGTTCTTTATGTTCACCTATAAACACGATTCTTGGCAACAAAACAAGCCGCTTGCCGACATTACGTTCCGTAATATAAAAGTAACGGAAATGCTTTTCCCGATCATGATTTACGGCAGCGAAAAGTCTCCCGTTTCCGTTACCTTTGAAAACTGTAATTTCCTTTACAGCGAATACCGACGTAATAACGCCCTTATCAAGGTCGCCAATTGCGGTGAGATCAAGCTTATAGGTATCGGCACGAATACCCGTTGTGAAACGATCATTGCTACCTACGGTAACTCGATCCGTAATATCTCTATGAAAGGAGATTACTCGGATAGAGAATTTAAGATCGGTTCTTGGTCTCTTGAAGATTTCGGAACCACTTTCGTTTGATTATTTTTCTATTTGTTACAGCAAAAGGAGCATTCCTTTTGCTGTTTTTTATAAAACAAATTTTGCCATATTTACGTCTAAACCCCACAAAAAAAAACTATTTACAATACATTTCCCCAATGTTATACTATTAGTATATTTATCATAGACAATTTAGGAGGTCTTTATGAAAATTTCTATTCTTGATTGCGGCGCCGTTGAGGGTAGAGAACGCGTACAAACGGCATATATCCAAAAAGCGATCGACACCTGTTTCTTGGCAGGCGGCGGCGAGGTTATTATTCCCAAAGGCAACTTTTTATGCGGCGGTCTCCGTTTGCGCTCGAACGTTACGTTGCATTTGTTGGAAGGCGCAAAGCTCTTAGGCTCGCGCAATTTGGACGATTACCGCGCATTTTGGGACGAGGACGAATTTAATCCCATTCCCGAAAACTATCTCCCCGAATACAGCACCAAAGGATACAACGTCGACCCTATCCGCGGTTGGTTCAATGCATTCATCGTCGTCTATAACGAAAAAAACGTTGCGATCATCGGTGAAAAGGACGCTGTGATCGACGGGCAAAACTGTTATAATCCAAACGGAGAAGAAAGGTTCCGCGGCCCGCATTGCATCACGGTCATAAAAACCGAAAACGTTACGTTCAAGGGGTATACGGTGGAAAACAGCAGCAACTGGGCGCACAGCGTTTGGACGAGCAAAAATATTCTCGTGGAGAACGTATGCGTACGCGCAGGACACGACGGCGTGCATTTTACGATTTGCGACAATATCACGGTACGCAACTGTCAATTCTATACAGGCGACGACTGTATCGCAGGCTGCGAAAACTATAACGTGCTGGTGGAAGATTGCATACTCAACTGCGCTTGCAACGCATTCCGCTTCTCGGGTAAACACGTTCGCATACAGAGATGCCGAGCCTTCGGCCCTGCCCAATACGCTTGGCGTAAAAGCTTAACGGACGAAGAGAAAGCAAACGGCGTAATTGCGACCGCCAACGAAAACCGCTTCTGCACGATGCGCGCTTTCTTTGCTTATTTTATGGAACGGGCTATCGTCTCCCCTCGCTTTGCCCCCGCGGATATCGTGATTTCCGATTGTACGGTGGAAAGCCCTCAGCGTTTCATTTCCTACGAAGCCGATCCGAACCACCCTTGGTATAATGTGCCGCTTAAGGATATAACGTTTAGAAATATCACGGCAAAAGGCGTGTACGTTCCCATTTTCTTTCATGGGTTTGAAGGCGGAGCGAGCGCAAGGCTACTTATGGAAAACTGCGACGTTGCTTTCTTGGAAGATCGAAGAAATAACGCTGCGTTTAAGGTGGGATATTTTGATAAAATCGAATTAAAAAACGTTACGACCAATTGCACAAACGAGCAGAATATCGCTGTTTACGGCAAAAGCGGTCAAATCGTAATCAGCGGCGGAAACGTACAAAAGCCCTCTGAAGACGATATTTACACAATGGAACAATTTGGGACGACCTACGTTTAATAATTGCGAGGAATAAAAATGACGGAAGAACAAAAACGTAACGAGCAAAAGAAAAAAGGCTTGCTCCTTCGATTGAACGACGACAAATTTCATACTCTTCGCAAGCGAGTACGGGAGTATGCAAGCTCGCTTGGGGAAAGGGCAGGCGAAACGTTTTACAAATGCTTTTTCAATACCATTGATACGACTTGCCATTACTTGGAAGACGGTAGCGTATTCGTGGTTACGGGCGATATCCCCGCAATGTGGCTCAGAGATTCGGCGGCGCAGGTAATGCAATATTTGCATTTTTCTGACGACGAAGACGTAAGGGGCTTGATCAAAGGCGTCATCAAGAAACAGGTTGATTTTATCATTACGGACACGTACGCGAACGCGTTTATGAAAGACGCGTATCAAGTCAGTTCTTGGGACGGAAAATATCTGACCGACCGTTGGGGAAAATTGATTTGGGAAAGAAAGTTTGAGCTGGATTCCTTATGCTATCCTATGTTTCTTGCGTGTAAATACTATGAAAAAACGCAAGACGATTCGATTTTTACGGCAGAATTTTTGTGGGCGTTCGAACAGATCAAAACAACGGTAGAAATAGAAAGAAAGCACAGCGAACGCAGCACATATTTTTGTCGTTATTGGTGTAAGAGCGAGGTCGTGGGAAAGGATCAAGACCCTGCAAGCGAAAAGGGCTTGGTTTGGTCGGGGTATCGGCCGAGCGACGATAAATGTAAATACCATTATCATATCCCCGACAATATGTTTTTGGTCAGCGTACTTTATAAATTAACAAGCATATTCAAGAAAATAGGTCAAAACCAATATGCAGAATATTGCGAGAAAACAGTTAGCGAGTTAAAGCCGTTGATCGAGCAATACGGCGTGGTTGAGGATAAGGAGCTCGGAAAGGTTTACGTTTCCGAAACGGACTGTATGGGCAACTATCATATCGATGACGACGCAAATATCCCGAGTCTGCTTTCCTTGCCCTATCTCGAATATCCGTTTTTGGACAAAGAAATTTACGCAAATACCCGAAAGCTGATTTTAAGCAAACGTAATAAATATTATTACGAAGGCGCTTGTTTGAAGGGCATAGGCAGTCCGCATACGCCCGAGAACAGAGTATGGCATTTGGCGGTGGCGATGCAAGGCTTGACGAGCGAGGACGAAGAAGAGATCGAGGGCTGCTATCAAATGCTCATTGATACCACGGATGGAGAGGGCTATATGCACGAGGGAGTGGATTGTGACGATCCCAGCCATTATTCCAGACCTTGGTTTGCTTGGGCAAATTCGATGTTTGCGAATTTCGTTTTGGAAAAGCAGAAAATTATTTCTCAACGCAATTAATAATCATCCACCCGAATATCGGGTGGTTTTTATTTTTCGGGCATAGCCCTTGTTCACTGGCGTAGCACAAATGTGCTTTTTGGTTGACCTGCCAGTCATGCACGTCTTACTTGCTACCCGTCAACGGGTCACGCGGAT
>JAZQLI010000018.1:0-1528 GCA_045542595.1 Candidatus Scatosoma sp. | reverse complement strand
TTGTTTTGTTACTTGTGTTGTTGGCTCTCACGCCTGCGCCCTACACGCGCTCGCGCGAATTCCAATATTATATCAAATTGCAAAGATACGTATTTCTATCAAATATTTTGCAAACCGCCCGCGACAATCTTCCGTTTTTGCCGTTTTTCCCACTTTTCGAGCAGCGAAAAGGCAAAAAGAGTCAGGGCACGCACTCAAACAAAAAACCGCGCTCGATTCGGGCGCGGTTTTTTGTTTAATTCAAAATTCAAGATTAATCCTGCTACGTTTATTTCTTCTCTTTGTAGGGTTTGAGTGATTTCTCTTTCAGTTTGCCGTAAACCCAACGAGCCGAGAATTTATTGCCGTCAGCGTCCTCGACAACGCCCTTGCCGTGCGGAAGACCATTCACAAAGTTGGCGCTATAAGCCAATCCGTCGGGATAGAGCATAGTTCCGTAGCCATTGGGCAGATCGCGCTCCCATTGACCGCAATACTTGCTACCATCGGGATAAACCATCGTACCCACACCCTTAATCTCGCCGTAGTAGGTCTGACCGCGATACATTGCGCCATCTCCCCAAGTGATTGTGGTAATACCCGTAGCCTCATCAACGGTAATTTCAGCAGAGGTCTTTGCGTCAAGATATGCTTGATTCTGCTCCGTAATTTTATTTACATAGCTTTTGTAGCCGTTATTAGTTTTGTTCTGGTATTTCAACAACTTAGCCCTTCGTCTATTTGTTAAAAACTCCTCGTGAGCAACATTTGTCCCTTCTGCACCCGTAGGTTGTAGATAATGATTAAAAGGCGGGTTAGCGTTTGTTGGCAAATAGAACACGACTGCTAAAAGTAAAAATAAATATCTTTTCATAATTGTATGATTTTAAGCTATTTTACGTTAAAAATATCGGTTTTGCAAAAAAACAAATTTCAGCGACATTTCCAAATTTTTCTTGCTAAAAATCAACTTTTTTATGCAAATTTTGGCAAAATCTGCGATTTTGACACACCTTCGCGGGCTCAGCCTTCGGCTGACCCCCGCAGCCCGCGAAGGTGCGCCCGAAAGCAAAGAAAACAATTTTGAATCTTGAATTTTGAATTGCGTTTTGGCGATTTCTCCGAAATCAACCCACGCGGGGGCGCCCGCGATAGAACACCGCCCCGCCCCACGCCACCGCGTGCATTTTCATTGAAAGCAAAGTAAAAAAGAGAAAACCGCCCATATGGCGGGTGAATTGTGAATCAAAAAAAGCCGCGTCCCAAAATAGGAACGCGACCTTTTGCGAAAAATTCACTAAAAATTGTGAATTGTGAATTGTGAATTGTGAATCCCTCCCGTTACTCCTCCTTGAACGATCCGAACGAGTAGCCCTTCTTTTTGAGCTTGCGGATCATCTTGTCGAGGTGGTTGTAGAGCTTGTCGGTGCGCTCGTCGTTGGTACCAGGGTGGATCAAGATGATCGCACCGTTCAGACCTTCGCGCTCCTCCTTAGCCCAGAAATCCTTCAAAATCGCCTTCGACGAACGATAGTTCGACATCGAGGGG
>JAZQLI010000017.1:0-58989 GCA_045542595.1 Candidatus Scatosoma sp. | reverse complement strand
CAAATTTATTTTCCATAGTGCTAATATTTTAGCATATATTTTTATATTTGTCAAGAAATTGCTTATATTTTAACATTTTAATTTTTTATCTAAAATAATTTGGTACATAACTTGGTTCATAAATTGGCACGTAAATTGGTGAACAACTAAATTTTAAGCAGAAAAAATAAGAGTATCAGGGATTTTCCCAAATACTCTTATAAGAAAAACTTTCAAACAGCAAACATTTTACACTATTTTTGATTAAATTTTTTGGCACACGGTTTGGAACACAAGGCCTTGAATCCCTTTATTTATAAGGCTTTCCGCAACTACGCGGACGGCTTCGGAAAACCACAGGTTTTCTTTGAGCGTAGCGAAAGCCCCCTGATCGTCCACCAGAATTACCCATTTATGCAAGAAAACGTGCATAAATGAGTGTTTTTCTTTGAAAAAGACCGTATATGAAAAAGAATACGCAAGATGCGTATTCTTTTTCATATTTTCTCAATAAAACGTGGCAAGTTGTTCTTCAGGCGGCTCACCTATAACCACCTTTTCCGCCACCAAAACAGGGCCTTTGCCTTTATAAATGCGGTGCTTTTGGAACTGCACTTTTGCAGTTACCGTTATCCAATCACGCGTGTGTAAATCCATCACAGCAGGAAGCACGCAAGCAAGTCCGCAATACTGAATATCCGCTTCGCAACAGGTCATCACGTGCCGTCCCACCACGATATCTTGCGGCGACAGCCGTTTATCGGTAGCGACCAAGCCTTTAAATTTTACCGTTTTTCCGATATAAGCTTCTAAATTTTCCGTTAAATCGCGATAGAAAAAGGCGTAGTCCTTATCTTCGATTTGCACGACAGGCGCGTTTACGTCAAACGGCAACGGGTCTTCAATATCGTCAAAATCCGCTTGACCGTTTACACGCTCGTATACGATATCGCAACGACGGGAAATACCGCGCACGATTTTATGGAGTTGCATTTTATCCATACTATCGTTAAAGCGATTGAATACAACAAGCTGTGTATTTTCAATTTTATCAAAGGTAAACTGACGCATATTTGCGTTATAATTTACAAACGTTTCGGCATCGAAAAAGGTCATCATTTGATTAATCATCCAACCTTCGGGCATAGCGTTGAAAAAATCTTCCAACATCCACGTGCCGTTATATTCCACGACTACGCGCTCCGCGCCGTATTTAAGCTGTAATTCGGTCAAATACGATTCGTTAAGTTGTTCTTTATCTTCTAAAACCACCAACTCCACGCTCTCCGCGTTGGCGAATTTAATCGTTTCGTATTCTTCTTCACCTTCTTCGCATACCAAAAGCAACGTTCTTTCGCCCGTCGCAAAACGGGGGTCTTCTAACGTTTCCTGAATAAATTTGGTTTTACCCGATTCTAAAAACCCCAAAAACATATACACGGGCGTTTCGGTGGGAATTCTCTCTTTCATACTTTTATCCTGTCCTTATACGTTGAAAAGCTGTTTTAATGCTTCTTCGTTGAGTTTGCAACCGATTACGCAAAGTCTGCCCGTTACCCCTGCCGTCCCTTCACGCACGTCGGGTTCTTCGGGGACGTAATCGAAATGTAACCATTCGTTTTCCCCTGCGACAATACCTTTCGCACGGAGTACTGTGCCGTATTTTTCCGAATTGGAAATTGCCGTCAAAGCCGCAACCAACTGTTCTTTTGTGAATTTTTTCGTCGTTTCTACGCCCCAACTGGTAAACACTTCGTCCGCGTGGTGGTGATGCTCGTGGTGGTGTTCGTGGCAACAGCATTCGTCGTCGTGATGATGATGTTCGTGGTGGTGGTCATGGCAACAGCATTCGCCGTCGTGATGATGATGTTCGTGGTGGTGGTCGTGGCAACAGCATTCGCCGTCGTGATGATGATGTTCGTGGTGATGTTCGTGGCAACAGCATTCGCCGTCGTCGTGATGATGTTCGTGGTGATGCTCGTGGCAACAACATTCGTCGTCGTGATGATGATGTTCGTGGTGATGTTCCACTTCTTCCGTAAGCTTGTCAAGCTCCGCTTGTAAGCAATTTTTTTGTTCCATTGCCGCAAGAATCGCTTTACCGCTTAACTGCTGCCAAGGTGCAGTAACAAGCACTGCCGACCCGTTTCGCTCTTTAAGCAATGCCACCGCCGCGGCTAATTTTTCTTCGGACGTTTTATCGGTGTGCGAAAGAATAATACAGCTTGCATTTTCTACTTGGTCGCCGAAAAATTCGCCAAAGTTTTTCAGATACATTTTACACTTGGAAGCGTCTACTACCGTGCAAAACGCATTCAATTTTGCATCATGTAATTCCGCCGCTTCCACCGCTTTGATAACGTCGGAGAGCTTTCCAACACCCGACGGCTCGATAATAATTCTATCGGGATTATACTGCGCGGACACTTTTTTAAGTGCCTGAGAAAAGTCGCCTACGAGCGAACAACAAATACATCCCGAATTCATCTCGGTAATATTGATACCTGCTTCCTGTAAAAATCCGCCGTCGATACCGATTTCGCCAAATTCGTTTTCAATCAAAACGACTTTTTCGCCCACGTACGCTTCCTGAATGAGTTTTTTGATAAGCGTGGTTTTCCCAGCGCCCAAAAACCCCGAAAAAATATCAATTTTAGTCATTTGTATCCCTCCTTTTTATTAAAAAGCCCAGTTTCCGTCTTTGAAAATTTGCACTCTTTCTCCCGTTTTCGTAATACCGACAATAGACATATCTTTTGAACCAATCATAAAATCGACGTGAATCATACTATCGTTAATGCCGCGCGCTTTACATTCGGCGTCGGTATATTTTTCATAGCCTTTTAAGCATTCGTTAAAGCCTTGCCCTACCGCCAAGTGGCAGCTTGCGTTTTCGTCGAACAAGGTGTTATAGAATAACACACCCGAATTGCTGATAGGCGAATCGTACGGAATGAGTGCAACTTCTCCCAACTTGCCTGCGCCTTCGTCCATAGATACCATTTGTTTCAACAGTTCTTCGCCCTTTTCCGCTTTTACTTCCACCACTTTACCGTTTTCAAAACGCATAGAGAAATTGTCGATAAGTTCGCCCATATACGATAACGGTTTTGTGGAATACACAATCCCTTCTACCGCGCCTGCTTTCGGCGAAGTAAATACTTCTTCCGTGGGAATGTTGGGGTTGAAAACTCTACCTTTCAAAGTCTTTTCATTGCCGCCGGCAAAAATGCCGTCTTCGTTGAGTTCTACACGCAAATCTGTTCCGTTCGCGCTCTTATATTCTAAATATTTTAAGCCGAGTCCGTTTAAATACGCACAACGATTATCTAAATCGGCGTTGTGTTCCTTCCACGCTTTGATAGGATTTTTCCCGTCCGCACGGGCAGTGAGTAAAATTACTTTCCACATCTCTTCCACAGCTTTTTTCTCGGAAAGGTGGGGGAACACTTTCTTTGCCCAAGCTTTACCGGGCACAGCGGCAATACACCACTGATGCTTGTTTTCAAGCGCCAAGCGGTAAGGTTTTACCTGCGGATAGATAGCACGGCGCGCCGCGCTCATTTTTTCTTGGTCCACTCCGTTCATACCGTCGGGGTCTTCCGATTCGATAAATAACCGACAGGAATAGTTTTTCGCCTTAAATTCCCATTTCGCTTTTGCCCAAGGCTTTAATTCGGACAGCGATTCTAAAGAGCGATAGTTTGCGGAAATTTTTTCTACGGGTTGGTGCGACCATTCTACGTATACTTCGCTTGCCCCTGCTTTGTAGCATTCTTCCACTACCATCGTTACAAACTCGGGTTGGTCAAGACCTGCGCCGATAAATACCGTTTGTCCCTTTTTTACGTTAAGCCCTACTTTTGCAATCAATTTTGCATACTTCTTCAACTGTGCTTGTCTCATTTTATCTCTCCGTTTTTTATTTTCAACGCGTACACGGTAGCCCCGTTTTCGCTTTTTTAACCGATTAAATCATAATTTACCGTAACGTAGAAAAGCCTTCGAATTTCTTCATCGTCTTTCGTTTGTGCCAAAATCCACATCAGCTTCGTAATAATACTTTCATACGTCATAGAATAGCTTTCTAAAAGGTCGAACCTGTTTTTCAAGCCCCTACCTACGCGATACACGTCCATATCGCTGCCTTCTTGCTGCACTTGCGTAGTTACCACCAACGTTTTACCTTTGCCAATCCAGTTTTCCAGCATTTCGTAAAAGCCGTAATATTCCCCTTCGGGTACGCCGCCCGTACCGTAACCCGAAAGCACTACCGCATCGTTTAAGCGGAAATACGCATCTAAAATATCCGCTTTTACCCCGGGGGTAAGAGTCAATAACGCCACCTTTTCATTTAACTGCAAATAAAACTCCGGTTTATCCCGTTTGGGCGTAGTAATATACGAAATCACTTTACCATCGCGAATGACGCCGAGATTGGGAAAATCGACGCTGGTAAACGCATTAAAACTTTTCGTGCGTATCTTTTTTGCACGCGTTCCTGCGATAATTTTTCCCTGAAATACGATAACCACGTCGCTCGCCACGTCGCTTGCCGCATATAAGAATGCGTCGCGGAGATTGATTCTCCCATCGGTATCTTCCCTATCTATAGGCTGTTGCGAACCCGTAAGCACAATAGGCTTGGGGGAATGCTGTATTAAATAGGAAAGCATAGCCGCCGTATACGACATAGTATCCGTACCGTGGCAAACGACAAATCCGTCGTAATTTTGGTAATTTTCTTTGATTACCGTCGCCAAACGAATCCAGTGGGCAGGCGTAACGTTGGTACTGTCAATGTTATACGGCTGCACCGTGTCCACGTCGCAAAAATCGAGTATTTCAGGCACGTATTGTAAAATAGAATTTGCATTAAGCGAAGGCGTTAACCCATCTTCTCCTAAATGCGAAGCTATCGTGCCGCCCGTGGCTAGCAATAAAATTTTCTTTTTCATCTTTTATCCCCGTTACGGTTTTTCCGCCGTAAAAAATCGCCCTTTCTAAGCGTGTACGGACAAGCAATTTTGTACGTTTCACAAACGAGTTTCGCATCGTTTATTTGCTCGCCTTTAGACGAATACATATCCGTTACCGTAAACGTTTTACGGAAATTTCCGTCGGGAGAAAGCACTTCTAAAACGTCGCCCGTATAAAAACGATTTCGCATTTGCGCGTATACGTACCCGTCCTTGCCATCCAAAACGTCGGCTATATATACGTAATCCCCTTTAGACTGGCTATCCGCATAGTTTACCGTTTGCGCGTTTTTTCCGTCGGCGTACGCCTGCGTATATTCTCTATGCGCCACCGCCAACAATTCTTCCGCGCTAACGCCTTCGTTTTCCCCGTTCATTGCGCGGCGGTACGCATTGATTACCGTAGCTAAATAATACGCGCTTTTCATACGCCCTTCAATTTTAAACGAGCGCACACCCGCGTCTTCCATTTCCTTTAACCGAGAAAGCATATTCAAATCTTTACTGTTAAAAATATACGTTCCCTTGTCGTCTTCTTCTATAGGTAACCATTCCGATTTACCGTTAGTTGCATTCAACGCACGCACTTCGTAACGCCACCGACAAGACTGCACGCACGCACCGCGATTAGACGAGCGTCCGTCTAAATAGTCGGATAAAAGACACCGTCCGCTATACGATATGCACATGGCGCCGTGGACGAATGCTTCCAGCTCCATTTCAGGCGCAAACGCGTGTATTTCGGCTATTTCCTTTAACGAAAGTTCACGCGCTAAGATAATACGCGACACCCCTTCGTCTTGCCAGAATTTTACCGAATATTTGTTGGTAGTATTTGCTTGCGTGGAAAGATGCAACGAAAGGTTGGGCGCAACTTTTTTCGCTAAATATACCACGCCTACGTCGCTGACAATTACTCCGTCCACACCGCATACCGCCAACTCTTGTAAATAGTCTCCAAGCTGTGCAAAATCGTGATTGCGCGCAAGAATATTTACGGTAACGTATACCTTTTTACCTATAGAATGTGCAAGCGTTACGGCAGAGCGCAATTCTTCCGCGGTAAAATTATCGGCAAACGTGCGAAGAGAAAAATTTTTTCCGCCCAAATACACCGCGTCCGCACCGAAGTGCAGCGCCGTTTCCATTTTTGCAAAACTCCCTGCAGGGGCTAATAATTCCGCTTGCATACTTTTTCTCCCGTATAAGCTTACTTGTTCTTTTGATATACCGAAAGCGCCACGCCGTCGCCAACGTTTAACACGGACGTTACAAAATCGGTATCCGCTGTAACCGTTTGTAAATACGAACGGATTTTATCCACGATAGAATGCCGTTTCTGTGGCGTGGGCTGTTCTCCGCTTACCCAACCGTATAACAATACGTCGTCCGCAAATAACACTGCACCGTCTTTCATCAGCCGTTTTAAATCGAATAAATATTTTTCGTACTGTGCTTTCGGTCCGTCTAAAAACACGAAATCGAACTCCCCGTCCATCATAGCGAGTATCTCTCCTGCGTCCCCTAAATACGCGTTGACGCGCGAAGAAAGGTGAAAGTCCGCAAAGTTCTTTTTTGCCTGCAAATACCGTTCTTCTTCCAGCTCTACCGTGGTCAAGCGAGCCGTAGGACAAGCCTGTAGCATTGCCACGCCCGAAAGCCCCACCGCCGTACCGATTTCTAAAATGCGTTGCGGCTTGACGGCGGCAAGCGTTACCAGTAAAAATTGCAACGTTTCGTCGTCGGCAACGGGAATTCCGTTATCCAGCGCTTCTTTCCTGCGCTTTGCCACTTCTTCGTCGATATGCAGTTGTACCAAAGACGCCGTATATTGCATTCCGTTTTTCCTTCGTTTTATACGTCTAACACGCTGACAACAATCAAGGGCGATTGTTTCGTGGTTTTATAGAAATAATTTTTGAGTGCTTTCTTGATAGCAAGGGTAAGTTCGGCTTTGTTGCCGTTTTCATAATTATAGCTTTCCACCGCGCGTTGTACTACCGTTTTAATTTCCCCTTCCGTACCCGTGTTTTCGGAAAATACAAACCCGTGCGATTCTACTACAGGGTCGTTGATAACGTAATTGCCCGTAACGGCAATCGCTACCGTGAAAATACCGTCTGAAGACATCTTTAAACGGTCTTTCATAACTTCGCTTGTGCCGTAGTCTTCATACCCTTCGCCGTCGATTAAACGCGTACCTGCCGGCACGTTTTCCCCAAACGTCATTGCATTTTCCCTAAGTTCTACGCAGTTTCCTATCTCCGTAATAAGAATGTTTTGCGGCGGTATCCCAAGCGATTCCGCCAAGTCTGCGTGCCGCTTCAAATGACGGTATTCCCCGTGTACGGGAATGAAAAATTTCGGCTTTAAAAGGGAATGGAGTATTTTATGCTCTTCTTGGCAAGCATGTCCCGAAACGTGAATTTTTTCCAAGCTTTCATATACGACGTGCGCGCCCTTTTGATAGAGATTATTGATAACGCGATACACCGGTTTTTCGTTCCCGGGAATGGGCGTTGCCGAAATGATGATGGTATCGTTCGGCCCTACCGTAACCTTATTGAATTCTCCCGAAGCCATACGCGTGAGCGCACTCATAGGCTCGCCCTGCGTACCGGTGGAAACGATTAAAAGTTCTCCGTCGAATAGATTTTTCGTCTTTTCAATATCAATGAGTACGCCTTCGGGAATTTTTAATTCGCCTATTTTTACCGCGGCGTCCACCACTTTAAACATACTCCTGCCAGACAAAGCCACTTTACGGCGGTATTTAACTGCCAAATCGATAATTTGTTGCAAGCGGTGTACGTTAGATGCGAACGTGGCGATAATCAGCCTACGGTGCATATTTTCCGAAAACAAATGGTCGAGCGTCGTCCCTACCACCGTTTCACTCATAGTATAGCCCGAACGTTCGATATTCGTCGATTCACCCATATAGAGCAAGACGCCTTCATCGCCAAGCTGCGCTATCCGTTTTAAGTCGATAGGAGCGCCAGCTACGGGCGTGAAATCAATTTTAAAATCGCCGCTGTGATAAATGAGTCCGTTTGGAGTGCGAATAGCCAACGCGCACGCGCCCGAAATGGAGTGGTTTACGTTGATAAATTCCACTGAAAACACGCCCAAGCGTACAATATCGCCCGATTGTACAACCCGTTGCGTTACACCCGTAATACGGTGTTCTTGCAATTTATTATCCGTCAGCATCAACGTCAGCTTTGTACCGTAAATAGGCGTTTCGGGTAATAATTCTTTCATTAAATAGGGTACGCCGCCGATATGGTCTTCGTGCCCGTGCGTCAATAAAACGCCGCGAATTTTTTCTTTGTTTTGAGCAAGATACGTGATATCGGGCACAACCGAATCGATACCCGGCATATCTTCGTTATTTGGAAAGGTAAGCCCTGCATCAATAACGATAATATCGTTACCGTATTCGATAGCGGTCATATTTTTACCGATTTCCGCCACACCGCCGAGAAAAATAATTTTTACGGCTTTTTTCTTTTTCTCCAACTTTTCCTTTTTAACCACCGCTTTATCCGATTCCTTAGGCATTTTCAAGCGGCGTTTTGTGGGCGGGGATACAAACTCTTCTTGCAAAAAGGACGTATCCTGCACACGGGTTTTTGATGTCTTTTTAAGTTCCTGTTCCTTTTTATCCGTTTTCTTTACTTTTACGGGAAATGCTTTTGCGCGCGCCGCGCTACGCAATACACTATCTTCCGTTCCAAATGCCGTGCCTTGCGGATTACGCTTGGTGCTTTTCGTGTGCTTTGTTTCCGTCGCAACCGATTTTTTAACGCCTTTCCCCACCGCGTTATCTTCTTTTTTGTTTTTTTTCACTTCTTTTTTTGTTCTCCTTGGCGAATTTTCTTCGCCCATAAAATAGAGAGCCGAAAATATGCAATTATCAGCTCTCTCTTTCTTTATTCGTATTTTTTATCTTGCGTTTGCATTAAAAATCTAAATCCACTTTCTTTTCTTTGGTTACCTTAATATAACCTTCGTCGAAGAGCTCTTTCGTGGATTGATAAGCAAAGGCTTCTACGTAATCTACCGCTTCAAAGTTATCTTCTTTCTCCGTACCGAGTTTTTCCGCAAGGTAGCCTACAAGACGAAGTGCTTTCTTCGCCGCCGCGTCGCTCTTAATTTTTACCATAAACGGCGTGTTTTCATACGCTTTTTGGTTACCAACGTTTTTTTGGTGATATACGGTAGTCTTATATTCGGGATTTTCAGGATCGAGTGCTAAATAGAAGCAAAGCGTTTTACCGCAAATATTCACTTTTGCAATCGTGTCCCGTCCGTAATTGAAACGGTCGCCGTGCCAGCTAACGTTAGAATTGATACGTTTATACGAAGTCAATTCGTTTTTGATGTCGCTATAATAGCCCTTTACCTTTTCTTCGCTTTGTTTCATCTTCGCGGTAAAGCTCTTCTTCAAACGAATGACAAGCCCCGTTTCCGCATCTACAAGTTGGTTATCGATTTCCGAGAACGATTCCGCCGCCGTTGCCGCAATTTCGTCGCTTGCGCTTTCCACGGCTACGGGTTCTTCCGCTACGGGCGTTTCTTCAACCACTACGGGTTCTTCCGCTACTTCTTCCACAACCGGTTCTTCTACCACGGGCGTTTCTTCAACGGGTGTTTCTTCCGCAACAACTTCTTCGTTTTCCGCACAGTTTACGCACATTGCACAAAGCTGATTAGAAACGCTTTCGGCAATCGCTTGCACGCCTTCTTCGTCTACAACGAGATTATATGTAGGCTCGTCGCAAGGAGCCGACGCTATCTTCTCTTCTACGATTTCGCTGATACGAGCATAGTCAACGTTGTCAACTTTGTTGCTTTCCACGATTTCGCTGATACGAGCATAATCGACGTTGTCAACTTTGTTACTTTCTACAATTTCGCTAATGCGAGCATAATCGACATTGTCAACTTTGTTGCTTTCCACAATTTCGGTAATGCGTTCGTAATTAACGTTTTCTGCTTGACCGAGTTTTTCGGAAACCTTTTCAGCAATTTGTTCGATACCCGTTTCGTCGAGTACGACGTCGTACGTTTGGTCAGTAGAAGCCGCTAATTTAGCTGCAACCAAATCGGACAATCTATCGTAATCGATAGGCTCGGGTTCAACGACGGGCACTTCAATTTTTTCAGCAACCGCTGCAGCAATCGCCTCGATATCCAACGCCGCCATTGCTTTTTCCACCGCCAAAGCTACCGCGTTTGCGATAACGTCTTCGCCGACGTTGATTTGTACTTTTTCCGCAGCCTTTGCAAAGCTGTCGTCAATACGACGGTAATTTACCTTTTCGGGATAGGGTAACGATTCTACTACCTTTTCCGCCGTACCGTAAATAAGCTTATCATAATCGATTTTCGCTTCTACGGGTTCTGCAGGAGCTGCTTCCACAACGGGAGCTTCTTCTACGGGCTCAGGATTAACAAGTACTTCGTTTAAAAGGTCGATAACCTTATCGCCTACTTCGTCCACGATACGCGTATAATCTACGTTTTCCGCTACGGGAATTGCGTTTACCGCCTCCAAAATTTGACGGCTGTGCTCGGCAACCGTTTCTTCCGTTTTCTCGGTAACCGATTCCACCAATGCCTTATAATCGTTTTCAACGTACATTGCCGCGAGTTCGGAAATTTTCGCATCGACGTCGGAAAGCGCACTTTCGAGCTGTTGTAAAAGCGCAAGCTTATCTTCTACGTCGTTCAATTTACCGATAACTTCCCCGGAAATGAGCGTTGTCAAGCCGTCGTAAATGGCTTGATGTTGCATAAAGCTGTATTTGATTTCGTCAACGGCTTCTTGTAATTGCGGAACGACTTCGGAAACCTTTTCTTTTACCTTTTCCGCCAACGCATCCGCATCTACGTTTTCCAGCAATGCGATATTGCCGTCTACCGTATCCAACTTATTAAGCACTTCAGCAACGGCAGCTTCTACTTGTTCCAACGAAGAAACTTTTTCATCCATCGAATTCAAACGCTTTGCCACTTCGTCCGTAAGCATTTCAGCCAAACCGTCGTATATGGTTTGGTTTTGCTTATAGCTGAAACGAATTTCCTGCGCGATTGCTTGCGTAGATTTATCTTTCTCGCTCTTCAAGTCTTGATACAACGAGCCTACTTGCATAGAAGAGAGCTTCAATTCGTTAAGAAGTTCCCCTTTTATCTTCTGCAAATCGTAAGAAATCCAGCTGTACAATGCGTCGATTTTCGATGCTTCTAATTGTTTTCTGTCTGCCATTTCACACCTCGGTCTTTTTTACCCCATTTCAACGTTTTTTATACGTTTAGGGTTATTTTTATTGTTCGGGTTGACGTAAAAAAAGGTACAATCCCTTTTTACTGATATTATTATAACATATCTTGTTTAATCGGTCAAGGGTTTTATAAAAAAATATAGGCAATTTTACAATTTTTTTTACTGTTTTTTCGTTTTCAACGCGAACACGGTAGGCTCGTTTTTGATTTTTTTCGACAAAACGCCGCCGAGTTTACCCACTCGGCGGCGCCTTTTTATTCCTTATGCCGTCTTATTTCTTAGCTGCAAGCTTTCTTTGCACTAATTTTACCAATTCCACTATAGGAACTACCAAGAACCCAATACCGATAGCAACGGCAAATTCCGCCAAATCTACCGATGCAAACCCAAATGCATTTGCCAAGAATTCCACTTCACAAACGAGCGCGGTTGCCACAAACGAGCCGATAGCCGCCCACCAAAGCCACTTGTTTTGTTCTTTCATTGAAAGCAAACTCTTTCTTTGCGAACGCATATTAAAGCTGTGGAAGATTTCCGCCATAGACATCGTCAAAAATGCCATCGTCGTACCGTGCGAACTGTCTTCAAACGTCAATACGCCTTCGTTCATAAAATGCCCTACAAAGTAGGAAACAAGCACCAAAATGGCAACGATAACGCCTTGGTATAATACGTCGATACCCATACCGTCGGCAAAGACGCCTGCCTTGGCATCACGCGGCTTTCTTTGCATAATGTCTTTTTCCGCTTTTTCCGTACCTAAAGCAAGTGCGGGGAAACAGTCGGTTACAAGGTTAATCCACAAAAGGTGTACGGGTTGCAAAATGCTAAAGCCCATAAGCGTGGAGATAAAAATAGCCAATACTTCACTCATATTCGAAGCCAAAAGGAATTGGATAGCTTTACGAATATTATCGTAAATACGTCTACCTTCTTCTACCGCGCCGACGATGGTAGCAAAGTTATCGTCTGCAAGTACCATATCTGCCACGTTTTTGGTAACGTCCGTACCCGTGATACCCATACCTACGCCGATATCGGCAGTTTTAATGGAAGGCGCGTCGTCTACGCCGTCGCCCGTCATTGCCGTAACGTAACCTGCTTTCTTCCAAGCCGTTACGATACGCGTTTTATGTTCGGGTTGTACACGTGCGTACACGCCGATATTACGGAATTCCTTTTCAAACGTTTCGTCGTCCATTTCATTGAGTTCCGAACCGGACATTGCGCGAATGCCTTCTTCTAAGATACCCAATTCTTTCGCGATAGCAATCGCCGTGTCGATATGGTCGCCCGTAATCATAATGGGACGAATACCCGCTTCACGGCAACGCGCGATAGCGTCTTTTACTTCGGGACGAACAGGGTCAATCATACCGCAAAGCCCCATAAAGCAAAGTTCGGTTTCCATAGCGTCCGTTTCATACACGGCAGGCTTTTCCGACCAAACGCGTTCGGCAATAGCCAAAACACGCAACGCTTTATCCGCCATACCCTTGTTAGCAGCCATAATTTCCGCTTTCAATTCCGCCGTCATAGGCACGGCTTTACCGTCTTTATAAACGTACGCACATTTATCCACGACAACGTCGGGCGCGCCTTTGGTGAATTGAACGAAATCGTTTTCTCTTTGATGCACCGTAGACATCATCTTACGGCTAGAATCGAACGGCAATTCGCCCACACGGGGAAGCTCGTTTTTAAGCTCGCCTTTAGGCGCATTGAGTTTATTTGCCCATACAACGAGCGCCGCTTCGGTAGGTTCGCCCGTTACTTCGCCGTTATCGTCGAGTTCGGCATCGGAGCAAAGCGCCATTGCTTTTGCGGCTTTTAATTCGTCTTCGCCGTAATATTCGACAACCGTCATCTTGTTTTGCGTAAGCGTACCCGTTTTATCCGAACAGATAATTTGCGCACAACCAAGCGTTTCCACCGCCGTCAATTTACGAATGATGGCATTACGTTTAGACATATTGGTAACACCGATAGAAAGCACGATGGTAACAACCGCCGCAAGTCCTTCGGGGATAGCGGCAACTGCCAAAGATACGGCAACCATAAACGATTCTAACGCGAAATCGAACGTAATTCCTGCGCCTACGGCAAGGTGTTGAATGAGTTTTACTCCAAATACGATAACACTGATACCGAGTACGAGATAGGTAAGAATTTTCGAAAGCTGTCCAAGCTTGATTTGAAGGGGCGTTTCCCCTTCTTCCGCTTGCGCCAAAGCCCCTGCAATTTTACCCATTTCGGTATCCATACCCGTAGCGGTGATTACCGCCACGCCGCGTCCGTATACTACGACGCTGCCCATATATACCATATTTTTACGGTCGCCCAAAGGAACTTCTTTCACGCCCTCGGCAGGGGTAATGGTTTCCGCAATTTTGTCTACGGGAACGGATTCGCCCGTGAGCGCGGCTTCTTCGATTTTCATACTCGCGCTTTCCAAAATACGCCCGTCGGCAGGTACTGCGTCGCCTGCTTCCAGCAATACGATATCGCCTACTACAAGGTCTTCACTGTGCACGATTTGCACTTTACCGTCGCGAAGGACCTTTGACGTAGCCGCCGACATCTCTTGCAGGGCTTCTATTGCCTTTTCCGCTTTGCTTTCTTGGAACACACCAAGCACCGCGTTGATAAGCACAACAGCGAGAATGATAATAACGTCGGTGGGGAATTCTTGTTCGAATACCGCCAACACACCGCTAATTGCCGCCGCCACGATAAGAATGATAATCATCGGGTCGGCAAGCTGTTCTAAAAACCGACGGATAAGAGACTTTTTCTTACCTTCGGCAAGCTTGTTTTTGCCGTTCGTTTCTAAACGACGTTGCGCTTCGTCCGCGCGCAAACCTTCTTCTTTCGAAGAACCTACGTCGCGCAAGACTTCTTCTTGATTTTTAAGATACTCTTTCATTGTCCTCTCCTTTTTTTATTTTATGCAATATTTAAACATTTTACAAGATATAAAAACCGAGTAGCCTTATCCGTCTACTCGGTTTTATGCTTTCTTAGCCTTTCCTCGTACACAGTATAAGTATATACTATGAGTCTCGCAATTTCAGATAGACCAAACCAAAAAGGTTAGTGTTGTTGACCTATCCCGTACGTAACGTACGCAGGCTACTCCCTCAATAGGATTATTATAGGTATATTTTACCATAAAAGCCGACTCGTGTCAAGCTTTTGTGTTACTTTTATTTGTCTTGAAAACAATTATTCTTCGTCATCGTCGGGAAGCTCTACGTTATGGTAAACGTTTTGCACGTCGTCGTGGTCTTCTAAAGCTTCTAACATATTTTCAAATTTCTTCAAAACGTCGTCCGCAAGCTCGATTTTGTTTTGGGGAATCATAGCAATTTCCGCTTGCACAAAACGGATTTTCGGCTCTTCTTCTTCATTTCTTCTACCCTTAGGGGCAGCCGCCATCAATTCCGCATTTTTATCTTCGAGATATTTACGAACGTCGGAGAACGTTTCGGGCGCGGTGAAAATTTCGTATACGTCGTCGCTGGTTACAACGTCGTCTGCGCCTGCTTCCAACGCGTATTCCGTCATAGTGTCTTCGTCGAGTTCTACCGTTCTTTCTACAACGATATATCCTTTGTTATCGAAGTTATACGATACGCAACCGGTATTCCCCATCGAGCCGCCGTGTTTACTCAAAATAGAACGCACGTCGCCTGCCGTACGGTTAATATTATCGGTAAGCGTAACGATAATTACCGCCGAACCTGCAGGTCCGTATCCTTCGTAGGTAAGCTCTTTATAATCCGCACCGTTCATTTCACCCGCCGCTTTTTTAATGCTACGTTGAATGTTATCGTTGGGCATATTTGCCGCTTTCGCTTTTGCGATAATATCGGCAAGCTTACTGTTCGTTTCGGGGTTGGGATTACTCTTTGCCGCTACGGCAATTTCTCTACCGAGTTTGGTAAAAATTCTACCTTTCGCCGCATCCGCCTTACCCTTTTTTGCCTGTATGTTGTGCCATTTGCTATGTCCTGACATAATAACGCTCCTTGACTTTTTTCTTTATTTTAAAAATGCATCCTTTTTTAACAAATACATCAATATCCCTGCCGAAACCGCCGCATTTAAGCTTTCCTGCGTGGCTTCCATAGGAATTTTTACCGTGTAATCCGCCGCCGATTTTACTGTATCCGAAACGCCGTTCGCTTCGTTCCCTATTACCAGCGCGTATTTGCTCGGCGAAACAAACGTGAACGCGTTTTCCCCGTGCATATCTGCTACGATAATAGGAATATCACCCATTACGGATAAAATCTCTTCGCGCGTTCCGAAATACAAACGAGTAAAAAAGATTCCGCTCATACTCGCCCGTACCGATTTTGGCGAAAACGGGTCGACGCAACCGTCGGTTATATACAACTGATTGTATCCTGCGGCGTTTGCCGTTCGTATGATAGCGCCCATATTGCCGGGGTCGGCAACGCCGTCTAAAATTAAACAGCTTTTTAACGGCGCGGAAAGCGTACTAATAGGAATTTTTACCCGACAAAGCACTCCTTGCGGAGTTTTTTCGTCCGATAAAAAACGCATAACGTCGTCGGAAACGGTTACCGCTTTTTCTTCGGGAACCCCTAAAAATTCCGCCGTAAAACCGCTGTTTTCCGCTATGAAAACACGCTCGATTTCCAAACCGCTTTTTTGGCATTCCGTCGTCATTTTTACGCCTTCTACCAAAAATAAGCCTTGGCTTTTACGAGCTTTTTTATCCTTTAATAACGCCGTTTCTTTGACGAGTGGATTGTTTTTTGATGTTAAAACCATACTTGTTAAAAAACAGGAAAAGCCTTTTTTATCCAAAAAGGCTTTTTGTCCTTATTTACGCTTAAAGCGCTGCTTTTGCTTTTTCTACAAGCTGTGTGAATGCCGCCGCGTCGTTTACTGCTAAATCAGCAAGTACTTTTCTGTTGAGAGTGATACCCGCAACGTTAAGACCGTGCATAAGCTTGCTGTACGACATACCGTTTTGTCTTGCTGCCGCGTTGATTCTTGCAATCCAAAGACGACGGAAATCTCTCTTTCTCAATCTTCTGCCGATATAAGCATAGTTGAGAGATTTCATAACCGCTTCTCTTGCGATTCTGTAAGATTTGCTCTTATTGCCATAGTAACCTTTGGCGAGTTTTAAAATTTTTCTACGCTTTTTAACCGCGTTAACTGCTCTTTTAATACGCATATTCTTTCGTCTCCTTTCTTATTTCTTGTAGGGCATCATGCTCTTTACAGTGCTTTCCTGCGTGCTGGAAACAAGCGTGGTTTGACGCAAATTTCTCTTTCTCTTTCTGTTCTTGGTTTCCGCTTTATGGTTTTTACCGCTGTGGGAACGGTTTACTTTTCCCGAACCGGTAAGCCAAAAACGTTTCTTCGTGCTGCTATGTGTTTTCTGTTTAGGCATATGTTTATCCTCCGAATTTTTTATCGTTTTTATATCGGGCTTTGTCGCCAAAGCTTGTCCGCGTTATGTGTTATTATTTCGTCGGTGCAAGAATCATCAAAATGTTTCTGCCTTCCGTCTTGGGCTCTTTATCCATTACCGCTTTACCGCCAAGCATATCGAAAAAGCGACGCATTACGTCCAAACCCATTGCCGCGTGCGCCATTTGTCTGCCGCGCATACGGATAGAAACTTTAACCTTGTTTCCGTCGCCTAAAATTTCAAGCGTTTTTTTGGCTTTTACGTTTAAATCGCCTACGTCAATGGTCATAGAAAGATAAATTTCTTTCAGTTCTACAATCTTTTGGTTTTTGCGGTTTTCCTTTTCACGTTTCGCCTGTTCAAATTTGAATTTACCGTAATTCATAATTTTACAAACGGGCGGTACGGCGTTGGGAGAAATCTTAACCAAGTCAAGATTTTCATCTTCGGCAATGCGCAATGCTTCCGCCGCGCTCATAATACCGAGTTGTTCGCCGTTTTCGGAAATGACTCTCACTTCTTTATCGCGAATGTTTTCGTTGATTTGATGTTGGTCTTTAATGGTAGTATACCTCACGCAAAATAATAACGGGCTGCTTCGCATAAAGCAACCCGTAATAATCCCGTTGAAAAATCATTCGAAACTATAGAGCCGTACCGATTATAACCGCACGGCGAGAAGGGTTACTCCTGCTTTGCTAAACTATGATAGCACAAACCAAACCCCTATGTCAAGCAATTTTTCCCATTTTTGAAAAAATTTTTATTCTTTTTCTATTTCCGTTTTGAAATAGTTTGCAATCGCCGCCAAATAGCACGCCAAAGGCTTGTTTAATTCCTTCGGAGCTTTTACGCCGCTATACGCCGTTTCCAAAGTAATATCCCCTTGATAGCGAATATTTCTCAACGCTTTTATAACCGTTTGGAATTTTATCGATTGCGTGAACGGAATTTGGTGGTTATCGCGAATTCCGTCAACGTCGTGCAAGTGCATAGACTGCACGTAATCCCCCAGCGTTTCAATCATTTGCGCCGCGCTGGTATTTAAACCCGCCATTTCCGCGTGCCCGATATCCACGCAAGCCACGAATACGTCCGAAGGCAATAAATCGAGATGCTTTTTAAAATCGTCGTGGTGCGAACAGGCGGCAGGCGTTGCCGTAGGCGAACCTTGCGTCCAGTTCCACATATTTTCCACGCCGATTTTCACTCCGGCTTTTCTTGCCGCGGATTCAAAGCTCTTATACAGCACCGCGTTTTCTTCCGCCGTGTAATCGTTGCAAGGATGCACTACGCATACTTTCGCGCCTAAAATGCCGCTTACTTCAATAGCGCGTACCACCTTGGGATACATTGCTTTGTTATATTCTTCGTTCCCTTTTTTCGCAGTAGCGAACGGCGCGTGCGATTGATTACAAACAATACCCAAACTATCGGCGTAGGCACGAAATTCTTTCGCTTTTTCCTGCCAGTTGTCCGTATATAAAACGTCGTCGAGTACTCCGCCGATAAACATAGACGCGTCGTAGGCGGTAAACCCTGCTTCTTTGAGCATTTTTACAATTTCTTTCGCGTTGCCGTATTGTTTAAAGCTTTGAATTTCCGTAGAAATATGCATAGTACGCCCCTTAAAAAACCGTTTTATCCGTTATATCGGAAAGCACCGTTTGTATAAATTCGTCCGCGCTAACCGCACCGATATCCCCTTTATCTCTACGGCGAACGGCAACCAAACCGTCGTTGGCTTCCTTTTCGCCTACAACGAGCATATACGGTACTTTTTCCATTTGCGCTTCACGAATTTTATACCCGATTTTTTCACTTCTATCGTCTACTTTTACGCGAATACCTACCGCTTTCATCTTTTCGCAAAGCGTTTTTGCGTATTCTACCTGTCTATCCGTAATCGGCAAAATCTTAACCTGCAACGGCGACAGCCATACGGGGAATTTCCCTGCGAAGTGTTCGATAAGGATACCGATAAACCGTTCGATAGAGCCGAACGCTACGCGGTGTACCATAATCGGTTGATGCTTTTGTCCGTCTTCGCCGATATATTCCATTTCAAAGCGTTGGGGAAGTTGGAAGTCGAGCTGAATCGTACCACATTGCCACGTTCTGCCGATAGAGTCTTCCAAATGGAAGTCGATTTTCGGACCGTAGAACGCACCGTCCCCTTCGTTGACTACGTAATCAAGCCCCAAATCGTTGAGTGCACTACGGAGTGCTTCGGTGGCGTTGTTCCAGTCTTCATCGCTACCCATACTGTTTTCGGGACGAGTGGAAAGTTCCACGTGATATTTAAACCCGAACAGAGTATATACTTCGTTGATAAGACGCACTACGCCTTTGATTTCGTCCTTGATTTGTTCGGGTGTCATAAAGATATGCGCGTCGTCCTGCGTGAAGCAACGCACGCGGAAAAGTCCGTGTAATTGCCCCGATTTTTCGTGGCGGTGCACAAGACCGAGTTCGCCCATACGGATAGGCAAATCTTTATAGCTGTGCGGTTCGTTTTTGTATACGAGAATACTGCCTGGGCAGTTCATAGGCTTGATAGCGAAATCTTCTTCGTCCACCTTTGTCGTATACATATTTTCGCGGTAATGATACCAGTGCCCCGACGTTTCCCAAAGGGATTTGTTGAGCATAATAGGCGTGGAAATTTCCACGTACCCTTCGCGCGTGTGGATTTGACGCCAATATTCGATAAGCGTGTTTTTAAGTACCATACCGTTAGGCAAGAAGAAAGGCAAGCCTTTCCCTTCGTTCATCATAGCGAACAAACCGAGTTCTTTACCCAGCTTCGTATGGTCGCGTTTTTTCGCTTCTTCCAGCATCGTGAAATACGCTTCCATTTCGTCTTTTTTCGCAAAAGCCGTACCGTAAATACGGGTGAGCATTTTATTATGCTCGTCTCCGCGCCAATACGCACCTGCAATGCTGGTGAGTTTAAACGCTTTGATTTTACCCGTGGACGGCAAGTGCGGTCCGCGGCAAAGGTCGGTAAAATTACCTTGCTTATAGAAAGAAATCGTTTCCCCTTCGGGAAGTTCTTCAATAAGTTCCACTTTATACGTTTCGTTATAATCTTTCATCAGCTTTATCGCTTCGTCTTTGGGAAGAGTGAAACGTTCGATAGGGAAATTCCCCTTGATAATTTTCTTCATCTCTTCTTCCACTTTCGCAAGGTCGGCTTGCGTAATGGGCGTTACGAAATCGATATCGTAATAAAATCCGTTTTCAATAACCGGACCGATAGAGAGTTTGCAAGTGGGATACACCGTTTTAAGCGCTTGCGCCAAAACGTGCGCGCAGGTATGACGGTATACCTGTAAACCTTCTTTGTCCTTTAACGTGATAATTTCCAAGCGGTCCCCTTCTTGCAATACGTGCGACGTATCGACGAGCACGCCGTTTACCTTTGCGCACACTGCGTTTCTTGCTAACCCTTCGGAAATGGCAAGCGCCGCCGTGTATACGGTTGCGTTTTCTTCCACAACTAAATTGTCGCCGCTTTTTAAAATAACGTTCATAATATATTCTCCTTCGTTGTTTCTTCCTGTTGATAACGCCGTAAAAACAAAAAAATCCTTAAACTCACGTGAGTTTAAGGACGCGATTTTTTTCGCGCGGTTCCACCTTAATTGCCACAACGACGTTGCAGCCGCTTTTTGTTGTTTTACGGACACGTAAAGCGGTTTCACTGTTACCGCGGAATACTCGCCTTACAGCCAAAGGGCGCGCTCTCTGTAAATCCACCTTGTAACGCTACTTGTCTTTACGCATTCTATTGTACCCCTTTCCCGTCCGTTTGTCAACCGTTTTTTAACAAAATACCGCTTTTTCACGATAATATTTTTTCAAAAAGGCCGCCGTTTCCCTTTCGGTTTCCCCAAAACAGTATATTCGTTCCGCGCCGCAAAGTAAAATTTCCCCGATAACCGACTGCTTTCCTGTAAGCGTGCTTTTGGACAACGGGCGGTATTCTTCGTCGTAAACTCTCGCCCCTTTTACAAACGCTTTTCCGTCCCCGTCTTCCGCTAAAAAGCGCAAAAATTCTTCTAAAGCCGACGCGCCCATATCCGTAGGAACGTATTCTGCAACGCCTTGCCAACGCTCCTTTAAGCCTTGCAGGCAAAAGTGGTATACTCCGTCCAAGCAATACCGTTGCAAACCTTTTATTTTTTGTAAAACGTACGCCTTATCGTCTTTATAATCCGCCGCCACGAGCGCCGTTATCAATATTCGTTTTTGCGTTTTGGAAAGCAATGGCACGCGTATTTTATTTTCAAAGAAGTGGTATTTATACCCAACGGCAACCACGTCTGCCATATTCTCTTCCGCAAACCGCCGCACGTACGGGCAATATTCCTTTTCCGTTTTAAAGGCGAGCATACTGCAATCGCCCTGCCGTTGCAAATCGCAAGAAGACGGCAAAAAGGCAAAGCGTTCTTTTACTTTGCCGTAGAGATAGGACATATATAAAGCGTCAAAGCCGTTTTGGACTATCGTTATTTCTTCCACACCATTATTGTATGCTGCAAAGCAAAAAATATTTATCCTATTTTTCGTAAAATCGTTACCCAACCCCCTTGCATATTCGCTTGACTTGCAAAAAAAAATGTAATATAATGTATATTACGATTATTTCAAAAGCAGTTATTATTTTCCCCACACGAACGTGTGCGGAAATATGGAGGTCTTTTTTATGATGGATATGAAATCGGTAGAGAGCAAATGGCAAGCGAAATGGGAGAAAAACAAACAAAACGTTTTCAATAAGAAAAACGTGGACAAGAAATTGTACGTTTTGGAAATGTTCTCCTATCCTTCGGGCGCAAATTTACACGTTGGGCACTGGTACAACTACGGTCCTACCGACAGTTACGCGCGCTTTAAAAAGATGCAAGGCTACGAAGTTTTTCAACCGATGGGCTTCGACGCGTTCGGTTTACCCGCGGAAAATTACGCCATAAAAACGGGTATTCACCCCAAAGATTCCACTGAAAAGAATATCGAAACAATGGAACGTCAGCTCCGCAATATGGGCGCCATGTTCGATTGGAGTGCGGAAATAATCACTTGCGAAGAAAATTATTATAAATGGACGCAATGGCTTTTCTTACAACTCTACAAAAAAGGACTTGCCTATCGCAAAGCCGCCCTTGTCAACTGGTGTCCCGATTGCGAAACGGTACTCGCTAACGAACAGGTTATCAACGGCGCTTGCGAACGCTGTAACAGTACCGTACTGCGTAAGGATATGACGCAATGGTTCTTTAAAATTACCGATTACGCGGAAGAGCTTTTGGACGATTTGGACAAGATTGACTGGCCTGAAAAAACCAAGTTAATGCAAAAGAACTGGATAGGTAAATCGACAGGCTGTGAAATTCAGTTCGAGTTAGAAACAGGCGACGATATCACCGTTTTCACTACTCGTCCCGATACGGTATTCGGCGTAAACTACGTAGTGCTCGCCCCCGAACATCCGCTTGTGGAGAAATTAAAAGCGGCGCACCCCGAACGCGCGGAAGCGATTGACGAATACGTACGCTACGCAGCGGAAGCTAACGATATCGACCGTCTTTCCACCGCTCGTGAAAAAACGGGTGTATTTACAGGCGCGTACGCTACGCATCCCCTTACAGGCAAACAAATTCCCGTTTACCTTGCCGATTACGTACTCTTTTCCTACGGTACGGGCGCGGTTATGGCGGTTGCTGCACACGACGAGCGCGACTATGCGTTTGCAACCAAATACGGCTTGCCTATCACGCAAGTTATCCAAAAAGTAGGCGGCGAAACCATTTTACCTTTCTGCGAAGACGGTATTTTGGTAAACAGCGGCGAATTTGACGGACTTTCAGGCGAAGAAGCACGCGACGCTATCGCGGTACACCTTACCAAAATAGGTAAAGGCGGTAAAAAGGTAAATTACCGTTTGCGCGATTGGTCGGTTTCCCGTCAACGCTACTGGGGCGCGCCGATCCCTATGATTCATTGCGAAAAATGCGGCGTAGTGCCCGTTCCTGAAAAAGACTTACCTGTAAAACTCCCCTATGACGTAGAATTCCGTCCTACGGGAAAATCCCCCCTTGCTTCGCACGAAGGATTTATGAAATGCACTTGCCCGCAATGCGGCAGCAAAGCACAACGCGACCCTGATACTTTGGATACGTTCGTTTGTTCCAGTTGGTATTTCTTGCGTTATTCCGAAGCACATAACGACAAGCAACCGTTCACGGCGGAAGTTGCCGACGTAATGGCGCCCGTCGACGTATACGTTGGCGGTTCGGAACACGCTTGTATGCACCTTTTGTACGCGCGTTTCATCACCAAAGCTTTACGCGATATGGGCTATATCCATTTCGACGAACCGTTTAAACGCCTTGTGCACCAGGGTATTATTCTCGGCCCTGACGGCAACCGTATGTCCAAATCAAAGGGCAACGTCGTTTCCCCCGATAAATACGTAAACGAGTACGGCTCCGACGTGTTCCGTTTATATTTAATGTTCGGCTTTAGCTATACCGAAGGCGGACCTTGGAACGACGACGGAATCAAATCCATTGCGAAGTTTATGGACCGTGTAGAACGTTTGGTTAGAAAGTCTACCGAATACGATAAATCGGCATACACCGAAAAGAAATCGGCAGAAAAAGAATTAGATTACGCAAAGAATTACGCCATTAAAAACATCACGCGTGATGCGGACGTGTTCTCGTTTAATACTTCGGTTGCGCGTATTATGGAATACGTGAACGCGCTTCAAAAATACGACGCGGACAACGAACAAAAGAACGTAGCATTCTATAAGAGTTGTATTGAAGACCTTATTAGAATGTTAGCGCCTTTCGCCCCCCACTTTGCGGAAGAGCTTTGGGAAATTGTCGGGCATAAAACCAGCGTATTTGAAGAAAGCTATCCCCTTGTGGACGAGCAAGCGCTTGTAAAAGACGAAGTGGAATACGCCGTGCAAATCAACAGTAAAATCAAAGCAAAAGTGATGCTTGCGGAAGGACTTACCAACGAAGAAATGCAAGACACCGTTTGTGCTTTGGAAGAAATTGCGCAACAAATTGCAGGCAAAACCGTGAAAAAATGCATTATCGTAAAAGGACGTCTTATTAACCTTATCGTAGGCTAATTTATCCAACAAAAGAACACGATTTAACCCCTTGCCATATCGGCAAGGGGTTATTTTATCTACTATATCTACTATATTATATATTCTCTTTTACGTAGCGTTTTAAGAATAAATCACATTCTTCCACCCAACGGGAAAGCCGTTTCAAAGACGGGTCTTCCGCGTTGACTTCTAACGAGCCCGTCGATTTACCGTGATTACCCTCGGGGTAAACGTGCAGCTCGTACGAAACGCCGTTTCTATCGAGCGCCATTGCGTAGCGGAGCGTATTATCCGCAGGCACTGCTCCGTCTGTAACCGTCGTCCAAAGGAATGCAGGCGGCGTATCTTTCGTTACCGCTTCGTCCAAATTCAACGTTTTTAACAGCTCTTCTTTCGCTTCGTCTGAGTAGCCGTACAAAAGATTGATATACGAGCCCTGATGCCCGTGCTTTTGAGAAATAACGGGATAGCAAAGTGCTGCCGCCGTAGGCTTACAATCTAATTCTCTGCCCATTTTTTGGGATACGGAAGCGTATTCCACGCAAAGATTCCCTACGAGATGTCCGCCTGCGGAAAAGCCCATAACAAATACTTCTTCGGGGTTAACGTCAAATTCGTCCGCGTGTTTTTTAACGTAATCTACCGCCGTTGCTGTTTCCAAAAGCTGTTGGGGATACGAAAAACCGTTTTCGCCGCCCACGCTATACGTTAAAATAAACGTTTGATAGCCTTTCGCTAGAAAAGGCAAAGCAACAGGTTCGGCTTCGCGTTTACTTACCATACCATATCCGCCGCCGGGCACAACGATAAGCGCCGGTCTTTTCCAAGTATCTTTTATAGCGTCCCAAGGCATATCCATTGCCATACATTGCAACGTAGCGTTGCCTTGCAAGCCGTATTCTTTCGCTAAATTCACCGTAACGTTTTTCATATTGTATATCCCTCTTAATTAAAAAATTCGTTATAAATTGCTTCAATACACTTGGTATAGTTTTCATTATCCACGCCGACGATAATATTGAGCTCGCTCGAGCCTTGGTCTATCATAATGACGTTAACGTGCGCTTCGGCGAGTGCTTTGAACAGCCTTGCCGACGTACCGATATTATTTGCCATACCGTGCCCCACCGTCGCCACCAAGGCAATGTTTTCGTGCGTGTAAATTTTATCGGGGTGCACAGCCGCTTTCATCTCGGCGATAATCGTTTCCAATGCGCCGTCTTTCAAATATTCGTTATCGATAACCAAAGACATAGTATCAATACCCGACGGTAAATGCTCAAACGAAATACCGTGATTCCCGATTACCGTAAGCACCTTTTGCACAAACCCGACTTCGGTATTCATCATAGATTTTTCAAGTGAAATAACGGTAAAATTCTTCTTACCTGCAATACCTGTAACTGCGTTTTCGCGGACGTCGCGCGTGGAAGATTTCACAATATACGTACCTGCGTCTTGCGGACGGAACGTGTTACAAATGCGAATGGGAATCCCTGCGCTACGCACGGGGAATATCGCTTCACTATGTAATACGTTTGCACCCATATACGAAAGTTCGCGAAGTTCTTGATAGGAAAGCTCCGTCATAGCTTTGGGAGAGTTTACGATACGGGGGTCGCAAGCGTAAAATCCGCTCACGTCCGTCCAGTTTTCATACAAATCCGCCATTACGCCGCGCGCCACAATAGAACCGGAAATATCCCCACCGCCGCGCGAAAACGTCTTTACTTTGCCGTCAAAACCAAGCCCGTAAAAGCCGGGTACTACTGCGCGTTGATACTTACCAAGCACTTTCGCCGCGTTTTCAAACGTCTTTTCGTCTAACGCGCCGTCTTGTTTAAATTGCACGAACTCCGTTGCGTCTACGAAAGGCACGCCCAAAACTGCCGCCATAATTTTCGCAGCCAAAAATTCACCACGGGAAGCGCAATAATCGCGACCCGCACCGCCTTTTGCCGCAACGTACACTTCGTCAAGCGCTTCTTCCATACCCAACTTTTTACCGATTTCCACTTCAATATTCAAAAACCGAGCGCGGATTTTTTCAAACGTTTCTTCAAACGTCTTTTCGTCGTTCGCTTCTAACGCGTCCGAACATTTATACAACAAATCGGTTACTTTGATATCACCGCTAAACCGTTTCCCCGGTGCGGATACTACTACGTAACGGCGCGCGCTGTCCGCTTCCACAATTTTCGCCGCCGATAAAATTACGTTCCCGTCCGCCATGGACGTTCCGCCGAATTTACATACTTTGATACTCATATTACTCCTTTTTTCAACCTTTAGCGCAACGCGCCTTCTCTCTTTATACGTTCAATAAAATAACCACGAAAAACGCCAACAGGAGCGACATGGCTTTTATCCAAAATTTAGAAACGAATACGTTCTTTAAGAAATTGATAAATTTCATCTTACACCCCCACTACGCTTTTTATCCGTCAACGGCATTTCTTGCCAGTAATAATCTTTCAATGCGTCTACCAACATATCGTAATCGGCATATCTCGTTACGTTGCCCTGTTTCACGATAGAGATAATACCCGTTTCTTCGGAAACGACTAACGAAATTACGTTAGCAACTTCGGTAATACCGATTGCCGCACGATGGCGAGTACCGTATTCCTTGGGATAACTCGTCTTTTGCGTCAACGGCAAGAAACAGCCTGCCGCTTGAATTTTATGCCCGTGAATGACCATTGCCCCGTCGTGCAAAGGCGCTTTCGGGAAAAATATCCCTTCCATAAGCTGTGTTGAAATTTCCGCATCAATTTCCACACCGCTTTGCAACACTTGCTTGGGCAGGCTACCGCGAGAAAGCACGATAAGCGCGCCCACGTTATTTTTCGACATATTTTGTAACGCTTTGATAACGTTGGAAATACAACGTTCCGTTTCCGCTTGCGTACGCACTTCCGTACCGCTACCCGTCGATTTATCCGATACGTCTTTCGACGCGTGTACGTCCCAAAGGCTCTTTTTCACTTCCACGTTAAACAAAATCAACATAAACGCAGAAACGAGTAAAACAAAGAACAGGAAAAATTCGTCGCCAATCAGTTCAGAATCGAACACGTTAAACGCGCCCACAATAATGATAACCGCCCAATAGATTAACATCAATTTGGTAGCGTCGTTATCACGGAGTACTTTAGAAACGAAAAAGATAAGCACGAAAAAGAAAAAAATTTCTACTCCGTAAATCCAATTAAAATTCGTAAAAAAGCCGCTAAACCCTTGCATAATTTCGGCAAGCTTCGCCGCTATGGTTAACAATCCCGTAGGCATATCGTCCTCCGTTAAATCTATTCTACTTTTATTATATAAAATATTCCGTAAAAAATAAAGCGTTTACGTTATCAATTTTTTGTTTTTTTACGTTTTTAGCCCTTATTCACCAAAAAACAGCCGCGCCGTTACCGTTTTCAACGCCGCCGCAGGCGTAACCACGCCGCATTTGATATCACTGATTGCGCCGTATATCACGCGGTACATATTCCATAACGCGCCTTTAGGGAATTTTGCCGCCTGTTCACGATTTTTCTTCGCAGCGTATTCCTTTATCCCCATCGTTGCCGCCACTTCCTTATCGCCGCCTTTCAAAAGGGAAGTTTCGTATAAGTTCCTAAAATACGAAGCGAGCGTGGATAAAAGCGAAGTTTCGTTAAAACCTTTCGTCGATAAATCGTTTAAAATTTTTACGTATTCGCTATAATTCTTCCGCGAAAGCGCGTTTGTGAGTTCGTAAATTTTATATTCGGAATCGGGATAGACCAAAGAATCCACCAGCTCGTCGGTTAAACGAGTACCCCCCGTCGCCTGTAAATAACCGAGTAATTTTTCCGTTTCGCTGGCAATACGCGCCATATCGCATATGCAATATGCCGCCAGCTTACCGCACGTTACACCGTCGGCGTATACGCCTGCTTTTTTACAGGTGAGATATATCCAACGCTTTATCGTTTCTTCATCCGAACGGGCGCAATCTACGTACGTTACGTTGGGCTTTTTCGCAAGCGCCGCCTGCCCCGCCTTGGGTTTTGCACTATTGACGATTACCACTATCCCGTCTAACGGGGGATTTTCGAAAAAGGCTTTTAAATACGTTTCATAATCCTTTTCCGTGGGATAAAATTCGGTAACGCGTACCACGCGTTTTGCACTGAGAAAGGGAAAACTGTTTGCCGCGTCCGTCAACGTACGGATACTGTCGCCTTTAAGCGACGTACCGTCTAACGACGTATAATCGAGCGTAGTATCCTGCACGAAACGGTCTTTGATAAGCGCGTCGCCTTTATCGCGAAAATACGCTTCTTCACCTTCGAAAAGGTATATCGGCTGCGCGCCGTTTTCGTCGGTAAATTTTCGAAAATCTACGTATTTCAAAATAGCCGTCTCCTTTGTTCTCCATTTCTCGCATTATTATAGCATATTTTCACTGTAAAAGTCAACGAATCCGCCGTCATTTTCCTTTCTTTCCCCACTTTACGTATTCAAAAGAAAGAAAACAACGGCAAACAACAACGCAAAGGCAAAAAACATAAACGTTTTATAGCCCTTACTTGCATTCCACTTATCGGTAAGGAACAAACACGCGCCGTAATAACAAACCAACGTACCGCCCGATAGCACTACCGAATCTATCAATCCCTTAGAAAAATCGAGTGTTTGAAAAACGAGCAACAATGCCGACCACACCACCGACGGCACGTATAGAAGTACACCGCTTGCCGCCGCAGGCAAAAGACAGGCTATCGCCGTAATAAGTAGTAACACGGAAAACACCGCGCTTAAAATAGGCACAAATGTACAGTTGAGCAACAAAGACCAAACGGAAACGTAGCCGAATATGTAAAGAGTCAACGGCATGGTGGCAATTTGCGCCGATACGGTTACGCAAAGAAAGGACGCGCACGCGCGCGCAAAGCTTTCGACAAGCGTAAGCGGTCTATCCGCCCTTTCCGCCGCGTATTCCGCCGGTGTTTGCCTTTTTATGTAACAAAACGCTTTTACTCCTACTCTTTCTATTACCGAATAAATCCGTTTATTGAGTAGTATAATCCCCAACGTCGCCACGTAGGAGAGCTGAAACCCTACCGTAAACAAAGCAACGGGCGAAAGGAGCAATACGACGACTGCGGATAAGCCTACGTTTTCCAAAGCGTCCGTAGAAAAGCCCGTCAGTTTGCCGAAATAAAAAGCAAGACACATCACGGTTGCCCGTACCACGGAAGCCGAGTAACCGCAAACGCCGCCATAGAAAAGCAAAACGAACGCAACCAACGCAAGCCGCCCTGCTTTAGGCAACTTACGGAGCGGTGTTTTTCCAACGAGTAGTAAACAAAATGCGTATAGCGCTCCTACGTGTAATCCTGAAACGGCAAACACGTGCGCGATACCGCCGTAGCGCATATTTTGCAGCAAGCTTTCTCCCATTAGCGAAGTATCGCCCGTCAACACCGCCATCGTTACCGCCGCCGTCGTTTCGTCCATACCCGTACGCAACGCATCAAAAATCCGCTGGCGCACAAACAGGAATATATCGAAAGAAGGCTCGGTTATCGTACAATCTTCTACGGACGCAACGCTCAGTGTATAGCGTACGTCGTCGTAAACGGCAGTAGCACGAAAACCGTATTCGTCAAACGCCGAAACGGAAGTTTGTAATTCTCCCTTGATTTTTAAGCTGTCGGAAAGACGAATATTTTCATAAAAGGTATACGGCAGGTACGCAACGAGTTTTCCATTCACTTCCTTTTCGCCTATTTTGACGTTTTTCAACAAAACGATACAAGTATCCTTGTCGAGTACGTTTTCAACGACCTGTCCGCTAATGGTAAACGTGCCTTCATATACTTTGGTATTTTCAAAATTTTTAATTTTAGAAAAGGTAGTTGCCGCACCGAGCAAAAAGGCAAGCGATAACACAAGTACCGCCAAAACGGCGCGCAAACGTTTGCCTTTACCCTGCAAACACACTACCGTAATAAAAACGGGTAAAGCCAACGTCAACCACCAAGGCGAAATACCGTATCTAAGCCACGCGAGTGCAAACGCTATGCCCAAGCATAAGCATATAGCGAAAAAGAATATCGGGCGGAAGTTAAACAACTTATCTTCCGCCGCGTACTCCGTTTGTAATTTTTGTGTTTCCTGTATTTGCATCTTTCGTGTTATCCGCGCTTTAACTGTTACGCCAAAGAAATTCTATCCGACACCGAGCGCATAAACAATCCCTTTTCTTCGCCGAGCGAAACACAGTCGTTTACGTATTGCATAAACCGTTCGGTGGGCTTTGCTATCTTTAATACGGAAGCGACGATTACCTGAATTTCTTCCATATACAACGCCACTTTATCTTCTAAAGCACTCCGTGTAATGGCTACGATTTCATAGGGAGTAAAATCGTATTCCTGCTTACGGAGCAAATTCCCCGTTTCCACGCGGTATTTTTCAAACGAAACGGCTTTTTCCGTTTTATGATAGAAGTCTTTTCCCAAAATATGCTCGTACTTAAAGCCGCAAAGCGCAACGAGTGCTTGCATACGCGCTTCCACTTTCATGCCGTATTTGGTAATACCTAGCCCCGACAAACATCTACGCACAAGGAAATCGTAAGAAATAGGCTCTTCCGCCGTTACAATCGCTTTTAACCGCGTGATAATTTCCCTATCGTTCTCTCCCGACGTTACGTACGTTGCGTTTTCTTCCCTTGCGGTAAGCACCGCCGCACGATACGGCTTTTTCGCACGATTGAGTTCCGCACCGCCGCGTTTATCCGCACCCGTGAGTTTATCGAGTAAATCCTTGATTTTTTTAATTTCGCGTTTGGGGTTGTTATAATAATTTACGGAAAATAACCGCAAAACGTTCCAGTTATTCCGTTTGAGTGTTTGTACTTGCAATACGTTTCTATCTTTCACGGAGAAACCGTTTGGCGTATCGCACAAAATAGCCAAAATGAAATTGTTTCTGTTTTTAGGGTCAACCACCGCCACGTCGATTTTAAAGCCCGAAACACCCACGTCGAAACGGCAATCGTAACCGTACGACGAAAGTTCTTCCGCGATATATTTTCCCAGCCCGATTTTCGGAGCGGAAAGATTGTTCGACGATATAGCCAAATTCGTCCTGCCCTTTTGTGCAAAGTCGAGAAAGGCTTTTAAGCCCGCCACGCCCTTAGAGTTGGTTTTGGACAAATCAATCATTGCACCCGTCATAGAAGCAAACACCACCATTTCTTCCCTTGCGCGCGATACGGCAACGTTCAAACGCCGCCAACCGCCGGCTTGGTTTAAAGGTCCGAAATTCAAGGAAATTTTACCCAAACTATCCGGGCCGTAGCATACCGAGAACAACACTACGTCGCGCTCGTCGCCCTGTACGTTTTCAAGATTTTTAACAAACAGCGGTTCTTCCCGTTCGTACGCTTCGCGCTCTAAACGCTTTGCCGCGATAGCCGCCGTCAGCTTGCGTTCGATATACTCCTTTTGCACGTTACTAAACGTAACGATACCCATACTCGATTTTTGTAAATTTTTATCGGCAAGCCTACGCAGTACTTCTTCGACGAGTGCGTCCCCTTCCGCCTTGTTTTTCTTGGAAAGACCGCGTTCGTATATTCCGTTTTCCACTAAGACGAATTTTACTTTGCTTGCAAGCGCGTCGGGGGACGGGAAGGTGCAAAGTCTGCCGTCGTAATACATTAGGTTGGAGAATGCAATTAAGCTTTCGTGTTTGCTGCGGTAATGCCACGTGAGATGCTTTTGCGGCATATTGATAGCCAAGCAATCGTCCAAAACGCTTTCCATATCTTCGTTTTCCAAATTGTCTTCGTCTACGTAATTCGTTTGGAAAAACGCCGTCGGCGGCAACTGCTTAGGGTCGCCCACGATTACGGCGGACTTACCGCGCGCCAACGAACAAATGGCTTCCGCTGTGGGAATTTGCGAAGCTTCGTCGAAAATTACCAAATCGAAAAGACCGTTTTCCGCTTTTAAATATTGTGAAACGGTAATGGGACTCATCAACATACACGGCGCTACCGTTTTAATAAGCTCGGGAATTTCTTCAAACAGCTTTCTAAGCCCCATACCGCGCAAATTCGATTTTGCAAGCCGTGTAAAGTTTGCCATTTCCACGCAAAGCGCACCTTCCGTTTTCTCCGACGGTAAACGGGAAATTAGCTTTGCTCGAATACTCTCTTTCGTCATACGCGCAAACTCGTCCATCGTCAAGCGCAAGCTTTCGCTTTTTTCTTCGCAAATGGCGGCGGAAAAACGCGCCAACGTAGGATCGAGCGGAATGTTGGTTTGTAAAAAGTTTTTATAGATATTTTTTTCAAAACTGTCAATTACGTTTTCACTGGTAACCGAACCGTTTTCCAAAGCGTCGGTAATAAACGTAAGCCCTGCCTGTTCCAAAGCCTGCGCTGTCTTTTTATACATACACCACGGCGCTAACATATCCACGTTTTCAATCAACGCGCCTGCTTTCGCCGTGTAATACCCCAACACGTCTTCTTCGGGTACTTTTTCTTTATCCGCTTCCGCGGCGACAAGAAAACTGCTTTCCGCGTCTAAAAAGCTTTCTAACGCATGCACGAGCCCCGACAGCACGGGATTAGAATATCCGCTCGCCGCGCGAATACACATACTGTTAAAGCTATCGGCGTTATAGTCCATAAACACCGACGCACATAAGCTGTGCAAACGGTACAATTCCTTTAAGAAATTTTTTCGCGCGTCGAAAAAGTCTACTCTGCCAAAAGCGAACGTGAAATATTGCGAAAGGCGCGTGGACGATTTGATACGTTCCATTGCCGTATAAATATCGCAAAGCATTTGCAAATGCGACGTAATTTCTTCTTGAGTGTATACGCCATACGCCGTTTTTTGCAATTTTTTCATAACGGCTTTCACGTATTTATCCGACACTACCGAAGCCCCGTTTTCCAAGCATTCGGTTACGGCTTTGCGCTCGTTTTCCGATACGTCTATCAGCTTTTTATAGTGCTTGAAATAGCTTTCCAAACAACCGTCCAAACGTTTGTTAGCGTTAAAAAATACGTTGAAATCTTCTTCGTTTTCGTTGAAATATTTTTTCAAACTCCCCGAAAGCAACGTTTTCGCTATCTCGTTTAAGCTCTCCAACTTCGTGCGCGTTAACGTGCTTATTTTTTGACGGTACAGTTCTAAAAACAATCCGATATAATTTTTTAAATGCTTAATTTCGGCAATCATCACTTCGGAAGCGCAATACAACCTATCGCGCACCGCAAGCGAATATTCGGTGAGATTGACGTTTGCAAACGGCGAATTATGCACGCCGCCGCATTCCTTTGCCGCAGCCGCAGCCGTCGCCATCATACGTTTATACGAGGCGATTTTTTCTTTCGTCAGCCCGTCGTAGAACGTGCTTTCGATATTCATAAGCTCGGGCGTGTTTTTATTTTTTAAGCAAACGAGCAACGCTTCGTATACCGAAACGCCCAAACGCCGCTTTTTATGGAGCGCTATAACCGGTTCGGCAAGTTCTTCCTTAAGCTTGACAATGTTGCTTGCCTTTTCGCCCAAGCCCACCTTTTCCGCACTGCCCGAAAGCGCCAACGTAGCACTGATTTTTTGCAATACGTCCGATTTGTTGGTTTTGTTGGAATGCAGTTCCAAACAAAAATCCCCTAACCCCAGCGCATCTAAACGCTTTTTAACGACTGATAAAGCCGCCTGCTTTTCGGCAACGAATAATACGCGCCTGCTGTCGTTTAAAGCGTTGGCTATCATATTGGTAATCGTTTGCGATTTACCCGTTCCCGGCGGACCGTGTAAAACGAAACTTTTACCCGTTTGCGAAAGTGCTATTGCTTCCCATTGCGAAGCGTCCGCTTGTAAGGGAGTAAGCGTAGTATCGGGGCGCGACTCGTCTTCGTTTAATTGTCCGTCAACGCCTTCAAAGGAAACGGAATTTTCCAAAAACGCTTTAACGATTGCGTTCTTCGAAAACTCTCCGATATTTTGGCGTAAATCGTACCACATTTGATACCGCGAGAACGAAAGCGTTGCCAAATATACGTCGTCGAATACTTCAAATCCGCGCATTTTTATCAATTCCGCGCGCACCATTGCAAGAATTTCCGAAATCTTCAAGCCGTTTATCGAACTCTCCAGCCCACGCATATCTATTCCGAATTCCTGTTTCAAATATTCGAGCAAGGTAGAATTAAAGGAAAATTCTTCGTCTAAAACGGACAAAACGAATTCCGAATTGCCTTTATTTTTCTTGACGGCAACGGGCTGCAATACAAGGGGCGCAAAATGTTCCGTCTTTTCCACGCGCGTATGCCATTTCAAAAATCCGAACGCAAGATAGAGTATTTTCGCACCGCTTTCTTCGTCCGCTTCCTTATTTCTCTTGACCAAACGCCCTACCGATTCTACCATAGCACTCTCGTCAAGATAGGTACGCAAAATACCCGCTTTATTTTCAATGGCTATCAATTCTTTTAACGGTTGCGCTTCGCTTGACGTGCCGAAACGCACGCCTTTTTTGGCGATATTGAGCGTATCTTGCGATGCCGCGGCAAGTCGCATTTCCCCTGTTTTTAATAACGTATCAAACGTTTCGTCTACGTTTGCGGAAAGAATTTGCACGCCCGATTTCGTAGGGGAAAAGGACAAAAGCGCGTTTTTCATAGACAAATCGAGTAAGCGGCGTTCCCAGCCCTTATCCTTCGTTTGCGCTTTCGTTTCTTTCAAGCTACGCGTTTGTTTCAAGAGCGCAGGCGCACTGTCGGGCGCAGATTTTTCTTCGTTTAAAATTTCATATCCTTTTACGCTTCGCGCACGGAGCGGCAAAGGCAATACGTGCGAAACGCGGCAACGCCGTACGTCCACGTACCGTTCGTAATATTCCCCTGCCTGTAATTTTTCGTTAAAATGCGTTTCCGAAGTGGAATACGACGCGTTTTTATCGGAGAACACGTCCTCTACGTCAAAAAACGCAAGATTGTTGATGCCGTCGGAAACGTACGCCAAAAGCCGCTCGGTATCGTCCGAAACGGTATCCAAGAAGCAATTATCATACAGCCAAACGCCGCAAGTGATTTCTTTCGCGCCGAATAAGAGTACGGGATGCAACCCCATACTTTCTAATGAACTGCAAACGAATAACGCCATTTCGGGCGCGCTTGCCGTACGAGTAGATATAACGTTTACCCCTGCCCCCACTTCTACGGGACGGGAAATATCCGCTGCTTTTCTTTGAACCGAAAGTTTACGGATTGCGGCAAACAACGCCGCCAAAATATGCCGCACGGCATTTTTATCATTGCCCGTGTACCCGCCGAGCTCGCATTTTACGTTCCATTTTTTCAGCTGCGCGGATACTTCTTCTTGCATCTTCATACAATCCGCCAAGCGTGGACGAACGAAGGAAGCGAGCAATTCGTTATTGCCTTCTACCCCCTGCCAAAAGTCGAACGGAAGCGCCGTAATTTGCCACTGCGCCGTAGCCACCGCTTTTTTATCTTTTAATAAAGTTGCCGTAACCGTTTCTTCGCGAATCTCTTCCGCCGCACCAAAATACACGGGCGACAAAAGATTGCCAAGTTCTACGTTTACAATACTCTCAAAAGGAATTTCCGCAAACTGCTTTTCAAAGGGAATTAACATTCCGTTGGCATTTTCTATTTTTAGCGTTAAATTTTCCGCCGCAACCGTGCAATCGTTTTTAATTTGTAACGACGAAAACAGCGGCTTTGCCGCGAAATAATCGGCATACGAAACCACCCCCGTAGCTTCGCCGCGGAGCGATAAAAATTCTTCCCATTTTTTTACTTTTTGCGCCATTGCCACTCACCTTGTAAACGCTTAATTTTTCTTTCCTTTTAATTATACACGAAAAACGAAAAAAAATCAACTCCGTATACAAACTTTTCCCACTCTTCGCCCCTTTTTCCTTTTTTAAAAAAAATTTTTAGCAAAAACACTTGACAAGCAATACTATGCAATGTATAATATTACGCAAAGGAGAGTATTAAATGGACGCGCAATTAAAAAAAGGATTATTAGAAGTATGCGTACTATCCGCCATTAAAAAGGAAGAAACGTACGGATATAAAATTATCGTCGATTTAGCGCCGTATATTGAGATTTCGGAATCGACTCTATACCCCATTTTACGGCGTTTGGAAAGTAGTGGCGCGGTGAAAACTCGGTGCGCGGAATATAACGGCAGGTTGCGAAGATATTTTCGCATTACGGTAAAAGGACTGCAACGCATTGAAGAATTTATCGAAGCGATGGAACAATTCAAAAAGATAAGCGAATTTATTTTAAAAGGAGAGAACGTATGAAGAAAAAAGTGTGGGAACGTAGATTTTTAAAAACGTTAAAACCCCTTTCTAAAGACGAACGGTATTCCGCCCTTGCCTATTATCGAGAACTGTACGACGATAAGGCGGAATCAGGCATTACCGAAGAAGAAATTTTAAGAGAATTCGGTGAGCCCGAACGTTGCGCGTACCGTATTCTACTTGGAGAAGAAAACACCGACTCGGCTACGCCGCCAAGCGCGCCCTATGCTAAAAACGCGCGGCAAATGCGCACGTATTCGGTTGCGGAAATTGTCGGTTTGATATTTGTCGGACTTATTTTACTGCTCCCCCTTGCCTGCGTTGCTTTGGCTCTCGTCGTTTCCTTCGGCGCGTTTTGCGTTTCGGGCGTAGCGCTTGCGGTAGCAGGCGTGGCATACGTTATCGGCTCGCCTTTTCGTTTCTTTGCTAGCGGCGGTGTGGCTATCGCGGCGAACGTGGCTATCGGCATCACCGCTATCGGAGTAGGATTACTGTTGTTCGTAGGTTTTTATTATGCAACGAAATGGACGGCGCTTGCCGCCTATCGCGGATTTTCTTTAATTTTTTATAGGAGATAAATTAATGAATAAAACGTTAAAATTATTATTGATTATCGGTTGTTCGCTCATATTTTTAGGCGGAATTGTGTTCGTTGTATGTTTGGCGGCGTCGGGTTGGAATTTTCGATCGTTTTCCAACGTACAAGTAGAATACAAAACGTTTGAAGAAAAGACGGACAACGAAATTACTTCCCTTTCTATCGACTACAACGTTGCAAACGTCGTCGTATACGTTTCCGCCGACACTGAAACTCTTTCGGTGAAATACCCCCAAATGCAAAACAAAAAAGGCGAAAACATCGCGCAAATTACCGTGCAAGAAACGCAAAACACCCTTTCCATTAAAGAAACGGCGTTAAACACTTCTTTCAATATTTTCAATTTCGAATCTTCTAACGTGAGTGTTTATTTACCGCAAAACCGCGTGTATGCGTTAAATTTACAAAGCGAGACGGGCTCGATTACCCTGCAAGGCACAAGTTTACAAACGTCGAGTATACTTTTAGAAACGGCTACGGGTATGGTAAGCAGTAAAAACTGCACCATTTCTTGCACAGGCGAAGCACATTTGGAAACGACTACGGGTATGGTGAGTGTAGGCGAACTGTCCGCGCAATCAATCGTTTTAGAAACGACTACGGGCTACGTAAAAGTGCATAACTCTATCACGGCGCAAACTTCCGTTTCTTTAAAATCGAACACGGGTAGAGTGGAAACTTTGGGCGTCATTACGGCAAACTCTGTTTCTATGGAAACGAACACGGGCGACGTGAAAGCGACGGGCGAAATACGCGCAAGTTCAATTACGTTGGAAACAACTACGGGCGACGTAAAGGCGGCTGTCGGCGGTAAAAAAGACGATTTCACTATTATCGTATCGTACGATACGGGCGACAGTAATTTACACTCGCAAACGGGTGGCGCGAAGACGTTGAACGTTTCCACCGACACGGGCGATATTTACGTTACTTTTACCGAATAATACATTGAACGCACACAAAACCCCCGTTCCGCAAAGGAACGGGGGGTTGTTATATTTTGTTATACGTTAATGTTAATCATTTAAATACCTTGAAACAATAAACGAAAGCTTATCCAGTATTTCTTCCAAATCGCCGAAGAGCATACAGCCAGCCGCTCGAACGTGTCCGCCGCCGCCGAACGTAGCGGCTATTTTGTTTACGTCGGCATATTCTTTAGAACGGAGCGATACTTTGTAATGACGGGGTTTTACTTCCATTACCGCCGCCGCCACTTCCACCGTATCCACGTTCAACGGAAAATCGACAAACCCTTCCGTCATACCGTTATCCGCGCCGCATTTTTCCATCATAGCACGGGTGATAATAATCGCCGCAAATCTATCGTCGAAATAATACCGCATACCACTCATAACCATAGCGTGCAACGCTGCGCGTGCTTTGGGTTGTTTCTTGAAAAGATTATAATGATAATAGCGTATATCCGCACCTGCCGCCACCAACTTCGCCGCTAAGCTAAGCGTTTCTTCCGTTACGTCGTCGTGGGCAAAATTTCCCGAATCGGTAAGTAAGCCTATCAAAAGATATTCCGCCGTCTTTTTATCAAACGGAGCACCCAGGTATTCAACGAGCTGTGCTACGTTCATACAATTCGCCGAACATTCCCGTACGTAATTATACTTCGCGTACCGCGTGTTAGAGATATGGTGGTCGATATTTACCGTATAGATATTTTTCCGCGTAGCGCGTAAAAATTCGTCGGAGAGTACGCCTAAACGTTGTACGTCCGCGCAATCTACGCAAACAAGTAAATCGTATTCCTTTTCGGGCGCTTTTTTCACTTTTTCCAAACCGTTTATAAACGCCAAGTTGGAAGGCACGTCCGTTTCCACGCAAACTTCGTTTGCTATATGCAAATTATCCAGTGCGGAAGAAAGCGCCAACGCACTGCCAAGCGCATCTCCGTCAGGACGCATATGTGTAAAAATAGCCACACGTTTCGCCGTTTTTATCTTTTTAATAATTGTTTCCATACTCTATCCTTTTACGGGAAAAACGCGGTAAAATCCGCGTTTTCCGTTTAATCGTTCTCGTCGTCCGTTTTAGGCGACGTTTGAATTTTTTTGAACAATTCGTCCATTTTCGCGCCATAGCTCATACTGCCGTCCATACGGAACGTGAGTGCAGGCACGGTACGCATACGCATCACTTGCGAAAGTTCGTGGCGGATATGCCCTGCGCTTGCTTGCAAGGCGGCAAACGAACGCGCGGTTTCTTCTTCCGTGCAACCGTAAATACTCACGTATACGTACGCCGTTTTTAAATCGGGAGCGACGTCCGCTTCGGTTACGGAGATAAGCCCTTTCATATCGGGAGTTCTATCCTTAATTTTGCGGATAATTTCGCTGATTTCTTTTTGGTATTCCCCATTCAAACGGGAGGTTCTCGACACTTTCATTACGCTTTGATTTCCTCCGTAACGTAACATTCGATAATATCGCCCACGCGGATTTCGTTAAATCCGTCGATAGCACAACCGCATTCGTAGCCGTAGCCTACTTCTTTTACGTCGTCTTTAAAGCGCTTGAGTTGTTTTACGCCGCCTTCGCAAATCATAATATCTTCGCGATAGATGCGCAACTTACCGCCGCGGACAATTTTACCGTCGATAACGTAACAACCTGCAATCGTGCCCACGCCCGTAATATTGAACGTTTGACGCACTTCGCATTTACCCGTAAGCACTTCTTTAAGCTTGGGTGCAAGCATACCTTTAAGCGCCGCTTCCATATCTTCGAGAAGTTCGTAAATAATACGGTAGCTTCTTACGTCCACTTTAGAAGTTTCCGCAAGCTTTTTCGCCTTGGTATCAGGACGCACGTTAAAGCCGATAATGATAGCGTTTGCACTGTCCGCAAGCATTACGTCCCCTTCGTTTACCGCACCTGCCGCCGCGTGAATAACTTTTACGCGCACTTCTTCGTTAGAGAGTTTTTCAAGCGATTGCTTCACCGCTTCTACACTGCCTTGTACGTCGCCTTTTACGATAAGGTTAAGGTTCTTCATTTTACCTTCTTCCACTTGCGCAAATACGTCGTCCAGCGTTACGCGGCTTTGTTCTTTAATCATACTTTCGCGTTGCTTGTTCTTTCTCTCTTCCTGTACTTGCTTCATCAGCGCTTGGTCAACCGCCATAATGCTGTCGCCGGCGTTCGGCACGTCTTCCAAACCGAGAATGGAAACCGCCATAGAAGGACCTGCCGATTTTACCGCTCTGCCCTTATCGTCGAACATTGCGCGCACACGTCCCATCGTCGTACCGGAAATAATGTTATCTCCCGTTTTAAGCGTACCCGTTTGCACGATAATACTAGCCACAGGGCCTTTACCCTTATCCAGCTTGGCTTCGATAATCGTACCTTTCGCCTGACGTTCGGGGTCAGCTTTGAGTTCTTGCATTTCCGCAATCAAGTTTACCGCGTCAAGTAAATCGTCGATACCCATACCGGTCTTTGCGGAAACGGGTACGAGCATAGTGTCGCCACCCCATTCTTCGGGCACGAGTTCGTGTTCCACAAGCTCTTGTTTTACTCTGTCGGGGTTGACTTCGTATTTATCCATCTTATTCATAGCCACGATAATAGGCACGTTTGCCGCTTTAGCGTGGTTGATTGCTTCTACCGTTTGCGGCATAATACCGTCGTCGGCGGCAACCACCAAAATAACGATATCGGTAACCTGTGCACCGCGCGCACGCATTGCCGTGAACGCCGCGTGGCCGGGCGTGTCGATAAAGGTAATTTGTTTGCCTTTTGCCGTAACCGTGTATGCACCGATACTTTGCGTAATACCGCCCGCTTCGCCGCTAGTAACCGACGTGGAACGGATTTTATCAAGCAACGACGTTTTACCGTGGTCTACGTGCCCCATAACCGTAACGACGGGCGCACGGGTAACTAATTTCGACGTATCTTCCACAGCGGTATCCATCAACACTTCTTCCGCCGTCTTTTCGGGTTTATATTCCAAATCAATACCCATATCCGCCGCCATAAGCGCCGCATTTTCGTAATCGATAGAATCGTTAATGCCTTTCATAATGCCTTCTTTGAAAAGGCGTTTGGTTATTTCCACCGCGGACACACCTAATTTTTCGGATAATACCTTCAAAGGAATATCTTGCGTGGTAACCACCGCGTGCTCGATTTTAATAGTGGGAATTTCTTGACGTTTTTGCTTTTTAGGCGAACGGACTTTTCTATAACCGCTCTTATCCTCGTCGAAATCTTCCACCGTCATACCGCGTTGACGTTCCAAATCGCGTTTGGAAAGTCCTTTCTTTTCGGTATACGTCTTTTCGTACGTCTTTTTCTTTGCCGCAGGCGAAGAGAACGATTTTCCTTCTTTCGTCGGCATCATAGGCGCGGCAATGGGTGCACCGCCAGACATAGGTCTTGGCGTACGCATACCTTGCGCTGTGCCCGTTCTCGGCGTAAACGGCTTATCCCCGTTTACACGTAACGGTCTATCTCCTTGCGTACGGGGACGGTACGTTGTAGCCGAGTTGGCTTCCGAACCGGGCTTTGCCACGTATACGCCTTGTTCCTGTCCGTTTCTGAAATATCGGGGAGCACGGGGCGCGGCAGGCTCGGTTTTAGGCGGCATATACGTTTTCGTTTCCGTCTTTACCGGTTTTTCTTCCGCTACAGGCGTTACAGGTTGTGTATTTTCCTGCACAGCTTCCGTTACCGTAGCTTCTTCTTTTTCGTCTTTTTCTTCTTTTTTCGCGGCCGCTTTCTTTTTAGCTTTTTCCGCTTTCGCCGCTTCTTCCGCTGCTTTTTCTTCCGCTTCCTTTTGCGCTTTTGCCGCTTCCTCCGCCGCAATGCGCGCTTCTTCCGCCGCACGAGCCGCGGCTTCGGCGGCTTCACGTTCCGCCTTTTCCGCTTCTAACACGGAAAGTTTTCTTAAAATTTCCGAAAGATTTTTTTCCGTAGAAGAAATGCGCTTGTTTAACGTTCCAAGCTGTCCTTCTCCCAAGAGTTCTAAAATCTTTTCCACATTCTCGTATTTTGCCATAGGTTCAGTTGTTCCCTCCCGAATAGAATTTAAATTTCGGTTCGTGTTCGGCGGCTACAAGTATCGCCGCCGCAAGATGTTCGTCTTTTATCCCCACCGCTTTTACGGCAGGCTTATGCAAAAGCTCGCCCAAACAATCCGTTTCCGTCATCAGTAACGGACAGTGAAAACGCTCCTGCGCTTTATATATTTTTTTTAACGAATTTTCGGAAAGCGAGTTATCGCAAACGATAAGCTTTACGCCTTTTTTTTGCGATTCGATATCGTCCGTTCCAAACACCGCTTTTCTTGCGCGTACGCAAAACCCGAAATACGTTTCAATTTTGCTGTTCCCCAAGGTTTTCCTCCTTGACTTCACGGTAAACGTCCACCGAAACGTCTGCAGAAAACGCCTTATGCAACAACTTTTTATCGTTGAGTTTTTTCCTGCACGATTCCGCACTGCAAACGTACGCGCCGCGCCCGGCAGCCTTACCGCTTACGTCAGTAAAAATTTCGCCGTCCGCGTTTTTTACTACGCGGAGCATTTCCTTTTTCGGTTTCATTTCACGGCACGCTATACACATACGCATCGGCACTGATTTTTGTTTTGCCATTATTGTTCGTCCACGCTTTCCGTATCTTCAAAATTTTCCGTTTCTTCGCTTTCCATTGCCGCAAGTACTTCCGCTGCTTCCGGCGAAGACGCACTCTTTACGTCGATTTTCCAACCGGTTAACCGTGCCGCTAAACGTGCGTTTTGTCCGTCGCGCCCAATTGCAAGCGAAAGCTTGTCGTCGGGAACGATTGCCATAGCGCTACGTTCGCCCTTGAACGTTACCGAAATAACGGTTGCAGGCGACAACGCTTTATAAATAAAGGCAAGCGGGTCTTCATTCCATAAGATAATATCAATTTTTTCACCGCCGAGTTCTTCCACTACGGCATTTACGCGCGCGCCCCTATTGCCCACGCAAGCACCTACTGCGTCTACGCGTGCGTCGTTGGAGAGAATAGCAATTTTCGTTCTATGCCCTGCTTCACGCGCAATTTCTTTAATTTCTACGATACCTTGCGCAATTTCGGGTACTTGTTGTTCGAAGAGTTTCTTCACCAAGCCTTGCGCCGTACGCGATACGACGATTTGCGAACTTTTACCGTTGTTTTTAACGCGTTTTACAAATACTTTTAATTTATCGCCCACGTTATATCTTTCGGTAGGTACTCTATCTTGTGGCGGCATAACGCCTTCGATTTTCTTATCGCCGAGTTCTACGTATACGTTTCTCTCGTCGATTTTACGAATAACGCCGTCCATAAGTTCCCCTTCTTTATCGGAAAATTCAGACAACGTGTTGTCGCGTTCCGCTTCGTGCAATTTTTGCAAGATAACCTGTTTTGCGGTTTGCGCGGCGATACGTCCGAAATTTTTGGGTATAAACGTATTTTCAATAACGTCGCCAACTTGGTGCTCGGGATTAAGCTCTTGCGCGTCTTCCAAGGAAATTTCCTTGTCTTTATCCGTTACTTCTTCCACTACGTAACGCGTAGCTTTAAATTCGATAGTCCCTTTTTCCGCGTCAAGAGTAACGGTGATATCCGCACCGCCGTCAAACTGCTTTTTATAAGCGGACGCAAGCGCATTTTCCAACGTTTGAATAAACGCTTCTTCGCTGATACCCTTTTCTTTTACCAAATCGGTTAATGCCGCAAAAAACTCCTTGTTTTCCATTTTTGTAATCTCCTAAATTTGTTTTTCCTAAATTTATTTATCTTCTTCGTCCAATCCGTCAAAATCGATTGCACGACAAATTTTCGCAATTTTCGCTTTTTCAAGCTTAAACTCTACGTCTTTTTCCAAAAGCAACACACAGTTGTCATCGTACCCCACCAAAGTCGCTTCGAAAAACTTCTTACCTTTAAGGGGTGCAAACAGCTTCACTTCCACCTTCTCCCCGATACATTTTTCAAAATCACGCGCGGTTTTGAGCGGTCTGTCCAAGCCAGGACTAGAAACGTTGAGCGTATACGCCGCCCCAAACGTAGGGTCTACTTCGTCGAGTACGGGGTCTATCGCGCGGTGGAATTTTTCACACGTGTTTAAATCGACGCCGCCTTCGATATCAATATACACCGTCAGCGCAGGCGAATGCCCTTGCTTAAACTCGATTTCTACAATTTCGATTTGCATCTCGTTTGCAATCGGTTGCAGAGCGTTTTGTATTTCTTCTATGGGTTTAATTTTCACTGTCTATTCCCCCTACATAGCATTATTGAGAGCGGAGAATTTTCCGCTCTCAATAATCAAATGAATTATTAAGTATCTTTATTATACCATTATCTTCCTTAAAACGCAACTGTTTTGCGGCAATTTACAAAAATTTTTTTCCTGCTTTACATCGGCAATCCGCCGCGTTTTTTAATGAGTTCGATAAATATCTTCGCCGTTACGCAGGCATCGTCGAACGCACGGTGATGATTAAAAGAAAATCCGTAATAATCTGCCACCGTATTCAATTTATAATTGGCAATTTCCCCACGCAAAAGTTCCTGCGCTAGCGTTATGGTATCAAACAGTTTTTTATCGAACATAAAACGGTTTTGTTCCCCGTAATACTGTATAAAACGGTAATCGAACATTACGTTATGCCCCACTAAAAACGCACCGTCGGTAAATTTATAAAAATCCGCAATCGCTTTATCAATCGTCGGCGCGCCGATTAAGTCTTCGTCTTTAATCCCCGTCAAATCGATAATTTCTTTCGACAAACGCTCGTCGCAGGCTACGAACGTGGAGAATTTCTCCGTCATTTCACCGCCTACGATTTTCACCGCGCCGATTTCGATTATTTTATCCATTTTACCCATGGCAGGCTGATTGTTTAAACCCGTCGTTTCCAAGTCGAACACGACGAACGTATTCTCCGTGAGCGAAGACGGCTTTTCCAAAACGTCGAACAGCCCTGCCTGCGTATAATCCACGTACGGCTGAGGAAATACGTCGTGATAAAATTTGGGAACGGGTTTTCCTTTCCGCGCCACAGGCGTAAAGTTTTCGGGCATTTTCCCGAAGTTTATCTTCGACGTTTTAAACGACTGATTGCCCTTGAATTCTTCATTTGCACCGATAAGCACTATGCTATCGCCCGTTTTAATTTCGCGTACCTTATCCACCGTTGCTTTTTTAGGGAAATAGGTAGTACGCAAAAAGCCTGTGCCGTCGTTTAAGGAAATGGAAAAACGAACTTTTTCTTCGTCTTGCCCCGTCTTTTCGTTATGTTTTATATACGGTTTTTCTTCAAAAAACGTAACTCTGCCGCAAACGGCGTACGTACCTTCCGCTTTGCCTGCATCGGCAATATATATGGCGCTTTTAGGAATTTCGTCCGCGCCGTCTATCTTTTGAAAATCAAAGATATCAAACCGACGGATTTCCAAATCTTCCGCTTCTTCCACGTCGGGCATTTCGTCTAATAAAGACGCGTCGTGTTCCGCTTTCTCCACAATACGGACGTTGCCGTAAAACGTGCCGCAAAAACCGCTTTGCAAATAGGCACTGATATCGTCGAGTATTTTTCCCGACGAAAAAAATTCTTGCTCGCCCAAAGCAATGTCCATATAGAAATGTGCGCCGCTTTGCAGCGTTTCCACTTCGATATTTTTTTCTTCTAAAAACGCTGCGGCGGCAGGGAATTTCGCACTTACAAATTGGTATATCTTCTTCCGTAAAATATCCTTATCGGGCACGCGTTTTACTATTTTCATCTTCGCAAAAAAGCCACTCGGTAAATACGTTTGCGATACCGACTTGGCAAACGCTTCATCCTTTGGAGTATACGCTTTATCCGTTACTAAAAAAAATTCTGCAAGCCTATCCCGTTTATCCACGGTAATACCGCATAAAATAGCGTTTTTTAATCCGTCCGCGCCACGAATTTCTTGTAAATATTGCTCTGTTTTACTCATTGAAAAGCGCCCTTAATTCCTTAAAAAATTCTTCTTCCGCGTCCTGCGCGTTTACCTTTTTATACGGCTCGCCCTTTTTAAAAATCAGGCATTGACCGTTTCCACCCGCAATGCCGATATCCGCGTCCTTTGCCTCGCCCGGACCGTTGACCACGCAACCCATTACGGCGATTTTTATACGTTTTTTATACGGCTTTACAAACTCCGTTACGCGGTTGGCAAGCGCCATACTGTCCCAAGTGCACCTGCCGCACGTAGGGCAAGACACCACTTCCGCAAACGCTTCGTCTAAACCGCAAGCGCGTAAAATCAATTTCGCCGCTTCCACTTCCTTTACGGGATTATCGGTAAGCGAAACCCGAATGGTATCTCCGATACCGCCAAGCAGCAAACTACCTATCCCCACCGCGCTTTTAACCACGCCCGATTGCGTCGTACCTGCTTCGGTTACCCCTAAATGCAAGGGATAATTTGTTTTTTGCGCCAAAAGCGTATACGCTTTTACCGTAAGCGGTACGGACGAAGCCTTTACCGAAATAACGATATCGTTTACGCCAAGCTTTTCTAAAATACCTACGTTATACAGCGCGCTTTCCACAAGCGAATATTCGTTTTTACCGTATTTTTGTAAGAAGTTCTTTTCTATACTGCCCGTATTTGAGCCTACGCGCACGGGAATTTTGTGCGCTTTTACACAGTCTGCCACGTACGCAATTTCCCTTTCGCCGCCGATATTTCCGGGGTTAATACGCACCTTATTAGCACCGTTTTCAATCGCCATAACGGCAAGCTTGGGCGAAAAGTGAATATCCGCTACAAGCGGCAAATGAATTTTGGAAACGATTTCTTTTACCGCCAATGCGTCCGCTTCGTCGGAAATTGCCACTCGAACAATTTCGCACCCTGCGTTTTGCAGGGCGGTAATTTGTTGCAACGTCGTTTCCACGTCAGACGTTTTCGTAGTGGTCATTGATTGAATTTTAACAGGCGCGCCGCCGCCGATTTGTACGCCGCCGACAAGCACCGCTTTCGTATTATTCATTATTCTTCTTTTTCTCCGCTTTCATCATTTGCTTGAGTTCCGACATAAAGGAAGACAAATCTTTAAACGAACGGTACACGGACGCATAGCGCACGTATGCCACTTCGTCCACCTTTTTTAAACGCTCCATAACCATTTCTCCGATATCCTTGGTGGTAATTTCGCTTTCCATACTGTTATATACTTGCTTGGAAATATCTGCCACCATATCGTCGATAACGGACATAGGCACAGGCCGTTTTTCGCAAGATTTGATGATACCGTTTCTTATCTTCTCGGCATTAAACGATTGTCTTGTCCCGTTGTTTTTTACCACCAACACAGGCGTAACTTCTATCGTTTCATACGTCGTAAAACGTCTGCCGCAACCCGTACACTCACGACGGCGACGAATCGTTCTATCGTCGTCAGCCGAACGGGAATCGATTACCTTACTATCCGTACAATCACAATATAAACACTTCATTTGCTTTCTCCTTTACGTTCAACACGTACACGGTATACCCGTTTATTGCTTTTTCCCCTTTCTTTGCCGAATGGCAAGCACTTCGTTTTCATAGCCGCGCCCACTGGGCGTATAATAGATTTTATCTTTTAAAGAATCGGGCAAATACTGTTGCTGTACGTATCCCCCGTAATTATGCGGATATTTATACAGTTTACTTTGTGCCTTATCTTCCTTACCGCCAAACGAATTATCTTTCAAATAGGGTGGAACGTTATCGTCGCGCACTTCGCGTGCATCCGCTTTCGCCGCGTACATAGCTTCCACTACCGAATTACTCTTTTCCGCTTCGCAAACGTATATAATCGCTTCGGAAAGCGGAATCATTGCTTCGGGATATCCTATTTTTTCGAGAGCGTACATTGCCGAAGTGGCTATTTGCAGTGCACGGGGGTCTGCCATACCCACGTCTTCCGCGGAATGCACAACCAGCCGCCGCGCCACTAGCATAGGGTCGCAACCGCCTTCGATTAAACGCATAGCATAATAGAGCGCTGCATTTGCGTCGCTACCACGAAGCGACTTACAAAACGCCGATAAAAAATCGTAATACGAATCTTCGTTATACGAAAGCGCTTTTCTTTGAATGGACTGTTCGGCATCCGCAAGCGTGATATGCACTCTGCCTTCGCCGTCGGGGTCGGTGGTGAGTGCGGCAAGTTCTAACGCGTTATATGCCGAGCGTAAATCTCCCCCTGCCATAGTAGCGATATGTTCTATCGCCGTTTCGTCCGCCGTAACGTTTTGTTTACCAAGCCCTTTATGACGGCTTTTCAACGCCTTTTGCAGCGCGTCTACAATATCCGTTTTGGAAAGATGCTTAAATTCGAATACGCGACAGCGAGAAACGATAGCCGGCGTCATAGACGCATAAGGATTTTCGGTTGTCGAGCCGATAAAAATGATAGTGCCCTGTTCAATAGCAGGCAAAAGCGTATCGCTTTGCGTTTTATTAAAACGGTGGCATTCGTCCAACAATAAATAGGTACGCTTACCGTATAATTTTAAATTTTCACGCGCCGTTTCCACCGCTTTTTTTACGTCGGCAACGCCTGCGTTTACGGCGTTCAATTTCACAAATTCGCCGTTTGTTCTAAGCGCGATAATATTCGCAAGCGTAGTTTTACCGCAACCGGGCGGGCCCCAAAAAATACAACTGCCTAAACGGTCGGTTGCAATGGCGCGACGAAGTAACGAGCCTTCCGCTACAATATGCTTTTGCCCGATAAATTCGTCTAACGAATTCGCACGCATACGCTCTGCAAGCGGTTTCGCCGTTTCTTCATTGTTGTTAAAATCAAATAAATCCATACCCTTTTCCTTGGTTTCGTTATCGTTTATTGCAACGCTTTTTTAATTTTTTTAACGTTTTCGCAGCCTATTTCATACCCCTTATCGTACGCAAACACAATTTGCTTTAAGGAAAACTGACTCATTTTCCCAAGCTGGGGTTCTATCCAAAAATCATATAAATGCTCGTCGCGCTTTTTACAAGCTTGCGTGCGCAAATTATCCATTAAATCGAGCGTTTCTATCAACACGCCAAGCGTCGTAGGCATTTTCTCGCTGCAATCGAGTTTTCCCAAAACATCTACGGCAACCACTACGTCCGCGCCCATATTCCGTACTTCGCCATACGGTACGCGGTGAATAACGCCGCCGTCGATTAAACGCATACCGTCCCGTTCAATCGGTTGAAATACTGCAGGAATACACGAAGACGCCACTACGCCGTCTAACACTTTCCCCTCCGAAAATTCTACCAGCTTTTGCGTTACCATATCCGCCGCAATACAACGAAAAGGAATTTTTAAATCGGCAAAGTCGATATCGCCGATATGCTTTTCCAACAATTTGCGTATTTTACGGGTATCAAACAAACCGCCGCGTCTACCCGTAGGCGCAATTAAATCTAACATACGCAGCTTAAACACGGCGTTTTTCATATAATCAAGGTCTACACCTGCCGCATACGCCGCGCCCACTACCGAGCCCATCGAACACCCTGCGATATAATCGGGAATTATCCCGTTTTCTTCCATTGCCTTTAAAAAGCCTATATGCGCCACTCCGCGACTGCCACCTGCACCTAAGGCAAAACCGAGTTTTTTCTTTTTCATAGCATTCAACCTCCGTCTATGTAGCAATGATAGCACCGTTTTCCTATTCGCCTTGCGTATAAGCCCCCAACAGTTTACATTCTAACGTGTCCGCTTTAATAGCGGAAAGCATTTCACGCACTTCTTCTTTGTTAATATCGCAATCCGCTTCGATAAAGAAACGGTAATCGCCAGGACGGTCTTTTACAGGACGGCTTTCTATTTTCGTCATATTTACACCGTATTTAGCGATAATGGCAAGCAGCTCTAACAAGCTCCCCGGGCGGTGCGGACACACCGCGGAAAAGAAAATGCGGTTGCTTGTTTGCGGCAACGCTTCTACGCCTTTTTTTATCAGTAAGAAATGAGTTAAGTTATTTTTCTCGTCGGAAATACATTCTTCACTCATCACAAAACCGCTACGTAAATTTTCGGTATGCGCACCGCCGATTGCCGCCGTTTTGCCCGAATCGTCTTCCATAGCGCGCGTGATGCCAAACCCCGTGGACTCCGCTTCACGCAACGCCGCAAACGGCATTTCACGGCTTAAAAATTTCGAGCACTGGTCCAATGCTTGGCGGTGCGAATACACTCTGCCAATCTCCGAAAATTTCACTCCTTTTTTATAGAACAAGCGGTGGTCTACGCGCACGATTTCTTCACGCATAGCATATAAATCTTGCGAATCCTGCAACAAATCGAGGCTTTGCAACACGCCGCCTTGTAAACTGTTTTCAATAGGCAAAACGCCTGCGTCCACCCTGCCGCTATCTACTGCCGCAAGTACTTCGGAAAAATTTCTAAAGGGAATACATTCATCCCAACCGCTTGTCGATTTTTGTAACGGCGCTTCTTTTGCCAAAAAGATTTTTGCCGCCAAATGCGAATAGCTTCCTTCCGGCCCTAAAAATGCAATTTTCATACCTGTCTTCTCTCCGTTATACTGTATTATCCGTTTATTTTTATACCTGCGCCGCTAAATCCAGCAATAACCGTTCGGTATCTTCCCAGCCCAAGCAAGGGTCGGTAATCGATTTCCCGAACACTTCGTCGTGCTTTTGCGAGCCTTCTACTAAAAAGCTCTCTATCATAAACCCTTTCACCAGCTTTTTAAAATCGGCGTCAAAACGTCGGTTTTGCATCACTTCTTCGGCAATACGAATTTGTTGACGGTGCTTTTTACCCGAATTAGAATGGTTACAATCGATAACGATTGCGGGGTTTTGCAAATTACTGCCGTTATACATTTCCGCAATTTGCATTACCGTTTCATAATGGAAATTAGGCACGTCCGCGCCGTTACCGTCTACGCCGCCGCGCAGTATGGCGTGCGCGTAAGGGTTTCCGTCCGAACTCACTTGATAGTTACGGTATTTAAATATTTGCGGACTTTGCGCGGCGAAAATAGAATTCATAAGCGCAATAATATTACCACTCATAGGATTTTTCATACCTACGGGCGCTTCAATACCGCTTGCCACTTGACGGTGCAGCTGGTCTTCTACGCTTCTTGCGCCTACCGCATGATAGGAGAGCAAGTCTTCCACGTACGGCGTATTTTCGGGATAGAGCATTTCATCGGCTGAAGTCAAGCCCGATTCGTTCATTGCCGCAAGGTGCAGCGAACGGATACTGCGTATCCCCCTTGCAATATCCGCCGCACCTTCGGGATCGGGTTGCAAAAACATACCCTTATATCCCACGCCTTTGGTACGCGGCTTGTTGGTATAGATACGCGGTACGATAACCAGCTTTTCCTTTACCTGTTCGTTAATCTTCCCCAAACGGGAAATATATTCTAGCGTGGGGGCAGGCTCGTGCGCCGAGCAAGGACCTATCACCACCAACATTTTATCACTTTTACCCGAAATAACGCTACGGATTTCTTCATCGCGCGCCGTTTTGACCGCTTTCAGCGCCGCCGTCATCGGTTGTTCGCTAATGAATTCTTCCGGTTCGGGAATAAAATACTGTTTCTCTAACATAACAAAACTCCTTTCTCTTTTGTTTATATTAAGCGTTTTTATAATGCGATTGGATATACTCTTTTACGCCATTAGTTACGTATTCGTCAATAGGCGTTTGAAAGCGTAAGCTGTTTTTTACCATAGAAGAGCTGACGTGCAGCAATCGTTGGGGGCAAGGAATATATATCGCGGTAAAATTTTCATCGAGTTTTTTACTCGCGTAAAAGTTTGCATTTTCATAATCTAAATCCACCCCGTTACGGATACCGCGCACGTAAAAGGGAGTACGTTCTTCCGCTAAAAGTGCCGTTGCCGTACCGGAAAATTCGCGAATGCGAATACGTGTATCGTCCACCGTCAAACGGAGCATTTCCCGTCGTTGTTCCAGCGTAAACGTCGGCTGTTTTTGGGGATTTGTCAACACCGCAATTACCACTTCGTCGAAAATTTTCAAACAATCTTCTATTACGGCTTTATGTCCCAACGTAGGTGGGTCAAACGTGCCTGCAAACACACATTTTTTTGTCGTTCTTTCCATAATTATTCCCCTTTCCTTATTCCCCTTTAACGCGTTTAAAAAAGGTAAAATACGCTTTTCCGTACTTCCGTTCGTCCGTTTTTATCAGTCCGTCTATTTTGCCTTGAAAGGGCTTATCCCATTCGTACACGATAACGCCGTCTTCGTGCAATACATTATTTTCCACGATAAGAGAAAGCGCCTTTTCGCCGATATCCAAACGGTAGGGTGGATCGAGAAAAATAATATCAAAACCGCCCTTTACCGCGTTTAAACATACGGAAAAATCGTAATGAAACACTTTCGCTTCTTCGCCGTTTTCTTTGATTTTCAATGCAGCAAGATTTTTACGTAAAATGGCAAGACTATCCTTTGCATAATCGTTAAAAACCACTTCTTTCGCGCCGCGCGATAAACACTCTATCCCCACTGCACCGCTCCCCGCAAACAAATCGAGTACGCGTGCGCCGATAACCTTGGGATAGAGTATATTCAAAAGCGCTTCGCGTGCCCTGTCCGAAGTGGGACGTACGTCGTCCCCTAAAAACCCCGAAAGCACGCGACTTTTATATTTACCGCCGATAATCCGCATACTCCGCTCCGTTTATTTGCGTTTGCGCGGTTTCGTACCGGGCAATCCGCCGTAATTGATTTTCTTTACCTTATTGGCTTCCGCCGCCGCTTGCGCGTCCGCAATGCGTTGTTCGCGCAAGGCCTTGTTTCTACGCGCATACGCGCCGATAATGTACAATGCGCCCGATACGGCGATAGGAATAATTCCGAACAAGCACGACCAGTAATAACTAACGGCAAAACCGTTTGCATTCATTAAATAAAAAGGCATTACCGACCAACCCGAAACGAAGATACTTATCATAAAGAAAATAGCCACGCCCCAGCCTGCGTTGCCGTCCATAGCTGGTCCGTTCGTCCCCAACAAGTTACCGGCAATGATACCGAACACCACGGGGAACACTGCAATAAGTCCGCCGATGGCAAACCCTTTCCATACTCGGTATTCCTTTTCTTCTTTATGTTTGGAAATACGATAACCGTCGCCGTATTCGTCCGCCGTTCTGCGCTTAATATTCCCCGAAACCAACATTTCGTAAGCGTTACCGCCTTGCGCGTAAGCGAGTAATCCGTTATACGCCGCCGCCGCGATGACACATACGCACAGCCATAAAATAGAATTGCCGTCCCATATAAGCTTTTCGTCCTTCCACGTAAGCATCATTAAAATACTGCCTGCGCACGCATAGATGAGCAACGAAGGCAACGCTCCTTTGAAAAAATCCCACAAGTGCTTGCCTATGGATTGTAAAATGCGTTTAAAAGTTTTCATTTCGTACTCCTTATTCTTTGTCTTCTGTTTTATTTCGATTGCATACAATAACGCCTTTATCGGTTACGATACAATCTACCCGTTCATCGTTTGCGGTATGCGGTACGTTTTCTAACACCTGAAAATCGTAACCATACGCAACACGTCGCGCGGATTTATTCTCTTTTAAATACCTATCGTAATATCCGCCGCCGTAACCCAAACGGTTTCCGTGCGTATCCACCGCAAGCAAAGGCAACACTACGATATCCGGCTCTTGTTCGTATATTTTTCCTATCGGTTCGCGTATGCCCCTATCGGAGAGTGAGAAATCGTCTCCCATAAGCACTGCGTACATTTTATCCGTATCGATGCGTGGGGCTAATAAGATAGCGCCGCGTTCTATTAACGCATCTATCAGCTTGTCCGTAGACGCTTCCGAAGAAAAGGAAAGATACAAAAACACCGTTAAACGCGTACCTGTACCCACCTTTTTAGCAAAATCTTCTTCTATCAACTGCAAGAAATTTTGCACGAGCCGTTCTTCTTTTCCGTCGCGGTTTTCATTTTCGCTGCGCCTGCGTTTCATACGCAAACGCAAATTTTTCTTGCGCTGTTCTACACTGATTTCTTCCGTTTCTACAAAGCGTAATTTATTTTCCGTCATATATCAACTCCGCACGCCGCGTTGCCGCACAAAGCACTTCGTACGAAATCGTACCCGTTTGTTTTGCGGTTTTCGCCGCGTCTTGCAGGATACAAAGTTCTTCACCGCGCAACCGTTCCCCGATAAGGATACTCGCGTCCATACACGCTGCGTTTGCGTACTGCAAACTAATTTCCGTGCCGTTGCTTTGCCGTCGTAAAATACCGTCCGCATATCCTATCCTACACACGGAAATATTTTGCGGCGGACGTTCGCCCTTTTTTACCCAAACGGGAATTCCGTATCCTGCGCCGCCAAAGCCGTACGCGCGGCTATCCACTACCGTCGCCGTTACACGCATAGCTTTTTGCAAACCCAAGCTTTTCTTTACTTTTGTAGAGATATGCGCACCGTCGGGGTAATATCCGTACAAGCCTATCCCGATACGCACCATATCCAAAGCAAACGCACTGCCAAGCGTCGCGCCGTACGTGGCACTGATATGCGCAAGGCATTGCGGATAATATCGTTTGCAAATATCCTGCGCCTTCATAAACAGTTTACGCTGCTTATTAGCCGTTTTTTCGTCCGTTTTATAGATATGAGAATAGATACCTTCCACTTTTACCAGCGGGCAATTTTTAAATATCTTGCATACGCTTTCTATCGTAGAAACGTCCATTCCGTAACGGTTCATACCGGTATTTACTTTTAAATGTACTCTTACAGGCAAACGATAGGTTGTCGCCAGCCCAACCAACTTTTTCGCCCTGTCCATATCGGCAACGGTTATAAGAAAACCGTTTACGATACCGCTATACGCTTCTTCGTCGCAAAGAGGCGGCGTTAACACCAAGATATCCTTACCGCAAGCCGCTACCCGAATGGCTTTCGCTTCGTCGAATAGCGACACCGCAAAACAATCGACTATCGAATGTAATGCGTTGGTAACCTGCTCCGCACCATGACCGTACGCATTTGCTTTTACCACCGCGCACACTCGCGTTTGCGTAAAGTTTTTAAATGCTAACGCGTTATGAGAAATTGCTTTTAAGGATATGTTCGCACGTACTTTTTGCATACTGTATAGGTATGCGACAAAGGAAAAAATCGTTCCTCATTTTACGTTATTGTTTAAAGATAATACGATGACAGCTATCGCATTCGATACCGCTTGTCAACTTACCTTGAGCCGCAATAGGCGGTTCCATACCGCATACGGGGCATCTACCGGAAATCAATTCTCCCACGATAGGAAACGGAGTGCCTTCCTTGCGTTTGGTAAGATAACGCGCCAGCATACTTTCGTCTACCGATTTTGCCGCTTCCGTAAGTTGCGTTTGGTACGTATTGCGTTCTCCTTCTACTGCTTTTTTCGCCGCTTTATATTCTTCTTCGGCAGGAGCGTATTGTTTTTGCGCCGCCTTTACTTTCTTTTTCAACGTTTGATATTCTTCATCCGTCGCTTGAATATTCGCGGTGAGTGCCGTGATATCCGCCTTTAATTTTTTCAGCTTTTCCACGATAGATTGTGCGTTTTTCTTATAGAAAGAAATATCCGCACCGCTGTTTATCAGCTCTTCCAAATTTTCAAAATCGCCAAGGGTAGCTTCTACCTTTTCATACTGTTTGGCAAGTTCTGCCGCTTCCGCTTTAAGCGCCGCCGCTTTTGCTTCCAAAGCGTCTACCTTTTCAGGCGCAGCTTTCAAAAATTTACGCAATTTCGCGTACTTTTGATAGGTTTCGCTCTTAGCCAAATCGTTATCGATTTTAAATAATTTTTGGTCGATTTGTTGATAGCTTAAAAGTGCTTGTAATTGAGACATAACTGTAACTCCCTTTCGTCAAAGCATATTTTCGTCCGTATGATATACACACGGCACGCCTGCTTTTTGACGTATTTTTTCATAATATTTTTTAAATCCGTAATTTTCCGAAGCGTAATGGGTAAGTGCTATTACCGAAACGCCCGTTTCCGCGGCAAGCGTTAATACGTGATGCTTAAAATCGGACGACACCACCGCTTGCGCGTTGTTCTTTATTGCAAATTCTATCGCCGCTTCGTCCGCGCCGCCACCGCAAAAACTTGCCACACGCGTTATCGGCTTATCCGTATTTTCATATATTTGTATGCGTCTTGTGGAAAATTCTTTTTCCATTTCCTTAGCCAACGCTTTCGCGGAAACGAAAGGCACGTTATACACTCTTCCATAGCCGCCTGTTTGCAACACGTCGCGTATGGTAGGCACGCATACCATTTTAGCCGTTGTTTGTCCTGCCGCACGCGCCGCGCAAAGACAAATTCCGTTTGCCAAACATTCGTCAATGCCACCCGTCGCCCCGTCTAAATTTAAGTGCATACTGATTACGGAAATGCCGTTTTTTAAACAGAGCGCAAGCTTTTTTCCAAGCGGAGAAACCGCGTCTACGTCAATCGCCGAAACGCCACCGTAGATAGCAGGGTGATGGGTAACGATTACGTTTGCGCCCACTTCAATCGCTTTCTCTATCGCCGCAAGCGAAAAATCGAGTGAAAACAAAGCGCCTTTGATTTCTTCTCCTGTACGGAGTAAAATTCCGCTGTTATCGTACGCACCGAACTTGGCGCAATATTCATCCGAAAGCGTTTTCGGCGCAAATGTCTTTGCTATATTGTAAAACTCATTTAATTGCACCGTGTAACACTCCTTGTAAACGTTCTTTCCTTTGCAATAATTGCAACCGACTTTCTTCCTGCAAGGCAGGGCGCGTTAAATACCTTTCGGTATCTTTCAATAATTTTTCTATACGGCAAACAAACGCTTCGCCCATTTCCCGTAAATTGTCTTTGCCAAACTCTATCTCCGCTTCGGTATATTTGCAGCTTGTTCCGTCTTTCGCAGGGTATTCCCCCACGATAACGTCGTAAAATTTTCCGTCGGCAAACGTGAAATCGCGCACGATAGTTGCGCCGCTTGTAAGTAAAAATCTACGTAATTTTTCCGCGTCGTGCATAGGTTGCAATACAAACCGCTTAGGGATAAACCCGTATTTTTTATCGCTTAATATCGACACCATTTCACTGCCGCCCATACCGGCGATAAGCACTTGTTCCACCGTGTTGGGTACACCGAAAAATCCGTCGCCTAAAACGGGGATAGCCACGCCGCTATCGACAAAACTCGAAAGCAACGTTTGCGCTTTTTGCAAACTCCCTTTACTGATATCCGAAAATATCGCCCGTTTGCATAAACCGTTTTTGAGCATATATTCCGTGCAATACCCGTGGTCGCAGCCCACGTCGGCAAACGTATTCGATTGCACAAGCAGTGAACACAGAGTATCTATCCGTTTCCCGTAACCCATTATTCCAGAAAATCTTTTAATTTCTTACTGCGCGAAGGATGACGGAGTTTACGCAAAGCTTTCGCTTCAATTTGACGGATACGCTCACGCGTAACGTTAAATTCTCTACCCACTTCTTCCAACGTTCTAGGCTTTCCGTCGTCGATACCATAGCGCAAGCGAAGTACCTTTTCTTCACGCGGCGTAAGCGTGTCCAACACGCCCAAAAGCTGTTCTTTGAGCATCGTAAACGCCACCGAATCGCTAGGCGTCGTCGTTTTTTCATCTTCGATAAAATCGCCTAAATGACTATCTTCCTCTTCTCCGATAGGCGTTTCCAAAGAAACGGGGTCTTGTGCAATTTTTTGAATTTCGCGCACGCGTTCTACCGTAACGCCCATTTTTTCAGCGATTTCTTCAGGCGTGGGTTCTCTACCGAATTCCTGCAACAACACACGTTGTACGCGCGTTAATTTATTGATGGTTTCTACCATATGCACGGGAATACGAATGGTACGCGCTTGGTCGGCAATGGCGCGCGTAATCGATTGACGAATCCACCACGTTGCGTAGGTAGAGAATTTAAACCCTTTTTCATAATCGAATTTTTCCACCGCTTTCATAAGCCCAAGGTTGCCTTCCTGGATTAAATCCAAAAACAGCATCCCCCTGCCGACGTAGCGTTTTGCAATGGATACAACCAAACGCAAGTTTGCTTCGGACAAACGCTTCTTTGCGCCTTGGTCGTTTTCCTGCATACGCTTTGCAAGTTCCACTTCTTCTTCCGCGGACAAAAGGGGCACTCTGCCGATGTCCTTTAAATACATCTTGACAGGGTCGTCCAAGCCGATGTCGGACAATGCCTGTTCAAACAGCTCTTTATCCCGTTGCTCTTCATCGACAATTTGAATACCAGCTTCGCTTAAAGATTTATAAATTAAATCCATTTGCGCAGCGTCCAAATCGTACTTTTCTACCACGTCGCACAAAGCGTTGGTAGAAATGTTCCCTTTTTTGCCGTAGCCGTTGATGATGCCCGTCAGCAATTCGTTCAGCTTTTCTTCGGAAATGTTCATCTTTTTTTATCCTCCGTTGATATCCAAACGGTTTCCCGTTTTCCATCTATAATTTTTTCTTATTTTTTCTTTTTGAGCTGATTGCTCTTTTGTACGCAAGCCTGCCATTTGTGCAATAATTCCTTGCGCTCGCTTTCTTCTTCTACCGTCTTCAAGGCTTCCACGTACTTTGCAATTTCCATGGACAGCTTTTCTAATTGCAACGTCTTTACGCTGTCGGCAAAGAACCGTTCCGCCGTTTCCCCGCTTAACTTGTCCCCTTGGTTAAAATCTAAAATTTGACTAAATTCCGTGCAGTCTTCGCCAAGCACGTCGAACAGTTCGCTAGGGCGGATACGCTCCCCTTTTTGTTCACGGCTGTCGATGTAGTGCGCCACCGCAATGTGCGTTTCGTCCTTCAAGGGTAAATCGGACGCCACCAAATCTTTTGCGTAGGGTTGCGAGAACAGCTTGGCCGCCAAAATAAACCGCAGCGCTTTTTGGTTCTTGTCCGCACCTGCCGCCGTTTCGTTTAACCTTTCCTTGGGCAAAACGATTTCTTGGGGCTGTTCCTTCGCCGCCGAGCGCATATCTCTCTCCAACGCCGTGTAGGTGACACCCGTTTTATCACGCAAGCGTTGCAACAGTTCTTCCTTCACGCTTTCGCTTTCTTCCGTCGCCACAATTTTCAAAGCTTCCGCAATGAAGCGGCGTTTTTCTTCCGTCTTTTTTAAGTTGAATTTACGCTCTAAT
>JAZQLI010000016.1:0-60518 GCA_045542595.1 Candidatus Scatosoma sp. | reverse complement strand
TAAAAAATTAGCAACCATTGATACAAATGCGCCGATAGACGTTGCGTTATCCGATTGTATTTTGGAAACGCCATTCCCGTATACTTTACGTGAAAAGTTTGCGGAATTAGAATTTAAATCGTTAACGGCTATGCATATTTTCGCGGAAGAAGAACTAGGTAACAGCGAAAATAAGGAAGCGAATTGTGGGGAAGCCTTGGAAGAACATCTCGATTCCATTCAAAAGGCAGTGGAGATAATAGAAAACTCCTCCGCGGCATATATTGCTACCGATTTTGAGCGAACGGCGTTTCGCTTTACTCTTTTTGGGCAAGAGTGGACGGAAGCAAACGCTCTTACGGAATACGTATGTCCCGTGAAAGAGAGCTTGCTTGACCCGGGATTTTACGAAAATGAGTTTATTCCGTTGTTTAAAGCCGTTTATTCTGGGCAAAAACGTGTTATTTGCTATAACGTAAAGGAAATTATGCATCGGTTAAAAGAATTCCGTATCGTTTTTTCCGCACCGTTCGAAGACATTTCAATCCTAAAATGTATTGCGGACGGATTAGGAAATACCGACGGATTGGTTTATTGCTTAAATCAAAACGCTTTAAGCGAACGCAATAAAGCATATGGCTTGGCGCATCTTTGGAAGAGATATTTCAACACTTTAAAAGAGAATGAAATTGAATTATATAAAACGGTGGAATTGCCGCTTATTGAAGTTTTGTTCGATATGGAAGAAGAAGGCGTGTGCGTGAAAGAAGACGTTTTATCGGAGCTTTCGCAACGCTATAAAAAAGAAATTGAAGAAGTAAAACAACGTATCTTTGAACTTGCCGGCGAAGAATTTAACGTAAATTCTACCCAACAGCTTGGGAAAATTTTATTTGAGAAGCTGAAAATCGGCAACGGAACAAAGAAACATAAAGACAGTAAAAGTTATAAAACTACAGCGGAAGAATTAGAAAAATACGCCGACCAGTCGGAAATTGTCCGTCAGTTATTGCGTTATAGAAAAATTCAAAAAATTCAATCCACGTATATCGAAGGGTTTAAACCGCTTGTAAAAGACGGAAAGGTGCATACTACCTACAATCAAAGTAATACGGCAACAGGCAGGCTTTCCAGCGCAAATCCTAACTTGCAAAATATTCCTATCCGCACGGAAGAAGGCAGGGAATTACGCAAATTGTTTACGGCAAGCAATGGAAACGTTTTAATAGACGCCGACTATTCGCAAATAGAACTTCGTTTGTTGGCTCATTTTTCGGGCTGTAAAGAGTTGATTGCAGCATATTGCAACGGACAGGATATCCACGCGACGACGGCTTCGCAAGTGTTTGGTATACCGCTTGAAAAGGTTACTTCCGCGCAACGGCGTGAAGCGAAAGCAGTAAATTTCGGTATTATTTACGGTATTAGCGCCTTTGGACTTTCCAACGATTTAAATATTAGTACAAAACGTGCGAAAGAATATATTGAAAAATACTTCGAAACGTATTCTGACGTGCAATCGTATATGCAAAAAAACGTTTCTATGGCAACGGAAAACGGCTACGTTACTACATTACTGGGGCGTCGGCGCGTTATCAATGAAATACGTTCGTCTAATTATAATATTCGTAGCTTTGGCGAACGTGCGGCTATGAATATGCCCTTGCAAGGCTCTAGTGCGGATATCATTAAAATTGCTATGATAAACGTCTATAAAAAATTAAAAGAAGGGAACTATAAAGCAAAGCTTGTATTACAGGTACACGACGAACTGCTTATCGATTGCCCGTTAAACGAAACGGATTCGGTTGCTAAAATTTTAAAAGACGAGATGGAAAATGCCGTTTCGCTTGCCGTTCCTTTAACGGTAGACGTGAACGTGGGGAATACTTGGTTTGAAACAAAATAACGTTTTGTTTCACGAATATAGTTTCACACAGACTGAATGTAAAACAATAACCGTGAAACAGTGGAGAGAATGGAAGTGAAAAAAATAGCGATAACAGGTGGAATCGGCAGCGGAAAATCTACGGTGAGTGCGTATATCAAAGAGCAGGGGTATCCCGTGTTTTCCTGTGATGAAATTTATAAAGAAGTCATTACGACGCCCACTTATGTCAACGCAATACAAAAAGTATTTCCAAACGTCATTCATAATGGAGAAATCGACCGTAAACGGCTTAGCGAACAAGTATTTACCGATGAAAAAAAGCGGTTGCGTTTAAACGCCGTAGCGCATCCGTTAATTATGCAACGATTGATGGAAAAAATGCAAGCTTGTACAAGTGAGTTGATTTTTGCGGAAGTACCGCTTTTGTTTGAAGGCGGTTATCAAAATTTATTCGACCAAATTATTATAGTGAAACGTAGCGTAGAACAAAGGATACAATCGGTATGCGAAAGGGACGGTTTAACTAGGGAACAAGCACAAATGCGAATGTGCGCACAGATCGATTACGATGGGGAGCAAATGCATAAACTAGAACAAATGTCCAACGTATTCATTTTACAAAACGATAAAGACGTTTCGCATTTAAAAATTGCAACGGATACTATATTAAATCGTCTATCGTGAAACATATTTTGTGAAACAATTATATTATAGATAATTTAAAGGGAATTCTCCGTCTTAAAAAATAGGGGAATTCCCTTTATTTTTGTCATTTTTAATGGTATGCGTGGCATAATAGCTTTACTACGCATAGCATAATAACTATGTATAGCATAGTAATTTAATTGTGAAAAAATGTAATTTTCCGTTTAAATATACAAAAATCGCGCAAACTGAATGAAGAAAGTAAAATAATATTAAAAATACTAAACTTTTTTTGGAAAATCCCTTGAAAATATTAAAAAAATATAGTATAATGTTGGTAATAGAATTTTGGTTAACGTTAACCAAGTTTTATTTGAAATAATAGGAGAGTTTATGAGCGTATTTCAAACGGACGTGCCGTTGCATTTATTCCATCACGGTGAAAATTTTCAAACGTATAAATTGATGGGGGCGCATGCCGCTACACACCAAAGAAAAAAAGGGTATGTTTTTCGCGTTTGGGCACCACACGCCAAATGTGTATCCGTAGTGGGCAGTTTCAACGGTTGGAACGAGAATGCAAACGTAATGGAACGTTTAATAGACGGACAAACGTTTGAAACGTTTATTGAAGGCGTAAAACAGTTTGACGAATATAAGTTTTGTATAAAAACGTATGACGGGCGTACTTTATTTAAAGCCGACCCGTACGCTTTTCATACGGAAACGCCGGGCGTTGAAAAGTCTAATGCTTCTAAAATTTACGAAGTAGACGGCTTTAAATGGTCGGATAAGGAATATTTGGACAAGCAAGCGCATACAAATATTTATGCTTCTCCCGTCAATATTTACGAAGTAAATCTTTTATCGTGGCGTAAAAATGAAGACGGAAGTTATTATACCTACCGTCAGCTCGCCAAAGAACTGGTTTCTTACGTTAAAAAAATGGGGTATACGCACGTAGAAATCATGCCTGTAACCGAATATCCGTACGACGGTTCGTGGGGATATCAGGTAACGGGCTATTTTGCTATTACTTCGCGCTTAGGACAACCGAAAGATTTTATGTATTTAGTAGATTGTTTCCATAAAGCAGGCATAGGGGTTATACTCGATTGGGTACCTGCGCATTTCCCTAAAGACGCTTTTGGTTTATACGAATTCGACGGTGAACCCTTATATGAAGCTTCGCAATGGGATAGAAAAGAAATGCACGGCTGGGGAACCCGTAAATTCGATTACGGAAGAAACGAAGTCGTTTCGTTTTTAATCTCCAGCGCTGTATTTTTATTTGAAAATTACCATATCGACGGTTTACGCGTGGACGCCGTTGCGTCTATGTTGTATTTAGATTACGATAAAAAAGACGGGGAATGGGTACCGAATATTTACGGCGAAAATAAAAATTTAGAAGCTATGGCTTTTTTACGCCGTTTAAACGAAGCCGTTTTCGAACGTTTTCCTTACGCGCTTATGATTGCTGAAGAATCCACCGCTTGGCCTATGGTTACAAAACCTACGAGTATGGGCGGGCTTGGCTTTAATTTCAAATGGAATATGGGCTGGATGAATGACGTATTAACTTATTTCTCCACAAATCCGTTATTCCGTAGATACAATCATAACAAGATGACGTTTTCTATGATGTACGCATTTTCCGAAAATTACGTGTTGCCTATTTCCCACGACGAAGTGGTACACGGCAAGGCTTCTCTTATTGGGAAAATGCCGGGCGAATATGATGAAAAGTTTGCAGGTGTGCGCGCGTTTTTAGGCTATATGATGTCGCATCCCGGTAAAAAATTGAACTTTATGGGCACGGAAATCGGTCAGTTTAAGGAATGGGATTATAAATCGGGTATCGAATTTTTCTTAAAAGAGTATCCTATGCACGCAAAGCTTTCCGTTGCAGTAAAAGAGCTTAACGAATTATACAAGAAAACGCCTGCGTTATATGAGATAGAAGATAGCTGGGACGGTTTCGAATGGCTTGCGGCAGATGATGCCGATAGCAATTTCCTTGCGTATCAAAGAAAGGATAGAAAGGGAAACGCCGTTGTCGTTATGCTCAATTTTTCAGGTAATGATTTAAAAAATTACCGTTTGGGTTTACCTGAAGGCAAATATCAACTTATATTCAATAGCGATGCAATCCGTTACGGCGGAAGCGGCGCGATGAAGAAATATATCTTTACAACCACGAAATCGTTTAGCCACGGGAAGGAATATTCCATCGGATTCGACCTTCCCAAACTGACTTGCGTATATTTAAAAAAAATTAATTAAAGGGGGCTTTTATGCAAAGCAAGAAAGAATGTGTAGCAATGCTGTTGGCAGGCGGACAGGGCAGTAGACTGTACGCTTTAACAACCAACGTCGCAAAACCTGCAGTTGCGTTCGGTGCGAAATACCGTATTATCGATTTTCCGCTTTCCAACTGCGTGAATTCGGGTATTGACACCGTGGGTGTACTCACGCAGTACCAACCGCTTATTTTAAACGAATATATCGGTAACGGTCAACCGTGGGATTTAGACAGAAACTACGGTGGCGTACATATCCTTTCGCCCTATCAAGCGAAAACGAATTCTTCTTGGTATGAAGGCACGGCGAATGCTATTTATCAAAATTTACACTTTATGAGAATGTATAATCCCGAATACGTTTTAATTCTTTCGGGAGACCACATTTATAAAATGGACTATGCGGCAATGCTCAAAGCGCACAAGGAAACGGGCGCGGATTGTACGATTGCCGCTATTAACGTGCCTATCGAAGAAGCTTCCCGTTTCGGTATTTTGAATACTAACCCCGACGGGTCGATTTATCAATTTGAAGAAAAACCCAAACAGCCGAAGAGTACGCTTGCTTCAATGGGGATTTACATTTTCAGTGCGAAAAAACTGTTTAAATATCTCGAAGAAGACGACGCGAACCCGAATTCTTCCAAAGACTTCGGTAAAGACGTATTGCCTGCTATGTTAAACGCAGGGGAGAAAATGTTCTCTTACGAATTTGAAGGCTACTGGAAGGACGTGGGGACGATTGCTTCCCTTTGGCAAGCAAATATGGATTTATTAGGCGAAAACCCCGAATTTGACGTAGGGGATAAATCGTGGAAAATTCATTCGAGAAATCCGCTTGCGCCCCCCGAACATATCGGCGAAAACGGCGTAGTGAAAAATTCGATGGTGGCACTTGGCTGCGAAATTGACGGCGTAGTAGAAAATTCAATACTCGGCAGCAACGTAATCGTGGAAAAAGGCGCAGTGGTAAAAGATGCCGTTGTGCTGGCAAATAGCGTTATCCGCGCAAATGCTACGGTGTCGTATTCGATTATCGACGAAAACGTAACGGTAGGAAAAAATGCAAAAATAGGCGTCGAAAAAAATCCGACGGCGGAAATTGTGGTTTTAGGCAGAGGTTTGACGGTTGCCGACGGGGTAACGGTTAATGAAGGTCAAAAACACGAAAAAGACATTCTGGCGTAAGGAGGAAAAGAAAAATGGCAGCATCTGCAATAGGCGTAATTTTTTGTAATATGCACGAAGAAAACGTTCCCGAACTTGTTCGTAGAAGAACGATGGGCTCTATTCCTTTCGGCGGTAGATACCGTATGATTGACTTTGCTTTATCGAATATGGTAAACGCAGGTATCAGTACGGTGGGTATTTCCGCAAGCGATAACTACCGTTCGCTCATCGACCACGTAGGAAGCGGTAAAGATTGGGATTTGGCAAGAAAGGACGGCGGTCTTATTTTAATGCCCCCGTTCTCGGATAAGCGAGATAAACCGTATAGTACTCGTTTGGAAGCATTGAGTAGCTTACGCGGATTTTTAAGCCGTCGTAGCGAAAAATATATCGTACTTATGGACAGCGACGGGGTAGCGCGTTTAGACCTTTCCAATATCATTGAACGCCACGAAAAAACGCACGCGGATATGACGATGGTAACCACCGTACGCGAAATGGATAAACACAACAATTTTATGATGGTCAGCTCTAATGAAAACGGACGCGTTACCGATATTCAACTGTCTCCCCACGTAAAAAAGGGTGAAAAGGTGAATGCCTTTATCAACGTAATGGTGGTAGGGCGCGTATTCTTATTAAACGTTATTGAAGATGCAATCACGCACGGATATAACAGTTTTGAAAGCGACGTACTCATTAAACAGTTACATTCGTTGAAAATTTACGAATATAAATTTAACGGATATTATGCGGCAATGGATAGTATGTCCGCATACTATAAACACAATATGGAATTGTTACAAAAAGACGTTCGTGCCGACTTATTCGGCGAACGGGATATTTATACGAAAGTTCGCGATAGTGCTCCTTCTAAATACGGAAAAGACGCTGTAGTGAAAAATTCGTTGATATCCGACGGTTGTGAAATTGAAGGCGTAGTAGAGAATTCTATATTATTCCGTGGCGTTAAAGTAGCAAAGGGGGCTGTTGTACGCAATTCCGTAGTTATGCAAGATAATATAATCGGTCAAAACACGTCGATTAACTGTGTAATTACCGATAAAAACGTAGTTATTGGGGATAGAACAACGCTTGGCGGTTGTCCCGATTTGCCTTATTATATTCCCAAAGGAACGAGATTGTAAAGGAGAAAATTATGTCGGAAAAGAACACGACGATTACTGCAACGTTAAAAACGAAATCCACGCAAAAAGCCACTGTAACGGTGGTGAAAGACAGTGTAAAAAAATGCACCACGGCAAAGTGTAAAAGCGCAAAAGACCCCGTTGTGGTAGCGAAAACAAAAATACTTTTTGTGGCATCGGAAGCCAGACCGTTCGTTGCTACGGGTGGACTTGCGGACGTTATCGGCTCTTTACCGCAGGCGTTGGCAAAAGACGGGAAATATGATATTCGCGTGGTATTGCCTTTATATTCGGGCGTGAAACCCGAATTTAGACGTAAGATGTCTTTTTTGGGGAATATTTTCGTACCGCTTGGATGGAGAAATCAATATTGCGGTATATTTACCTGTTGCGATAACGGCGTTACGTACTATTTCATTGACAACGAATATTATTTCAAACGCCCCGGCTGTTACGGATATTACGACGACGGAGAACGTTTTGCGTTTTTCTCCCGCAGTGTGTTGGAAATTTTACCGTTTATCGGTTTCTATCCCGACGTACTCCATTGCCACGATTGGCAAGCGGCGTTGGCGGCGATATACTTGAAAACGCTGTACGCAAAGCAACCGGAATATCAATCTATTCGAGCGTTGTTTACCATTCATAATATCGAATACCAAGGCAAATATTCTTTGGAAATTTTAGGGGATTTATTTGGTCTTTCCAACGAATACAGGGGATTGATGGAATACGACGGTTGTATCAATTTAATGAAAGCCGCGATTGAATGCAGTGAGAAATTCTCCACCGTAAGCCCTACGTACGCAAAGGAAATTCAAACGGCGCAATATTCACACGGTTTACAGGATATTATTTGTAAAAACGCTTCTAAATTGACGGGAATTTTAAACGGTATTGACGTCGATTCGTATAATCCTGCTACAGATAAAGCGCTTTTTGCTAATTTTGATGCGGAAAATTTACAAAATAAAGCGGTATGTAAAGCGGAAATGCAAAAAATGCTTTCTTTGCCCGTAAAAGACGTACCCGTCATTGCTATGATTTCCCGTTTGGTTGCACACAAAGGTTTAGAGCTTGTAAAAACGGTGATAGAAGACATTTTACACGAAGATGTGCAATTTGTGTTACTTGGCACGGGCGACTTTGCTTACGAAGAATATTTTAAAGACTTAGCACATAAATACGAAGGAAAAGTTTCTGCAAATATTGCATTTAACGGTGATTTATCGCGCAAAATATATTCAGGTGCGGATATATTCTTAATGCCGTCGGTAAGCGAACCTTGCGGACTTTCGCAAATGATAGCTTCGCGCTATGCAACCATTCCTTTGGTAAGGGAAACGGGCGGCTTATACGATAGTATAAAGCCGTTCGGCGCAGGCGGTAACGGATTTACGTTTGCTTCTTGTAATGCATACGATATGTTATACGTGATGCACGAAGCTTTGGACGTGTATAAAAATACCGAAGCTTGGCAAGCATTGATGAAAAAGGCTGCCACAACCGATTTTTCTTGGCAGCGTTCGGCGAACGATTACAAGGCATTATATAACGCAACGTTAACAGTAAAATAATACGGAAAACGCCGATATTTTCGGCGTTTCTCCGATTACAATAGGACAAATATAGGAGAGAATAGAGTATGAAAAAAGAACAAATTACACAAAAAGAAGCGAAAGACCTTATTCAAGGCAAACTTTCGCGGTATTTCGGAGTCGCGCCGAATGAAGCTCGTAAAGAACAGCTTTACAAAGCCGTAGTAATGGCGGTACGCGATATTATGTTGGAAAAACGTCATAAATTCCACACGGTTACCAAATCGGCAAAGGCAAAAAGAGTATATTATCTTTGTATGGAATTTTTGATGGGGCGTTCGTTGAAAAACAGCGTTTACAATTTAGGCGTAGCCGACGTTTTTGCCGAAGCCTTGAAAGATTATGACGTAACGTTGGAAGATTTATACGAATTAGAACCGGACGCAGGGCTTGGCAACGGTGGTTTGGGGCGTTTAGCTGCTTGTTTTTTAGACGCTTTGGCTACGGGCGATTATCCCGCTATGGGTTTTTCTATTCGTTACGATTACGGTTTGTTTAAACAAAAAATCGTAGACGGTTGGCAAACGGAATTGCCCGACGTTTGGTTGCCGGGCGGAGAAGTTTGGTTGACGCAAAGAAGCGATAAAGTATTTACTGTAAAATTCGACGGTTACGTAGAAGAAAAATGGACGCAAAACGGCTTAGAGAGCATCTATCGCGACGCGAAAGAAATTCAAGCGGTGGCATATGATATGATGGTGTCGGGTTACGACAGTCAAGCCGTATCGGTACTCCGTCTTTGGAAGGCGCGTAGCGTACAAAATTTCGATATGAAGCTTTTCTCGCAAGGAGATTACGCATCCGTTATGAAAGACGATAACGAAGCGGATTTGATTTCCAAAGTTTTATATCCGGCAGATAATCACGTGGAAGGCAAATCGTTGCGTTTAAAACAGCAATATTTCCTTGTTTCCGCGTCTTTGCAAAACATTTTAGCCGACCACAAGAGAAGATACGGCTCGTTGAAATTATTGCCTAAAATGGCGGCAATTCACTTGAACGATACGCACCCTGCGTTGGCGATACCCGAACTTATGCGTTTGCTTATCGACGAAAACGGAATGACTTGGGACGAAGCGTGGGGAATAACCACGTCGGTTTGCGCATATACGAATCATACCGTTTTAGCGGAAGCATTAGAAACGTGGCCCGAAGATTTAATTGCGAGAAGATTACCCCGTATTTATACTATTTTAAAGGAAATCAACCGTCGGTTTTGTGAAGACTTATGGAAAAAATTCCCCGGCGATTGGGATAAGATTTCCCGTATGGCGATTATGTCGTATAATACCGTAAAAATGGCGAATTTATCCGTACTCGGTTCTCATCACGTGAACGGTGTTTCGGGCTTGCACAGTGAAATTATTAAAGAGAGTATTTTTAAGGATTTCTACGAATATACGCCTGAAAAATTCACCAACGTAACGAACGGTATCGCGCATAGACGTTGGTTGAATCAATCGAATAAAGAACTTTGTTCGCTTTTAGACGACTGTATCGGCAAAGGGTACGCAAAAGACGCTGCGAAGTTAGCGGAATTTAAAAAATTTGAAAACGACGATAGCGTTTTGAAGAGATTAGATGAAATAAAAGCGTTGAAAAAGAAGCAATTTGCTGATTTTGCTTATAAAAAGCAAGGGGTTATTATCGACCCGAACACGCTTTTCGACGTGCAAGCAAAACGTTTACACGAATATAAACGCCAACTTTTAAACGTATTGCATATCATTCACGATTATTTGATTTTAAAAGATAATCCCGATACGCCTATGCAGCCGAAAACGTATATTTTCGCGGCAAAAGCGGCAGCAGGGTATTATATGGCGAAAAAGATAATTAAACTCATTTGTTTCCTTGCGGAAGATATTCGTAAAAATCCGAAAATTGCTGAAAAACTCAACGTTGTGTATATGGAAGACTACAACGTAACTATGTCGGAAACGTTAATGCCCGCTTCGGAAATTTCCGAACAAATTTCTCTTGCAGGTAAAGAAGCCAGCGGTACGGGAAATATGAAATTTATGATAAACGGTGCGCTTACAATCGGTACGTTGGACGGCGCAAACGTGGAAATGAGTGAACACGTAGGTATGGATAATATCTTTATTTTCGGTTTGAAAGCCGATGAAGTTTCCGAAATTTGGAGAAACGGATATTCGTCCAGTGTATATTATAATAATGACCCCGCACTTCGCAAAATTGTAGAAGCGTTAATCGTAGGGTTCAACGGCGAATCGTTTGCCGATATTGCGAACTATTTATTAACCGGTTCTCCGATAGCCGACCCGTATATGTGTATGGCGGATTTCGAATCGTATACCGCAACGCAACAAGAGCTTTCCCGTTTGTACGCACAAGAAAAGCGTGCTTGGAATCAAAAGGCGCTCCGTAACATTGCGGCGGCAGGCTATTTTGCAGCGGATAGAAGCATTAAGGAATATGCGGAAAACATTTGGAATTTAAAGGCTTTACACTAATTAAAAACATATTACAAAAAGCCGTAAAATACTTACGGCTTTTTGTATAAAGACAATATTAAGTACATGAAACACTTTTATTTTAATCCCTTAAACGTCGCTTGTAAAAGTAAAATCGGCGCGATAAAAGCAGGGGAACTGGTACAATTTAACGTATTTTTACAAAAGACGGAAAGAAAGGAAAACGACTTACGCTTGCCTACTTTAGACGAGTGTGTTAAACCCACTCAAAAAGCGTATTTTCTTTTAAATAAAGACGGGGAAGAAGCTACCGCCTATGAGATGGAGATTACCGACTTCGGTTGGTCTATTTCGCTTTCCGTTAATGAAATAGGCTTATATTACTATACCTTTTCTATTGAAAAGGAAGGGTTTATTTCTTGCGGTTATTTGGAAAACGGATTTTTATCCGAGCATCCGCAAGGCTTTTTGCTTACCGTATTTTCCAAAAGCTATAAAACGCCAAACTGGTTTAAAGGCGGGGTAATGTATCAAATTTTCCCCGATAGATTTTGTAAAAAGGGAACTACGCCAGACATAATAGGTAGAGTACGCCGCGAAGACTGGGGTGGCGAACCGTCTTTTCGTCCAAATATGTACGGAAAAGTGCTGAATAACGACTTTTTCGGCGGAAATTTTAAAGGAATTGAAAGTAAATTACCGTATTTAGAAAGTTTGGGCGTTACCGTAATCTATTTAAATCCTGTATTTGAAGCGGCATCTAATCATCGTTACGATACGTCTAATTATATGAAAATCGACCCGATTTTAGGCACGGAAGATGATTTTAAAGCGTTTATCAAAGCGGCGGAAAATTGCGGAATTAAGGTTATTTTAGACGGTGTATTCAATCATACGGGCGATGATAGCGTATATTTCAATAAATACGGTCATTATCCAAACGTCGGAGCGTATCAATCGAAAGATTCGCCGTATTATTCTTGGTATTCCTTTCAAGAATTTCCCGATAAATATAGTAGCTGGTGGGGAATTGACGTACTCCCTGAAGTAAATGAAAACTCCGAAGAGTATCAAAAATTCATTTTTGGAGAAGGTGGCGTTTTAAAAAAGTGGCTTTCGCTCGGAATCGGCGGTTACCGTTTAGACGTTGCGGACGAATTACCAGACTTTTTCTTGAAAAAATTAAGAAAATCGGTTAAAGAAAGCAATCCTAACGCCATTATAATCGGCGAAGTTTGGGAAGATGCGTCCAATAAAATAGCGTATTCTAAACGTCGTGAATATTTGCACGGATACGAATTAGATAGCGTTATGAACTATCCCTTAAAAGAAGGGATAATCCGTTATATTCAAACGGGTGAAGCGTTGCCGTTATTGCATACTTTGCGCGTGATAATCAATCATTATCCTAAGCAAACGGTGGACGCGCTTATGAATATTTTAGGCACGCACGATACGTCGAGAATTTTAACGGTTTTGGGCGGCATTTACTGTGCAAATAAAGAAGAAATGGCGAAAAAAGAAGCTTTTTTAAGCGAAAAAGCCAAAGAAAACGCTATTAAAAAACTGAAAATGGCGGCAGTTTTACAATTTACCGTGCCTGGCGTTCCTTGTATTTATTACGGTGATGAAAACGGACAAGAAGGACATATTGACCCGTTTTGCCGTAGATGCTTCGATTGGGAACATTTAAACGAAGATTTAATTGCATTTTACGCAAAGTTAGGTGAAATCCGTAAAAACTATCGTTCCGTATTAAAAGACGGCGAGTTTACCGAATTACACGTGGAAGACGGATTACTGTTTTTTAAACGTGAAAATAGATACGGCTGTGTTTACGTGTACGTGAACAATTCTTCCAAAAGATATTTTTTACAATTACCTGAAAAAGTTTCCGATATATTGCAAGATACAATTTTTGAAAATGAATTAGAAGTGCAACCGAATTGTTACGGAATTTTTACAAAAATGAAAAAGAACGGTAACGCCAAGAAAAAATAATAATATTGTAAAAATACAAAAAAATAAAAGAAAACCCCTTGTTTTCGGTAAATTTTAACCGAAACAATTCGTAAAAGCTGCATTTTACGAATAATTAAGCCTATTTCCCCCACTATTATTATCTCGCTGCAGCTTTTTTAAAAACGAAAAAATAGCTATGATATTTACGCGCATGACATTGTTTTTTCATTCTAATAGGTCGTGTTTTTGCAAGTAAAATAAAGCAATCTATTATTAAAAAACCAATATCTTTGGCCATATTAAGTATCTCATTCGAAAAAATATAATTTTTTCTCCCGGAGACAAAATCTTGACATTTGACTATAAGCAAACCACGATTTTTCAATGCTTTGAATAAAGATAATAACGCATCTTTCCAAAAAACTCGCATTTCATCAACACTATTAAAAAAACCATACAAATCCCCCATTTTACTATTTTTACCGTTAACAATAAACGGTGGATCAAAAATACAACAACGAAAACAATTTTCAAAAGGCAAAGCCCGTACATCATATTTTTCAACTCCCGGCAATAATGGTTTAATATCTGAAACTATCTCGGGCCGTTGAACAATACCATTTTTATAAAAACCACCAACATTAAAGCACGGATCAAAATCAATAGGCAAATCATTATTATATAATTTTAAAATACTAGAGATTATATAAGTTTGGTCATATGAAACACTAGAAATAACATTACTCATAACCTACACCGCCTTTCATCAATTTTATATATGTACCACATACGACGAGCAAGCCTCGTCGTTTTATTATCGCCGTCAAACTTATATTCCTGCCGTTCTACGTTCACGTACGCCATTCGCCAATAATGTAACGACGTTTGCGCTACTATGAATATATCGTACAGCTTATTCCCTTTCTTCCGATAAAACGTATAATTATGGTTCTCGTAGTTAAAATGCAACGTATATTCGCGCTTAAACTCAGCCGGGAGCGACCACAATAACCAATGTACCCTACCGCCTTTTGGCGCTCCTGCTTTATTCGTCTTCATTCCTATCAGTTTTTAAAACACAAGACATATAACCACGTTTTAAAACATTTAAAGCCATTTCTACGCCAGCATTATAACCGCGTAACAAACGTTCATCTACGGGCGGTTTTTGCGCCCGTAGAAGCTTATTATATCTTTTTCGTAACCGACGGAGTTCTAAACGGTAAACAATCCGTTGCCAAAATTTCATTTTAGATACTTCTTCAGCTGTTACGTAGTCCACTTTCGGCAACTCGTTTACTACGAGTTCCATTTTTTCTTTTTTTAAATGCTCTGCCTGTTCGGCTCTAATTTTTGCTACGACTGAAAAATAAAATAATTTTACGTTATTCATCTCTTTTACCTATTATCCAACTAATAAACTTATACAAAAGCCACACCGGAAACCATATAGGTGCAGTAACAACCAAAAATACGATTTTTACGCCTTCCATTATTGCCGGGAAAAACTTACCGATTATAAACAAAGCGATAAGCCCTGCGACAATCCATACCCACAAGGGAATTTTATCCCATTCAACGCCCGTACAAGACGGCGTTTCAATCGTCGGTAAATTTGGAATTATATCCGATATATCAAAGGAATCGTCCGGCTGCGTGTCTACAGGCGGCGTAACGTCGTGGATCACGTCCGTAGGACTGCTTACAACGGGTATAACCGTTTCCGTTATGCCGTTTGAAAACGTTACGTCTATAACGTCAAAATCAAGGTTTACCGTTTGCTGGAAAAAGTACGCGTTGCTGTCTTTCTTTTCCCACGTTTCAATACCTAAAATCGAAACTTTATGAAAAAGCGTTGCTTCCTGCGATACATAATCGCTGACTTGATACCTAAACAAATACAGCGTTTTTCCTGCGTTTTTCGCCGCGGCAAAGTCTTTCTTAAGCTGCGCCACGTCCCCTACGTCTACGTATAAACGCGCGCCGATTTCTTCAGCTGTGCCAGTCAAATCCTTATCCGTTACGGCATATATAGCATTGATACCGTTAAACGTTTTAGACGTGCTACCTATGCCCCACAAGCGCTCCCACCAGCTATCCGATACCAGCTCGCTGGTAAGGGAAAAGTTTTCTTTCGCTTCTATATTGACTTCCGTAAACTCACTGTCTACAAGGTCAAAAACACGTTCGCTGTACTTATCGTTAATAAGTTCTCCGCCAAAATTGCCGCTCGATTGCAACGCCGTTAAAAGTTCGTCCGTAGATACCGTGTAATTGTCCGCGCTGTTCTCTTCGCTGCCGGCATTGAACATAAAGTATAAATAGTCTAAATCTTCACCGTAGCCGTTTTGGATATAGTAAGACGAAGACGGCGCGTTATAACCGTAGCCGTAATTCCAAACTATATTACCGGCAATCGCGCCCCCGGCAGCGCTGCACGCGCCTAAATATGCGTAGTCTAAATCTTCCCCACGTGCGCCGAAACCGCCACCGCCGAAACCGTCGCCGTCTACCACTTCGTCGCCCATATATGCGCCTAAATATGCGCTGATAGCTTTGTATGCTTCCGCGTTACCCGTTACCAGCATAGGCAACAACTTCGCGTTTAACCACGTTGCGTGTACCGCAGACATTGCGCCGTATCGTTCTATAATCTTATTCGGTACGGCAAAATATACACTGTGTAAGCTATCCTGCGTGTAGGCGTTCTTCCCGTTCGTGCCTGCAGGGCGATAAAATGTCGGCGTTACGTCCAACGACAATACCGTATCGTCGCGCTTGCTTTTTACCGTCAACGTGCTTTCAGAGTCGCTGCCGTAGCCCTTTGCATAGCCGCTATACGTGTACGTCGTTGCTACGGTGTATTCCGTCGCGTTATAATTCCCATACGTTACAAGCTCGATACCGCTTACACGGTATACGCGTTTTTCCTTGTTTATCCTGGTTAAAAGCGTTTCGCGCTGCTCCCACGTTAAATCTACTCTGAACTTGTAAAACAAGCCGTCATACGTACCCGTAGAGCTGTTTACGTACTTCAAAGGATACTTCGTATAGTGCGTTTCGTCGCCGTAGCTAAACTGTATTTTGTTTAATTCGCTCGGCAATAAAAACGTAAGCGCGCGCGGATTGTATACGTATACGTACAACCCGAAATGCTCACGTTTGGTTAATGTTGACGGGTAGCAATACTCGACAAAAGATAATACTTGCATATCTCCGCTTTCGTCGAATTTGTACCTATCAAGCGAAAACGGTTCGCCGTCTATCGTAGACGATTTTAAATCGTCTATGACGTTGCTTGTTTCCATACTTATACCGCTTTCGCTCGTTTCCGCTTTTGCGCCGCTCATAACTACCGTATTTACGGCGCAAAACACGAAAAGGAACAACACGAAGAAAAAATATGTAATTTTTCTTAATGTCAAATTTTTAATCATACTTTACCCTTAAAAAACGTATTCCGTTTTATTGAATGTTACGCTAATAGGCGCAATTACCAAGCTTTCTTGGTCAAATTTGCAATTTACCGTTACGTCGCCGCTGGAATACGTCGTGCCTTTATACGTGTACGTATAATCCGCAGTAAACGTCGCCTGCGTGTCCGTGTATTCCCCTACTGCCGCGAAGAAATCATTGTTAAACGCGTTTCTTAACATTGCAGACGTTACAACTTTTGTGCTTGAGTCTGGGTCAATTACGTTGCCTGGGTTCGTATAAAGACCGAAAATATCAAAGGCCGTATCGCCGTTAAACGTAAACGTTTTCGCATTTTCATCTACCGTAATGTGGTTATATAAGGTAAAGGAAAAATAATCCGTATATTTTAAAAGCGTTGTATTTCTCGCTTCTAACTTACTCTCGATTAAATCCTTAAAACCCGTAGTAAGGTTAAAGGCATAATCACTCAAAACGAAATCGCCCGTCAACGTGCCTACGCCATAGGTAGGTGTTACCGTATACGTATACGTCGTATCCAGCGCTAATTCACTTGCCGAAATCGTCGCCGTAATGTCCGTTACGCGTTTAACGTAATCTACCGTTGCCGTTGTCGATACTTCCGGGTGTTCGCGCATTGTCGCGCTAATTACTACCTGTTCGCCAAAAGCTTGCACGCAGGAAAGCGTTGCAGTCGTGCTTCCGTCGCTCGTCGGTACTAACGTTACGTAATCGGTAACGGTTTTTCCCTTTGCCCACGTCGACGAAGCGTTTTTCCAAGTGATAGCCCAGTCAACGGCGTTGTACGTTACGTTCGAAGGCTCGATTGTTACGCCTATCGAATACGCGCTTTCCGCTGTAGCAGCTACGCCATAGTCCGTATAATCGCTGGCAGGAATAACAGCACTCAAAAGCGCTAAGCCGTTGTTGTTAGGCTTGCCTACAACTACGTTGCCGTCTTGTTTGTCGACGATATCTGCGCCGCCGTTCCCGGAACTGTCTTCCCCCGGTGTTTCTTCGCCGCTGCTGTCTTCGCCGGGTGTTTCCGTGCTGGAACTGTCGCCGGGCGTTTCGGTGCTGCTGTCGTCTTTAAGCTCGTTATCTACGCGCTGGAAATAGCGCGTAATGTCGTCCCAAATAATCACGATGTGGTCCCAAAAGATTGCGCCAAATGCTACGATTGCCGCTAATACGATTGCAATAATCGCAGCTACGCCGCGATTGTTTTTTCCGTTTCCGTAATTGTTATACCTACTCATTTTTTGTTCTCCTTTTTATAATTTTTCATTTTTTCTAAGTTATCCATATTCTTTGATTTTTCCTTGTCTTGTTTGTCTTTTACAGATTTCATACCAGCGCGAAAACTTTCTTTTTGCTTATCAGATTTTAAATTCACTCTACCGCCGCTTTTGCCGCTTTCGTATGCTTTACCTAACTCGTAAGCTTGTTTTTGCGCCTGCGAAAATTTTTCTTTTTTCTTTGTTTCTTTCTTCTTGCTCCCAGTGAAATCCTTTTTGCCACCTTTCGCTGTTTGCTTTTGATTACCTGCAAAAATTTGTATAAGTGCCATACCTTCTCCTTTGCCGTCTTTCCGTGCCGTCTTATTTTTTACGGGTTTCCCCGTTTTTTGCTTGTTCTTCTAATTCCTGTAAAAGCTCTTCTTCGCTTACGTCGCTTTTTGCCGCAATCAAAAATATCGGAAATATTAAGCATAATACCAACATAGGCACAATCAAAAACCATACTACCATATCAACTATCTCTCCCACGGATTTTTGCTTGCTTTGGCTTTCGCTTCCTGCTTCGCACGCTTCTTGTCTTCCTTTGCCCCATTCGTCGCCGTTTCCGAGAAACTCAAAAACCGAAAACGGCTTAGAATGGTAACATATGCCCGTTGGCGGACTTCAACCGCCGCAACCGTCGCTGCGCTTCTGCTTCGGGCGTATAATTTTTAATTTTCAAAGCCTACATGAAGCTCATATTTACCACAACACGTTAAATAATGCATTGAAGCTTGTAAATTTACTTTTGATACATTAACGTAACAAGAACTAAACAAATCATCAATAACAAACATATCTACAGGCTTTTTTAATCTCAATAAAACGTGATAATGACTTTTACTTTCTCGTTTTCCTTTCGTTTCTACTTCTTTCTCCGGGTGAAACACGTAAAAATAATTACGTAACCACAAGTTTTTATCTTCTACGTATTTCTTTATATCTTCTCCTGCCACATAATCAGGAACATACAAAATAAAATCTTTATTTTTCTTTCTCATTGTCTTTTACCTTTTACATACTGTTTTGGAAAAAATAGCTTTCACGGCTTGCCCACCGCAAAAGCTACTTTTTTCCTTTTATGTCTTACGAACGTTTTTCCACGCTCGTAAATACGCTTTGCTATCTTGGGCAAGATTTTTGTTTTTTACTCGGCTTTGCCGTCCGCAAGCCCTGCTTCGTACTTCGCAAGCAAGCCGACGTAAGGCGATTGATACGCCATTTCCATCGAAATAAGTTTCGGATAATCTCCGTAAAACTCAGGTTCACGGAATTCACATTTCACAATGTCGCCGAAATCGAAGTCTGACAAGTCTACTTTCTTTTCGGGGAAGAACTCACCCAAACGGACTTTTACTTTTCCCTTAACTTCTACGTACTGCGCGAGTGTAAGAACTTGATATTCTTTCCCCGTCTTGTTGGAAATACCTTCCGAGCCTTTTACAAAAACAAACATTACTTTTTCTCCTTCGCCGTCTTTCCGCGCTGCCATATTTAATGCACATATTTGTACATTTATAAAATAATTATACTGCACATTTTTGTGCAAGTCAAGCATTTTGCACATATTTGTGCTAAAATTTTATAAAAAAAAAGGAAAATATTATGTTAAAATATGGTGAAGCATTGAAATATCAACGAGAAATTAACGGTTTATCAATGTTAGAACTCGCAAAACAAATAAATACTTCTCATCAAAATATAAGTCGCTGGGAAAATGGTTTGGTTTTGCCTAATATTGATTTTTGCGTACAACTTGCCGATTTTTATGGAATTACCGTTGATGAACTAATCGGACGCGATACTATTTCACAAAATAAAAAAGCAGCTGTGATATATCACAACAGCACCCATAACGGAAATAATAATTTTTAAAAAAATAATAATGGATAAAGCAATTTCAATAGAAACAGGAGAAATAATTTTAATATTTGATATTCTGCCTGAAAAAAACGGAAAAAAATGTAATTGTGTTTGTATAGCATGTCAACGCCCCTTAATTGCTCGAACGTTAGGAACAAAACGCCGCAAATGCTTTGCTCACACTAAAAAAGACGAGAAGGCTTGCCGTAAAATTCGTGAAGAAAAACGAAAAACAATTTCAACCGAGCAATATGCACGTAATTCATTAGAAACCGCACCAACTTGCTTAAAAAAAGAAAAAGAAATAGCAAGCCCAAAATTTTCAATAGACAATACCACGTTACAAGATATATGGAATGTAATAAAAGGTCCTTTTATAGCTGTAAGTAATGCAGGCTGGTTTGTATTAATTGATACTGAACCTAGAGAACAATACAAAATAAATAAAGGACGTTACTTAGGAAAAATAAATAAAAAAATAGAACAATTATTTAAAATCAAGCAAAACAGAGAAATAAACGGAACAAAACTTCCTATTTGGAGATTTCTCACTGAAGTATAATTAATCTAAAAAAAGGACGGTTTCCCGTCCTTTTCACTTTTGCTAAAAATTTTGCTTAAAATATATTGACTTTTGTATTTTTACGTGATATAATAAAAACACAGTAAAGGCAAAACCGTTGACGGTTAGCCGAATTGGTTAAATTAAAATAACCGCCGCGACTTCCACATCAGGGCGGTTATTTTTTTATGGTTACGTAGATTTTATCTTTTGTAACTCGAAAGGAAGTTATATACCCAGCTTTTAAAAAAGCTTCAAGAATAATAATTTCTATTCTCATAAAATCACCCCCTTTTTATCGAGAGTGCCAACCGCCTACGGGAATTACCCTTACTGCTTAAATGGCATTATAACACAGCTTTTCGACATTGTCAAACAAAAAACGCCCCCTACGGAGCGTGTTTATTTTACTGCTTTTATTCCCCTAACCTGACAAACTGCGTCCATCTGTGTACCAGGTGGAAAGAAAATAAGGAGGTTAGCCACTATGAAAGACAGTGAGAAGTTACTCATAGTTTTAAAAATTATCTACTACATAATTTTAATTCTTAAAGAATTAGGCTAACCACCTTACGGTTAATAGTATAACACAGCTGCACTTGCTTGTCAAGTCCATTTGTGCCACTTTTTACAAAGCCACCCCTAACCGTTTATATATCCATTTTTGTTTGTTGAATATCGAATACGTCTGTTGTTGCAGTTTCGCACAACTCGCCGAAAATTTTTGCAAAATCGGTACGCGGTTTTGGTTGTTCCGTATCTTTCCATAAATCATTTACAAAAACCTGCGCTATACCTTTACCTTTTCCTTTTTCCGTTAAACCTTCGTTATATACCTGTACTTCATCTTTTGTTATATTCACAAAACAAGATATACGGCGATAAAATTGTATCAAATCTTCGGAAGTTATATTTCTATGCCGCTTATGTTTTTGAATAACTTCTCCATACCATTTACACGGCTCATCTTTTGACGTAATAATTATTATTTTTCCGTCAAAAATTTTATTATTATACCGACCTATAATAGAAGATGCGGTATGATTATCTAATATTTTTAATAAATCTTCAAACTCGAACCAATAGTCGCGGCAATCGTCTAATATAATACCCCATTGCCCCTTATAATCTTGAAACGGGTCATTTGACGAAGACGATATACAAAAATCGTACTTCATCTTTTTTAAAAACCGTTTAGCATACGTTGTTTTTCCCGTTCCACCTTTACCCGTTATAAACATAACTTCGATATTTCTTTCCGTATGCAAGGAGCGGTAAGCACATTCGAGCTCCCAGCGCTTTTTTAATTCGCTATAATATTTTAACTGTTTATCTGCCGAAAGACCATGAACGTATTCTATTTGCTGCGCGTAACTATAATTTGTAAAATCCCCAAAAGTTCTTTCTATTTCCGCTTCTTTAACAAAATCAAAATTTGCCGTTACTTCTTCCGGTGCATATCTATGCTTAAATTGTTGGCTTTCATTTGCATGCGTTAGATAATCTAACATTGAACCGGTTTTCTTTATTTTATTTACGTATTGCATTTCCATACCAAACCATTTTGCAACCATATCAAAAGGAATTGTCGCTCGACCGAAGTTCAAATAAATATGATAATGCGGACTTTCTAAAACTCTTTTCCCGTTTTCGTCTTCCTTATAATCTTTATCATGACAAATCAAAGCAAATTTTTTTATAGTTTTATAACGTTTAATCGTATCAAGCGGTGGTTCTTTAAAATAAGGCAGATAATTCATGACTTCGCATTCTTTACCGCTTGGAATTTTTTCCCCTTTTTTTGATTTTCCTTTCATATTTTTTACCATTCCATATCAAAAAATAAAATTTCCCATTTTTCCCAATTTTTCCCAACGCTTTGGACAAGCCCCTTCGCGTTGGGAATAAAAAATTCAAAAAACTCAAATTCCTTTAAAAATAAAGAATTTTAACAAGTCGGTAATATATTATAATAATTTTGTTTTTTCCCATTTTTCCCATTTTTCCCGAATTATAGTTTTTTACTGATTGTTGAAGAAAATTAAAGCTCTCCGCAGGGCAAAACAACGCTCGCGCGTATGTTGTTTTGCCCAACAGGGTTTGCGGCTTTACCTTGTACGGCCCTGCCTACGCTATCGCGAATTTGCGCTAAAAACGGCACAGGCGTGCTTGCGGGGTTTTACCCCCGTTTTCTTAACGCGCCTTGTCCTTTAAGAGAAAGGGTCGTTTTTTCGTCTTCCCCTTTTCGCTTCTTCTTCCGTATTTCCTTTGGACGTATTAACGGGTGAACTTTTACAAAGTTTTCAACGTCATCTATTCTCAAGCTTTCTTTAGGGTAGGAAAGATATTCGTAGCCAACTTTTTCTATTCCCCACAAGAAATACGGAACTCCGGAAAAGCTGTTATAGAACTGGAACACGTTTCCGATACAGCTAAACTTGCCACGCTCCACAATAGACACGTTCAATTTAACGCCTACGCTTGCAAGCTCTTTCACAGCTTCATTTAACTGATTTTGAATATAAATAAACTTCCACTTGCGCTTATTCCAAAACAAAAAAAAGCGCGTATCATAGCTATCTACGATATGGTATATTCCCATAGTTAACCGTCGTACTACTTTATCGAACATACTATCTACTTGACAATCAAATATTATCGTCAACAAATTATGACGTACATATTTCAACAAGTTAATAAAATATTCGTTTAAGCTTTCGTAATCACGGCAAAACAAGAGAACGTCCGCTTCCTGAATAAAAACAACACTGCCGCGCGGCAAGTACTGTACTTTATAATCAGGGTTAGGCAAGCCTAATCTATGGACGTCAACATAATGCGTATAAAGCTTTTTGCGCTTATTTAAAAGTATTTTTATAGATGAAAAATAAAGCCTATCTGATATAGTAAGCTCAATTCCATTATCTTGGTAATATTCACTTGCAAGGCGTTTGCCTTCCTGACAACGCCACTTCGCCCAACGTTTATAATCGGCACGCAGTAAGCCTGTACAAAACGAAGTTTTCCCTACGCCTTGTTGTCCCCTAACAACAAATAAACCACTCGGAAAAGGCTGTTTTCTTATCTCTCTCGTCAAATTCATGTTACCACCCCATTTTAATTGACAAAACGTATAATTTTTGATATTATAATCTACAAAGCTGCATTTTACGAATAATTAAGACTGTTGTCGCACTTATGCCCTACCGCAACAATTTTTGTATGTTTTATTAAAATTTCCTTATTTTTGCAATTATGTTAGGCGGTTTTTATTTCATAATTTCACTTTTAATTTAGAAAGGGTAGCGTATTTTTATGAAAAAAGAAAACTATTATACCAAGCGTAATATCCAGGATATCGACAAAATCGGAGAGCTTTTAGAAGAACTCCCCTCTTTTTGCGAAGATTATTTTTTGGGCATTGAATCGAGAACGAGCAGTCAAACACGTTTAAAATACGCATACGATTTACGTATTTTTTTCGATTTTCTCTCTAAGAAGCGCTTACGCGGATTACCCGTTTCACAAATGACGTTGGAGCATTTGGAAGCGGTAACGCATAATGATATCGAACTATTTTTAAGTTATTTATCCCACTATCGTTTTAATGATAAACAGTTATCCTGCGACGAACGCGCAAAAGCGCGTAAACTTTCCGCAGTACGTGCGCTGTTTAAGTATTTCTTTAACAAGGGTTTAATAGAAGTTGATAATTCTGCGAAAGTCCCTACTCCTAAATTACACGACAAAGAAATTATCCGTTTAGATTCGAGAGAAGTGGCAAATCTTATTCAAACGGTAGAAAACGGTAACGGACTTTCCAAGCACGCAGTTGGTTATCATAATAAAACGAAAATTCGCGATACTGCCATTTTAACACTCTTTTTAGGAACGGGAATACGTATCAGCGAGTTGGTTGGCTTAGATAACGACAGCTTTAATTTTGCTGAGAATTCCTTTTTGATTACCCGTAAAGGCGGAAATCAAGCTATTTTATACTTTTCCGACGAAGTGAAATACGCTTTACAGGAATACATAGCCGAAAAAACAAACGACCCCAAAATTCCGCAAGGCGAAACGGCGTTCTTTCTTTCCTTACAATACAAGAGAATTAACGTGCGCACAGTGGAAAATTTAGTTAAAAAATACAGCAAAATCGTCTCCCCCCTTAAAAAAATCACACCGCATAAGTTACGGAGTACGTACGGTACAAGCCTATATAATGCTACGGGTGATATTTATATTGTAGCCGACGTTTTAGGGCATCGCGATATCAATACCACGAAAAAGCATTACGCGGCGATTACGCAAGAAAAACGCCGTCAAGCGGCTAATAAAGTGTCCTTACGTAACGATGAATCAACGGACAAGGAATAATGCATACAACCGTAAAAACAACGTTGGAAAAAATTTATATTATTCAGCCGATTACCCGTGAAAATGCGTTAAAATACCGTATTTTACAGGAAGAAGCCGTTTCGCTTATCGAAAGTGCAGGAGCCGTTTACGCAGGTACAATTTATCAAAACGTTCGTGAAATTAACGCCGCAACCTTTATTGGCGAAGGAAAATTAGCGGAATTGAACGAACGGTTAATCGGTTTAGACGATATTACGATACTTTTCAACGGCGAGCTCTCCCCTTCGCAAACTCTAAATATTTCCGCTGCGCTCGACGAACGAAAAGTTATCGACCGCACTACCTTGATATTAGATATCTTTGCCAAAAACGCCAAAAGCAGTGAAGGCAAATTACAAGTAGAGTTAGCGCAATTAAAATATTTATATCCGCGCTTAAAAGGCAAAGGCGCTGCACTTTCTCGTCTTGGCGGCGGCGTAGGGACTCGCGGCCCTGGCGAAACGCAGCTGGAAACGGATAGACGGTATATTCGCGGTAGATTGAAATATTTAGAAAATCGTTTAAAAGAACTGGAAAAAAGACGCGAATTATGGTCAGCGCGCCGTAAAAAAGACGATAAAAAAACAATAGCGCTGGTTGGATATACAAATACGGGTAAATCCACTTTATTAAACGCCTTAACAGGTTCGGAAACTTACGTTAAAAACGCATTATTTGCCACGCTTGATACAACTTCACGTAAGTTTACCGTAGACGGTGTGGAATTTTTACTTGTTGATACGGTAGGATTTTTACAAGATTTGCCCCATAACCTTATTGAAGCGTTTAAATCGACGCTGGAAAGCGCGTTACAATGCGATTTGGCATTGATTGTATGCGACGCCACAGGCGAATACGATATGCAAATGCAAACGACGTTAAAAACACTCGAAGAAATGCAGTTTTCCGCCCCCTATCTTATCGTAATGAACAAAGCGGAAGGGATAACGGACACCACTTTATTACCGTACGGCAGTATAGCCGTATCGGCAAAAGAAAAGCTCGGTTTTGACAACTTAAAACGGGAAATATTAAAAAAATTTTGTGATGAGTTTCTTTTTTGTACGTTATTTATTCCCTATGAAAAAACGAGTGATTACACCGCTTTGAAAAACTTACTTTACGAGCGTTCCACTACGTTTACTGACGACGGTCAAAACGTAGACGTTGTTATTCCTGTTAAATATGCGGAAAAGTTTAGAAGGTTTATTATAACTGACAAAAATGTTTAATTTTAATAAATATCCACTAATAGAATAATATGAACCCCAAAAGTTTGTTTAACTTTTGGGGTTCACTTTAATAGTTATTCCTTATACTCTTCAGGGTTGGTATAAATTTTATCGATTTTAATCGACGCAACGTCTTGTACTTCAATACATTTGCCGCAATTATCGCATACTTTATTCGGGTTTAAATCGCACGTTTCGCATTCTAAGCAACCGATACATTCCCTATCGTATAATACACATTCTTGACCGAGTTTTTTAGATGTTTTATTCATAATTCGTCTCCATTGTTTGACATTTTATTCTATTATACCACAAAATTTTTTAAAATCAATCAATTTTCGCTAAACATTTGTTTGCTTTTTTAAAAAAAGTATGTTATAATAAGTATAACGATACGCAAAAGAGGTATTTTTATGATTAACGAGGAAAAATTGATTAAAGTAATGGACTACATTCGAAAATTTTCCGAAGAAAACGGATATACGCCCTCTGTACGTGAAATCGGGAAAGAATGCGGTATCAAATCGACTGCTACCGTACATAGTTATATCGAGCGTTTGCAAAACAAAGGCTATTTAAACAAAGCGGACAACAAAAAGCGTTCGGTTACTATCGGAAAAGGCGCAGGCGTTACCATTCCCCTTATCGGCGTTGTAACCGCCGGTCAACCGGTTTTTGCATATGAAAATTATGAAGATTATTACACCTTTCCCGTTGGGGAATTTAAAGGCGACGAATTGTTTATGCTCCGTGTAAGCGGTACGTCTATGATAGACGCCGGCATTATGGACGGCGATAAAATTATCGTTCGTCGTCAACAAACAGCGGAAAACGGCGAAATCGTCGTGGCGCTTGTGGACGATTCGGCAACAGTGAAGCGTTTATACCGCAAAGGCGGAAAGGTTGTGCTGCACCCCGAAAACGAAGCGTTATCGGATATGATTTTCGAACCTGGAGAAGTTTCCATTCTCGGCAAAGTTGTCGGTTTAATGCGTAATTATTTAGCTTAAAACTTTTAAAAGTCAACTCCCTCATCCGTTTGGATGGGGAGTTTTTCGTTTATAGACCTTTTAAATAGAGAATTTCGTTTTCCGTGAGTTTTCTAACTTCTCCCCTGTCTAAGCCCGTTAACTTCAAATTTCCAATGCTTACGCGCTTTAAAAACGCAACCGTTCTTCCGATGGCTTCAAACATACGTCTTACTTGACGGTTACGCCCTTCCGTAATAGTAATATGCACTTTTGTATACGCCTTATTTGTTTCTACAATATGTGCTTTGCATTTTTTAGTAAGTATACCGTCTAATTCCACGCCCGAACGAATGGGATTTAAATCTTTTTCCGTTAACGTACCTTCTACGCGAACGAGATACGTTTTGGCTATTTCGCTTTTGGGATGCGTTAAACGGTAAGATAAATCCCCGTCGTTGGTTAAAATCAACAATCCTTCAGTATCATAATCTAATCTTCCCACAGGAAACAATCTTCCAACCCCTTCGGGTAAAAAGTCCATTACGGTTTTTCTTCCACGGTCGTCGGAAACGCTACAAATAACCCCTTTGGGTTTGTTCATTATATAATATTCCTGTTGTTTTTCAGCGCAATCAATCAGCTTGCCGTCTACAAAAACTTCGTCGTTTTCTTCAACGTTCGCGCCCAAAGTAGCCGTTTTACCATTGATTTGAACGCGCCCGGCTTCTATCATTTCGTCGGCGTGCCGTCTGCTTGCTACGCCTTTATCCGCTAAAAATTTATTAATTCTCATACGTTAAACTTCCATTGCGTTTTTCTATCTTATAGTTTATATAAAATTCCCGAAAAAAGCAACCGTTTTGCAAGATATATCGAAAATTCCCCTACAGAATCTTTGGATTTTTGTCGAATATCTCCCTTTTCGTACGCAGTAGCACTGCGTTCCAACAACGACTTTTCTTCCGCTATTAACGGATAATATAAATCTCTTTTGCTAATACTAAGCACCTTTCCTTTTGCCGTTTGCAAAGGAATTTTTTCATCTTTAGATAGAATTTTTGTATAAGTGTAAGCGGAAAATGCGTCGTCTAACAGTTTAATCGAACGTTCATAAGTGGTAGAACAATTTAATACCACGCAAACCACCGTCATTAAATCCTTTTTTGCAGCCGAAACCAAACAGCGCCCTGCTTCTTTAGTGTATCCCGTTTTTACACCCACGGAAGAATCGTACAAATCTAACATTTTATTTTTATTTTTCCAGTGTTTTGGCGTATAATATTTCGTCGATACAATTTTGCAAAAAGTAGGATTATGCATAGCGTAACAGGTAATCAAACCCAAATCGTAAGCCGTAGTATAATGCTCCTTACTCGGTAATCCGTGCGGATTTTCAAAATTTGTATGCAACGCGCCCGCTTTTTGCGCTATTGCATTCATTTTAGCAGCAAACGCGCCTATAGAACCGCAACAATATAACGCAAGCGCAGTTGCGCAATCGTTCCCAGAGCGTAACATAAGCCCGTATAATAACTCTTCTACGGTAAATATTTCCCCTTCTTTTAAATATACCGACGAGCCTTCAATTCCAACGGCATTATGCGGAATAACCACTTCGGCTTGTAAGTTGTTACAAAGTTCCAAAACGGTAATACACGTAGCAATTTTCGTAGTGCTTGCCATCGGTAAACGAATATCTCCGTGATTTTGATATAAAACTCGGCGACTATTTACTTCAATAACGCATTCGGCTTTCCCTTCTACCCACTGTTGCGTCGCTTTTCCACTACATTTAGGCATCATTATGCTCAAAAGCACACCCAATACACATAAATACGTGCATATAAACAAACAAAAGCGTTTACGAGTTTTCATTTTTTGCCATAACGTCTTTAATGATTTCGCCTGCGCGTTCAATCAAATTATCAATCGGTTCTTCCGTGATACGCAAGATATGACAACTTTTGCCGTCGTCAATTAAAAATCCCAAAGGCTTCATACTGATTACCGCGCCGCTGCCGCCTGCAAACGGCATAGAATCGATTTCCTTTACCACTTTTACGTCGCCATATTCGCCGCCGCCGGATAAATTTCCCATCGTTACTTTGGAAAAGGGAATAATTTGATGTCCGCTTGCCGTGATAAACGGTTTACCGATAACCGTATTAACATCAGCGAGTTGGTTAAGATGTTGTATCGACGAATCGACTAAATGATTGATTTTTTGGTTTTTGTCTGCCATATTGATGTGATTTTCTCCTTTAAAAATTTAATTAAATTGCAAAGTAGCATAAATACCGTGAAATAGACGGCGCTATGCAGGGATATACGGAATACGTCTCCGTCGGTCAACCATAAATTGTTTTCAACGTTATCTTTTTCTCCGCCTGTAGCTAAAAAATAACCGCGTAAAACGGTTTGCGCGATAGAAACCGGTAGAAGATATTCCGCGCCTGTTTCCGTCGTTAACGTAAACGCTATCAATCGAAAAGACCGTACAAAAGAGAACTTTTTTCGTTCGCTATCCATTTGTGAATAAGGAATTAAAAACGCGTTCTTTTTCGAAACGTGCAAAGCAAGCCCCCCTTGATAGGTTTGTATATATCCACCGATTATTTTAAAAATCTTATAAATATAAACGGCAAAGCCCGCCTTTTTTCCATTGACGTCGTAATGAAAATCCGTTTGTATCACAATGGGAACAAACAATATAAACGCCAAAGAAAGTAATACGAGTATGGATATAAGAAACAACCTGCCCATATCGTTAATATGGGCAGGTTGTCGCAAAGTATGTACTTTTTCTTTCGTTTATTGAATTTTAATAATGCCGTCTTCAATGTCCTTTAAAAAATCGGGCAATTCAAATCCGTCCGTATGTAAAGGAGTGTTTTCTGCGGAAGTATCTTCTCCGTCTTCCGTACGCTCTTCGGCAAAATCAGGGTCGTTATTCGGGTCGTATACGTCCTTTTCATAAAGATAATTGCTTTCCGCTTCGCTTGTGGCATTGAGTTCGGCAATACGCTTCATCAATTCTTCATAGTCAGGCAATTCGGCGAGAGATTTCAGTTTAAACCGCTTTAAAAAATTGTCCGTTGTCGCATATAAAACGGGTTTGCCTGCCGTTTCCTTTCTACCGCAGGGATAAATCATATCTAAGCTCATAAGCGTCGTAATGGCATAATCGCTGTTTACGCCGCGCACCGTTTCTAATTCCGTACGCGTAATCGGTTGTTTATATGCAATAATAGCCGCACATTCCAAAATCGTACGGGTAAATTCCTTTTCACGAATAGGACGAAGCGCCAACGACACAACGTCTTTATAATCGGGATTAGTGGCAAATTGCAATTTGTGATTAAAATGGAGTAAACGTATGCCGCAATCGTCCGAATATCTTTTTTCGAGTTGTCTAATAGCAGTATCTAATTCCCGTTTGGTAATTTCTAATTTTTCACGCAATAAATCTACGGGAACGGCGTCGCCGGATGCAAATAAAATCGCCTCAATTATATTCGTCAATTTCTCCAATTTCTTCGTCCTCTCTTCTGTTGGGATTTTTCTTGATGGTAATGGTAGAAAACAGTTCGTCTTGTTCCACTACGATAAATTGATGTTTTAAAAGCTCTAACAGGGCTTGAAACGTGGTTACAATTTCAGGCGTTGATGCGTTTTCGTCGAATAACGCTTCAAAATCCGTTGTTTCGCTTTGTGTTATCCGTTCACGGATATGCTTTATTTTATCTTGTACCGTATATATATCTTTGGGGATTTCTCTAGGCGGTGCGGCGTCGCGTTTTTTACTCTCTAAACGGAGCATCATTTTCGTAAACGCATGGACAAGTCCGTCTAACGTCAAATCTTTATATTGCACTTGCACGGCGGTATAATCTTTATCCGGTTCTTTAAAAAAGTACCCTACCGTTTCTCTTTCTTTTAATTTATCCGCTTCCTCTTTGATAATTTTATATTCTTCCAAAGCGCGAATAAGCTCTTGTTCGGGGTTATCGTCTTCTTCGTAATAATCGTCGAAACCGTCTTCAGGCGGCGGAACAAGACTTCTTGCTTTAATGTCGATAATCGTAGCGGCAATATTTAAATATTCGCTTGCTTTTTCCATATCCAAAAACGGCAAACCTTTCATATAAGAAAGGAATTGTTCGGTTACTTTTGAAACGAAAACGTCCTTTATTTCTATCTCTTCTTCTTTGATAAGATAAAGTAATAAATCAAGCGGACCTTCAAAATTATCGAGAACGGTGGTGTAATCCACGTGCGTTTCAAAATTTTTAACCGAGTCTACGGTGAGTTTTTCTTTTTCCATTGCTATCCTCGTTATCGCATTACTTATTTTTTTTGCATTCGAATAGGAATTACGTCGTTACGCGTAAGGTCTTCATACGATTGCGGACGTACGATATACTCCGCTTGTCCATTGTTTACAAGCACGCAAGGCGGAATTTTATTTCGGTTATAATTCATTGCCATCGAATAATTATACGCACCTGTGGAAAGCACTGCAATAATATCGCCGCTTTGCGCTTTGGGAAGCGGCACGTTGACGGCAATAATATCGCCGCTTTCACAACATTTACCTGCAATAGATACAATTTCCGTAGGTTCTTCCGCCGCGCGGTTAGCAAGCACCGCCGTGTATTTCGATTGATATAATGCGTATCTGGGATTGTCAAACATTCCCCCGTCTATCGCAACGTATTTTTTTACACCGGGAATATCTTTAATAGCCCCTACCGTATACAACGTTATACCAGCCTCCGCTACAATGGACCTACCGGGTTCGATAAGCAAAAACGGCAAAGGTAAGGTGTATTTCTTTGCGCACGTTTTCACCGCTTCCACCAAGGCTTGTACGTATTCCGCGTATCCTTCGGCAGGAATTTTTCTATCTTCGTTGGTATACCAAACGCCGAATCCACCGCCCAAATTCAACGTATCGGGGGTAAAATTAAGCGTTTTTTGCATTGCGGACATAAATTCCATACATTTTTCCACTGCCAGCACAAACGATTCTTTTTCAAAGATTTGCGAACCGATATGACAATGATAACCGCCAAGATGCACGTTTTCTTGTTGGAGTGCATACCTTGTAACCCGTTCCGCTTCTCCGTTTGCGATAGAAAAACCGAATTTACTGTCCGTCGTTGCCGTTTGCACAAAGGCGTGCGTATGCGCTTCTATTCCAGGATTGATACGAAGTAAAATCTTTTGCGTTTTCCCCCGTTTCTTTGCTTCCGCGGCAATTTTATCAATTTCGCTATACGAATCGGCAACGATACAGCCGATATTTGCGTCTAATGCTTCCGCGATTTCGTAATTGAGTTTATTATTTCCGTGCATATATATTTTTTCCGCGGGGAACCCTGCCTGCAGTGCGGTGTATAATTCTCCACCCGAAACGACGTCGATACCGATATTTTCTTCGTCGGCTATACGGTAAATCGCTTGACAAGAAAAGGCTTTCGAAGCATATAAAACCATACTGTTTTTTCCGTATTCTTTCAAAAGCGTATCTCTATAAACGCGCATCATTTTACGAATATACGCCTCATCAAATACGTAAACGGGCGTGCCGAACGTTTGGGCAAGCTCTACACAGTCGGCACCGCCAATTTCCAAATGTCCTTTTCCGTTTACCTTTAAGGTTTCTCTTTCGTTCATATCATTGCCCTTCTTTCAAACGATATATACATATATATTTTATCAAATTTATGCTAAAATTGCAAGGATAGAACGGTGGTTTTTTATGTAAAAATCCGCTTTTCCTTCATATTTTTTCGGAAAAACGGATTTTTGTCTGTATTCTTTTTTCTTTGGACGGATTACTTATCCATTCCAACCGCGAGCAACGTCGCCTAATCTATCGAAGAAGTTGGCAAATTCTACGTTTTCGCTTGCCGCTAACGGTATTCTGTCCATTTCTACTCCGTCTTTATATACGACGATTTCACCGATAATATCCCCTTTATTGATAGGCGCGCGCAAACCTTCTTTATATTGCGTTTCCATACGCACGTCCGCTTTTTCTCCACGACGGGAAAATGCATACGAAGAACGTACGGGATAGCCTTTTAACGATTTGGTTTTCCCTGCGGAAACAGGAACGTTTTCTTCCATAACTTTTTCCGCTTCTACAATAGGAGTTACACAATAATTTGCAAAGGCGTAATCGAACATACAACGTACGTCGGCAAAACGGTTTGCACTGCTTTCTTCCCCGATAACAACGGAAATAATACGCATATCGTTACGCTTAGCCGTGGCGGCTAGACAGAACCCTGCTTGGTTGGTAAAACCTGTTTTCCCCCCGTCGCAACCGTCATAAAAACGCACTAATTTATTCGTGTTCGTAATTTCGGTAAAACGACCTTGGGGATGTGCAAATTTATCCATCCAAACACTCCCGTATTCGTAATATTCTTCATGCGAAAGTAACTCTTTAAGCATGACGGCAACGTCTTTCGCGCAGGAATATTGCGGCTCTTTAGGCAATCCTGTACAGTTAGCAAATAAAGTGTCGTTTGCACCGAGTTGTTTTGCTTTTTCATTCATTCGTGCCGTAAAAATTTCTTCTCCACCGGCAATGCGTTCCGCAAGCGCTACACAGCTATCGTTCGCCGAACATACGACGATACTTTTAATTAAGTCTTTCACAAGATATTTTGCGTTGGCTTCCAAAAACACTTGCGAACCGCCCATAGAAGCCGCTCTTTCACTTACCATAATTTCTTCATCAATGGCAAGCGCACCGCTATCTATCGCTTCAAAGGCTAAAATAAGCGTCATAATTTTACACATACTTGCAATGGGTAAACGTTCGCGTTCGTTTTTATAATATATCGGCGTTTGCGAAGAAAAGTCCATTAAATATGCCGATTTTCCTTTGATTGCAAGCGCTTCCGCGGAATTTACGGATACGGCTTCTTCTTGATTTGTAGTATAATATGCCTGTGCATTAACAACGGTTTTTGGCTGTTGTACGTTTACGACGGATGCGCTAAATATGCAGGCTGCACCAAGTAAAAACGTAATTGCTTTTTTCATAATTGTATCTCCTTTATTGTTTGATATTGCTTCATTACTATGTCTGCCGTAATAATTATGTTTCGCATAGTACTGCTCAGATTATTGTTTTATCATTTCTTGAATATCAATGCCGTAACCACGCGTAGGGTCGTTTAAAAATACGTGCGTAACCGCCCCTATTAGTTTTCCGTTTTGTAGTATCGGGCTACCGCTCATACCCTGTACGATACCGCCCGTTTCGGCAATTAGGTTTTCGTCAGTAATTTTTATCACGTAATTTTTATTTTCTTTATTCCATTTATCCACTTTTACTATTTCTATTTCATATCGTTTGGGTAAAACGCCGTTTACAGTAGAATAAATATACGCCTTTCCTGGTGCTACGTTAGCCGAATCGGCAACGGTACGCATTAAATCGGTTACTTCAAAATCTTGTGAAATTTGTCCGAAAATGCCGCAATTACACAACTTTTCCGCTGTTCCAAGCGTTTTATTGCTTAAAAACATACCTTTCAATTCACCTGCTTTTCCGCGTATACCTTTGTTTACGCCAACGATACTGCATTCATATACCGTACCTTTTGCAATTTGCATATTCGTTTTATCTTCTCCTATTACCGAGTGCCCAAGCGAGCCAAATCTACCGTTTTCGGCGTCAATATAGGTAACCGTACCTATTCCTGAAACGTTATCACGGGCCAAAATGCCTATTTTATATTTACCGCTAATTTTATCTTTTACGGGTTTTACGGCAAAAAATTTAATTTCTTCTCCCCGTTTTATTTCTATCGTTATGTTATGATTGCAATTTTTTTCTAATATTTCGTTTAACTGTTCAATACTGTTCACGTTTATATTCGCGACGGAAAGAATTTTATCTCCCGTTCGTATTCCTACGTTTAAAGCAGGAGAACAAACGCCGTCTTCCGTCATAACTTCACAAAAGCCCACTACTTGCACACAACCAGATTGCAACGTAAATCCTGCGGACATTCCGCCTACGTACACGATCGATTGTTCCGCTTTTGCCGTAGTATAACCGTTATCTACAGTGGCAAATGTAAACGAGCATACGGAAATTGCTCCCAAAACAAAAAAACTCAATTTGCGCATAGTATCCTCCGTTAAAGGTATTTTGCGTAAATTGAGCTTTTCTATTCTATTTAATTAAATTTTATAAAGCTTTTTTAAATAAAGCGGCTTGTTTTAACAATTCGTCGGCGTGTTTAAGCGCAATATCCTGATGTTCCGTTCCGCCCAACAACCGTACGATTTCTAAGCGTTTTCCGTCTTCGTCTAACGCTTGAACGTTCGTCAAAGTTTTGCCGTTTTCTTCCCGTTTTTCAATGAGTAATTCCTTATCGCTCATAACCGCGATTTGAGCCAAATGAGATACGGCAATTACCTGTGTATTCTTTGCAATAACGGCAAGTTTTTCCCCAACTACTTTTGCCGTAATTCCGCTTATACCAGCGTCAATTTCGTCAAATATATAGGTGGAAATTTCATTCAAAGCGGAAAGCTGCGTTTTTATTGCCAACATCAATCGGCTCATTTCCCCACCGCTGATAATTTTTCCAAGCGGTTTCATAGGCTCGCCTGCGTTTGCGGAAAATAAAAAGGAAATATCATCCAAGCCGTTTTGCCCCGCGCGGCTTGCGTCTTCAAGGTTATAGTTGTTAAAGCTTATATCGAATTGCGCGTGTTGAATATTTAAGGTTTTTAATTCTTCCGTAACACGTTGACAAAAAGCACTGCCGTGCGTTTTCCGTATTTGCGTTATCGATTGACATACGTTAAAAATCTTTTTTAAGAGTTTTTCTCTTTCATTCGTTAAAATAACGAATTGTCCTTCGCAATCGGAGAGTAATTCATATTCGGCGGAAATTTTTTGCAAGTAAGCGTCTATTGCCGTTTTATCAGCACCGTATTTACGTTTTAACGCCTTAATTGCATCTAATCGAGTTTCCGTTTGTTCCGCTTCATTTTCGTCGAAATAGAGCTCGTCTGCAAGGTCGGTAACCGTTTCCGAAATGTCTTCCGCTTCCATTGCAACGCTTTCAATTTTATCGTATACTAAAGCATATGCTTCGTCCAATTTCGATACGCCCGTAAGTGCACGGGAAGCACTGCGTAACCCGTCTAAAACGCCGTATTCCCCCGATAAAGCTTCCGTAGCATCGCGTAAAGCGGAAATAATCTTTTCAAGATTTTGCATTTTTGTGCGTTTGGAAAGCAATTCTTCTTCTTCGCCTTCTTTTAAATCCACTTCTTCAATTTCATCTATTTGAAAGCGTAAAAGGTCTAATCTACGGCTACGTTCTTGTTCGTCGCCGCCAAGAGTTGCAATACTCTCTTCAATACTCTTTTTTTCCTTTAAAAGCTGAGTTAATACCGCTTTTTGCTCGGTAATAGGTTGCCTTATTACTTCGTCTAATAATTTTAATTGATTGCTTTCTTTTAATAAAAAGAAATGCTCGCTTTGCCCGTGTACGTCCACTAACGAATCGGTAATTTGGCGCAACATAGTTGCCGTAACGGTATTTCCGTTCACTTTTATAACGTTTTTACCGTTATCGGAAAATTTACGGGAAATAATAATTTCCCCATCCGTTTCAATATCCATCTCCCGCATTACAGCTACAGCTTTCGCTTCTTCAGGCACAAAAAATTCGGCTTTTACCAAACATTCCGCTTCGCCGTGCCGAATCATCGTTTTATCGGCTTTTGCCCCTAAAACGAAATTTACGGAATCGAGAATGACCGATTTTCCCGCGCCCGTTTCCCCCGAGAGCACGTTTAAGCCTTCCCCGAAATGTATATCCGCGTTTTCAATCAACGCGACGTTTTTAATGGTGAGTCTGGATAACATAACTACTTCCGTTATTTCATAAATTCATTGATTTTGTCTACGACAAGCAACGCGTTTTCGTCCGTTTCGCAAACGATTAAAAGCGTATCGTCCCCTGCAACCGAACCGACTATTCCCGGATAGTTCAATTTATCCACTACCGCCCCTGCGTTTGCGCCGTTTCCCGTCAACGTTTTTACCACGACTAAATTTTTTGCCGCTTTAACGAACACTACGCAATCGCGGAAAAGACTTCTCATTTTAGGCGAAATTTCACTTTCTCCGTCGTTTATGTAAGCATAACGGTATTTCTTTTCAATTCCAGCCACTTTGAATAAGTGTAAATCCCGTATATCACGAGAAATGGTTGCTTGCGTAACCGTATGGTTGAGTGCGTTTAACTCTGCACACAGTTCTTCCTGTGTTTCAATTTCCTTCCGAGAAATAATCTCCAAAATTTTCGCATGTCTTGCCGAACGTAACATTTTCCCCTGTCTCCTTTTTATTCGCTTAATTTATTTTGTACTTTAGTGAAAAAATCCGTGTTGTCCCGAATGGGAAAATCCGCTGTAAACGGAGCTTTTTTCACTTGTATTTTTGCATTTTCGGACAATAAAGCAACGGTGAGTCCGTCGCATAAAATTACGGCGTTGCCGCGTTCTATTTTCACGTCGAACGTTTCGTCGTCGGAAAATACGGTTGGCCGTGTACGCATAGAAAACGCGCAAATGGGCGTCATCATAAAAACGGGCACTTCGGGGGTTAAAATAGCGCCGCCTGCCGATAGCGAGTATGCTGTAGAGCCTGTCGGCGTGCAAAAGAGTAATCCGTCCCCCGATATTTTATCCTTTCCTTCGCGCGATTGTACTTGTAAACGTAAAATTTGCGTGTTTTTTAGGTTGGATAAAGACGAATGGCGTTGAATTGCCACTTCGTTTAACGCATAAAAGATTTTATCTTCAATTTCAATTTGTAAAATACTCCGTTTTAAAATACGACAATCGTTTTGCTGAAGTTTGGATAATAGCTTGGTTACGTTTTCCCATTCCTGCTTTTCATATTCCGTTAAAAAGCCAAGATTTCCGTAGTTAATACCGATAATTTTGATATTATTTTTTGCGGCTTTTATTGCGGAATGTAAAATAGCGCCGTCGCCGCCGAGTACGATAACCGCATCTACGTTTTCAATTTCGGCAGGAGTAGAAAAAATGACGGTTTCATAGCCTTTTTCTCGTAATAAAGCGGACAATGCTGCTACTGCATTGGTATTTTTTACCTTATTTTTAAAGCCTATAACCCCGATTTTCATCGTTTTCTCCTTATTGTTTGTTCGTTTTTAAAAAAGAATAAACTCTATCTACCACGTTTTGAGTAGACAGTGCGTTTGTAAAAGTAGGTTTACAATGCAAAATATATTCGATATTTTTTCCTTTTTTAACGGGTGCGTTTGTAATTGCAAACGGATATAAACCGCATTCAACGGCATATCCTATTACCTTTTTTACAATTTCAGGATGCGCGGCTGTATGTACGATACCGCTTTTTCCTATATTCTTTTTTTCACATTCAAACTGCGGTTTAATGAGTACAAACGCATCTCCGTCCGATTTTAAAATACGCGCAACCGTTGGAAAAATCAATTTTAAGGAAATAAAACTAACGTCCACCACTACGCCGTCTAACTCGTCGAGAAAATCCGTCTTTTGCAAATATCTAGCGTTAGTATTTTCCATTTGGATAATTTTACCGCTTTTTAAAAGACTAGGAGCAAGCAAACTTTCGCCTACGTCCACTGTATAAATCTTTTTTGCATTATGCTGTAATAAGCAATCGGTAAAACCGCCCGTACTTGCGCCGATATCCGCAAAAATTTTGTCTTTGCAATCAAAACCGAAAACGGTAAGCGCACGCTGTAATTTATAACCGCCGTTGGAAACAAACGATTCTTCCGCTTCTAAAAAAGTGATTTCGTCCGTTTCTTTAATTTCGTCTTTCACGCGAACGGGCTTGCCGTTGATAAGCACTAACCCCTTTTCAATAGCTTCCGCAGATTTTGTCCGCGAACCGAATTTTTCAGCAAAGAATTTATCCGCTCTCATACAAGAACTTCCGATAAATAGTTTTCCACGTCCTTACAGCTAACGCCGTATTCCCCTTGTAAATCGGCAACCTTTCCTTGTGGAATAAACGCGTCGCGATAGGCGAAATTTTTCATTTTACACGGCTTGTCCATTTGAATACAAGCATTGTTGACCATAGCCCCAAAACCGCCGATAAATACGTTGTCTTCTATCGTAACTACGTACTCACTTTGCAATTCTTTTAAGAATTCGATATCCAACGGTTTGACAAACCGAGCATTGACAATATCAAACGATTTTCCTTGTTTTTCAAGCTCTTTTAATACCTTAAAAGCAATAATCAAACTACGTTCCCCCGTGGCAAGCACCACCGCTTTCGCTTGCTTTTTGGGGTTTACACGATGCAAATACTCCCATTTGCCTATTTCTATAGGCTTGTTATCGGCAGAAAACACAACCTTTCCCGAACGCGGATAACGAATGGCCAACGGATGTGGATAACTTTCGCTAAACAAAACGAGTTTTTTAAATTCTTCGGTATCTTTTGGGGAAGCAATGGCAAGGTTAGGAATGGGCAAAAGATAGGACAAATCGAAAACGCCTTGATGCGTTTCCCCGTCCGCACCCGAAATTCCTGCCCTGTCAATGCAAAACGTAACGGGCATATCTTGCGCGCAAACGTCGTGAATGATTTCGTCAAACGCACGCTGTAAAAAAGTGGAATAAATAGCGTAATACGGTTTCAAACCGCCTGCCGCCATAGATGCACACAGTACGGAAGCATTCTCTTCGCAAATACCTACGTCAAAGGCACGCTCGGGGTATCTTTCAAAGAATTCAGCCAGCCCCAAACTCTCTTTCATTGCAGCGGAAACGACGGTTATTTCACCGTTTTTCGCAGCCAAATCACATAAGGTTTCGCCTAATACTTCCGAATATTCTTTTTCTTTCGGCGAGCCGACGGGCGGCACGCCGTGCGTATTCGTAGGGTGTTCTTCACTGAATTCGTACCCTTTGCCTTTTTTGGTAACGATATGCAATAAAACGGACTGCGTTTGTAAAAGCGCCTTCGCCGTTTGCATAGCGTCCACCATTTCTTCCACGTCGTTGCCGTCTTTCACGCCTACGTACGTTAAACCGAAACTTTCTAAAAGTTTTACGTTTTGCGCTTTTTCGCCGTTTTTGATATCGGCAAGAATATCCGACATACCGCCAACCGTAGGCGAAATAGACATTCCGTTATCGTTTAAAATAATTAAGATATGGGTATCAACAATTTTTAAACTGTTCAAGGCTTCGTAAATTAACCCGTTATTGAAAGAGCCGTCGCCAACGTATGCAATTACGTTGCGCTTTTCCCCTTTTAAGTCTCTTGCCTTTGCAAGTCCTATCGCAGCGGAAACGGACGTACCGGCGTGCCCCGTATCGTAGCAATCGTATTCGCTTTCGTTACGTTTGGGAAATCCGGAAATACCGCCTGCTGTACGTAACGTGGAAAAACGGTTTAATCTACCGCTCAATAATTTATAAGGATAGCATTGATGCCCCACGTCGAACACGATTTTATCGTTCGGGAAATCAAAAACATAAAAAAGCGCTACGGTAGACTCCACCGCTCCTAAATTAGAAGCAAGGTGTCCGCCGCACTGCATAACCGTATTATAAATGACGGCGCGCAGCTCATCACATAATACGTTTAAATCGCTTTTCGTACAATTTTTTATGCTTTGTGTTTGTAACTTTTCTAACATAGGTATCCTTTTACTGTTATTTACTGCGTGTAAGTACGTAATCGACAAAATCCTTTAAAAACGTAGTGTCGCCGTCAATACCTTCTAAAACGGCGTGGCAGTTTTTCGCACATAAATCCGCTTGAATTTTCGCGCCTTCCAAACCGTATAATTTTACGCTGGTCAGCTTGTTTTCCGTTTCGTCTTTACCGATAGACTTTCCAAGCTCTTTAAAAGAACCGACAACGTCTAAGATATCGTCCGTGGTTTGGAATAACGCACCGAGCAGCAAACCAAACTCTTCCCAAGCCAAAAAGGATTTGTTTCCGTTTAAAATACAAGGAATTACAACGGGCGCAAGTAATAATTTCCCCGTTTTATGCTGTTGAATATACGTCAATTCATCTTCAGAAACGTTTTCGTTTCTACCCGAGTAATACAAATCCGCCGATTGTCCTGCTATCATACCGTAAATGCCTGCACATTCGTTTAAATAGCTGGAAGCCAAGGCAAAGCGTTCGCCTTTCATACATTGTTGAAAACAAACGGCATACGCTTCGTTTAAAAGCGCGTCCCCTGCGAGTACGGCGTTTGCTTCGCCGAATTGTTTATGATTAGACGGCTTTCCGCGACGAAAATCGTCGTTATCCATTGCAGGTAAATCGTCGTGCACTAAAGAATAGGTGTGTATCATTTCCAGCGCCAAAGCAAACGGCAATACTTCTTCTTTAGGTAAATGTAATACGTCCGCACATGCGAGCATCAATACGGGACGAACGCGTTTTCCACCGTTGAGTAAACTGTATTTCATACTTTCGCCTAAAATTTCAGGGCGAGTTTTCAGTTTATCCGTATATTCCTTAGTATACGACTCAAAAACGGTTACGTAATTTTCAAATAAAAGATTAAAATCGTACAAATCTTTTTACTCCTTATTTTTTAGCGATGCAACGTAAGTATTATGCATTAACATCGTAATCGTCATAGGACCAACGCCGCCAGGGACGGGCGTAATCAGCGACGCTTTTTCTTTGACTGCTTCAAAATCAACGTCTCCGCAAAGCTTACCGTTTTCGTCGCGATTGATTCCGACGTCGATAACAACCACACCGTCTTTTATCATATCCGCGGTAACGAATTTTGCTTTACCTATTGCAGAAACGAGTACGTCGGCATTTTGGCAAATTTCTTTGATATTTTTCGTTTTACTATGACATACGGTAACGGTAGCGTCCGCGTTTAACAAGAGCATTGCCATCGGTTTCCCTACCGTATCACTCCTGCCTAAAACAACGGCGTTTTTGCCTTTTAAGTCCACCCCTTCGTTTTCCAACAGTTTCATAACACCAAGCGGTGTACAAGCCACTATTTCTTCTTTACGTAAGGTCAATAATCCCAAATGCTCGGCGGAAAATCCGTCTACGTCTTTTTCTACGGGAATGTGCGACATTGCCGATTCGCCGTCTAAATGCTTCGGAAGGGGTAATTGTAATAAAATTCCGTCTATCTCAGCATTTTTTGCTAAATCGTCCAAAAGATTTTCCACTTCCCCTTGCGTGGCGGTTTCAGGCAATTCGTACGCGTAAGAACGGATACCGACTTCCGCGCACGCCTTAATTTTGTTACGGACGTAAATTTGCGAAGCTCCGTCGTTGCCGACGATAACTACTGCCAACCCGGGCTTATTATTCAATTTTTCCACGTCGGCTTTAATTTGCGCACGCATTTTTGCCGCCAACGCTTTTCCGTCTATAATTTTCATACTCAGTCCTTATTGATAACGCCCGAAAGTACACCGTTGACAAAATCCGCGCTCTTTTCAGTGGAATATTTTCTCGCGAGCCCCGTCGCTTCGGAAACGGATACAACGGGCGGAATTTCATCAAAGTATCTAATTTCCGCCATAGCGATAAGCAAAATACTTTTATCCATAGGATTAATGCGGTTTTCCTTGTAATGATGACAAGCTTCCTCTATGCCTTCAATCAGCTCCGCTCGGTGTTCTTCCACCGTAGCGACCAAATCGGCGGCAAAAAGCAAATCGTCGTCTTTTTCTAATTTAAATTGTTTGAAAATTTTCTTTTTCAAAACGTCTACGTAATCGGTGTTAAACTGTTGGGTAAAAACGACGTTCAACGCCGCTTCTCTTGCTGCATTTCTCATAAAATACTCCGTGAATAGCCGTCAAAACGGCGTGATACGACGAAAACCCTTCTAAAAAGAAGGGTGTTCGCAAAATGATTATTGTTTGTTTTCTTGGCTTGCGGATTGTTCTCCGCTCTCGTCTTCTTCCTTTTCGGGAGAAACGGGAGCGACAGGCGCATCAGGGAAGACGATATCACGCACGTGCACGTCTACTTCCGCAACGCGGTAATGCGTCATATTTTCTACGCTTTGCTTTACCGATTGTTGAATGCGATACGCAAGTTCGGGAACGTTATAGCCGTATTTGACAACGACGGAAACGTCGGCGTAAATTCCGTCCTTTTCCAAGAAAAGTGAAATTCCGTTTTTCTTCCCGTCCAAAGGCAACGCGCCTTCCACTTCGGCAATCGCAAGCGCAACGATATTATAGACAATCCCTGCGTTGTAAACGATTTTTCCGCTTTGCGTATCTTTTGTGTTTAATCTGATATTGAACATACGACAGTTCTCCTCGATTTTATCTCTAGTATATTATAACACATCTTTTCGAATTTTTCTACTGTTTTAACAATATTTTCTCGTCTTTTTTTCAGCTTTCCGCGTAAACGGGCATAATAATGATGTTTCCAGCAACGATACCCGTTTCGTTTTTCATCATATTATAGATAGCAAGCGCCGTATCGTAATTAAGTTCTGCCGAATTAATAAATACGTTTACGTTATCAGAATCTACCGAAACGGATACTACCGCATCCGAAAAACCGAGCGATTTAACCATATTTTCGAGTACGAGTTCTTGTTCCATAGCCGCTACGATTTCCATTTTCATTTCGGTAGCCTCTTCGTATTTTTCGTCCCCTTCTTCATACAATGCGATAACGCTGTCTAATTGCAACAATTCTTCGTTACGCGTCGTAGTACGTTCCGCACGATACGTCGTAAAATAGTTGGCCGTGGTAACGCCTTCACCGGCATCCGCACCCGTCGTCGTGGTGGCAAGCACGAAGTTGAATACGGCGGTAAACGCCAACAAAAGCACTAAAGAGGTCATAATGAAAATTTTCTTTTTGTTCGACATAATTTATTCTCCTTTTTATTCCTTTTTTAAATAAATTTTGATATCTTTTTCCTGCGTACCTACAGCGGCGGCAACGGCTTCTCTAATATGCATAATCACCTGCAAATCCTTAGCCCCGTCGCATATAACTACAACGCTTTGTACGCCTTCTTCCGTTTCACAAACGATTACGTTTGCATCTCCTACGCCGTCCATTTGGCGTAACATTTCACTGATTCTTTTTTCGGTATCACTGTAAACGTCCACGTTGGAATCTTGCGCGGTATCGTCTAAATAAAAGAGTCTCCAAGCGGCAAACAAAATGACGAACGCCAAAACGGCTATTAGCAACACGTCTTTGGTTCTACCGTTTAATTTCAACGTTTTGGATTTCGATTTTTGCGCGGATATATCCATATTATTCAATTAACACCTCGCTGCAATAGTGCTTCGATACGTACTCAACAATGCACATTTTTGCCTCCTCGTTCCAGTCATTGCCGTGAATTTTAATTTTCGTTATAAAAATCTCCACGTCGTCGTATACCGCTAAAGCGTCTTCGCTGTAATATTCCCAAACGATATCTACCGTCGTTTGACAATCGAACTTTTCTTCGATTTCCGCTTCCAACGCCCGTTCGGCGAGTTCGACTCTTCGTTCACTGTAATACTGTATGAACGATTTATCCGTTTGTATGACTGATTCGTTAAAAAAGTTTTCGTCGTTTTTCGAGCCTGCGGTTTCATCACGCGGTTTATACATTTGTAAAAATTGTGGTATCGGTGCGACGATAGCCAACAAACACGCAAGTTTAGCAATTCCTTTAATCATTCCCGACGTTTTTCCTTCAGGTAAAATAGCCGTAAGTACCGCACATAACAGTATCGTGGAAACAACACTCAATAAATATCCGTTCAAAATAACACCTCTGAAGCCGAAACAAATAGCATTATAGAAAGGAAATATAAAAACGCGGTAAGTAGTAATCCTGCCGTGCAATAATGCAAATTATCCGCGGTTTCGCCTAAAAAATCGGATATTCTACTGTCCCCAAACGGCTGTGTAACGGCGGCGGTAAATCGGAGAAATACCGTTACGGAAAGGAGTAAAACAATCGGTTCGAATAGGACGGAAAGCATTAAAAATATACTCATATTCCCCAAAGAATTTTTTATTAGAATACTCCCTGCGATCGCCAAGTCAAAGCCGCCCGATAGAAATCCGCCGACGATAGGTATGCCGTTCCCTATCGCATATTTTGCCGCGCGCCTTGCTACACCGTCGTACGTTGCTGCCGTAATCCCTTGCAAGGTAAAAAACAGCCCGAACACCGAAATGCAAATACCGATAATCCATTTGTTAATACTCTTAAAAAAGGTCGTAAATTTATTGATTTTCAAGTCCTTTGATAGATTACTTGCCATAGAAAAAGCGATAATGGTTACGGTAATAGGAAATACCACTTCATTGAGCATAGAAACGATAGTCGTACTAAAGAACGCAACGGCAGGCCTACAAACGGACGCGGAGAGCGTTCCACCGCTTGCCGCCATTAAGGTGAGCATAAGCGGATATATAATTTGCATTTGCTTTTGCATTTCTTGCATACTTCCCGTCGTTTTTTCAAAACATTCGATAAGTACGGCGATTAACGGTATCAACGCTGCCGCATACGCAATCAAAAATGTCATTTCCGACGACGTGCGAACGGTTGTCCCTGCTTGTAGAGTATTAATCGCGCCGGATAATAAAGCAATAGCGGCTATACAGGCAAACGCTGGTAAAATATCCCCTATATTTTTAAATAAAATGTCCGTAATTTGCGCCCCAAAATTTTCATAATCGAACTGCGCGCCGCGGATATATTCGATTAAGCGCTCTTTCACGTTCTCTTCGGACACGGACGAAAGGGATGATAAATACTCTTGTAAGGCTTGCAAATCGAGTTCATTCAACAGGTCGTTAATACTCTCGTTTAACTCTTCTTTAGCTGAGCTTGAAATTTCCGTTTCTTCCGCTTGCACGTTTATCCTATCCATTGAAAATATTGTTAAAAAATGTATGAATAAATGTATAATTAGTAAAGCAAGAAATATCCCTTTAAAACGTCGTAAACGAATGTATTTCATATGAGTTGTAAAAATCCTTTAATTAAAGACAATAAGCTTTCGAAAACGGGAATAGCCAACGTAATAATAGCTATCTTTCCGCCCAAAGCTACTTTATCCGCCATAGCACTGCTGCCGAAATCGTGTAATACGCTTGCGCCGAACTCCGTTAGATAGCCTACTCCTACAATTTTAAGAAGAATTTTTAATAGTCCGTTTTCCATACCCGTAACTTCGGCAAGCGCGGCGAACGCCGTAATGGTATTTTGCATACCGTCCACTATAAAAAGCAAGATAACGATAATGCCTGTAACCGTTACGGCAAAAGACAATTCGGGTTTGTTGGTCTTTAAAATTACGGAAGTTACCGCCGTAACGAAAGCTACGCCTATAATTTTCATAATGTCCATACAATATCTCCTGCATTAGCTATAATAGTCCGAATATATTTTTGATTTCTTCAAATAAATCGCCTATCATTCCCACGACAACCGCTAATACGATTACTAGCCCGACAATGGAAACCAGCGTTGCAATATCGTCTCTATCCGACTTTTTTAAAATTTGACAAATGACCGTAATAATAATACCGATTGCCGCCATTTTAAAGAGTATGGTTATATCCATAATATATCCTTTATATTAATATAATCAATAAGAATAAACCGAATAAAAATCCAAGTTTTACGTATAAATCTCCATATTTTTTCGCGACAGTTTCCGCTTCGGATTGCCATTTTTGCAGGCTTTCTTTACGCGAAGAAAAGTACGCTTTTTGGGATGCACTATCCCCTTTTCCAAGCATATGGAAATAATCGGTAATCCCGTTTTTTTCTTCTTCAGTTAAAAAAGTAAAATTGTTATTTTCACGTAAATCTAACGGTATACTTTCTCCATTTTTAACGTTTTGAAAATATAACTCTAAAGCCAAAGCAAATTCGCCTTTATAGGGAAATTGTGATACAAATTCGTTCAAAGGACGACGATAATAGGAAATTTCGTTTAAAAACCGTTCGTTAAACTGATACAACTGCGCAAAGAAAAATTTTCGTTTTCGATATTTTTTGGCTAATAAAAAACCGCATAAGCTACAAAAAACAACGATAATAATTCCTAAAATCAATTTATCCATTAAAAATACTCCGCCCCGTCGCATCATAAACGCCTTGGATTTTGCCTATCTTTTGCGTGTCTAATAGAACGTATCGTTCAAATAATCCGAAAAACGGTTTAACAACCTTTTTCATATTGGCAAAATGAGCCGATGAAAGCACGCAAACCCCTGCATATATTGCTTTCTCTACGGCGGCGCAATCTTGCAAGGATAGCTCGTCCGTTATAATTACGTCGGGACGGAGTGCGCGTATTCCGGAAGTAAACGCCGTTTGTTTATCCGCAAATTTCAATACGTCGCAGCTTTTGCCCACGTTTCCGCAAGAAATTTCGCCGCGCTCGTCGCATATCAATACGTTTTTGTTTGTTTTTTCACTGATAATACGGCTTAAATCTCGTAAAATAGTCGTTTTGCCAAGCCCCGGCGGCGAACATAAGAGTAAACTACGTAGTTTGTCTGACATACAACTTCGGTAAATTTCCATACCGCAGTTTTCAATTTCGTGCGGCACTCGAACGCAAAGTGAAGAAAAATTGCGCATTGCAAACGGTTGTCCCTTTTCAAAAACGTATTCCCCTGCGATACCGATTCGTTCTCCGTTTTGCGCAGTAATAAATCCTTGACGAATTTGTTCTTCTACCGAATATACCGAATAATTCCCTGCGCGGAATATACAATCGGCTATATCCTGCCCGTCGCATACAACCGCTTGTTCTTCCCTGTCGGTAAGCCCGTATTCGCCTAAAAGACGAAATACTCCCTTATAATTGATTACCGTCGGTTTATTCGCTCGTAAACGGATTTCATAAACGAATTGCATATTTGTTTTTAGTAAGCAATCTTTTACTTTTTCAGGTAAGAATTCTAGCATTTATATACTGTATGCGGTTGCTTGTCCTGTTAGAACGATTTTAGCGTAAGAAAAACGCCTTTCCGCTTAAGAAAGACGTTTTATTATATCGAATTTTGCGAATTAAATTATTTGCTGTAATCGAATAAAAGTTGACAGCTCTTTTCCGTAAAATCGAATAATTCTTCAGGCGAAAGCTTTTTAAATGAAAGCATTGCTAAATAATAGATTTGGTTAACAACCAGTTGTTGTTTTTCTTTGGTGAGTTTTAATACACTCGAAACTACGGGATTTGTAACGTTGAGCACAAGCGTGGCGTTTTTCGTTGCGTCCGTTTCGCCCATACCGTAAAATCCACCCATTTCCGACATACGGCGCATAAATTCTTCCACGTTGACTACGGCAGGAATTTTACCTGTTTTAAATTTTTCCGCCTTGATTTGAATATCTTTATTGACAAGATGTTCTTTAAAGATATCCACAAGCGCTTTTTCGTCTTCTTCACTGATAGAAGCGTCGCTCTTAAGCGCGCCGTCGATATCCGCGTCAATACGCACAAAACGGCATTTTTTCGGATTTTTATACTCGATATAGCTTATAAAATGGGGGTCAATGTAGGTATCGCAAAGCAACGCGTCTAAACCTGCATCTTTGAACATAGCAATATATTGCGCTTGTTGCACTTCGTCGGATACGTAATAAACAGCTTTGGATTGTTTGCCGTTTTTCGCATCTTCTTCGTCGATTTCTTCCCCAAAATATTCTTGCAAAGGCTTGTATTCGCCTTGTAAGTTTTTGAAAATGATAATCTTTTCTACCTTTTCGTAAAAATCGTTTTCTTTTAAGCAACCGAACTTAATAAACGTGGCGATATCTTTCCAACAATTTTCATAACGTTCTTTATCGTTATTAAACAGCGAAGTAAGCTTATCCGCTACCTTTTTTGTGATATGTTTGGATATTTTTTGTACTTGTTTATCGTTTTGCAAGAAGCTTCTCGAAACGTTAAGCGGAATATCGGGACAATCGATAACACCGTTTAAAAGCATTAAAAATTCGGGAATAACTTCTTTGATATTGTCGGCAATAAACACTTGGTTACAGTATAATTTTACTTGTCCCTTTTCAAGCTGAACTTGTTGCTTCTTTACTTGGGGGAAATATAAAATACCTTTTAAGCGGAATGGATATTCCATATTTAAATGAATCCAAAATAACGGCTCGTTGAAATCCATAAACGTATCACGATAAAAAGTTTTGTACTCTTCGTCCGTGCATTCTTTGGGGTCTTTTAAATATAAGGGCAAGGCGTTATTAATGGGTTTATCGCTATCGTCCCCTTTGGGGTTGAGATAGATATCAAACGGCATAAACGAACAGTATTTTTGGAGCAACTGTCTAACGGTAGCTTCCTTTAAAAATTCCTTTTCGTCTTTTGCAATATGCATAACGATTTTTGTGCCGCGTTCCGCTTTTTCCGTTTCGGAAATTGTATACGTGGAATTCCCGTCCGATTCCCAACGAACTGCCGATTCGTCTTTATAACTCTTTGTGTAGATTTCTACGTTATCGGACACCATATAGGCGGAATAGAAACCCAATCCGAAATGTCCGATAATACCGTCGCCGCTTGCTTTTTCGTATTTTTGCAGGAAGTCTTCCGCGCCCGAAAAAGCAATTTGCGTAATGTACTTTTCCACTTCGTCCGCCGTCATACCGATACCGTTATCTTCTACGGTCAACGTTTTGGCTTTTTCGTCTACGGAAACGGTAATTTTATACTTTTCTTCTTTGACGGCTTCGCCCATTTCCACTAATTTTTTGTGCTTTGTAATCGCGTCGATACCGTTCGCTATAATTTCACGTAAAAAGATATCCTTGTCCGAATACAGCCATTTTTTAATGATAGGCATCATATTTTCGCTGGAAATTTTAATTTTGCCTTGTTTTTCCATTGTTTGTGTTCTCCTTGTCGTTTTCTAATGATTATATATAAACAAAAAAGTCTGTTTTTAACCATTAAAAACAGACTTTTCATTTAAGATTTATAAGGTACTATCAAGCGTTCTTGTTTAACAAATCCGCAATAGAAACGCTACCAAGGTCGCCTTCGTTCCATTCCGTTACTTCATCAACGGGTTTTTGCGCTCTTGCTTTTCTAGGTTTTTCTTCACCGTCTTCCGCTTTCTTTGCCTTTCTTTCTACGTTTTCGGGCTTCGGTTCAAGCGCTTTGATAGAAAGAGTCATCTTTCTTTCTGCACAATCGAGCTTTAAAATTTTCGCGTCGATTTCTTGACCGATAGCAACCGCCGTCGTAGGATTTTCAAGGAATTCGTGAGAAATTTGGGAAACGTGTACCAAACCGTCGATACCTTTTTCCACTTCAACGAACGCACCGAAAGGTAAGATACGTACTACTTTACCATGGATAACGTCCCCTTCCGCATATTTTTCAGCTGCAAGGTCCCAAGGTTGGGGTTGCAACTGTTTATAACCGATGGAAACTTTCTTCGCTTCTTCGTCGATTTTCAATACCTTAAATTCGTATTTCTTACCGATTTCCAAAACGTCGGAAACCGCTTTCACACCCGTCCAAGACAAATCGGAAATGTGCGCAAGGCAATCGAAACCGTTTACGGATACGAATGCACCGAAAGAAGTAGCTCTTTCTACTTTACCTTCTACTACGTCATCCACGTGGATAGACGCAAAGAATTCCGCCTCCTTTGCAGCTTTAGCTGCTTCTTTTGCCGCACGTTCTTCTTCGATGATAACACGTTGCGAAGCAATAATTTCCTTTCTTCTTTCATTCTTGAGTTCAAGAAGACGAAGACGGAGTTTTTTGCCTACGTATTTATCTAATTCCTTTACGTAACCCGAACGGATTTCACGCGCGGGAACAAATACCGTATAAGAACCGAGTTGAGCAGTCAAGCCACCTTTATTGAAGCCGGTACATTCAACTTCAAAGTCTTTCCCCGAAGTGATTTCGGCAATCATAGCCTCTTCTTCTTTTACTTTCTTAATTTGTTTTTGAGAAAGTACCACGCGAGGGCTTACCGCTACGACCATAAGTTCAATTTCTTCGCCTGTCTTGCCAGCAAAATCGTCCTTATTGTATACTTCACAATCCACTTCGGTTTTGTCAAGCATTACTTCTTTCTTGGTGTTGGGGAGCAGCACCGCCACACCACTGTCGTCCGCCGACGAAATCGTAGCCGTAATCAACTGACCTTTCTTAAATCTAGGTTGATTGTCCATGTTCGCAACAACTTCTTCCATCGTTGCTTTTGCTTCTGTTTCCATTTCCATTTTTGATAGAACCTCCTGAGTTTGCGCGTTAGGGGTGCTTGCACCCGTAACAATACCTACCTTTTTAAATCTTTTAATTGTTTTGTATTCGAAATCGGCAGCACTCGTCAACCGAAACACGTTTTGACAATGCTTAACGCAAATATCGTATAGCTTGTTGGTGTTGCTGCTATTCAACCCACCTATGACTAATATTGCGTCGCATTTCTTTGCAAGTTCGCTTGCTTCATTTTGCCGTCCTATAGTAGTATAGCAAATTGTTTGAAAAACTTCAACTGTTTTTCCACGCTTATCGTTAAGATTTTTTATAATTTTTTCAAATTTTTCTTTAGAATAGGTGGTTTGAGCCACTATACAGCATTCTTTTTGCGGTAAAATTGAAAAATCGTCTTCTTCAGATGAAAATATATACGCGCTGTTATCGCACCAACCGTTTAAACCTATTACTTCAGGGTGCGTACGTTCTCCGACAATGACAATCGTTTTTCCTTGCGCGTATTGTTCTCGAATGATTTTTTGCGTTCTACGAACAAACTCGCAAGTGCAATCAACGATTTTTATATTGCGCTTAGCGCATAAATCGTACACCGCTTCCCCTACTCCGTGCGAACGGATTATGAGCGTTGCGCCCGCGGGAACGTCGTCTAAATTCTCTACCATAACGATACCGCGTTTGGTAATATCCGCCACCACGTCGGGGTTATGAATTATTTCGCCGTAAATATACGTATTTTCAGGTAAAACGGTAAGGGCCGTATCCACTGCTTTTTTTACGCCGCGACAAAAGCCGCCACTTTTTGCTACAATAACTTCCATTCGGTATTATTTTTTACCTTTTTTCTTTTTACTTTCTAAAAATTTCGTATGCTCTTCACGCATATTAAGCATCATTTGCCGTAATTTTTCATCCGCTTCAATAAAATCTTCATCCGTGAGTTTTCTATCGTAATATTCGGTAAATTCAAACGGCTCGCCCATAATAATATGCGTTTTTCTAAACCATTTCGGTTCTTTATAAATTACCATCGGTAAAATGGGCGATTTGGTCTTGATTGCCATAACGGACGCACCGTGTTTAAACGGCAACATATCCACTCCGATTTTATTGCGAGTCCCTTCGGGGAAAACCGCTATTTTTTCGCCGTTTTTCAAGCACTTAAAACAATCGAGTAATGCACGGACGTCGTTTCCGTCGCGGCTGACGGGAATCATTTTTACGCTACGTGAAAGCATTCCCATTACGGGCGCGTCGGCGATAGAGCGTTTGCCGATAATATGAATTCCTTCCCACGTGGTAGCCGCCACGTAAGCAATATCAAACATTTTATAATGATTACAAACAAATACGCAAGCGCCTTCGGGCGGTTTACGGTTTCCGTAAAATTTAAACGGTTTAAGTAAATAAAAAATAGGCAAAACGAGTATGCGGTATAAATTTAACCAACCCATATAATGTCTACCGTTTTTACTCGCTTTTACGGTAATGGGCTTACTTTTTTTCTCTTTCTTTTTTTTCGGCTGTACTTGCCCGTCGTGCTTCTTATCCATACAAATTCCTTCGTTTAAATTTTAGATTGAATTTTCGCTTTTACGGCTTTTACAACTTCTTCAATACTCATATTCGACGTATCGATTACAATGGCGTCTTTAGCTTGTACAAGCGGCGAAAACTTACGTTCACTGTCCTGTTTATCCCTTGCTACAATTTCCGCGTGTAAGCTATCGAAATCGACGTTTTCGCCACGCGCGGAAAGCTCTTTAAACCGACGCATTGCACGGATTTTACTATCCGCCGTTATAAAGAATTTATACTTCGCGTCGGGCAATACAGCCGTTCCAATATCCCGTCCGTCTAAAACGCAAGACATACTCTTGGCGATTTCCCGTTGCATTTCCACGAGTTTGATTCTCACACAAGGGTGCGCGGAAATATCCGAAGCAGCCATAGATACGGCGTTTTCGCGAATGGCGGACGATACGTCTTCGCCGTCTAATATCGTATGCTGTGCCCCGTCTTTATATTCCACTTTCACGTTCAGCGTAGGCAACATTTTTTCTACCGCTTCCCCGTCTTTGGGGTTAACGCCGCAACGCAACGCTTTCAAACCGCAAGCACGATACATTGCCCCCGTGTCTAAATACAAAATATTATAATCTTTAGCAAGAGCTTTGGCTATCGTGCTTTTTCCGCTACCTGCAGGACCGTCTAAAGCAATATTGTAAATTTCCGAAATGTCTTTTCTCAAATTTTTTGCTCCTTTTAAATAAATATGCGTAACCTTTTTTGTCGACGGTAGGTTGGTAAACAGCATTAAACGTATACATAATTTCAATGCCCCGTCAATCTCTGGCTCAATCGCCGCGAATAAGGGCGCAAAATCGTAGCCGCATTCCCTTGCCGCTTTTGCGGGATGATACGAATGAATATCTGTCGTCAATGAGAATAAAAAGCCAGCAACGTCTTCCTTTTGCAAGTCGTTCGCCGCAAATACTTCGTCTAATAATTCCTTTACGGACGTTGAAATTTCTTCTTTAGAGTCCTTTTCAACGGTAATAGCGCCACGAATAATCGTCATACTCCGCTCCTAATAATGATAGTAAATAAATTATACAGCAAAAACAAAATTTCGTCAAGTTATTGCTTAAAAAAAATTATTTTTATAAAAGAAAATATACACTTTCAACCATTATTCTACTGTATTTCCTGCAACGTAACCCGTCGAAAATGCAATTTGCATATTAAAACCGCCCGTATACGCGTCAACGTCTAATACTTCGCCGCAAAATTTTACCCCTTTCATACGTTTACTTTCCATCGTTTTAGGATTGATTTCCGCAAGAGAAACCCCGCCGGAAGTGATAATTGCTTCCTTAAAACCACGCAAACTGTCTATACGTATCGGCATTGCTTTCAGCGTTTTACATAAACGGTTGCGTTCTTCCTTGGTGATTACGTTCACGTTCTTTCTCGCGTCAATATTGCTCTTTTCTAAAACGACGGGAATAAGTTTTTGCGGAAGCAAATCGGTTAAAGCATTTGTAATTTGTTTGTTTTTAAAGTTTTCAAAATCGCGTAAAATGCGTTTATCTAACGCAGATTCGTCCAAGGCAGGCTTTAAATCGAGCGCAACCGACAAAGACGGAATAGATAAACGGTTGATTTTCGAAGACATAGATAAAACAATAGGCCCTGAAATACCAAAATGTGTAAATAGAAGTTCGCCAAAATCGGAAAAAATTTTCTTTGCCCCTTGTTTTACGGTAATTTGAACGTTTTTGAGTGCTAAGCCCTGCAATAAAGCAAAACTGTTTTCTTTTGTATTGATACCGCAAAGGCCGCAATATAAAGGCGTTACCGTATGACCTATGGACTTTGCAAATATATACCCGTCTCCATCACTGCCTGTAGAAGGATAACTAATTCCTCCCGTTGCCACAATTAAATAATCGCAACGGTATTCCGTTTTCTCCGTTTTTACTATTATGTCTGACATAGGTATTATGTCTGATGAAGTACAATCAACTATGTCAGACGTAGGTATTATGTCTGACATAATTTTCTTAAAATACAGTACTTTTTCGTTTAAATGTACGTCAACCCCTACCGATTTGCAGGCTTTTTCTAAGGTTTTTGTTACGTCGCTTGCGTGGTCGGACACAGGAAAAACACGGTTTCCGCGTTCGGTTTTTATGGATAAACCATAGTTTTCGAAAAATTCCATTGTTTTTTGCGGCGGAAAGGTAAATAATGCGCTTTTTAAAAACTTTTCTCCGTTTACTACGTTCGCAAAAAATTCGTCTAAACTGCAATCGTTGGTAAAATTACAACGACCTTTTCCCGTAATATATATTTTTTTACCGAGCTTTTCATTTTTTTCAAATAACGTAACACGATGTCCGTTTTTTGCAGCGGTATACGCCGCCATAAGACCTGCAGCGCCCCCACCTACCACACAAACATTTTTCATATTGAAAATACCCCTAAAATTCACCTAAATTTCACCCAACCGTTTCCCCGTTAAAAAATATATCAAAATAAGTTTCACGAAAAAAGTTTCACAGTTGAAATATAATAATATGAAAAGATACGCAACCATTCAAATTAAGGAACGGTTGCGTATATATTTTTCTTATCAAACTACATTAAACGGGATACACGCCCGATTTTGCCATATCTCTATCAACGCCCTTCTTTTGCGCTTCTCTCCATTTAAAGAAGTTTTCGGCTACTTGTTCAAATACTGCGTAGGAAAGTACGTCTTCTTCCTTTTCGTAATATCCAAGCTCGATAACCTTCTTTTTAATATCTTCATATTCAGGTTGCAACAAATCAGCAGGACGACAAGTAATTCTTTCCGCACCGTTTAACACTTTCTTAGCAGCTTCTTCATCAAGCGGCATCGGAAGCGTACCGTATTTACCTGCAAACAAATCTTTGGTTTCTTTGGTAACCATTTTATAACGTTCGCCCATAACTACGTTTAACACGGCTTGCGTACCAACGATTTGGGAAGACGGGGTAACCAAAGGCGGATATCCACTATCTTTTCTAACGTTGGGAACTTCGGCAAGACATTCCATAAGCTTATCCGCTTTACCTGCTTTTTCAAGTTGATTGATAAGGTTAGAAAGCATACCGCCGGGCACTTGGTACAAGAGCGTATTAACGTCGATACCCTTAGATTTTTCATTGAGAATTTTATCGTCTTTCAAACGTTTTTCAACCGTCTTGAAATGTTTGATGATAGGTAACAATTTATTGATATCGATACCCGTATCATACGGCGTACCTTGTAAGGTTGCAACCAACGGTTCGGTTGCAGGTTGGGAAGTACCGTTACCCAAAGGCGACAAAGCGGTGTCTACAATATCTACCCCTGCAAGAATTGCCATAAGGTATACCATATCGCCCGTACCCGTCGTATTATGCGTATGCAAATGGATTTTCGTAGTAGGTTTTAACGCAGCTTTTAATGCTTTAATAAGCTCGTATGCTTTAAAAGGCAACAACAAGTTAGCCATATCTTTCAAGCAAATATTATCCGCACCACGTTCTTCTAATTGTTTTGCTAAAGAAACAAAATATTCGTTGGTAAATACTTCTTTACCGTCTACAACTGCGCTTGTATAGCAAATGGTAGCTTCACAAACACCGCCGTATTTCTTAATGGCTTTCATTGAAACTTCCAAGTTGCGTGGATCGTTTAAAGCGTCGAATACGCGAATAACGCCTACACCGTTTTCAATAGATTTCGCAACGAATTGCTCCACTACGTCGTCGGCATAATGACGATAGCCAAGCAAATTTTGTCCTCTTAAAAGCATTTGAATAGGCGTTTTTAAATGCGCCTTTAACGTACGTAATCTTTCCCAAGGATCTTCGTTCAAAAAACGCAAACAGGAGTCAAACGTAGCCCCGCCCCACGCTTCAATCGAATAATATCCGATATCGTCAAGTTGTTCCAAAACAGGCAACATTTCGTCGATACGCATTCTTGTTGCCGCTTGCGATTGATGCGCGTCGCGCAAAATCGTTTCCGTGAGCATTACCTTTCTATTATCAAATTTAACTTCCATAATTCATTTACCTCATCAATTAAAAGAGTGAAAGCAGGAAACCTGCTGCGATTGCCGAGCCGATAACTCCGGCAACGTTCGGCCCCATTGCGTGCATCAAAAGGTGGTTAGACGGGTCTTCCTCTCTACCTACGTCTTCCGAAATACGCGCCGCCATAGGTACGGCAGAAACGCCGGCACTACCGATTAAAGGATTGATTTTTCCCTTGGAAAGCTTGCACATTAAACGTCCCATCAAAAGTCCGCCCATCGTACCGCAAGAGAACGCAACCAAACCAAGCAAGATAATCTTCAACGTATCAAATTGCAAGAACGTTGCACCGTACGCTTTACAACCAACGGAAACGCCAAGGAAAATGGTAACGGTATTCATAAGTCCGTTTTGCGCTTGCGAAGACAGTCTGTCGCAAACCCCCGATTCCTTTAACAAATTACCAAGCATTAACATACCCAAAAGCGGAACGGCGTCGGGAAGTAATATACCAACGACAAGCGTAACCACTATCGGGAATACAATTTTTTCCAGTTTACTAACCGTACGAAGCGGTTTCATTTTAATGGCTCTTTCTTTTTTAGGAACGAGCAATTTCATAATCGGCTTTTGAATAATAGGAATCAAAGCCATATACGAATACGCCGCAACTGCAATAGCGGAAAGTAAATCTTGATTAGTATATTTCGCCAAAGACTGCGTTACGTAAATTGCCGTAGGACCGTCCGCACCACCGATAATAGCAATAGACGAAGCGGCTGCAAGGTCAAAACCAAGCGCTGTTGCGCCGATAAGCGTAAGGAAAATACCAAGCTGTGCCGCCGCACCGATAAGCATACTCTTAGGGTTAGAAATCAGCGGCCCAAAATCAGTCATCGCGCCGATACCAAGGAAAATAAGCGGCGGATATATTACCTTATCTACGCCATAGAACAAATACCACAAAAGCCCACGGTTTTCTACGTTATCAAAGGTATGCGCTACTTCCCGTAAGAGCATTCCATCGTTGAAAAATACAGACGTTGGTAACACTAGCGTCCCCGCTTTCACTTGCTCGTCAAATAATTCTTTCGTTACGAGTTGCAACGAGCCGTTTTCGATCATCATCAGGCTACCGTCAACAAATTGCCACCCAGACGGAAGTACTATATTCAATGATTCAAATTCTTCAAGCGTCAAAACTTTAGAATCTGGATACGTTCCCCAAAGCACGTTGTAAGCGCCGGGCAAATTGATTAAAAACATACCGAAAGCGATAGGCAATAACAATAACGGTTCAAATTTCTTTACGATTGCAAGATACATCAATACGAAAGAAACTAATAACATTACGTAATTTTCCAACGAACCGCTCATAAAGCCCATTTCGCCAATTAAATTAGTGAATAACGTGCCGATATCCACGCCTTCGGTTGCAAGCAAATAATTTAACATATTTTTATTTCCTTATAATTTTTAGCTAATAACCGCTAAAACGGAATCCGATTCCACGTTAGCGCCTTTCGTTACTTGGAAGGTTACAACACCGTCGCAAGGAGCAGTGATATCGTTATCCATTTTCATTGCTTCCAACACAAGAATGGGTTGGTCTTTCTTAACCGTTGCACCGTTGTCTACCAACAAGTTTTTGATAAGTCCGGGGAACGGGGAAAGCACTTTTTCTCCATTTGCAGGAGCTGCCGCTACGGGAGCGGGAGCAGCTACAGGAGCGGGAACAGCTACAGGCGCGGGCGCTGCTACGGGAGCGGGTGCTGCAACTACAGGTGCAACAGGCATTGCCGAAGGAGCGCTTGCCCCTACTTCTTCAACGCCTACTTGAAATGTTTTTCCATTTACAGTGATAACAAAATTACGCATGATATTTTCTCCTTAAATTCTCTTAATTCTTTTTACGGTAAATCCGCATTGAGGTTTGTTCGTTTGATAATACGCCATCAGCGCCGCTGTAATTACAGCAACCGTTTCTTCATCAATATCGTCGGATACAACGGGCGCGGTAGATGTAACTTGCACTTGTTTTTCCATCTTAGGCTTTGCTTTAGAAGGATTATTCATAGCCATTACTTTCCCGACTGCCCAAACAACAGCAATCAAGAGTGCTATACCGGCAAATACAACTAGAAACCCGATAAGAGCATATAAAAGCGATTCGGGAATGCTAATCATTTTACCGCCTTCAGGCAAAGAAGTTAATAAATTTTGCAACATCTTTTCCTCCCGTTACTTCGTCAGCATTTGCAAGGAAGCAATTAAATATTGTTTTACAAATTGCGGTTCGATAATATCGTCGATATAACCGTCTTTTGCCGCGTGAACAGGGTCGGCGTTTTCATCGGCATATCTTGCCGCCAAAGCAGCCTTGTCCGCTTTTTCATCGGAGAATTCAATAGCCGCACCTACCGCACTGTCTACAATAGAAATGTTGGCATTGGCAAATGCACAAGTATAATCGAAACCAACCGATTTTGCCGCAAATAACGAATAGCCGAGCCCGATTGCTTTCTTATACACAACTGCAACCTTCGCCGTATCAAGCGTGTCAAGAATATTTAAATATTCCGCCGCCTCTTTCATTACACGACTGTTATTTGCACACATACAAGGGCAAATACCCTTAACGTCCGTAAACGTTACGAACGGCAAGCTGTAACAGCAAGCGAATTCCGCAAACGTTCTAATTTTTGCAAGTTTTGCCGCAGTGAGTTCCACACCGTCTTTACCGCCGTCGAATACTACCGCGGCTACAGCAATACCGCCGATACGACCAAGTACCGTTTTTACTTCGGGTTCATACGAAGCGCATACTTCAACGGGAGTTTCAAAAATAGTCATAAGCGTTTGCGCGTCTACGTTTGCATTCAACGCAGGAACAGCACTGTTTAAATCCGCATCAATCATAGGTACGGAGATAATTTCGTTGATTTGCGCGATAATATTTTTAATTTCGGCAACGTCTTTCACTTCAAAAGCGGGAATACCCGTTTTATTTAACGCCGCCGCATTACCAACTTCTTCTTTGGTAAGATTTTTACCTGCTTTTGCGGATAATACAAACGGACTGTTTATCGCCAAAACACTCTTCTTTTCAATAAAGAAAGTGAAATCGGCAACGGCAGCGAGCATTGCAGCTGAGCCGTATACTTCTCCGTCCACGATAGCATATTGCGGTACAACGCCTTTGAGTTGCGTACTCTTCAAAAGCAATTTTGCAAGACCTTCCAAAACAGTAACGCCTTCGCCAACTTGTACACCACGGGTATTAAGCAAGTATACAACGGGCGTCATATTCTTTTCCGCCGCGTCTAAACATTTTGCAATTTTGTCGCAATTTGCTTTGGATACGCCGCCGCTTAAAACGTTAAAGTTTTGAGCAACTACGTAGAAAGGATAACCGTTGATTGTACAAAACCCGGTTACAACCCCTTCACCTTCGGCATCTTCCCCATAAAAATCGTTTCTCGAAAAGCTAAAAGCCGACAATTCGACAAAGCTTTCTGCATCTGCAAGCGCGTTAATGCGAGCGCGAATTTCTTTTCCCGCTGCGGCGATTTTCGCTTTTCTTTCTTGCAGTAGTTGAATTTTATCCATAATGTGACCTCCAAGAAATATCACGGCTTTTTTTTGGCAATATCAACTTTTTTGCCAACTTTCTACCAAGTATCATTATACTACAAATCATTTTAAATTGCAAGGGTTTGCAGTAAAAAAATTTTCTTTTTTCGCAAAATTTGATAAGTTTCTTTTGTTTTCGATTATAAAAAAATGAAATTATGTTACATTT
>JAZQLI010000015.1:0-38043 GCA_045542595.1 Candidatus Scatosoma sp. | reverse complement strand
TAAACAGCCTTTTCCAATGGCGTGAATCGTTCCCGACGGGATAAAATAACATTCTCCTGCCTTGACTTCGTAAAAATTCAAAAGCTCGGTCAATCGTTTTTCTCTGATTGCCGTTTCGTATTCTTCTTTGGTTACGTCGCGATTAAAGCCAAGATATATTCCCGCACCTTCTTCCGCTTCGACTATATACCACATTTCCGTCTTTCCAAACGAATTTTCATTTGCTAACGCATATTCGTCCGACGGATGTACTTGCACAGACAAATTATCTTTCGCATCGATAAATTTGATAAGCACGGGGAAGAAAGGGAAATCCTTTACGTTCTCCCCCAGATCTTTTTCCGTTACGGTTTCCGCAAGCGTTTTGCCGTCTACAAGTCGCGTTAAACCGTCTTTATGGAAAGACAGTTCCCAACTTTCCGCGCACGGCGTTTTATCCGTTTGTTTACCGTATTTCGTTTTTAATTTTTCTCCGCCCCAAAGATAATCTTTACATTCAGAATATAATTTTGAAATTTTCATATAAGTTTTACGCCTTTGAAAACAAAATCTTCTCGTTTATCCTCACGATACGTTTCAATAGTCACGTTATCCAACGTTAAGCCGTTTATATGTCTAAAATATATTCCCTTCGCTGGTAATATTCTTCCATATACGAACACCTCGGGATAATCCTGTGCTTCTTCGGGCACTTCTTTTTTATATTCTTGTACGCCGCCGTCTAATTTCAAATGCACATTTTTCAGCGTGATATTTTCCAACGGACTTTCTTTTAATCCGCAAATATTGCTCGTCATTTGCCATTCGTCCGTTTCCCTCGTTCCGTCAAAGCTTTCAGCTATCCCGAACACTTTCGGATTTTGTTTTGTATCCCCTGCTTTATAACTAAAATAATTCCACGGCATTATTTCGTATTCTTCATATGGCCCGTCCGCCGTAATATTTTCAAGCGTTACGTTTCTTATCTTGCCGATTTCCCTGCCGACAGGTCCGCGCATACGCTTGCCGATATGTACGAATATGGGCGCATTGACGTTTTTCATTGTTACGTTTCGTATCGTCACGCCGTCCACAATCGCCCCGTCTACGCTTTCAATGGAAATACCCGTAATTCTCGTTTCGCGGATATCAATGTTTTCTATTAAAATATTCTCAAATCCACCGTTCGTTTCCGTCCCAAATTTTATCGCATTGCAACGGCTTTTCACTTTGCAATCCCATACATGGATATCCTTGCAAATATCAAGTTTATTGAGCGTATAAGACGATTTGAATACAATCCCATCATCACCCGTTTCCACATCGCAATCGTGAATACGCACGTTTTTAGAATTATCAGGCGAAATACCGTCGATATACACACGCATTTTTATACCGTAAATATCCACGTTTTCACAACCAGCAAAGTATATCGCCAAATCGGTTACGTTATAAATTTCAAGGTTAGAAACCTTTACGTTTTTACAATTTTTCAGCGCGATACACTTTGCTCCGCGGTGTTTAATTGCTTCTCCGCGCACCCCGTCTTCATCCCAAACCGAACGCATATCGATTTTGCCACCGCCCGTAATACAAACGTTCTCGCAATCCAAACCCACAAACATTGATGGGTGGAAATATGTATGTGATGAATCTTGATAAATAGGATAATTTATTTTTTCTTCCTGTGCGTAATCATAATAGCTTTCCGCACCTAAAATTTCCGTGCCTTTGGGAATTTCTATGGTTACGTTATTTTTAAGGAAAATAGTACTCAAGACGTATCTACCTACTCCAAATCTTACAATTCCGCCACCGTTTGCATGACAAGTATCCACGGCTTTTTGCACCGCTTTCGTGCATAAAGTTTGTCCGTCGGCTATTACACCAAAATCGTTTACACTATATCTCATATTTTTATCGGTTGAATTTAAACTTAAGCATAAAACTATCCATATGCTATTTTTTTGTAAGAAAGAACCTCGCGTGCTTATTCGGTTGTAACACACCGAAGTCTCAAATCGTCTTATATGCGTTCTCTTCCAACGCAGCGTTTACGGCTTTAACTGCTATTTCTCGTTCCTTTTGGCTAACAGGGATGTCGAATTCGTCAAAATCGTTCCCCGAAATATCTGTTCCCGTCAACGTTTTATACCATGTTAATGCTAACAGATATCTACCCACACCCAAATCTGCATGAAAAGTATCCCGATGCATCTTCTCAACGCCAAATTTCGTCGCATAAATCATTGCTTTTCCGCACGGGATAATTCCGTTAGCTTTTATCTGTGCGCTCGCTTTTTTATAAGTCCTTTCAATATCAGCGTACATTTGCTCTTCGCTTTGATACCCCATATTTTTTAAACGCTCGCTTCCATCCTCGTATCCCCATGTTTCGTGGATAAATATTTTTGCATTGGGGCAATATTTTCTTACATATTCCGCAAGCACCTCTAAATAAGGCGAATATGTTTCATATTTTGGACTCAACTGACTTGCTTGTTGCAAAGTAATCACGTCCAAATCATCACTGGAAAGCGCTTGGCTAATACTAACCTTAAAGCCTGTTTCTTCCCCATTGAAGCCCAGCACATAACTTGCCGAATCTTGCAACATATTCAAGTAGTGCGTTCGCAAAGAACAGCCACCGATAAACAGGTTGACCGTCTTGATATCCACGCCATCTTTTTTTGCCAATCTATGTAAATACCGTTGCGCATCACAAGAAAAACTATTCCCTATCGATAAAACTTTCATCTCTATATCACTCCATTTATAAATTAAAATATTTTTGATAATATTCAAAATTAAAGTCTTCCTAAGATATCGTTACAAACTTTTCTATTATTTCTCCGTAATACTCTTTCCTCATATAATCATACAGAGCAACCAATAAATAACGGGTATCGTGAGAACGGAAAGTATCGTCGTGCCAAGCGTAAATGCAACCGCACCCTCCGTATCCCCGTCAAATTGATCGGAAAAGGTAGAAGCAAGACCTGCCGTCGGCACGGCAAAAGCCATAAATACCCCCATTATCAAACCTTCGTCCACAAAGCTGTTTGAAAAAATTGCCCTTACGCCAAGTAAAATTCCCACTATCGCAACGGGAAAAACGATCAACTTTAACAAAGATACGTAATACGTCTTCCAATTCGTAAATAATTTCGTAAATTGAACGCCGCCCATTTTCATACCTAAAATCGTCATAGAAATAGGGGTGACGATACCGCTAAAATGATTACTGTACGTAGTAATTTCAGGCACGTATTTCGTAACCTTTAATAAGTTTAACGCAATTCCAACAATGAAGGCGATCAAGACGGGGCTTAAAAAAGCTTTCTTTAAATTCATTGCTTGTTTATCCCCCGAAACAAGATATATACCCAACGTATACATCAAAATATTCGTTATGATATTCAAAATAATGACGACCGTAACCGCCTTCGCGTCTGCCCCAAACACGGCGATTGCCAAAGGTAACCCCAAAAAGCCGTTATTAGAAAAAACAGAGCAAAATCTCATCATCCCTCTTGTCTTTTTATCCTTTTCCCCGCTTGTTAAGGGTATGGAAAGAAAAAACGTCATCATTATGAAAAGGATACCAATTACGGCAACGATAAGCAACGTTTTTATAAGTTCGGGATTAAAAGATAATTTTAACGTACTTGACAAGATTAAAAAGGGCATTCCAACGTACATCAAGACTTTGGATAAAGCGCCTGCTTGTGCGGATTTTAACTGTTTACTTTTTACCAATATATAACCAGGTAAAGCCAATAAAACAAAAACGATAACGTTTTTCAACATAATTAACAATGCGTCCATATATAAATCTCCTTACAGCGTGAGTCAATCCTTTTTTGCCCAAGCTAAAAAGGTTTCTACGAACAACGTTTCGCCTTTTTCGTTCCATTGATTCGTCGAACTGCAATGCTTGCCGCTTATCAATCTATATTCTATATCCGCATCGGGATTAAAGGATTTTATCACCTTATAAAAAAGCATATTTTGCTCATATCTGCACGCGATATCCTGATCGTATAAAACAAGGAACATACGGCTGAATTTCGTATTTTCATCTAAGAAATAGAGCGGAGCGTATTCGTCGATCCGTTGCGTATATTTATGCGCGCCTTTTTCTTGTTGCAATACGTTGAAATGGGACGTAGTTTGCGAACTATCAATAAACCAACCTTTGATTTCCTCGCTGTTTATTCCCTCTTTCGCTAAATACTCCGTGTTTAAACAAAGCATAAGCGAAATCCAAGCGCCAGCCGATTGTCCCGATATGATAATTTCCCCGTTTCCGCCAAAATCCTGTACGTATTCTTTCAAAAACGCCGTCGCTTTTGCGCTATCAAAAAGATAATCAGGGAATTTCGCCTTGGGATACATCCTATATTCTACCGACGCAAAGGCATACCCTGCGCTCGTCAACTCTTTCGCCAATTCTACGATAATATCATTTCTTCTTGAACCATGGTCAAGCCCACCGCCGTGAAAAAATACCACCGTTTGAAAATTCTTGCTATCAGGCAAATAAATATCCACCAACGTGTTTTCATAGTTGCTATATTGTAAATCTAATATTTCTTTCATTTTTTACAACTCCTTATTCTCTATAATTTTAATTTTTGTCAAGCGATAAAATACGCCGTCCGTTTCCCCTTCGTTTGCAAATTGTACGCTTGGATATTCTCCTCCACCGATTCCAATTTGCAATTTGTATTCACCGCTTTGCATATCTTTCGGCAATACCACTTCGATAAATTCCGTACGTTCGCCCGGTAACCATTTGGTGATATCCACGTCCGTCATAAACTCGACGCTCCGTTTCTTGCTTTTAAAACACAATTTAAGAGGTAATTTGTTGTAGATCGGTGCAACGCCCTTGTTTTCAATTTTTAGCGAAATTTGAGCCGTTTCTCCCGCTTTTACACTTTCCGGATATTCCACTTCGCGAATAACGAACCGATACCCCATTTTCGTCAGCCAATACTCGATTTTTTCTTTCCATTCGTATTGAATAGGAAACGACTTCGTATTAAACGTACTGATATGCCACGAAAGCGTTTTTTCTATAATCGCGTCCAAACCCCAGCCTTGGCGATACCACTCGGATATCCACCAATAGCTTTCAAAGGAAACGGGCGAAGTTTTCCAAAGGTCGGCAGGTACTAACGGAAATGCCTTGGGATAAATTTCATTCATATGTTTACGAGAACCTATCGCGTCCGCACGCCAACCGATTTTTCTCTGCGAGCCGATATAGTTGAGCATAGTGAGGTTCACGAATTGCCCCAACAATTTCGTGTTCGGGAAAACGCGGACGTAGATATCCATAAGCGCCTTCATATCTTCTTCGGAAAAGTCTTGCGAACCTTCCCCCCACGCTCCACCGATAGACACGTCTACACAATCTAGCGTTTCGTCTTTATCAAAGCGTTCGCCAAGCGCTTCTACCGCCATACCAAACAATTTTAAGTATCTAGGGTCTTTGGGGGAATCTTTCACTCTCATCCCATCTGGACGAGCAGGACAAGGCATAAGTTCTTTTAACCAATTGGGTACGTCGTCACGCGCGCAAGTACTGTGAGGCATCAGTCGGAGCATTACCGTTTGCCCTTTTGATTTTGCTTTGTCTAAAATATCTTGTATAAACGCGTAATCGTATTCTCCTTGTTTAGGTTCAAAATGTTTCCATAAAATACGGATATACGCAACCGTTTCGTCAGGGTGAAATCCTTGCTCTCTACCCTTTTCTTCTACCCCTTCGGGAACGGGGTAACATTCAAACGGTTCGGTTTCGCAGCCTGCAAGCCCTTGTTCCCCTACAATACAATCCGTATACAACGGATCGCCTCTAAAATGATTAAAACTCGTAAACCCTATATACGGATTATAGATTACGCCCTTCTTTTCTTTAAATCTCTTTATCATTAGAACCTCTTTTTAATACTTCGTTTATCGTTTGAATTACGATTTTCCGTTCGCTTTCAGAAATGGGTTCGTCGAAATCGTTAAACGCGTTTTCGTTTATCGAATTTCCAGTCAAAACAGCGTACCAAGTAAGCGCCGCCGCATACCTGCCTACGCCTAAAGCCAAATGAAAACCGTCTCTATGTACCCGTTCTACGCCGTTCTTCCAAATGTTATACATAACCTCTCCACAAGGAATCATTCCGTCCGCGCCAATACGTACATTTGCTTTGGCGTAAGCAGAACGAATAAGATTGAACATCGCTTCCGCGCTTTCATACCCTTCATTTTTAATCCGCTCGCTTCCGTCCTCGTACGCCCAAGTCTGGTGTATCATTATTTTCGCGTGTGGACAATATTTTTTAACGTACTCGGCTAGCGCCTCGATATACGGCGAATAACTTTCTTCTTTCGGGCTAAACACGCTTGCCTGTTGTAAGGTAATATAGTCCCAATCGTCGCTAACGAGCGCTTGACGAATAGATACTTTTATTCCCGTCGACATACCGTTAAACTCAAACCAGTAATTCGCTTCGTCGTCAAGCATATTCAAATAATGCGTTCTTAAAGAACAACCGCCCAACATAAGATTGACCGTTTTTAAGTCGACGCCCTCTACTTTTGCAAGCGCGTGTAAATATCTCTGCGCATCTTGAGAAAAGCTGTTTCCTATTGATAAAACTTTCATTTGATTCACCTTCATTATCCCTTAATTTTTAGTATATATTTAGAACGTAATCTCTATTGCAGAATGTATTTCAACTTTATTCACGTTTACTTTTAACTCACCATTTTCGTATTCATAAGTCAACGGAATATTTTCAGGAACTAACGTTACGTTAGTCGGTTTATTTTGTAATTTGTACACAACGGAAACGTTGTAAATGGACAAAATTTCATCAAAAACTTTTACTCTTGCCACGCTCCGTTCGGCGCAAGTACAGTCACTTCGCTTTCTTGCGTTAAATAATGACAAAGTGTTTCCTTATCCAAATGATCGGCGTGATTATGCGTTATCACGATTACGTCAGGCTTAATTTTTAGAAACCGCTCGTCAATCGGTATCCGACGGTAATTTTGCGGCTCAATTTTTGCAACGCTATTCGACAAATACGGGTCGATTAAAATCTTTTTTCCTTGCGTTTCAAATAAGAGTCCCGCTTGCCCAATCCAAATAATATTCATTTTCTTACCTCTTATAATTCGGGGGTCAAGCGAATCATATTCCCACCATCCACCACCAATTCTGCACCTGTGGCGTTCTTGGATAAATCACTGCCAAAATAATAGGCGGCGTTTGCAATATCCTCAAAATCCGCCACGTCTCCGAGAGGTGTTTTCACCGTCAAGCTATCTCTTTGTCCACCGACGTTTGCGTCCCACCTATCCGTTTTTATCATTCCTGGTAATACGCAATTACTTCGAATGCCGTATTTCCCCAAATCCAACGCTATCGCCCTTGACATAGAAAGCAACGCGCCTTTCGTGCTTTCATAGGCAAGACGATTGGGAATTACACGATACGCCGTATTACTCGTAATAAATACCACCGAGCCACCGCCGTGTTTCTTCATTTGCTTGGTCGCCTCACGAACTAAAACAAAATTCCAAAAAACGTTCGTATTAAAAACTGCTTGTAATTGTTCCATCGACATAGTATAAAATTCTTGTCCCAAGCCAAGATTTGCAGCATTCAAAACGATACAGGACAGCGAATAGCCGCTTTCTTCTATCTTTGCAAACGCCTCCGCTATCGTGCTTTCTTCCATAGAATCGTCTAATGCAAGAGGAAATATTTTTACCTGCTTATATTTTGCCGAAAGTCTTTGACTGGCTTCTATCGCTTCGCTTTCTTTTCTGCTCGTAATAAAAACGTTGTATCCGTTTTCCGCAAACTTTTCCGCGATACCATATCCCGTATTCTTACACGCGCCCGTTATTAATACGTTTTTTGTCATAATAATACCTCTTAAAAATAGAACTCCGTTTTGGGCGGACGAATGTCCGTCAATGCGCCCGTATAATGGCGTAAGTTATGTTCAACGTACGGGTGCTTTAAGCACTCTTCTTCGTTAAGCTCAATACCCAAGCCCGGTTTATCCCCGATTTTGATGCGCCCGTCTTTATATTCAAGATTTTCGTTCGTGATAAATTTACGATAGTCCACGTCAGAATACATAATTTCCAAAATACAGAAATTCGGACAACACGCCGCGATTTGTAACGTTGCCGCATTGGCAATCGGACCGCTGGGATTATGCGGTGCAAACGGAATATAATTCGTTTCCGCAATCGCCGCAAGTTTTTTCAACTCCATAATACCGCCTGCGTGCGATATGTCGGGTTGAATATAATCCGCCGCGCGAAGTCTAAACAATTCATTATAATCAAAGCGTGTGTACAATCTTTCCCCTGCGGAAATTGCCACGGGCGATTTATCGCGTACCGCTTTTAACGCTTCTAAATTATTCGGCGGTACGGGTTCTTCCAAGAACATCGGCTTAAACTGCTCAACTTCTTGCGCTATTTTTATCCCCGTAGGTACGTCAAATCTGCCGTGCGCTTCGATAAGCAAATCCACTTCGTTGCCTACCGCTTCCCGTACGGCAGCAATGCAACGCAATGCTTTATCCAGCTCGGCGTTGGATATTTGCAAATAGTTCTTACCGAACGGATCCCATTTCATTGCAGTAACGCCCTTTTTCACTGCTTCTTTTGCTTTTGTGCCGAACTCTTCGGGCTCTTTTGCGCCTGCAAACCAACCGTTGACGTAAATACGGCAATCCTCGTTGACTTTACCACCTAAAAGCTGATACACGGGTACGTTCAAAGATTTACCTAAAATATCCCACAACGCCATTTCTACGGCGGAAAGCGCGCTCATCAATACCACGCCGCCACGCCAATAGGCGTCACGGTAAATATCGTGGTAATGCTTTTCAATTTGACGAGGGTCTTTACCAACAAGATAACTTTTGATATGCTCTATTGCGCCGACAAGTGCTTTTTCTTTATATTCAAGCGTGCCTTCGCCTACACCCGTAATGCCCTCGTCCGTGTAAACCTTGACAAATACCCAATTCGTTCTAAAACAATCCACTACAAACGTTTTTATATCCGTTACTTTCATTGAACAAATCCTTATTTTTTCACAACCTTTTTAATATCCCAGCCGTTCTCTTTAAGCAATTTTTCCGCTTGCTGTTCATCGCAGGTGAGTATTTCCTGTACGATACCAATCATTCTTTTTCTAAGTTTAATATTCGACGGCTTTAAGTTTATCATCAAATTTTCGTATACGTATCCGCTTTTCACCATTGCGCATGTGGAAAGCATATTCAAAACAAATTTTTGCGCGTTACCGCCTTTCATCCTCGACGAACCCGTAATCACTTCCGCACCCGTATCGGGACAAATCGCTATATCCGATTGTTTTGCAAGTAAGCTGTCCTCGTTGGAGGTAAGCCCTACCGTCGTTGCACCTTTGCTCTTTGCATATTCCAAAGCAGATAAAACGTACTGCGCTCCACCTGCTACGGAAATGCCCACTACAACGTCGTTTTTCGTGATATTATATTTTGCCAAGTCTTCTACGCCGCGCTCACCGATATCCTCTGCGTTCTCGCTTGCACTTCTAAGACATTTATCTCCGCCCGCGATAATACCGATTACCATATCGTCGGGCACGCCGTAGGTAGGCGGACATTCCGACGCGTCCAACACACCGATACGCCCTGACGTACCCGCACCGATATAAAATAATCTGCCACCCTTAGCAAAGCCTGCCGTGATTGCGTCTACTGCTTTTGCGATATTTTCAAGCTCCGCCTCTACCGCTTTTACGGAATTCATATTTTCTTCGTTGACGATTTTCAGCATTTCAAGCGTATCCATTTTATCTATGTGCGTAGTTTTTGGATTTCTCCTTTCCGTCTTTAACATAATAGCACCTCGTTTTTTATATTATTTATCCCACTCCGAAATAGAGGGCTTAAATGCGTTTGGATATTTGATAACCCCCATAACGCCTTGCGTTGCACCTTCTACCAATTCTAAAACCCGTATATGTTTCCCTTTCACGGGATTAGGGCGAAAAATTTGTTTCGTGCGTTGAAAACCGAATTTATCGTAATAGGAATGTCCGCTTACGAGCATAAACTTAAACCCTTTCGCTTTTGCAAGCTCAATCCCTCTTTGAATAAGTTTACTACCTATCCCCATACCACGATACGCACTATCCACCGCCAAGGGCGCTAAAATTATCGATTGATAGGATTCGTATGTATTTTCAACCGATACGGGCGTAAACAAAATATGACCTACGATTTTCCCGTTGCATTCTGCCACTAACGATAAATCCTTATCGTAATGACTTTCCGACCTAATATTCGCGATTATACTAGCCTCTAAATCGTGCCCGAACGCGCGGATATGTATAAGGGCGATTTGCTCATAATCTTCTTTTTCTTCTGAACGAATTACAAAATCGTTTGCTTGCGTTTTCATAATTCCCTCGCTTTACGGACAGCACCCCATACGGGTTTTTCTTCGCAAAAAGATATCTCACAATCGGCAAATTCCTTGCACATACGTTCTTGGAATAACGGTTCTTTACTAACGCCACCCATAAACGAAAGTCGTTTCTTTTCTTGATTACTAAGAGTAAGTGCATTTTTTACGAGCCATACCGTACTTTGCAAATTACTCTCCACAATTTTTTGGCATACCGCATCCCCTGATGCCCAACCTTGAAATACCAACGGACAAAAAGACGCCACGAAAAATTTGCCTTTCCGCAAAAGCTCGCCTAAGCTCGCGCGAACGCTTTTACCGAATTTCTCGCATAAATACTCGTGTAACACCGTTTTTTCGCCAATACCGTCCTCATATTTGAGCGCAGCGTTGATCGCGTCCCTGCCGTATGCGTAACCGCTTCCGCCGTCCTCGAACAAATATCCGTAACCGCCAACGATTTTATACTTTCCCTCTTTGCATATCGCACAGCTTATTCCCGTACCGCAAATGACGGCAACGCCGTCCTCGCCCCGCAAACAAACTTCCAAAGCGTTCATGAGATCACTTGCAACTTGAACGTGGGGATACTCCACCGATAATTTTCCCTGCAAAATTTTTGCAGTATCGCCCACACCTGCGCCGGCTACCCCTGCAAAAATAAACAAATTCTCTCTATCAATTTCTCTACCGTGCAAAAGCTCTTTTATCCCGTTTAACAATAGCAGGTACGAGTTCTCTATCCCGATATCGTTGGGATTTGAACCCGTTTTCAACAGGCTTGATAACACATTATCCCGTTCGTCCGTCAAGACAAATTCCGTTTTCGTTCCGCCCCCGTCTATTCCTATATAGTATTTCATGCTTGTTACCACCATATTGATTTCCTACTAATTTTTATCTTTAGCGAAAAATATGTATTTTATCTTTTAGGCTCTTTCGTTTATACTCTTATCATTATTGAATAATTTTAAACAATCGGCTTTCATTTTTGCACAAAGAAAGCGTAAGTTTTTTATCCTGCGTACGATAAATTTCGCCCGTTAAGAAGGATTGTAAAACGCAATCCTTTTTCATTACAAGCGTATGCTCGCCTTCCTCCGCCGCTAGAATACAAATATATTGACTATTTACATACAACACGTTTTCTTTGTCCGAATAAAGATGTACGTTTGCTTGTTTGCAATATTCTTGCAGTTTATCCGCCTCAACCTCCGTCAAAACGTTTACACCCGACTTGGAAAGAGTTTGAATAATCTCACAATCCTCCAAGGATAACTCGTACGGAGCAAGATATAAAACGAGTTTATACCCCTGTAACTGTTCCTTGCTTACCATTCCTTTCAAATAAACGTCGTGCGGAGCGCCAACACTCCCCAATCGCAATAAGCAATTATAAACTTTTTCACGGAAGCACCGCGTATTTAAGCCGTAAGAACTTTCTTGATCTAATATTACGGCAATCTCGCTTACCGATTCAAAGGGAATATCGCAATTATGGTATGTTTCAAGCGCCTTTTGCATAAAACGCATCATATTATCCGTTTTATACCAACCGCCCCACATATCAAACCACCAAAAAGCCGTTCCTGCCGTCAAAACCTTGGCAAACGTCCTTTGCAAGTTCCAAATAGATTCCTCTTCCGTTTCTGGACCAAACCAAATACTGCCTTTCATACGTTCGTTGTCCGTATCGCAGTAATTTTCGGGATAAACGAACAAGCCCTTTGTTTCGCTTGTACGAATATCAGCCTCCATAAACCAAAGCTTATTGACGGAATCACACGTTTTCATCGCGCTATGGAAAAACCAATCGCGTGGCGTTTTCATATTTTCAACGTACGTAAACGGCGAGGCGAAAAAATCAATTTCATCGCATTGCAACAGCGTTTTTATCGCGGAATGCCCAAAGCGACAATCTAACTGCCCTATATACCCATAAAAGCACCCAACGAACATATCTCTGTTGAAACTTTGTTTTACGTAGCTGCAAAGCGCAGAAATCGCTTTCGCGTAGGATGCACTAAAAAATCTGTAATATTCAGTAACTTCCGCGTTCACTTCCCGATCAACTATCGGTTCTATCTCCCTGCGATCGCGCTTTTCACGGCTGGGAATAGCAATCTCCGCAAAGCTCTCGTAATTGCTGTGGAATTTTTCATTCATCACCGCTACGGTATGATATTTTTCCTTGCACCACTCCGCAAACGCTTTTTGAGCAGGCTTAGAAAAGTCCGACTCCGCAATCTCCTTTCCCCAAATAATAGGCGCAATCCATTCTTCCGTCTGCATACCGCCGATTTGCCAAGCAATTACGTTGTCACGATATTTTGAACCGTCTAAATATTCCTTCAACTTATCGAAAAACGTTTTCACGTCAGCAATCCATTTCTCTGAAAAAACCGATTGCATCACCCTCGTTCCGTTTTCCATCAACGTAATCTCGTCGAGATTTTCCTCACGCCACCAATACGGCGTATTTACGTTAATACGAAGTAGTACGTATCCGCTTGGATTATCGCCTAAGGTATATCGAAGCGTTTCTTCAACGGACGAAAAATCGTAGGTGTTCGGAGCCGTCCATATCGATCTTCCCAAGGGTCTAATACCCGAAGTTTCGTTTGCGGGCGTACCGCCCATATAAATACAAGCGCTAAATAAATTATACCCTATCTTTTCAAACCCAGCGTAATCCGCATATTGAGGTAAATACGACATATAGGCAATCGGGAAAATTTTCTTTCCGTCCACGTCCATAATCAATCTGCCGTTTTCTCGTATAATTCTCTTCATTTTTCACTACTTCCTATTCCTAATTTAAGGGGGTATTTGGGCATTGCCCAAAAACGCCCCCTTTGTTGCACATCTATGCGTTAGATAATTTTAGTTCCAGCTAAGCACGCCGTTCGTAACCGTCCAGTAACCATTGTTAAACGCAGTATAATCGTTGTTTGCGTCTTGCATAGCTTGCGCCGTTGCATAACGCTTAACGCCTGCAATCGTAATCGACGCCCCGGTTTGGTTGCTTGCGTCAGCTCTCGTTGCCTCGTTTGCCTTAGAGCCTGCAAGTATAGCGTTACTGATTACATAAACGTTCTTAAAGTTTGCATACGCGCCTTCCGTATTGTCCGCCACGCACATCAACGAACCGCCGTTGTAGCTTGCATTGGTCATATAGTTGTATTCGTCAATCTTAATCACGCAATTTTCCATTACCGTGCTTCCGTCAATACTATGCGCAAGCCCTGCACCACGAAGGGCGCTTCCTGCACCCGTCATGCCTGTGCCACCATTATACGAAACCTGCATGGTCGGAAGATGAACGTAAACGTTTTTCAACGTCGCTCTTTCTATGACGCAAGCTAAAGCATAGGAATCCATTCCGTGATAGACAAGACTTGTTCCATTAATATCATCTCTTGTGAACTTCAAATTCTCAAATCCAACGTTTTGCACCGTACCGCCGACAATTGCGCCAAACAAACCTCTACGGTTTAAGGAAAGGTTAGAGATGGTGTGTCCGTTACCTTCAAATACGCCCGTCAAGCCGATATTGCCGTGTCCGCTAATATTCAACCCATCCCATGCATTAGCTTTTTGACTCGTTGTTACTGAATGTACGTATCCCGTACAATCAATATCCTTCTTCAATACGTAATAACCATCAAAAGCGTTCGCTCTGCCAATTGTCTGGCCTGTCGTCTCGGTATTCATCGCATAAGCATCCTTACCCAAGTCAAACACTGCTAAGTCAGATGCTTCGTCAATCACCTTGGTTGCAGGAATTACGGATACTTTATAAACGTCTTCGTTCCCTTGCAAAGTAATCGTCATTTGTACGGGAGCGCCGTTCTTGTTCACGGGTACACCTGCCACTTTTCCGTTTGTTACGGTGTATTCCGTTTCACCAACTTTTACGCTTTCGATAACCGCCGTAGCAGAGCCGAACATTTTCACCATATCTTCCGCACCAAACGTACCTTCCGACATATCCAAATAGTACGTGCCTTGTACGTTAATAGTATTAGTATGTACATTAAAGTAAGGAATCTTTCCTTCTTCAACTGTCCAGAAACCATTATCGAACGAAGAATAATCATTGCCTGCCTTTTGCATATCACCTACCGATGCATAACGCTTAACGCCTGCAATCGTAATCGTCGCCCCGGTTTGGTTTCCTGCATCAGCTCTCGTTGCCTCGTTTGCCTTAGAGCCTGCAAGCATAGCGTTACTGATTACGTAAACGTCCTTGAAGTTTGCATACGCGCCTTCCGCGCTATCTGCCACGCACATCAATGAACCGCCGTCGTAATTAGCGTTAGCTATATAGCCGTAGTTGTCAATCTGAATCACGCAATTTTCCATTACCGTACTTCCGTCAATACTGTCCGCAAGCCCTGCGCCACGAACGGCACTTCCTGCGCCCGTTTCGCCCACACTGCCATTTGATATATACGAAATACCCATCGTCGGAATATGCACGTAAACGTTCTTCAACGTTGCACCTTCAATTGCACAAGCCAAAGCATACACATTTTGACCGCCATAGACAAGCTCCCCTCTGGTAAATTGCAAGTTTTTAAATGCTACGTTTTGCACCGTACCGCCTGCGATTACACCGAATAAACCTCTACGCGTGAGGCTGAGATTGAAAATCGTGTATCCGTTACCGTCAAACACGCCAGTAAGACCTGCTCCTTCCTCTATATGCCCCTTCAAGAAGAAAGAACTGCTGGCTGCGGTTTTTTGATTTGTCGTTACCGAATGTACGTATTCCGTACAATCAATATTTTTCGTCAATACGTAGTAGCCATCGAAAGCCTTTGCGTTTTTCCAGGTCGTCGAATAGATTTCCGCCGTTTCACCCAAATCGAATACCGATAAATCAGATGCCTCGTCGATAACCTTCGTTGCATACGTAAACGGTTGCGTGTAAGCCTTACCTTGGGGGCTGAACGTATTCAAGTTATACGTTTCCCCTGCGGTCAACGTAGGAAGATTTTCAATCTTTAACCCGTCCGAAGTGACTTCCATGTCCACAGGAGCCGCACCGACGTATGCTTTAAAGTCAGAAGTAACGTCAGTATGCGCGTTTACAAGGACACCAATAGCATCCATTTCGCTGTAATAACCACTGTTTTCTTCGCTTGTTTCCACGTCTGCTTCATCTGCTTTATAATATTTGCCGACTTCTACATCCGTACGTTCCCCCGCTTGCATAGCCGCTAAAGCGATTGCTTGCATGGAACGCGTAACTTTAACACTATCATATTCGTAACCGTATTCCTTAACAACGCTTTCACCTGTTTTAACCTCGCGGTACATATCCTCTACGTAGGTGTATTGTGCACTGTCGCCCTCGCCAACGCGGATATACGAACGCGCAACAAGCTCCGTCGCATATGCCGCCCTTTCATAACCGACTAATGCCGTATCATTGTAAAGAATGCTGGAATAGAACGTGAACAAGCCGTTTTCGTCGAAAGCAGGCTTGCTGATTACATTGCCGTTCGCGTCTTTGCATTCTACGTGCTTAACTTCGCTCGTTTCCACCGTCAACTCGTCAACGACGTTTCCCGCAGGCGCAACGAGCGCACCGAACGCAACCTTCGTATCTTCGGCAATACCGTTGTTCGCCTTAAACGTACTCCAATACGTTTCGTTCATGATAGCTCCCCAACGAATACCCGACTTCGCCGAATCGTCGTCAATACGCACGGATGCCCCTGCATTCATAGCAAAGATTTCCGTTTCCTCTGCCGAGGCGTCTATAGCATTCATCACACCGATTGTCGTTGCCGTCAAGCCTACACATAAACAACTTAAAATTGATAATATTCTTTGTTTTGTTTTCATCTCTCTCCCTCCTTTATTTAATCCAGCCAATGTCAAATGACTCTTCACCTTCTACGGTAGTTCCTCCAGACGTAGTAATAACGTCCTCGCTAAACGTCCTCAATTTAATTATTGGCGTTTGATAAAAGTGCTTTTTTTCATTACTCATCTTTTTATCTCCTTTTTTATTTTTTAGCACTCGCTTTTATAAAGCGTTACGCTTTCCAAGTAATTACGCCGTCAACAACACTCCAATTTTCCGATTTGAAATCAGAATAATTATTGTTTGCCTTTTGCATATCCCCTACCGTTGCATAACGATAGATACCGCTATACCGATAAATATTTTCCTTATTTATAGTATCCTTCGTGATATTGGTATTGTTTGCACCGCCAAGCTGTTCATACACGTATTCTTGACGCAAGGCCTTAAACTCCGCTACGGTCAAGCCCGTTTCATCCGTTTCGTTTTCCGCAAGCGTCATACTGGACGTACTCTTGTATACACCACCCGTATTCCAAGAGGATATCAGGGCGTTGGATATTACGTACACGTTTTCAAACTTTATGCTCGATCCGGACGGATATAACCCATTATATCTTGCCACGTGTTCATAGCCAATCAAGCCGTAGGAGCATGCATATTGCTTTTGCGCGCCCTCGATATTATACTCGAATACGCTGTTTACAATCCTCGTGTTTCCGTACGCCACCATTGCCAGCAGCACCCTGTTCCCACGCGATTGATTGCTCGCCGTTGTACCGTTGCCACCGATAATTTCGTTAGCTTGGATATATACGTTTTCAATCGTAGCATCTATCATTTGCTCAGCCAAGAAGGAAAGATTTTCCAGATTCGTGTCGCCTTGGAGTTTTACGTTGGTAAAGCCTACGTTTTTCACCGTTCCACCGTAAATCAAACCGAACAAGCCATGGTGTCCTACCGTTAAGTTGGAAATGGTATGTCCGTTACCATCGAAGATACCCTTCAGACCGCCGTTTTGCGCGTATTTACCCACGTGCGTCAACGTTTTCATGTTTTCTCTTGCCGTGCCTTCCACAACCTGGTGGGTATAGCCGCTAGCGTCAATGTCGTTTTTCAAAACGTAGTAGCCTTCAAACGAAGTTGCACTCTCGACATAGCCCGCCTCTTGCGTCAATAACGTCACGTTCGTGATTTTGAAAATTCTTTCAACATCCGAGATATCTTCTAAATATTCCGTAACGGGGATAATCGTAACCTTATAACCGAGCGTTTCGCCCTGCAATTTCATAATCACAGACAGCTTATCGCCGTGTCTATCAATCGGGAAACCCGTGATTTTATTATCCTCTACCGTCAAAACGGTCTGCTCAAACTTTGCAGATTGAATATCCACGTCCGTTTTTCCGAAAATTTCGGACAACTGTGAAGCGCTAAATTCTCCTGTTTGCGTATCAAAGAAGAATTCTCCTTCCACCTCTTGAGCAGGCTCTAATCCAGTAGATTCAAAACAAGGTAAATATCCTTCTAATACAATCCAGTGTTTAGAGAAATGCGAGAAATCATGTCCCGCCTCCAGCATTTCATCTTCCGATTCGTAACGGTAAACCCCTGTCGTTTGTTTAGACAAATGGCTTAAAAACGTTCTACCGTTCCATTCGTCCACGCCGCCCCAAGGCATATTGGCGTCGTGATTGGGTTTTCCTACGAGCTCGTAAATACGATTTTCTTTTTCCTCATCGCTTGCCCCTGCAGTCAAATCATTTTCTGCCAACAAAACGCTGGAATTTGTTGTTTTGTAAACTTTAGCAGGGTTCGTCGATATCAAAGCGCTATTCGTAATCACGTAAACGTTTTCAAAATTCAAAGTCGAACCTGCGACGTTTTTCAAACCACCTTCATAAGCAAATAACCCGTAAGAATAGCAATATTTAATCGTCGTACTTGCTATCTCATAAGTAAAGAAGCAATCTCTTACGTTCGTTTTACCGAATGCGCTCACCGCCAACAACGCACGAGACCCTCGAGAATCGTTATCCGCGCAAACGTCCTCCTTAGAATCTCCGCCGTAAATCATATTTGCTTTCACGTAAACGTCCATAAACGTTCCGTCTACCGATTGTTCGGCAAAAAGCGCTTTACTTTCATTATACGTGCTACCTTTCAACGTCACGTTTTGGAAACCGACGTTCTTTACCGTACCACCGTAAATAAGCCCGAATAAGCCGTGATCTTCTACCGTTAAATTAGAAATGGTATAGCCTCTACCGTCAAACGTACCCGTCAAGCCACCTCCTTGCGACGCCAACGGGAATTGCGCGCCGATTTTATTCAGCTTTGAGCGGATACGGTTTCCGTCTTTATACGCTACTTTCGATTCTGTTTCGGAACTAGAAAGCGTATTATCCGTAACCCTGTGCGTGTAGCCACTTGCATCTATATTACCTGCAAGCACGTAATAGCCGTCAAATTCCGTCGCGCTTTTCACATAATTTCGATCATCGCTTTGCACCGTTTGAATATCTTTTATTTGGAAGATCTCCGCCAAATCTTCAGCGGAACGGATAATCCTCGAATAGGGAATAATGCAAACGTCATATCCATGTGACTGCGTATATACACGAATTTTGCTTGTTTGTACTTCATCCTTTAACGGCGTAACCCCAAAAATTTTATTATCCTCTATCGATAAAGAAACACCCTGCTCTTGCGCGCCGTATAATGCAACCTCTTCCCCGAAAATATCAACGAGCGGTAATTCGCCGATCAAAGTCTCAAATTCAATCGGTTCACCAGCATACTCGGCAATGGTCGGCAATACGTTTACGCTAAACAGCTTTTCTAATGTTTTATCTTGATCGTAGATACAGGAAACAAGCACCTCCGCCTCGCCCATCTTCCCTTTAGAGCGTATCGTTTTTTCTTGTTCGTCATATTCTACAAACTCCGAGCCTGAAATAATCTCTACGCTCGTTTCCAATGGTTGTCCATTATCATAGGCGTGAACGACAAACGCGCTTTCCGTTACATAACTATTTCCTTCAAACGAAGAAATCGCATACAACGTGAATTCGTCAGTCATACCTTCGTTAATAAACAATTCTACGTTTGATAAAACTTCAACTTCAAACACTTGAGTAAGCGCGGAATGTTCTACGTCTGCCCATTGAGCGTCTACTCGTATCTCCGTCGTGCCTGTAGCCGTCGGTATGAATACGTTCCCTTCCATCAAACCTATCGAGTCGTCGGAAAGCGTATAAGTCAACTGATCCGCCTCAAACGTTTTTCCATTGAATTTTACGTATGGTTCAAACTCAAACGGCTCCTTTGCAATTTTGATTCTGCCATTCTTAACAGCCTCTATCGTCAACACGGGAACTTGATTCCCAATTCCAACCGCAACCGTCGCAACCGCCGTTTCTTCTCCGTACGTAACCGTTACCGTTGCGTTTCCGCTTTTTTTCGCCACGCATTTCCCAGAACTATCGACGGAAACGACGTCGGGATTAGAAATAGTAAAAACAAGCTCGTCACCACGTTCCAAATCGTATGCTACGTCCAAATAAACTTCGTCACCAATAAGCATTTCGATTTCCGAGTTTTTAACCGATAATTTCGTTTTTTCCGCTGGCTGTAAAACGCTTGTGCCTAAATTGTTAGGATTGTTCCCGCTATTACAGCTACAGCCTACAGCACCCGCTATAAATACCGTAGAAAGCAAAGCTAAAAAAAGATATTTCGCTTTTTTCATTTTCATCTTTTCTCCTTATCAAACGTTCTCTATTTTTCTAATTTCGTCAATAATCGTAGACGAAGTAAGTTCGTTTAATCTCATTCCATTTAATCCTAAGAAATCTTCGTACTCGTAAAAAAGATTGATAAGTTTCTGTTTTTCTGTTGCCGATAACCCTGTTCCTTGTTCTCTGCCGTACAAATCCAAGGTAATATAAGCAGGAGAAATCCATTCGATAAGAATATGGCGCTTCAATGCAGTGTAATATTCCAAATCCGTCCGTTCATAACGTTGTATATTCTCCAATGCTTTATCACAAAGCCCTAACCAACGGCGTAAGGTTTGCAACGGCCAGTATTCTTTTTTGTTTATGAGTGTATAACACGACCTGTCATTGTATAAATTGTTTTCTTCCAAAACAATCGCGTTGTGCATCCGCAATTCATCAAAATAGGTGCGCATATACGTCGCGCTATCTCCAAACATTGCTCCAAACCATTTATCCGTCAGTTCCGCCGAGCTTTTCGAGGTATCCCACATCAATTCTTTTGCTATGTAGAACTTTAAATTCTGAAACGCTGTATCTACTTGGTTTGTGATACCTTGTAAAAACATCATTTCCGCATCGTGGGCTGCCATATACGAAAATGCATCTTCTGTAAAATATGAAAACGTATCGTAAAAATAAAATGAATACTTAAAGTTTATAAAATAATGCCAATGCTGAATATGATCGGAAATCGCATCCCACTTATTTATATTTTCACGGTATTTCGCCACCTCTTCATCATAAAAACCGCGTTGGAAATCACACTGAATGGGAGCGTAATAAACGCTAATATTATCACGCAATTTTACTTTATCGTCAATCGGCTTGTACTGTTTAGCGGTTGTATCATAATAGGCAGGCGCCATTTCAAAATTGTAATATGCAAAAAACCAAATTTTGAAATCCTCACGGTAATGATCTGCATTTGCAGGATCAGTCAACCATTCTTCTATGATCTCCCCCACACTATTCATCCAAATACAAACCGCGCCAGACTCAGTCCCGTAATAATTTGCCAATTCCGTACATTTGTCGCAATTACAACAATCGTAATTATCTTCCATCGTTATAGAAACTGCATTTTTCCCTTCTTCCACAGGGATATTTTCCAAACTAAAAATAATTTTGTTTGCCGCTTCTTGCACCATCAAATCATACTGTTCTTGATTACCGTGCGCCGTGTAGCAAAGCTGTGGTTTGTGAGTTGGATCCACAATATCAGAAAACCATTCAGGATGTTCGTTAAAATAAATATCCTTCGATAATACCACGCTAGAGTTCGTCGTTTTCCTATTTTCCGAATTTAAGTCATACTCCTTATAAATAGGAATTATATTCTCTGCGCGCGTTTCCATAGCACGAGATCTTGCGCCGTACATCTTTGCATCGTACGTTCTTACCTCGCCTTCAATCGCACCTAAACTCCCTTTTCCTATGCGAGTTTCAAAATCGGGAATATCGGTTACGTCTAATTTTTTAAACTTAACGTTTCGAACGTTCGTATCCAACGTATAATAATCCCAATAATAGCTTTCAAACCCAAAATATATTTCCATAAACTCGTATACGGAATACAGCGTTCCCGTATCGTAGCCACCGACAAGGTAAATCGTATCGTCTTTAGTTGCAATGCGGATGCCGTCACGCCCCAAGGATTTTTTATCATAAACAACCCCTGATGTTTTTAATAAGGACGTTTCACCAATAGAAATATACTTCTGATTGTCATTGTGCGACATATTTCCATTATCGTAAACAACGTCTAATTTAATTCCCGTTGCTTTTTCAAAGAAATAACGGAATTCCGTCAACGCATTTGCGACAAGTGTATTTGCCTCAGAAGAAACTACGATTTTATAATCTGTTTTGCCCTCCTTTACAAAATCCTTATCCGTTGTTTCAACGTTGAACTTATGCGTACCATTGTACACAACGCGCAACGCGTCTATTGATGATTGTTCCCCTGACGGATTCGAGCCTTTATTACACCCAACAAAAGTAAGCAACGTCGTCAAGGATAATAACGTTGAAATTATTCTCTTATTTTTCATTCTTTGACTCCTTTCAAATCAACGTACAATTTAACAGTTTATATAACTTCTATGTTGTAAAAGCGTAATGACATATTCCCTGCCTCGTCTATACAGTAATAATACACCACATAGATACCCTTTCGCTCGGCTACAAACTTGTTCGTTTCATCTAGTAATATCAATTCACCCTTCGGTGAACGTACAATCACGTAAGCCTTTAACTTCTCCGTCGGCGTTTGATTATCGGTAACCGTAAAACTTGCAACCTCAACAGTAGAATTATACGCCACCTTTCTCACGCTCGTTTCGTTTAAGCCCTCACCCAACGTAATCGTCGGCGCAACGTCTTCTATAACCTGCAAAGGAATATCAATATCCATACGTTTCCCCGCATAGTCGCTATATCTATACGAAACGTAATAAACTCCGTACTCTTTAAGCATAAATTCGTATGAGCGCGTTTTGTCGCAATTATTATCCAGCGTAACTCCATCTGTTGAGATTACCGTATTACCGCTTGGATCTACAACCTCAAACGTGAAATTTTTCTTAAAGAAAGGTGATATAACGTCCGTTGCCGTAGCCGGTGCTACCGAGATAATACTTCCCAGCTGATATTCGCCTTGCACGTCCGTTTTAATAACAGGTCTAATATTGTCTTTCGTGATGTTTCCGCTAAATATTTGGTTGTTGACTTGCATAATTTCAATTCCGCTTTCCGCAGTTATATCGTTCAGCGTTATTTGCAACAACACTCTATCGCTTACAAACGTACTTGCCCAATGCAATGAAATATTCGAACCAATATTAAAGCACTTTAATTTTTCGCTATATGAAACCGTCCACGTTTCGCCTGCGTAATCTTTTTTCAGCGTTTGTGATTCTCCGCCTTGCACACCGAAATATACACCCACTTCGGATTTTCCGTAAACAAGCTCAACTTTATTCTCACGATTATAATAATCGCAAAGCTGAATTGTAAGGCTCGTAAATTTATCATAATCCGTAGGCACTCTAAACTTTAACGAGAAATTCGACAACCCGATAGCATTGATAAATTGCAAGGCATTGTCGCACCCAGTCTTTTTCGAATAATAACTAATGCAAGAAGGGCTGGATTGCTTTTCAAAATCATCACCATAGAAATAATTTTTTAAGTCTAAAACTCCCGTAAAACCTACGTCCACAACGGGAATTTCGGAAGAACAGAGCTCAACCGTCCCGTAGTTATAGCGGAATTGCACCGTTCCGCTTTCCGTAAACTTAACGTTTTCAACGTCTGTAAGCTTTACAAACTCTCCCTTGCCTTGTTTTACGTAAACGTCCGTAATCTTTTCCTTCACAACGCTTGTTCCGCTGTAAATATATGCCGTACCCGCGTCTAAACTATACGGAGCATCCTTTATAAAGTGTAACGGAAGTGTAGGCTGTTCAAGCACGATAGCATCCGACGAACCCGATATTACGTCGTAAGAATATTCGTAATCGTGATATTTATCTCCGTATCGATAAACTATTTTATAAGTTCCAAGCTCGTCAACGAAGAGTTTACGGGAATCGCTGTCAATTTCAACTTCTTTCCCACCATACACAACGTACATACGAATATACTTGCCATTGTTTACTCCAGTCAACTCGTATTCTGGCAACTCACATTCGTATCCACCGCTTAAAGACGACAACTGTTCCGTTTTCAATAAAACAGTTTTTCCGTCAAAGCCGTCAACACACTTCAAATCAACAGTCTCAACACTTCTATTCCCATATACGTCTTCCGCGACGTATTCAATCGTGTACAATCCGTTCTTCGTCGGCTTGATCTTACCGTTTTTTATGGGGATTTGCACTTGATTTTCCGTTCCGTAGTTATAGTACACGCAAGCGCTAATGGGTTTTCCTTTATTAAAATCTCGATAATCCGCCTCAAAGATCTTAAATTCACCGTCTTTTGCAATATAAATCGTTTCGGTTGTATCCGCAGCAATTTTGATAAAAGGCTTTTCCTCGTCTTTAACTTCTTTCAAGACTGCAAAGTCGCTTGTTTGATATTGCCCAAGTTTTTCAATCTCAACGTTCATTGTTGAGGTATAATAATCCTCCCCAAAAATAGAAATATATACGTCACCCGTTGTAAATCCGGTAAAAACGTTTTGATCGTATATCAACGTTTCGTCTAAATCGTTTACAAAATACGTACCCGCGCGATCTTGGACGTAAATTTCTTTCCTCTCATCATCATAAAATATGGAATATCCAAAATTATCAGCGCTTTGAGCGCTCCAATCCTTAGATGACGCGCCAAACTTATCGTTATCAAAAGCTCTGTAATGCACACCGTTCAACCAAACGCTTCTTGTGTTCGGACTCGGGGAAGATTCTTCCAAACCGATCGTAGCTTGATTAGACGCGCCCGCCCTAAAGTACGGGTGTCTATTCCCTGTAATAACATTTGTTACGTCCCAACTTAAAACAATGTCCACATAAGTATTCTCGTCGTAGCAATCCGTAAGCCTAACGGTTATTTTTCTTGCTTCCGTAACCGAACCGTTATTCCCCCCAAGCATCGTTCTATTATAAGGATAAACAATAGCAATCGGCTCGTTTTTAGAAAATTTCTTAACGTTTACAGGTAAGTTGAAACGAAAATCACCGCCGTTTGAAAACATAACGCCCAAACCGCTTTTTTCGCTCGCTTCGCTCATATTTAATTTATCCCGATATTCGTACGTTGCGTCCTTTGCCGTATACGCCTCGCTTAAAACGGAAAAACTCTTTACCGCCGTCAATTTTTTTGAACCCACGTTCGCTTCGTATATAACGGAATAAGTTCCCAAATAGTTCAACGAATAAACTTCGTAATCAACAATATTACCATCGGGATACTGCAAATATTGATAATCAGGGGTATATTCCTTATCGTTATATGAAATTAACGCGTCAGGAATTATAAAGGTATCATTAAGCTTATATTCTTCTTTCCATTCATTTTTAACGATAATTTCACACTCCTCGGCGCTAACCGCGCCTAACCCCGAGCTTAAAGCTTGTACGCCTAATCCCGTTGCAAAAGCGCAAGTTATCGTGCATAACGCAATCAAACAAGCCTTCTTCGCTGGCTTTTCTTTCCTTTTCAACATAAAAGTTCTCCCTTTTTTATTTGAATTAACCCTTAATACCGCCTATCGTTACGTTGCCCATAATTTTATCCTTGAAAAGTATAAACAATATCAAAATAGGAATTGCGAGCAACATACAAGATGCAGTCTTTGCTGGTACGAAAGCAAACGTACCTTTATTCGTTCCAATAGACAAATAATAAACACCGTAAGCAAGCGTGGGATGGGTAGGCATATAAATCAGTGCAGTTCTATAATCGTTCCAAAGTTGAACGAATAAAATTAAAAATACCGTAGACATAATCTTAATAGCCAAAGGCATAATTATCGTCGCGAGCGTTCTAAACTGCGAAGCACCGTCTATTTCAGCAGCCTCGGCGTACGTATCGGGTAATCCCGTAAAATACGCATGAAAAACCAAGAAATACATACCACCAAAATGGAATTTCATAATCAATATGCCCAAATAGTTATCGTACAAATTTAAGCCTCTCAACGTGGTTATCATTGAGGGATAATTCCCCACGATAGGAATCGTCATCGTAACGACAACCAAAGCGTTTAAGAACGTACTAATTTTACAACGATACTTTGCGCACATATACGCCACAACTGCAGGAACAAGCGTTTGCAACATCGCTCCAATGACCGCATATACGATCGTGTTTAATAGCATTGTACCAATCGTACTCGTACTTTCGTGTCCTACGGGAGTATTCCCAACGAAATAATCGACCGAATTCGTTATCTTAAAATCCGCAAAAATTTTCGTATAATTTGCCAATTTAAGGAATTCCGCTTCACTCCATTCCAAGGAAGGCAAGTTCATTAAATTCCCATACGTTTCAAAATCAATATGAGATTTTAAGGAAGTTAAAAGTCCCCAAGCCAAAACTAAAAGCAGGGATAAAGAATACAAAACTAAAACCGTACATATTACCGTGATAAAAATCAGCTTTGTTACGTCAATTTTCTTTACAGTTTTACTCATTTTTCCTCCCCCTTTAATCCACACTAGGTCCAACACGGTTCAACAAGCTGCGTATCAACAGCGTAGTAGGAACCATTACAAACGTCAAAATCAAGCTAAGCGCAGAAATCTGGCTAAAGGAGGGAATGGTATCTACGTCTGCGCTTTCCACTACCATAAACAAATAATATCCTAAGGTAGCCGCCGTATTAGCATTTGAACCAAACATATCAAACAAACCGTTTTGGTTTGTAAATATTCCCGTGATACCGATAATGAAGAAAGAAACCAGCGTCGGATAAATAGAAGGCAACGTAATCCAGATAAATTCTTGTATCGTATTCGCTCCGTCAAGTTGCGCCGATTCTACAATCGAGGGATCAATTGTACTCATACTATTGCTATACATCAAAACGCTAACGCCAAAGGAAATCCAAAGATTAAAAAACACGACCGTCCCAAAGCGCGTATCCAAATTATCCAAAAGACCAACGACTTTTTCTCCTGTCAGTTGCAAACCGATATACGAATACACGTTCGTTACTATATACTTAAATAGAATAGCAAAAATCAATCCAGAAACGATTTGCGGTAAAAACAACATTACCCTAAATAATCCGGAAAGAAAATACTTTTTATAAATATAATATGAAAAAATAATTGCAAGCGTCGTACCGAAGCATAAATTGAATGCGTACATAATCAAGGAATTCTTAATCATAAACGCGTTCTTTTCTAAAATCTCAAAAGCTTTTTTGAAATTTTCCGTACCCGCAAAATTTACAGTATACCCAAGCGTATCTATATTTGCTTCATATTTTTGAAACGCCATTACAAACGAATTGAAATTAACGTATATGTAAAAAATCGCGAATTGAATAACGGGTAAAATTATAATAGCTAAATAAAACAATTGACGAGAAAACATTCTCTTGTTTCTTCTTTTATCCATGTTGTCCTCCTCTGCTTTTATTCTAAGCGAACGCGTTTTTATCGCGCGTTCGCTTAGATTTTTCAAACCTTAACCTTTATAATATTCAGACCATTTATCCGCCGAAAGAGTCGTAGCCTCAAAAGCATCTTTTGCCGTATAATCACCAGTACGCAATAAAGACAAAACCGTGGCGTAAGTTGCATTCGTCTTAGGTCTTAAAATAGAGCAAAGCGTTCTAACAGTAAAATACGAGCTATTGTTAAGGAAAGTTGCCGTCTTCGAACCGGGGCTAACAACGCTACCTTCTGTTCTCATTTCCCAAAGATTTTGTTGGAAACTATCCATTTTCTCATAATCAGCGGTGGATAACTCATAATCCATTCCGCCTCTTGCAACACCCGTAGTACTCGTAAACGCGCTTAATTCTCCATCGGTGTAAAGGAATTTAATAAAATCCTTACAAGCTTCTACAACCGCAGAATTATTAGCAAAACGTCCGTTTACGAACATTGAAGACCCTGACGTATCCAACAACGTAGGCGCTTTTCCGTTACCTTCCGTTACCGATCCAGACCATTGCACGGGCAACGGCATCCAAGCCAACGTACGAGTGGTTTTTTCACCCTTCGTTGCTGTAACGTAATTTTCGAACAAGCCGTAATCCTTTGCCTCGTTATACCAATACGAACCCTCAACGAACATACCGGAAACAGCCGTCGTACCAACACCGCTATTGATAAACGCAGTTTGCGCTGCGATATTTGAGAACGTAGTGCTATCGTTTTCGATAAAACCATTCTTATAAGCTAATTCAACGAAGGCAGATGCATAATATCTTGCCGCTTGTTGCGACGCATAATAACCCGTTGCTTCCGTCACTGCTTGCGTTTTGGTTGTAGGAGCTACAACGTCAGACCCGAAAAGAGTTCCCGAAAAACCGTCTACGATTTCCATATCACCACGCATCGTATAATACGATTTCATCTCTTCACCACCTGCAAGTGACGTCCAAAGTCCTGCAACCAAGTGATTAAAGTAATGCTCGTGTCCGCCTGCATACATAATAGGATTATCAATTTCCGTATTCATTTTATCACAAAGAATCAATAATTCTTGTACGGAGGAAGGCAAACCGTCGTCGTAATCCCCACTTATACCGTTAGGACCACAACTCTTAACTGTATTCTTCGACGCTACGAAGTTTGCGCTTCCAAACCCAGCGATGCTCGTATAATTTTGAACGTCGGTTGCCGTGGGCGATGCAAAGTAATAGTTCTTTGCTTCAAACAATTCTACGTCGTAGGAAAGTCCGCTGAAATATTCAAAGTGAGGCAAAGCGTAATATTCACCATCGTTACCCTTAAAAACATCACGGTACTCTTCGTCGATTTTACTTTCAATCGTTTTACCGTCCGCGCCTACTTCGGTTACAATATCGTTCAAGTTCAACAATCTACCCTTTTGGATCAATCCGCCGGTTAAGTTACCTTCGCCAAAATAGATATGGCTTGCGCTGGTTGCAATGTTTTCAACGTCCATTTCCATCGTGTGTTTGATATCGAATTTAACACCCGTAAACGCGCCGTACGTCTTGTCTTTCGTTTCCGCCACAAAACGCGTGATTGCGTCGTCTAACCATGCACGACCTACACCACCGGCGTAATTGACAATCTTTATCTCGAGTTTTCCAGAGGTATCTCCGCCACCGCCGTTACAAGCCGTAATACCAAACGCCATAGCCAGTGCCAATACTGAGCTTAAAACCTTTTTTGCCTTTTGAATTTTTTTCATGATTTTTCTCCTTTCAATTTTTATTTATACCTTTTGACGGATATTTTCTTAACAACCCTACAACCAAACGGACACACGCAAATCTTCCTCGGTATCCCATACTTTTCCTGCGGAAGAATAATCGCACATCCTTATTTTCTTCCCGTTTTCAAGCAATAACGAAAACTCCGCGACTGCATCAACTTTTCCGCTTTGAACGCGTTCTGCTTGCACGCTACCGTCCTTTTCGGTAACGAAATACGGCTTTTCATCAAATCCGTCTGCGTACCGCTCGTCTCTCGCCAAAACGTACGCGCATTTTTTCAAAAGCTGTTTACCGCCCCTATTGATAACATGGATTTTAGTATCCGTACAAATCTCGATAACGTCACCGTTTTGGAACTTCTCGCAAAGTTCTAAATACCCTCTTTCAGGTTGATATTTCTTTCCCTTGCAATATACCACCGTTTCTTTAGACCACTCGGGAATACGAAGGGAAATTGAAATCTCCTCAGGCTCTTGCATCGAAAAGCAAAAAACGGAATTTTCATCTTTCTCAAAGGGCTTTCCATTTACTTCAACAAGAAGAGGCTTTCCCGTTGGCGTTAGTAAATTAAACCGTCCTTCCTCATAACTGTTAAAAACGTACCCTTTTTCCGTTTTCATTACGCCGTAAAGCGCTGAAATAGCCGTTCCCGTAGAGGCAATACAGGTGCAACAGCCGTATTTCATACCGTCCGCCGTTAATTGCAAGCAACCGCCCGTATCCATAGCTCTCCGTTGATTTACCGAGGGACTGTAACTGTCAAACGGCATAAAATATTTACAATCTATTAGCGTTGGCTTTCCCTCTATGAATCTAAAAACTTTCTTATTCTTCCCCGTATTCGCTGCACCGAATAAAGCGTTGTATGCGCTCCGTTCTATATAATCGGCAAAACGGCTTTCACCCGTGTATTGCAACATATTATAGCACAAATTCATAAACGTTACCGTTACGCACGTTTCCTGCATCGGCTTATCTTTATAGAAAATTTGATTCTCCACCGAATTGTCAAAAAACTCGTAATCCGTGCCAAGCGCACCTATTTCAGTTAATTCCGTTTCTATAACGGCCTCCACGAAATTTTTCAATGAAATTAAATATTTTTCATCTTTCACGACGGTGTAATATTCAAGTAAGCCTTGGAAACAGCTCATCATCTCGTAGGCTTTTTTAGAGATAAGGTCGTTAATTTTTTTCTCTTTTTTATAGAAAATTTCCACGAGATTATCTTCGTTATTCGTAAAGCCCGTCTCCACGATTTGCCTTGCAAAATGCAAATACGTCACTTTTCCCGTGAGCTTATACAATTTCACAAAAGGTTCTAATATGGAACAAGAAGGCAAACCCGCGTGGTGCCAAAAGCTTGTTGCAAAAGCAATAGGATGCGATTTTCCCTCGCCTACGTTCGCCACTATGTAATCTGCGTGCCGTTCCAACGCAAGTAAAATACGTTGTTTTAAACCCAAATTATTGGATATATCGTAGAAATACTCCAAACCGAGCATCGCATACTTTCTACCCCACATATCCCAGCCTGTAAATTCTTTCTCTACGGTATAGGTGGAAAACCTGCCTAATTCATCTTGAGTCGTTAAAAAATCTTCTACGGCGTTTTCCAAAACGCACAACAATTTCTCGTCGCGAACGTATTGATAAGTTAAACACGCCCCTCGCATCATCTTACCGAAAAATTCTCCGCGCCATTCGCCCTTTTGAATATCGTTTCTATCCCGAAATTGTTGTACGAATATTCGCCAAAGATTTTCATCATACAACTGCTCTTGCAATACAAAAGCAGTTATTTCTTTTGTTCTGCCGTTATATTGCACGTATTCGTTCCTCGTTAACGCATTCATACTCACTTCTCCTAAGGTTAACCAAATAAATATTTTTATTTAGTAAGGCGTTCACTTACTAAATAAAGCACGCACGTGCTTTTTCAGTTCTTTAAGCTTTTATTATTTTTCGCTTAAAACGAGATACGCGTATTTTTTACGCATTACCAGCTTATTTTCAACGACCTCGCCAAACAAAACGCTTTCGATTGCATATTTATCGTCAAGCACGAAATCCATTTCGTTTTTTCCATTCTCGAAATTATAAAGCATAATCCCGATTTTTCCGTTAAATAACTTATGCACAGTTCTGAAAACGAACGGATTGTTGAGTGTAACAATTTGTTTTTTCTCTTTAAAAAAATTCTCGTAAATTTTGTACAACTCCGTATTTTCGGGATAATACGATTTCGTATAAAAGGTTTCCAACGGCGCATTTACGAACGTAACCGAGCCCTTCCCGTACTTGTTTACTGCAATTGCAATATTTCCGTCTTGGTCCCTTGCTATTATTTGCGCCGTTGCGCTTTCAAGCAATAATTTTCTTTCACGGTTGATGGTTAAACCGCTTTCTTCAAGGTTGAAGTTAATCGTATTTTGAACCCCTTCGTTTCCGTGAATACGCAATCCCGTCCATTTTTCAAAATCTCTAGTTGCTCCACCATTGTAGGTAATCAAGAGTTTTGCGCCATTACGAATTTTTTCATCTAATAAATCTGCTTGGCACTTTGGCAAGCCTCTATAATCAAAAACACACGGAAGTATATAGCACTCGGAATCTTTTAACGGTTGCTCCTCGTGACAAAAATCAATATATCTGCCCGATTGAATCCCCAACATAAACGCGCCGTAGGCGTTTTCCCAATGCTCGCTCGCACCGCTTAAAATACACACCGCGTCCGTTTCAGGCTCGGGCAAGCTGCCGATTTCCTGAAGTACCGTTTGCAGTTCTTTCATCTTCAACAACCCTGCTTTCGGTGTGCAATCCGAATAACACAATCCTAAATAAATCTCTGCGCCAGAATAATCGTAAGGCGAAAAATCCAAATGATCTTGATCAAACGCGCACCACCACAAAAATCCTTTCGTACCCGTCATGTACGAAGTAATCAACGCTGTTTCTAAATATTCAGGAACTTTATCATCACACAAATAGTTGTGTCCTAAAACGCCTATTTCCTGCACCAAAGAAGGCTTTCTTGCAATCGAACTGTAATATGAATTTTCCGCAGCCGCGTGCATAGAGGCGCGCATAGAAGTCAATTTTTCATTATCGCAATAGGGCGTAAAGGGCGGGTACGGGTGAGGCGTAGCCATATCGAATATCTTACCAAGCGTCGACAAATTCCATTTCCCTTTACTTGAAGTACAATGCAATCCCGCGTAAACGGGACGAGTAGGGTCTGCCAAACGAATAGTGCTCGTTATCGTTCTTAACCACAATTCCGCCTCGTATTCGTTTACTTCATAACTCAGGCAATTCGTTTCATTCCCAGGTTCGTAGGCAACAATATTATCAAACCCTTTTATCTCGGAAATTAAATCTTTAATGAAAGCACATTGATATAAAACTACTTCGGGGTCTTTAATCAAATCTTTTGATACGAAGGGGGCAGGTACGAGTTTTCGACCACTCATCCAGCCTGTTATCAACGAAATTACAACCTGTAAGCCGTTTTCTTGCGCTACGGAAAGCAAGTGTTTCATATTCTCCACTTGTTTTTCGTCCAAACCGCTTTCAGGGAATTTTTGATAAACCAAAGGCTTATCCCCTATTCTCATTTTGAAGGAAGTCGCCTGCGCCGCTCTTTCGTTACAAAAACGAATTTCCGTCAGGGGTTGAAAATCAGGCCAAAGCGGAAATACACGAATCGTGTTTACACCATGAGAACGCAAGAGTTTAAAGTCATTCTCAACGACAGTTCTATCGTATCGCCTCCACATGTATAAACCTGCGTTCGACGCCCAGTAATTAACACCTAATAAAAATTCTTGTTTTTCCGTCATGCGTACAGTCCTCTAATATGCCTTTTTACACTTTTTATTTATTTTAACATAAAAACAACGGTATTTCTTGTATTATCAGCTCAATTTTCTTGTATAATTATCCCAAAATTTACAATTATGTATTGACATATATAAAAATAGGTGTTATAATACATCCAATAGACTAAGTGGGAGATTTTTATGAACAATATTGATATTCCTGATTCATTACCAAAGCACCCCGTTCATCCGTTTTATTCTTCTACGGATTTTTTTAGCGAGAATACCATGAAAAGCGTACATTGTTTTTTTCACGCTCCTGAAATCAAAGGTGGCTATGGCTATCCCATTAAGGCGCATAAGCATGAATTTTATGAAATCAATTTGATTACGGACGGTGAAGGAATCCATTACATCAACAATGAAAAAATCAATATGCAAGCAGGAGATTTAGTCATTATTCCACCAGGCGTCGAACACGGATATTTTGAAATATCCAATTTACATATTTTTCACGCGCTATTAGGCCCTAGATTTTTTTCGACCTATAAATCGAGTCTACAAATAATGAAAGGGTACGATTCTCTTTTTAACATTGAACCGCTATTGCGTTCCAACAAAAACCATAATTCCTACTTGCAGCTTTCTAAGTCACAATTTGAAGACGTCTATCAAGACTTACGCAACGTAATGTATTATAACGAAGAAAACGACTACGATTATAACCTGCAAGCGGCTATCGTTTTTCAATTAATTTGTAAATTCTGTAAAAGTTATTACTCTACTACGTTATTCAAGCGCCAACTATCGCAACCCATCCATTCGTACGTTCCTATCGTTATCTATGCAATGGAGTTTATTAAAAAGAATATCGCAAATAAGCTTACCATTGATATTATAGCAAAAGAATTGTCCGTCTCCCCGGCAACGTTCAAGCGGTATTTTACCGAAATCGCAAAAATACCGCCTATGGAATATATTATTAAAGTGCGTTTACGAAAAGCAAAAAAAATGCTCGTTAATACAGACAAATCCATTACGTTTATCTCCTACGAATGTGGATTTTTCGATTCGTCGCATTTCGTCCGTCTATTTAAAAAAAGCGAAAACATAAGCCCTAGCGAATATAGAAAACAATTTAAAGTTTCTAACTAATGCTCTTATTCGAAAAAAAATCAAACGCGCAAAATAGCTTATACGCGACGGAAACTTAAATTTCGCACAAATTTTCGACCTTTTGGCGTTCGCCCCCCAATATTTTCTCGCGTATTTAAACGGGTTACAGGTATGCCCCACCGAATTTAAATCATCTTTAAAGTTTGAATATTAATTTTTTCAGCTTGATTTTCGGTTGCAAATTATATTTCGCGAGCATAAGACACCCTAAAAAGAGCAAATGACACACGCCTTTTTCACACAATTAAGTAAGAAAGCACTCGACAAAAAACTGCTTTTTTAAACAAACGAGCGCAGAGTGTGCCATATTATACGAGCATAAGACGACACCTTGACTATATGACTATACGAGCGCGCGCCTGCGGCGCGCGGTCAAGGTGTCGTCTTATTTTACCTACCTACTTACCGACTTAAAGACCGAAAAAAACGGCAGTTTTCGCGCTGAACCGCTTGCGAAATACTGCCGTTTTCTTTTTTTCGAGATTCTCTTTAAGGATTTCAGTAAGTTTTGTACGCCAAAATACGCCTTGTACCCCTTCGTACAGGCGCTCTCGCATTCGCAACTCTCGTTATATAAGCCTACGCTGTCCTTTAACTTCTTCTCTCTTCTTTCCATAATCTTTCAAATCTCTTTCCCAATCAATCACGTCATCCCAAAGCACGTATTTCGTCACAAAATCTAAATACGTCCCTACTATATCACTTTCCCCAAGTTCCTTATAAATTACCTCTGCGATCCCCCTACTATAAACAATCTTTTCACCCGTTTTCGTTATGTATTTTACTAAATATCTTGACGTTCCGCCTCTCTTCAATAAAATAGGATTTACTTCCTGAAAATCCGACTTCCCAAAATACTCATCAAAGAACGTATTTCCATACCTTGTATATCTCTCGCCTCTCTTTTTACTATACTCACTTATCTTTACAATCTCACCAATCATCTCATCATTAGGCACGTATATCAACGCGTGGAAATGAATCGCTCCATTCTTCTCCCCATACTCAAATACGCCCATATATTTCCAATCTCTACGCGTATGCAAATTAGATAGGCATTTGCGTAATTTTTTTCTAAAGCTTTCTTCCGTATGCTTTTTCGGATCACACGTAAACGTTACGAAATAGTTCCATCGGTTCATATTTACCTTTCGCTTAAACCGCTTGATACGTTTCCATAGGTTGCGCTGCTTTTTATCCATCTTTTCTAAAATATATTTTCGCAAAGTGGAAGAAGCGGGATAGAGCTTCTCCAATCCCGCTTGTATATAGTCCGCCATAGCATCCCCTTTCAACCCTTGCCTTACCCCTTGAAAATACAAACTGTCGAATGCAATATCCAAAGCCGTATTCGCTGGTTTCTTAGGCGGTTTCTTGCTCTTACTACGCACCACTCGCGTTGCAACAGGGTGACTGCTGTCGTGATATATTTTATATAAATGTTTTTCCTCAAACGGATTTTCTCGTATATCCGCAGGGATTAAATATGGCTTTGCCATATACGTTCCTCCTTTATGCTCCATACAAATCCCGAATGAAATAGCTGTTTTGCAATTTCAATTCTTCCACGCTCGCCTTTACGCTTGCGTATGCCCTATAATCCATCAAACCAACACCCGATTTTTCAGCCAACTCATTGAAATAATCGGAGAAACAGTCCGTCGTGAACCGTTCCCTATAAATCTTGTAATTTGCCAAAAAATATCGTTTCTTTTCGGGCTTGGTATCTTGCGTTCCACGCTCTTTTTCTATGCTTAACACGCTGTACCCGAATCGATTATAAATTCTTTCATTATGCGCCCATATCTTGTTTACAATGCATTTCAAAATATGTACGAAAAGTGTATTATCCCCACGAATATAACGGAAATTATAATACGTCAAAATAAACCGCGTAAACACCCACTCGCACAGCATTTCCTCTATCGTGTAAAACGGCAACGCAAGCTTTGATTTCCCGCTATTTATTATTGTTAAAATGTCACACAAATCCCTACAATCTGCGCCCCAACTTTCTGGGCGTTGCTCGTCCACGAATACCTTAATGAACGGGAAATTATCCACCGTTGCGGAGTGCCTACACATTTTCAGCCACGCATTGAACAAATCGTTCTTCTGGTTAGCTTCGTCCGCGCCTTTCTTCATTTCTTTGAGCTCCAGCATATTCGCACGCTCTTTCCCGATTTCCGTGATTACCACTACGCCGAACTCAAAACTCCCTGCATTTTGGTTATTCTCAATCACCTTTTTACCGAGCCGCAAAATATCAAAATCGAGTATATGCGCAAACCGCGTATACTTCGTTGCAGGTGCAAAAAATCCATAACTGTGCATAGGAAAATTACCGCTATCATACAAAATATCTTCTTCGCGGATAGAATAATTCGCCACCAAAAGACTGCTTTGAATTACGTAGATAAAATACAGCTTCGCATACGTTTCTAATACGTCAAATAAGTATTCTTCCTTTAATGCGCTATCGTAATACAATCCATACCGGCCTACGTCATAGCCGTATAATTGCAACTTCTCATTACCGTGTTTTTCGTATCTTTCACGTTTTTGTGCCACCCATGTACGTATTGAAGCTAAATTATATGCCCTGCCATATTCCATACACGCTTGCAATTCCTTCTCGAATTTTATCCACGGGAAGAATGGAAATTTCATATCCTGCTTTTGCAACCGCCTAAACGCTTCCTGCCGAAACATAACCGTTTGCGACAGCGACATATCCGTTGTCAGCGTTGTTTTCTTCTTCCCCATTGATCCACAAGACATAGACACTATCGGCAATTCCTTTATAAATCCGCAATTCTTCGCCTCGTGGTGTTGCAGGACCTGCACCGCCATTCTTTCGCGCATACGGTTAAAAATAATCCACGCAACCGTTCCCGTAATAAACCACGGGAAATGCCTTACTACAAGCAATAAATCTTTGAGTAGGTTTATAATTTGCGGATAAATGGATACCAAGTCAAATGAAACCGAAAAATAGAAATAATAGGATATTTTCCTACGTTTTAACATAATTTACGCCCCACGTACGCCCCACTTTTTGTAAAAGAAAGGATTTTAGCTATTTTTACAAAGCAAAAAAACAGCCACTTTTTAACGATTTTTCGCTAAAAAGTGGCTGTTTTGGCTGCCCCTGTCAGGCTCGAACTGACGACACACGGATTAACAGTCCGTTGCTCTACCTACTGAGCTAAGGGGCAATAAAAGCGGCAATTACCTATCCTCCCAGCAGTACCCTGCAAGTACTTTCGGCGTAAAAGAGCTTAACTTCTGTGTTCGGAATGGGAACAGGTGGAACCTCTTTGCCATCATCACCGCTATGGTTATATCTATTACCGTTTGTTACGGCAACGTATATACTTCTTTTCGTCCTTATCTTCACCCCTTTACCAAGGCTTTATAAGAACTTTTTCTTTTAACCTTCTTTTCAGAAGACTAACAACTACATAGCAAATTTGCATTTCCTTTCTTCATATCAGCCATTTTCTTTCTTGTGTGCTCGTAAAAATTATAGATTTCTTTCATTCGAAAAGATTTCGTTTACTCAAGCTCTCTCTCGTTTCTTTCGAGATCAAGCCCTCGACCTATTAGTATCGGTCAGCTACATACATTGCTGCACTTACACTCCCGACCTATCAACCTTGTTGTCTACAAGGAGTCTTACCAGCCTTCGCTGTGGGATACCTTATCTTGAAGCGAGTTTCACGCTTAGATGCTTTCAGCGTTTATCTCAACCGCACTCCGCTACTCTGCTATGCCGCTGGCGCGACAACAGATGCACAGTTGGTGCGTTCATCCCGGTCCTCTCGTACTAAGGACAAGCCTTCTCAAGTATCCTACGCCCACGATGGATAGGGACCAAACTGTCTCACGACGTTTTGAACCCAGCTCGCGTGCCACTTTAATCGGCGAACAGCCGAACCCTTGGGACCTGCTTCAGCCCCAGGATGTGACGAGCCGACATCGAGGTGCCAAACCTCCCCGTCGATGTGAACTCTTGGGGGAGATCAGCCTGTTATCCCCGAGGTAACTTTTATCCGTTAAGCGACGGCAATTCCATTCTCTACCGCCGGATCACTAAGCCCT